>CASEIL010000006.1:0-10365 GCA_949288065.1 uncultured Phascolarctobacterium sp.
TGCGAGCTGTTTTTGCTGAACGATAAAGGAGAGGACTACATCGGCGATGAAAACAAATTTGATTATTGGGACTAGGCAGAGCCTTTTAGCCATGTGGCAGAGCAACTATATTGCCGGACGCCTGCGCGAGGAATACCCCGGCTGCGAGGTAACGCTTAAAAAGATAGTTACCAAAGGCGACCGCATTCTGGATGTGCCGCTGGCAAAAATAGGCGGTAAAGGCCTGTTTACCAAAGAAATAGAACAGGAACTTTTGGACGGAACCATTGACCTTGCCGTGCACAGCTTAAAGGATATGCCCACCGTACTGCCGGAGGGTTTATGCCTTACGGTAATAACAGAGCGCGCCAACGCAGGCGACGCTTTTGTAAGCAACAAATATAACAGCATTGAAGAAATGCCCGAGGGCGCAGTTTTGGGCACCAGCAGTTTGCGCCGCCGCGCGCAGCTTTTGGCAAAACGCCCGGATTTACAAATTGTAGATTTGCGCGGCAACGTAGATACCCGCCTGAAAAAGCTGGACGAAGGGCAGATGGACGCCATCATCCTTGCTGCGGCAGGCCTGACGCGTTTGGGGCATGAGGCCCGCATTAAAGAAATTATCCCGCAGGATTACTGCCTGCCTGCCGTTGGGCAGGGCGCACTGGCTATCGAATGCCGCGCCGATAATTTTAAGGTGCGCCAGATGCTGGACTTTTTAAACGACACGCCAACCAAACAGGCCACCGATGCCGAACGCGCCTTTTTAGGCTTGCTCGAAGGCGGCTGCCAGGTGCCTATCGGCGTACACGCCGAGGTAAAAGAAGGCCGCATTACTATGGAAGCAATTATCGCCTCCTTAGACGGCAGCACCGTGCTGCGTGACCATGCCGAAGGCGACGCTGCCGACGCAGTGGCTATCGGCCGTGCTTTAGGACAAAAAATGCTTGAGAACGGCGGTAAGGAAATTCTTGCCGCTATCCTGTAAGGAGAGGAATATATGACAAAACAAGGAAAAGTTTACCTTATCGGCGCAGGCCCCGGCGACCCCGGCCTGCTTTCCATTAAAGCCATGGAGTGCTTAAAGGCTGCCGACGCCGTTGTTTACGACCGCCTGGCTGACCCGCGCATTTTAAGCTATGCCCGCCCCGATGCGGAAATGGTTTATGTAGGCAAGGCCAGCGCTAACCACACCATGCGCCAGCCGGATATTAACAAACTTTTGGTTAAGCTGGCAGCCGAAGGCAAAACCGTGGCACGCCTTAAAGGCGGCGACCCGTTTGTGTTTGGCCGCGGCGGCGAAGAAGCCATTGAGCTTTTAGAAGCAGGCCTGCCCTTTGAATTTGTGCCGGGCGTAACCAGCGCCATTGCCGTTGCCGAATACGCCGGCATACCCGTAACGCACAGGCATGTAGCAACCAGCTTTGCCGTTATTACCGGGCACGAAGACCCCACCAAGGGCGAAAGCACCATTAACTGGCAGGGCCTTGCCACCGGCGTCGATACTTTAGTATTTTTAATGGGCGTGGAAAACATCCCCAAAATTACGCAAAAACTGATTGAAAACGGACGCGCCGCCGATACTCCGGCCGCCGTTATCCGCTGGGGCACCCACCCCGAGCAGCAAACTCTTGTTACCACCGTGGGCAATGCCGCTGCCGATGTTGCCGCCGCTGGCTTAAAGCCGCCTGCTATTTTCATTGTCGGCAACGTGGTAAAACTGCGTGAGCAGCTGCGCTGGTATGACAACAAGCCGCTGTTTGGCAAAACTGTGGTTGTAACCCGCGCACGCGCACAGGCCAGCGACCTTACCAGAGCGCTGGAGGCAGAAGGCGCCAAAGTTATCGAAGCGCCTGCCATTAAAATTGTGCCGCCGGAAACCTACGCCCCGCTGGACGAAGCCATTAAAAACATCAGCACTTATAAATGGGTTGTGCTTACCAGCGCCAACGGCGTGCGCGCCTTCTTTGCGCGCCTTAACGCAGCCGGGCTGGACGCACGCGCCCTTGCAGGCGTAAAACTCGCCGCCATCGGCTGCGGCACCGCTAAAACGCTGGCAGGCTTCGGCATTACTGCCGATTTGGTGCCCTGCACCTACAAAGCCGAAGAACTGGCGGAAGCGCTGGCACCGCAGCTTGCCAAAGGCGACAAGGTACTCATCCCCCGTGCGAAGGAAGCACGCGAAGTGCTGCCCGAAATGCTGCGTGAGCTTGGCGCACAGGTAGACGTTATTACCGCCTACGAAACCGCCGCTGTTTGCGACAACGCCGCAGAACTCATCACCGCACTGCAAAATAAAGAGGTGGACATGGTTACCTTTACCAGCTCCAGCACCGTTACCAACTTCCTTAAAGTGCTGGGCGGCAACAAGGAACTTCTGGACGGCATTGCCTGCGCCGCAATCGGCCCCGTAACCGCCGCCACCTGCAACAAAAACGGTATTACACCCGCTGTAACCGCCGGTACCTTTACCATTGCCGGTTTAACGGATGCTATAAAAAGCTATTACACTAAGGAGTGATTAAGATGGGCTTTCCCATTTACCGTCCGCGCCGCACGCGCGCTACCGAAAACCTGCGCAGCATGATACGCGAAAACAAACTTTCCGTTGAAGATTTAATTTACCCGCTGTTTGTCGTGCCCGGCAAAAATGTTAAGCACGAAATCGAATCCCTGCCCGGCAACTACCACTGGTCGCTCGACCGCCTGCCGGAAGTGCTGGACGAAATTACGGAGCTGAAAATTCCTGCCGTTATTTTGTTCGGCATCCCTTCTTACAAAAACGCCACCGGCAGCAGCGCCTGGGACATGGAAGAACCCGTACAGCAGGCCTGCATGCTGATTAAGGAAAAATACCCCGACCTTGTAATTGTTACCGACGTATGCCTGTGCGAATACACAGAACACGGCCACTGCGGCGTGCTGGAAAACGGCTGCACCGTAAACAACGACGCTACCCTGCCGCTGCTTGCCAAAGTTGCCGTATCCCACGCCAAGGCTGGCGCCGATATTATCGCCCCCTCCAACATGATGGACGGCTATGTGCAGGCCATCCGCGCCGCGCTGGATGAAAACGGCTTTAGCCATGTGGCTATTATGGCATATTCCGCTAAATACGCATCTTCCTACTACGGCCCGTTCCGCGCCGCGGCAGATTCCGCACCAAGCGCAGGCGACCGCAAGGGCTACCAGATGGACCCCGCCAACAGCGACGAGGCGCTGCGCGAGGTTGCGCTGGACATTGAAGAAGGCGCTGATATTGTAATGGTTAAACCGGCGCTGGCCTTTATGGACATTGTGCGCCGCGTTAAGGATACATTTAACCGCCCGCTGTGCGTTTACAACGTAAGCGGCGAATACGCCATGGTTAAGGCTGCCGCCGAAAAAGGCTGGATTGACGAAAAACGCATTGTTATGGAAACGCTGACCGGCTTTAAACGCGCCGGCGCGAAGATGATTATTACCTACCACGCCCTTGACGCAGCACGCTGGCTGCGTGAGGAATAAGGAGGACGCTATGCAGCACGCAAAATCCGAAGCGGCTTTTGAAGAAGCCAAACAATATATTCCCGGCGGCGTTAACAGCCCCGTGCGCTCGTTCCGCAGCGTTGGCGGCGTTCCGCCGATTATTGCTGGCGGCTGCGGCAGTAAGCTGACCGACATCGACGGCAACGAATACATTGATTACGTTTTAAGCTACGGCCCACTGCTTTTGGGGCACGCACATCCGGTGGTAACCGAAGCCATTAAAAAGGCTGCAGAAAAAGGTTCTTCCTACGGCGCGCCGACTCTGGCTGAAACCGAGCTTGCCAAATTAGTTTGCAGGCTTGTACCTTCCATGGACATGGTGCGCATGGTAAACAGCGGCACCGAAGCGACGATGAGCGCACTGCGTTTAGCGCGCGCTTATACCGGACGCGACAACATTGTTAAATTCATCGGCTGCTACCACGGCCACCACGACAGTTTGCTGGTTAAAGCAGGCAGCGGCGCCGCAACCTTGGGCGTGCCTGACAGCCCGGGCGTGCCGAAAAATGTTGCTGCCAACACCATCACCATTCCGTTTAACGACGAGGCTGCCCTTGAAGAAGTGTTCCGCGCGCAGGGCGAAACCATTGCCGCCGTTATTATGGAGCCTACCCCCGGCAATATGGGCTTAGTGCTGCCGAAGGACGGCTACCTGGCTAAAGTACGCGCTATTACCAAAGAATACGGCGCACTCCTCATCTGCGACGAAGTTATGAGCGGCTTCCGCAGCGCGCAGGGCGGCTCGCAGGCGTTGTACGGCATCGACCCCGATATTACCTGCTTAGGTAAGGTTATCGGCGGCGGTCTGCCGGTAGCTGCTTACGGCGGCAAGCGCGAAATTATGCAAATGGTTGCCCCCGTTGGCCCGATGTACCAGGCAGGCACCTTAAGCGGCAATCCGCTGGCTATGGCAGCAGGCATTGCCAACCTTACCTATATGGAAGAGCATAACGTGTGCGCCACGCTGGAAAGCCACGCTGCAATTTTGGTTGGCGGGCTGGAACGCGCCGCAGCCAAAGCAGGCGTGCCCGTACAGTGCCACCGCTTAGGCTCCATGTTCACCGTATTCTTTAACGATAAACCCGTTACGGATTACGCCAGCGCTGCCGAAAGCGATTTGGACGCCTTCCGTATTTACTTCCACAGCATGCTGGAACAGGGCATTTACCTGCCGCCCTCCCAGTTTGAAACCAACTTCATCTCGCTGGCCCATACGCCGGACGACATTGCCAAAACCATTGCCGCCGCCGAAAAAGCCTTTGCCGATGTGGCGGAGAGCAGGAAGTAAGAGAATTTAAAATAAATGCACAAAATCCTCCGATTTAAAATCGGAGGATTTTTTATAATCAATTTTACTTTAAAACGTTTTAGCCATTAGTTTTACTTCACAATCACACTCTTCACGGCCTGGCGGATTTTATCCATGCCGTTGTTGGTGGAGGCTAGGCTGTCGATGTACATCATAGAGTATTGTGCGCCGACATAGTTGCGGAAGCAGTTGAAGTGTTCGCCTGCAAGTTCGGCTTTCGTCATGCCATAGTCTTTGGCGGCAATTTCTTTTAAAATAGCTACAGATTTCTGGCAGGCGGGGCCGCTCAGCACAAAATCATGGTCGCCAAGGCTTACGATATATCCTTCCTGCTTATGTGGGGTAGGAATGGTATCGTTGCTGTTTACAAGGCCCAGCTTCTCAGCGTCCTTACCGGCGATAATGGCAGCCGCTTTTAAGTAACCGGCAACCACCTGCTCGTCCTTACCGGCCGGAATGGTATGCGCGCAGGCCTGCGCCACAATTTCTTCCGGCGGGAAGCCGCGGTAAATAACTTCGGCAAGGCTTAAAATGTGGTGTGCACCGGTACCGGCAATCTGGTATTCCGTCAGCGAAGACTGGTCCTTTTGCCACTGGAACACCAGCGGCTTGGCCAAATCGTGCAGCGCCTGAGCGGAAATGATAATGTCGCGGCTGATGCTGCTGTTGAAAAGGCCAGTGTAGGTGTTGTAAATGCCTTCGGAAATTTGCAGGTTAGCCGCCGTATGCGTTGCCAAACCGCCCGGATAAGCATGGTGGCTTGCGTAACCGCTGCCCGGTGCAGAATAAAACGGCTGCGGCAGCCCGCCGTTATACGGTGGCAAAAAGTTATCCAAACTGGTTTTGGCGGTATCAACAAGCCCTGCGGCTGCCAGCTTGTTATACACAGCGCGTTTGCTGCCCGGCAGCTGATAGTTCTGCATAAAAGTCGGCACGGGGTTTTTAATAATATCCAGCGTCATTTTAGCAAGGGTGGGGTTCTGGATGGACTGGGCAGCGTCCTTAATTTTGTTGTAGGATAACTGCACCAGCTCGGATTTTGCTGCCAGCTCCACAGCGTCCGGCAGGTTGTTATAGGCAGCAGCTTTAACTTTGGCGCCGGCGGCAAAGCTCAGCCCCGGCACATTCAGCATTGCTGCGCCGATAGCGGCACCGGCGGTCATCTGCAAAAATTTTCTGCGCGAGAATTTGTCGTTTAAATTCGTCATGGTAACTCCTCCCAAATCAGGCATATTATAAGTTACCCTGATTATAATGGAGAAGTATTTGGGCGCGATTAAGCCGTTGTAAAATTTTGCACCGGCGTTAAGCGCTAATGTAAAATTTATTTCAGCCCTTCAACCCTGCCCTGCCAGATGGCTTGCAGGTTTTGCTTTATCTTTTCCGGCGGCCAGTTCCACCATTTTATTTGCAGCAATTTGTTTATCGTTGCTTCGTCAAAGCGCATACGGATTATTTTGGCAGGCACGCCGCCAACGATAGCATACGGCGGCACGTCTTTGGTAACAACCGCGCGCGTGCCGATAATCGCGCCGTCGCCGATAGTTACGCCCGCCATAATCACGGCTTCGTAACCAATCCACACGTCGTTGCCGATAACAATATCGCCCTTGTTATCCCACGCGCCGGTAATCGCCGTCATCTCCAGCCCCCATTCCTCCCAAAAAATTGGGAAAGGGTACGTCGTCAGCGGCTGCAAGGCGTGGTTGGCGCTGTTAAACAAAAACTTCGCGCCGCAGGCGATGGAGCAAAATTTGCCGATAATCAGCCTGTCGTTATTCACATAAGGATAGTGATACAAAACATTGTTCTTTTCAAAACCGCGCGGGTCATTTACAAAATCATTATACATTGTGTAATCGCCCACCGTAATAAAGGTGCTTTGAACAACATTCTTTAAATAAACAATTTCTTTATCGCCCGTGCGCGGGTAAATTTTTTGCGGCTCCATAATAGCCCTCCTTAAATTTATTTTTAAGGGAGCAAAGCCGGCTGCGGTTAGTTACTCCATGCAGGCACCGCAAGCACCGGCCTTGCATGGAGTAATGCCCTGCAAATCTTCATAATAATTCCTTCTTTCGGCAGTATAGCATAGTGTTCTGCGTTTAAAACTAAATTTCCTGCCAATAAAAAAGCGGCGTGGCGCCTGGCCATACCGCTTTAATTTTTAGCCCTCAGTGTTTTCCTGCACTTCCAGTGCATTTAAGCTGAAATTGGTAATTTTTTCTTTTTTGTCCAGTTCAAACACAATGCTAACCGCCGGTTCGCGGCTGAAGCCTGCAATATAGGTCAGGCGGTCCATTTTGTCAAAGCGTTCAAACGAGAAGAATTTGGTTTCCTTCAAATTACCAAAGCGTTCTTTAACCTGGCGCTGCATGGCAATAAAAGTGTTTACGTTCATCTGCTTGGCAAGGTCGGCGCTCATCGCTTTTTCGGCGTCCTTATAGCCCAGCGTGTCCTGCGCCGTCAGTGCGGCAATTACCTTCTGCGCGCCGCCCTCAGCGTCGCTCAGCGCGCTGCTGTTTTCGGTTGCAAAGCAGCTTGCCGCAAAAGCCAGCGTAAAAAGTGCGGTAAGCATTACAATAAATTTTTTCATAAAATCGCCTCCGGTTTAATTTTTAATATTTCACCGCTTGCGCGGATTATTTGCTGCTTAATATATACATTGGGTCAACGTATTTTCCGTCCACCAGCACTTCAAAATGGATGTGCGGGCCGGTGCTGTAACCGCTGCTGCCGGCAAAGCCGATAAAATCGCCCTTATGCACTGTTTCGCCGGCGTTTACGGAAATGCCGCTCATGTGCCCGTAGGCAGTTTCGTAACCGTTGCCGTGGTCAATTTTAACATAGCGCCCATAGCCGCCGTTCCAGCAGGCTTCTTCCACCGTTCCTGCCGCCGCTGCATACACCGGCGCGCCAAAATCAACGGCAATGTCGATGCCGGGGTGCCAGTCGTAGCCGCCGCCAATCGGCGCCATGCGCCCGCCGTAGGGCGAGCTGATTGTCCCGCCGTCCGTCGGCCACAAATCGGGGAAGCTGTTCAGCGAGTTGCTGCGTTTTTCCATCGCCACAAGCAGCTCCTTCATGGATGCTTTTTTGTTATCAATCTGCCGTTTAATGTTTTCGTTCTGCGCCTGCAAAACGCCCAGCATTTCCGGCATGGCAAAGTCCGAAGGGCCGCCTAAACCGGTATAGCCTGCGGCAACGCCGCTGCTTTCTTCCGTTTTATCGGCGCCCAACTTCATACTGCTTTCCGGGTCGCGTATCAGCGCGCGGCGCAAACGGCTTTCCAGCGCCGACATTTCGCTCATATCGCGCAGCATTTTTTCGTTGTCGTCCAACAGGTTCTGCATTTTTTCTTCATATTCCGCCTTATGCGCGCGGTAATCGGCAAACTCCTCTTGCCAGGCGTGGTAGCGCACAAAGGCAAACGCCGCGTAAATGCCAAAGCACACTGCCGCCGCGCCCACCGCCGCCGCCAGCTTAAACGCCAGCGCGGGTATTTTGTAGGTTTTGCCGCCCGGCGCCGTTAAAGTGTAAAAATTGTCCTGCTTTTGCATTGTAAAACCTTCTTACTTAAAATAACCAAAGCGCCTGCCCAACGCCAGCATTCTGCGCCCTACAAAGGGAATGTCCTCCAAATCGTCCTGCCGCAGCCCGCCGCAGGCAGCCAACGCTGCTGCGTACACCGGCACGGCAACCGCCATCGCGGCCAGTATGGCCCACGCGCCCCATCCGCTGCACAGCGCCAGCACGCCGTACACCGCCGCGCCCATCAGCGCCGCTGCCAAAGCAGGCTTTAAAATGCCGCCGATGCTTAAGCTGTAATGCGCGTGCTTATAAATAAATATCATGTTCAGCAGCGCAGCAATGCCAAAATCCGCCAGCGTGGCTATAGAAGCGCCGTTAATGCCAAGCTGCGGCTGCGCCACCAGCACAATGCTTAAGCCAACCTTAATGGCGGCCGCTAAAATCATCGCCACCACAGGCAGCACAGTTTTGCCAAGCCCCTGCAAAATGCCGGTGCTAATCTGGTGCAGGCCTAACAGGAAAATACCAAAGCTCATCGTCTGGATAACGCTGGCCGCGCCCGGCGCATTGTAAATTAAAGCCGCCACATCGCCCGCCAAAAAGTACAGCCCAACGGAGCAGGGCATGGTAATAATCATCGCCACGCGGAACGCCGTGCTGATTTTAACTTTAATGCCCTCCGCATCCTTCAGCGTGCGCGATTCGGAAATGGCAGGCACCAGGTTTATCGTCATCGCCGCCGTAAAAATAGTGGCAAGGTTAACCAGCGGCACCGCCATGCCGGTTAAGTAACCAAACAGCTCCGTCGCCTCGGCAACGCTAAAGCCTGCAACCTCCAAACGCCACGGCACAATCAAAAGGTCAAGGTTCGCCACCACCGGCAGCATCAGGCTGGACATAGATACCGGCAATGCCAGTTTTAAAAGCCTCGTAATAATTTTGCCCGCCGGTTCCGGCGCTCTGCCCGCAGGCAACTGCTGCATTTTGCCCTTTAAGCTGCGTTTAAGGCGTGCGTAAAACCACATCAGCACCAGCAGCGCGCAAAACGCACCCACGCCCGCGCCCATGCTTGCGCCGCCCGCTGCGTATTCCAGACCGTAAGGCATAAACATATAGGCAAAAATAATCATCGTTACCACGCGCATCAGCTGCTCCACCACTTCGGAAGCCGCCGTCGGCGTCATAATCTGCCAGCCCTGCAAATATCCGCGGAAGCTGGCTAAAAAAGTAACAAAAAATACCGCCGGCGCTAACGCGATGATGGAATAATACGCGCGCGCATCGCGAATCCAGTGGTTTTCAATCAGCCAGCCTGCGCCGAACCACAGCGCCGAGCTGAACACCAGGCCGCTGATAAAAAGCAGCCGCAGCGATACGTTAAACACCCTTTTGGCGCCGTAAAAATCGTTTTCCGCCACCTTTTCGGCGGTGATGATGGAAATTGCCACCGGTATGCCCGCCGACGATACCGTTATTGCCATTAAATAAATGGGAAAGCCCATCTGATACAACCCAATGCCTTCGCCGCCCAGAATGCGCGAAAGGATAATCCAGTTCAGCGAGCCGATAACCTTAACCACCATGCTGGAAGCCGTGAGGATTAAGGTGCCCTTTAAAAATTTTTTGTTACCTGTACTGCCGTTATTTTCTGACATACGCGCCGTCCTAACTTCAAATAAATACTCATTATAATTATCTCTTTAAAAGGCTGTTTTGACAAGTGTTTTGCAATTCTTTTCACAAATTCTTGCGCTTTCGCGGATAGCTTATTGCACTTTGGGCGCTAAATTGCTACAATTAAATATATAAATTTAACGGACGGAGGTTAAACAATGAAAAAATTCCTTGCTTGTTCCCTCATCGCCATGCTGGCCTGCGGTGCACTCTTAACCGGCTGCGGCGGCGATAAAAAAGACGATGCTGCCGCAGGCAAAACCAAGGCCGCTTTTGTTTATGTAAGTTCCGCCAAAGACGGCGGCTATTCCATGGCGCATGAGCTCGGCCGCCAGTACGTTGCC
>CASEIL010000006.1:10395-78666 GCA_949288065.1 uncultured Phascolarctobacterium sp.
GGGCAACAAAATCATCTTCACCACCAGCTTCGGTTATATGGACCCCACCATTAACGTAGCCAAAAAATTCCCGGATATTACCTTCCTGCACTGCTCCGGCTTTAAAACCGCGCCCAACGTCGGCACTTACTTTGGCCGCATGTATGAAGCGCGTTACGTAACCGGCATTGTTGCGGGCAAACAGACCAAAACCAACACCATCGGCTTTGTAGCCGCATTCCCGATTCCGGAAGTTATCCGCGCCATTAACGCCTTTACCCTTGGCGTGCAGAGCGTTAACCCAGACGCTAAAGTAAAAGTTCTGTGGACCAACACCTGGTATAACCCCTCCACCGAAAAACAGGCAGCGTTAACGCTGATTGACGCCGGTGCGGACGTTATTGCCCAGCACCAGAACACCCCCGGCCCGCAGCAGGCTGCCGAAGAACGCGGCGTTTACGGCATTGGCTACAACGTGGATATGGCGGCATGAAAGACAAGGTTGTAGATATTGCCCCCTACGGCCCGGCTGTAACGGACGAAACCAAAAAACTGGCTGACGCTGCCAAACAGAATATTATCGACGGCAAACTTGTTGTTTTTGCAGGCCCGCTGTATGACCAGACCGGCGCAGAACGCGTACCGGCAGGGCAGGCTCTTACCGATAAGGATTTGCTCTCCATTGACTGGTTTGTTAAAGGCGTAGACGGACAGATTAACAAATAACACATTTTCAACAGGCGGCTCATGGCACATCCATGCGCCGCTTTTTACTTAAAGCAAAGAAAGAACGGTTATTATGGTAGATAAAATTAAAATCCGCGGTGCGCGCGTGCATAACTTAAAAAATATAAATGTAGACGTGCCGCTGAACAAAATTGTGGGCATTGCAGGCGTAAGCGGCAGCGGCAAATCGTCGCTGGCTTTGGGCGTACTGTATGCGGAAGGCTCACGCCGGTATTTGGAGGCGCTTAGCACCTACACCCGCCGCCGCATGACGCAGGCCGCCAAAGCGCAGGTGGACGAAGTGCTGTATGTACCGGCGGCGCTTGCCCTGCACCAGCGCCCCGGCGTGCCCGGCATCCGCAGCACCTTCGGCACGGGCACGGAGCTTTTAAACAGCCTGCGCCTGATGTATTCGCGCCTTGCCAGCCACCGCTGCCCCAACGGGCATTATGTGCCGCCCAGCCTTAACGTCGCTGCCGAGCAGCAGCTAACCTGCCCGCAGTGCGGCGCTAAATTCTGGCCGCCCGGTGCGGAGGAGCTGGCGTTTAACAGCCAGGGTGCCTGCCGCACCTGCGACGGTACAGGCCTTGTGCGCACGGTAGACCGCAGCACGCTGGTGCCGGACGAAAGTTTAAGCATCGACGAAGGCGCGGTGGCGCCCTGGAACTCGCTGATGTGGTCGCTGATGACGGACGTGTGCCGCGCTATGGGCGTGCGCACTGACGTACCCTTCCGCGACTTGACGGGCAAAGAAAAGGAAATTGTGTTTAACGGCCCTGCCGAAAAGAAGCATATTTTTTATAAGGCAAAAAACAGCAACCAGGCAGGCGAGCTGGATTTTACCTATTACAACGCGGTTTACACCGTAGAAAACGCGCTGGCCAAAGTAAAGGACGAAAAAGGCATGAAGCGCGTAGAAAAATTTTTGAAGCAGGATGTGTGCCCCGCCTGCCACGGCACGCGTTTAAGCGAGGCTGCCCGCGCCCCGCGCCTGCGCGGAATTGGGCTGGACGAAGCCTGCCGGATGACGCTGACGGAACTGGTTAAATGGGTGGACGGCGTACCGGAAACACTGCCGGAAGCGATGCGCCCGATGGCGAAAAGTATTTGCGAATCCTTCCAGAGCGTAGCCAAAAGACTGATGGATTTGGGGCTGGGCTATCTAACGCTCGACCGCGCCAGCAGCACGCTCTCCACCGGCGAACGCCAGCGTATGCAGCTGGCCCGCGCCGTGCGCAACCGCACCACCGGCGTTTTGTATGTGCTGGACGAACCTTCCATCGGCCTGCACCCCTCCAACATTGTGGGGCTGACGGGCGTAATGCACGATTTAATTGCCGATGGCAACTCCGTAGTGCTGGTTGACCACGACACGCAAATTTTAAAAACGGCGGACTGGCTGATTGAAATGGGCCCGCAGGCAGGCGCAGGCGGCGGACGCGTAATTGCCGAAGGCACAGTGCCTCAGCTGGCGGCAAACCCCGCCTCGCAAATCGGCAAATTTTTGGGCAATGAGCCGCAAGGCACGGAAAGAAAGCAGACGCCCGCAGCAGAAATGTTCGCCAACGGGCGCATTTACCTTAAAACAGGCGCCATCCACACCGTTAAGCCGCTGGAGGTAACTATCCCCAAGGGCAGGCTGACGGTGGTAACCGGCGTCAGCGGCAGCGGCAAAACCACGCTGATATTAGAAAGCCTTGTGCCGGGGCTGACCGCCGCCATAAGCGGAACGAAGCTGCCGGAACATGTTTTGGCGGCACAGGCAGACGGCATAAAAAACGTAAAACTTATTGACGCCACACCGATTGGCATTAACGTGCGCTCCACCGTTGCTACTTACGCCAATGTGCACGACGAACTGCGCAAAACCTTCGCCAAAACGGCAGATGCTAAAGAGCGCGGCTACAAGGCGGGTGATTTTTCGTACAATACGGGCAAACTGCGCTGCCCCACCTGCGACGGCACCGGCGTTATCAATTTGGACGTGCAGTTTTTGCCGGACGTGCAAATCCCCTGCCCCGATTGCCGCGGCAGCCGCTACGGCACGGACGCAGGCAAAATTAAACACATCACGCCCGGCGGCGCTGCTTACACCCTGCCGCAGCTGATGGACATGGACATTACCACGGCGCTTAACGCCTGCGCGGATTTAAAAATTGTGCGCCAGCGCTTGCAGGTTTTACAAAATTTGGGGTTGGGCTATTTAACACTCGGCGAGGAAACACCCAGCCTTTCCGGCGGCGAGGCACAGCGTTTGAAGCTGGCCAGCGAGATGGGCAAAACGCAGAGCGATTCTGTTTTTATATTTGACGAGCCGACGATTGGCCTGCACCCGCTGGACGTGCGCACGCTTTTAGGCGTGTTCCAAACGCTGATTGACAGCGGCGCAACCGTTATCGTTATTGAGCACGACCTGGACGTTATCCGCAGCGCTGATTATATTATCGACATGGGCCCGGGCGGCGGCGAAGAAGGCGGCACCGTAGTTGCCAGCGGCACGCCCGCGCAAATTAAAGCCTGCCCCGCAAGCGTAACGGGAAGGTTTATTTAAAATTTTTGGAGGGGATATTAATGAAACAATACGTTATAGACGCATTTACCGATAAAGTTTTTAGCGGCAACCCTGCCGCCGTGTGCCTGCCGGACTCATGGCCGGAGGACAGGCTTTTGCAGAGCATTGCCATTGAAAACAATCTTTCCGAAACAGCTTTTGCAGTTAAGGAAGCGGACGGCTGTTATCGCCTGCGCTGGTTTACCCCCGGCGGGGAGATTGACCTGTGCGGGCACGCCACGTTGGCCACGGCTTATGTAATTACCACTTTTGTAGAGCCGGAGTGCACCTGCATAAAGTTTAACACTATGAGCGGCGTGCTGACGGTTACGAAAGAAGGGGATTTGTTTGCAATGGACTTCCCCGCTTATGAATTGCAAAAGGTTGAAGTTACGGACGCTATGGCGGAAGTGCTGGGCGCGCGCCCGTGCGAGGCTTACCTTGCACGCGATTTGCTATGCGTGTTTGACGACGAAGAAACCGTGCGCCAAATGCAGCCCGATTTTGCCAAAATGTTAGAACTGGACGGGCTGCTGGTAAATGTTACTGCACCCGGCAAAGAATTCGACTGCGTTTCCCGCTCGTTTGCGCCCAAACTGAATGTTGCCGAAGACCCTGTGTGCGGCAGCGGGCACTGCCACATTCTGCCCTACTGGCAGGCAAGGCTCGGCAAAAATGAACTGGTTGCATATCAGGCGTCGCGCCGCGGCGGCGTTATTTACGCACAGCTGGCAGAAGGGCGCTGCTGCTTAAAAGGCAAGGCAGCCCTGTTCGCCAAAGCGGAAATTTACGTTTAATAAATTAATAAAACATACAAAAAACTGCTGTCTGAACATTACGTTCAAACAGCAGTTTTTTATTCTGTAAGCAGTGCTTTTAATTTTTTCCTGTCCGTTTTGCCGCTTTCGTTTTTGGGCAGCTCCTCCATAAAAATTATGCGTTTGGGCAACTCGTGCTCCGTCAGTTTGCCGTGCAGCTTTTGCAGCAGCGTAGTTTTCGTCAGACCTGCGCCCACCACAAACGCAGTCAAGCTGTCGCCGCCTGTGCTGTACACCGGCAGCACCGCCGCGTCCTCCACGCCGTCGCAATCCAGCAGCGCGCCGGTAACCTTCAGGCCCGATATTTTCAGCCCGTTGATGTTGTACATATCGTCGCGCCGCCCTAAAAAGTGCAGCATACCATCGGCGTCAAGGCTGCCGCAGTCGCCCAGCGTGCAGGGGCGCGGCTTACCGATAACGTGGTACGCCGTATCAATGTAAATTTCGCCGTCCTTTACACTTACGCCCACACCGTTAAAGGGGCGGCCAATCAGCGTGCGGTCGTCCGTCATTTCAGCGTCCGTAATGCAGGTAATGTAGTTCAGCTCGCTCGCGCCATAATACAGCGTCATTTTAGCGTTTGGCATAATGCGTTTCAGCCCTGCCAAATCCTTTTTATCCCAGCCCTGCGAACCGGCAATAATGCTTTTCACCATTGGCAGCGTGCCCTTTGCCGTGCGCGCCAGCAGCCGCAGCTTGGTGGGTATTAAATACACCACATCGCAGTTATGCTTTTCAATCATCTCCTGCCACAGGCGCGGGCGGAACTTATCTGCCGCAGCGATTGCCGCCCCTGAGTGCAGCGCACCCATGTACAAATTAAGGTTGCCTGTAAACGCCAGGCTGCCCTGCGCAAACATGCAGCTGTTTTCCGTTACGCCAAACACGCGGTTCTGCTCGTCAAAAAAGCCGACCCAGCTGTTAAACGTGCGGAACAGCACCTTGGCCTGCCCTGTTGTGCCGCTCGTCATCGCGCCCATGCATGCTTCCGCCGGGGCGGAGATATTTTTAAGGTGCGCCGTATCCGCCTCCTGCGGGGCAATTACCGGAACTAATTTTGTGCCGCTCAGCGCGATAAATTCTATAAGCTGCTGTGCGATAGTTTGCTTTTTGATAAAGCAAACGCCGCTTTGCCCATTAACCTCGCGCCTGCGCGCCTGCGCCAAATCTGCAAGCTCGCCGTAAGTATAAGTACGTTCTTCTGTTATTAAAGCCGCCTTGTGGGGCGGCTTGTTTTGCAGAATTTGCAAATAATCCATCTTAACATCTCTCAATCAAAAGTGCTGTGCCCACGCCGCCTGCCGCCGCTACTGCCGCTACGCCGTATTTGCCGCCGCGCTTTTGCAGCGATTTTAACAGGTGCAGCAAAATAATAGCGCCGGACGCGCCGTAAGGGTGCCCGTAGGCCAGTGCCCCGCCGAAAATATTGTAGCCGTCCTCATGCCCGGGGAAGGCACGGCTGAACAGCACGTCGATAACAGCAAAAGCTTCGTTCAGTTCAAAAGAGTCTATATCCGTATGCGCAAGGCCTGCCTTTTGCAGCACTGCCTGCGCCGCCAGCACCGCGCTTTTGGGGCTCACCAACGGGTCGCCGCCCACGGCTGCGCTGCGCCGCACTTTGGCCTGCGGCATTAGGTTATGCGCTTTGGCAAACGCTTCGCTCGTCAGCAGCACAAACGCCGCACCGTCATTAGTAAGGCACGCATTAGCCGCGTTGGTAAATTTGCCGCCCGCCAGCACGCAGGGCAGCCTGTCCAGCAAGCGCTGGCTCATTTTGGGTCGTATGCCTTCGTCGCGCGCAGCGCCAAAGCAGGGCACAATAATGTCGCTAAGTACG
This sequence comes from uncultured Phascolarctobacterium sp., assembly GCA_949288065.1. Taxonomy (GTDB): domain Bacteria; phylum Bacillota; class Negativicutes; order Acidaminococcales; family Acidaminococcaceae; genus Fusicatenibacter_A. The sequence goes on from CASEIL010000006.1 coordinate 16,307, forward strand.
CCCTCCGCCGCTGCCTGCGCCGCCAGTTTGTGGCTGCGCAAAACCCACGGGTCGCTTTCCGCACGGGTAATGTGTTCGCGCTCCGCCGTCAGCTCCGCGCCCTCCAGCATCACCGTTTCGCGGTGAATGCCCGGCATAAACTTAGCCACGCTGTACGTTTCTTCGCCCTTGTAATCCGGGTGGTTGGCATTGTAGCCGCGCCGCGGCTGCGTGCTGGTGCTTTCAAAGCCGCCCGCAATAATCACGTCCGCCTCGCCTGCTTCAATCTTCGCCGCCGCCATCGCCACGGCTTCCAAAGCGCTGCCGCACTGCACGTCCACGCTCACTGCGGGGATGCTTTCGCTAAGCCCCGCTTCAAGCGCAGCAAGGCGTGCAATGTTGCCGCCCGCACCCACGCCGTTGCCGGCAATTATCTGCTGCGGCAGCACGTTATATTTTTTAACAACTTCCTTCAGCACCGCTGCGCCCAAAAGCTCCGCCGGCACGTGCTTATACACGCCGTCCGTCAGCCCAATGTAGGTGCGCAGTCCGCCAATTAAGCAAACCCTGTCCATCAGCGGCCGCCGCCAATCGCCCTTTGTATCGGCGCTGCAAGGTACGCTGCTGCCAGGCACTTAACAATATCCAGCGGAATAAACGGCAGCGCGCCGGTAACAACAGCCTTTTCCCAGCCGATGCCTGTTACCAGGTTAAGCTGCGCCACGCCAAACAGGTAAATTACAGGAATGCCGATAACCACGCCCAAAAAGCCGCAGCGCTTAAAACTGTAATTGTTGCCGCGCAGCCAGCTGATGATGAAGGCCGCCGCCATAAAACCGAAAATATAGCCGCCCGTCGGGCCAAACAGCTTGCCCGGGCCGCTGGTGCCGCCCGTAAATACCGGCAGCCCTGCCAAACCCATCAGCAGGTAGGCGCACATGGTAATTACCACCTGACGCGGGGTCAGCAAAAAGCCCAGCAGATTTACAAATACCGTTTGCAGCGAAATTGGCGACAGCGAAAACGGCAGCGGAATTATTACATAAGCCGATACGCAGTTCATCGCCATGAGTAGCGCCATTTTTACCATTTCGCGGGTGCTGTCCGTTTTATTTGCATGTTCCATTTTCAGCACTCCTTTACCGCAACCGTAAACAGCGCGCGCCCGCCGCAGTAGCCCTCAAGCTTCGTGCCGTTTTTGTAAATATCAATCGTTTCGTCCGCAAAAGCGGGCATTTTAAACTTCACGTCCCAGCTTAGCGGCAGCGGCTTATTTAAAGCGCGCCACAAATGCTCAATCATACACAGGCCCGGCACTACCGGGTTATCGCCGCGGTGGATGGAATTGGTATCGTCCACAGCGTCAAGGTAAGCGTTAATCTCTTCCTTATTAATGGTAAAGCTCAAAAGCTTTTCGCCCTGCGGCACCTCCTCCGGCATCTCGCCCGTGCGCACCAGCGGGCGCAAAAGCGTTACCGTCAGCGAAGCCGCGCCTTCCTTGTAGGCTTCCATCACGCCCATGCGGGGCGGAGCCATTTTTATTGGGCGCGTTAAATAATCGTCAGCGTCTAAATTTGTTGCGCGGATTGCGGCCTTGGCCATTACCGCGCCGTCATAGGTCGGGCCGTTGTATTCTGATAAAGCCCTGATAAGTTTTAACATAGTTCACCACACCTTTACGGTTTAATTATAAGTATTGCCGTTTTTAATGTCAACCTTTTTGCGCGCACAGGTTAACTTTATTTTGTCAGACTTTTGCGAATATATCGCCGCGCGCGATTTTTAACATTTTTATGCTTGTAAATGAAACGCAAACTGCTATAATAATAGATATTTTTTAAACGCATTTTGCTTTACATAAAGGAGTTGTACCCATGACCGCACTAAAAACCGCCGAAGGCACACAGAAGCTTTCGGTTTTTAAAATGACCTGGCCGATTTTCATCGAAATCCTTTTACAGATGATGGTCGGCAACGTAGACCAGTTTATGCTCAGCCACTATTCGCAGCACTCCGTCGCCGCCGTCGGCAACGCCAACCAGATAATCAACATCGTCATCATCGCGCTCAGCGTTATCAGCATGTCGGCAACCATTTTAATTGCCCAGCACCGCGGCGCGGGAAACAAGGAAAAGGTCGCCGAAGTCTGCACAGTAGCGCTGCTTTCTAACCTCGTGTTCGGCGTCGTCATCAGCGCAGCGCTGTTTGTGTTCGACGGTTTCTTTTTAGGGTTGCTCGATGTGCCCGCCGATATCTGGGACGAGGCATCGCTGTTTTTGCGCTACATTGGTTTGTTCATCGTGGTGCAGTCGGCATACATTTCGTTTATATCCTTCTTCCGCGGCTACTCGCTTTTAAAAATCACCATGATTTGCTCCGTGGTGATGAACCTTATTAACATCGCAGGCAACTGCGTGCTTATCCACGGCCTCGGGCCGATTCCCTCCATGGGCGTTTTGGGTGTAACTATCAGCACCAATACCAGCAAGGTGCTGGGGCTGCTTTTAATTTTGTACTTCTTCCGCAGGTTTATTGATGTTAAGCTGTCGCTGAAATACCTGCGCCCCTTCCCCAAAAATACGCTGCATAAAATTTTGTATTTAGGCCTGCCCTCCGGCGGCGAATCACTGTCGTACCAGATTTCGCAAATGGTTATTATGCGTTTTGTAAACGTAATGGGCTTGGTGGTAATTACTACTAAAATTTATGCTTATATCATCGCCATGTTTTCCTATATCTATTCGCAGGCGCTGGCCATGGCAACGCAGATTATCGTCGGCTTTTTAATCGGCGCTGGCGATTTGGACGCCGTGGAAAAGCGCGTGTGGAAAACCATCCGCATTGCTGTAACCATCAGCACCACGCTGACTTTGCTGCTGTTTTTTAACAGCGATAACATTTACGGCATTTTTACCGATAATCCCGAAGTGCTGGAGCTGGGGCGGCACATCTTTTTAATAGAAGTGTTCCTTGAAGCCGGGCGCGCCGTGAACATGGTAATGGTTATGAGCCTGCAGGCGGCAGGCGATATTAAATGGCCGGTAACGACCGGGCTTGTTTCCATGTGGAGTGTGGCAACGCTCGGCGCGTGGTTCTTTGGTTTGCACCTCGGCTGGGGGCTCGTCGGAGTGTGGCTTGCCATGTGCCTCGATGAATGCCTGCGCGCCATGGTCTTTATCTACCGCTGGAAGAGCGAAGGCTGGCGCAAAAACAATTTGCTGAAGTAACACGCAGTTATACAAAAAGAGTTTGGCAAAACGCCAAACTCTTTTTTATTTATCGTATACCATTAAAACCCTGTCGCGCTCATCAGCCAAAATCTTAATGCGCTCAATTTCCTGCTGCTGCAAAGCAAGGCAAAAATCAACAAAGCCGTTTAAATCTTCCGTATTTAAAAAGTTAATATACTTTTTCTTTTCCTGCACGGGTATTACTATCGGCGGCATTTGCTGCTGCAAGGCTGTATAAACCATCAGCGCGCGCCCAACGCGCCCATTGCCATCCGGGAACGGATGGATATGCTCAAAGCGGAAATGCTGGCGGCAAATTGCTTCCACCTTTGCTTTATCGTTAGCGGCATTGCTTAACTGGTATTCCAAATCCTGCCGCCACTGTTCAATATCCATCGGCACACGGTACGGCGGCGAAGGCGTGAACGCCGCGCCGATAACCATGTTAGGCTGCGTTTTAAACTTGCCCGGCACAGCTTCAATCGCCTCACGGCAAAGAATAGCGTGAATTTCCTTAATAAACTCGCCATTTACCTCTCTGCCAGCCAGCAAAAACTGAACCATTTGCTTTGTAAAGGCTTTGTAGTTTAAAACCTCGTTCAGTTCGCGCAGGTCAATCGCGCGCGGCACATAGCCGTCAATTAAAACGCTTTTTGTTTCGCCCTGCGTCAGCGTGTTGCCTTCAATAGCCGTGCTGTGGTGCGCCATCCGCACCATTAAATCATCCAAATATGCAGTTGATAAATAAAATTCGTTTTTCATAACTTTATTCCTGTATTTGCAAATTATAAATTAACTATATATCTAAAATTACATTATTATTTTATATTTTTGGTAATTTATATAAAAAACGGAGTAAAATTACTCCGTTTTTTATTTTATACAATTTCATTCAACCATATTTCGCACAACGATAATTTAGTTTCATCATCAAAAGTAGTATTATTTAATTCTTCACTACCTCTAATAAACATCAACCAATCATCTGGTGTTATTCTATCCCTATTATCAAGCAATAATTTCCCTATTTCCAAATTAGTTTCCGAAGCATGTATCAACTCAAACCAATTTTCAAATCCTGCTAAAATCGCAATTACATGTTGTGCTTGCATCAAAGTAAAATTATCTTCGTCTATATTGAATGAACAAACTATTTCATCCACGTCAAAGTATTTAGGATTATACTCATAAATAATAATATCATCATCTTTTACTGGAACTTTAGTTTTCCAATCCCTAAAAAGATTCTTCGACTGTAATTTGAAATACTCAATGTTTGTCATAATATAATCATCCTTTCTTCTTATCAGATATATTATCTAAAATTTGCGTCCGTAATCTTTTCCGATAATACATCTGAGAAAAGATAAATTATATTATTTGTTGGTTGATGAAATCTTTACACGGACGAGCTGGCGCACCAACGAGCACACTTTTAGTATATCCAAATTTTCAAAATAAATCAACTGCACATACAAAAAAGCAGACATATTAATATGTCTGCTTTTATTAAATTCAACTATTTTCTTTTAGATGTTTTTTTATTTCATCAATATAGTCCGGATGAAAAGCTATATAATAATATAATTCTCCTACTGAACCAGGTATAACTTTTTCAAAATCTTGATATGGTAAATTATAGCTATCCAATACTTTTCCTTTTTTATTATAAGTAATATAACTGTCCAAACTCAACGCCTTATTATCATAATCAATAGTTATATTATGAAAAGTATACTTATCTTCATTATTAAAAAAATAACATACCCATAAATTACATAATATATTGTCTCTATAATCTAACTTATAATCAAAAGAAGTTTTATCAATCAAAATATCTCTATCATTAAAAGGTGCTACAAATACCCACCTACTCATATCTAAATTACCATAATCTTTTTGTGCTTCTGCATAAGCATTAGGCATTATAGCAAAAATTGTTATTAGAATTGCACAAATAACACTTAATAATTTTTTCATAGTTATCCCTTCTTTATTCTTCAGCTTTTACACTCTTTTCTATTCTTTCTGTAAAATCATCAAAAGCACTTTTTAAAATGCGTTCAAAAACTTCTTTAGGCTTACTGTTGCCAAATAATTCATCACCTTCGCGTTCTCTTTTATCAATTCGCGTCCATACATTAGCTTTAGTAGCCATATCATTAATTATAAATTTAACAGTCGTATAAGTCATTGGCACATTTTGAGGTCCTATATATTGTTGTTCTGTTGTTTGAGTTGTAACAATTTGTCCACCAAACATTCCATTACTAACATAATGCGATTCTGTTTTAGGAACAGATATATAATAGCCTTCTTTATATCTGCTTCCCGTTGAATATTCAAGTAAAAGTGTACCAAAAACTAAATCTATATTTTCATTTACATATTTGATAAAAGTATTTTCAGCTTCAACAGGATTAGTTTGTGCTAATTCTTCTATATTTATTCCATAAAGCAATTCTATGTCTTTATTAACATCATTTAAATTTTTAACTTTATAACCTAACGGAGCAATTTTATTTGTTACTTTATCTTGTAAAGCGTCTAAAAAAATTTCTTCTGTTTCTTTTTCTGTAATACCATTCTTTAATTCATCAGGCACTGTTAAACTAACTAAAATACGTTTAGCTTTGCCAAAATCATAATCTTTATCAATCCATTCCTGTTTTTCAGCGAAAGCCGAAACCGTTAACATCATTAACGCAATCACTAATAAAATTACCTTTTTCATATAATCAACCCCTTTCCCCTTATATTAAAATTATACCATATTCTTATTTTTATTTAAATTACTCCCTGAACCACTTCAGCAAGTAGCCGCGGTGTTTCAATTCGCGGCGGCGGCGGGCAAAGTCGGGCAGTACGGCAGCGACGCGCCGCCAAAAGTCCTGACTGTGGTTCATGCAGCCGATATGGCACAGCTCATGCACAATAACGTAGTCTATCAGCACGGGCGGCGCAAAAATAAGCCGCCACGAAAAGTTCAGCACGTTTTTAGCGCTGCACGAGCCCCATCTTGCGCCGGCGTCAGAGGTTTTAATGTCGGCAGGCACGGTGCCGGTAAGTTTGCTGAAATGTGCAGCACGCCGCTCAAACTCTTCCAGCGCCAGGCTGCGCAAAAAACGTATCAGCCCCCGCTGCGTTACAGTATGGCTTGCCACAAGCTCGTCCCCATTTATGCAGATATAGCCGCGCCTCACATAATAATCACGCCTTACGCGCAGGGCTTTGCCGCCCAGCGTCCACACTGCGCCGTCCGCCAGCTGCGGTTCCTCCGGCGCCAGTCCGTTTTTGGTTTTTATTTCCAGCAGTTTGGCTTTAATCCAGCCGCTTTTTTCGGCTACAAAGCTTTTTATTTCTTCCAGCGGCATTTCCAGCGGAGCACGCACAACGCAGCGCCCGCCGCCGTCTATCGTTATCGCCAGTGTGCGCCGCCTGCTGCGCATCAGCTCGTACTGCATAATATCACCTCTTACCCGTTATTATACAATGTTTATTCATACGGCGCAAATTTATTCCCGCTTACGCGGATTAATTTTACGCATAAAAAACAGGGCACAGCCAGCTGCCATGCCCCGTTTTGATTTACTTATCAGCCTATTTCCCTTTCCTGCTCCGTGCCGCGCACCTTCATGGGTTTGTTGTTTTCGTCAACCATTACTACTTTTGGCACAAGGTTCAGCGCTTCTTTTTCCGTCATCTGTGCGTAAGCCATAATAATAACCTTGTCGCCCGGCTGCACAAGGCGTGCCGCTGCACCGTTAAGGCAAATTACGCCGCTGCCCGGCGCGCCCGCGATGGTGTAGGTTTCAAGGCGCGAGCCGCTGTTGTTGTCAACAATCTGCACGCGCTCGCCCGGCAAAATGCCTGCCAGCTGCATTAAGTCGCTGTCGATGGTAACGCTGCCCATATATTCAAGGTTCGCTTCCGTAACAGTAGCGCGGTGGATTTTGCCGTGCATCATTGTGTAAAGCATTTATTTTACCTCCAAAATTACGTTGTCAATTAAACGGGTGCTGCCAAATTTTACGGCTACCGCCAAAAGGTACTGCCCTTCGGTTAAAACCTCCGGCACCGGTTTCAGCCCCGGCAGGGCGTACATTTCCACATAATCAATATCAGCCATGGGCTCATCGCCGATGAGTTTTTTAACGCCCTCCACCAGTTTTTTGCTGTCGCGCTCGCCTGCGTCAAATAAGGTTTTGGCGGTTTCGAGGCTGCTGCTTAAAACAACCGCCGCCGCGCGCTCAGCTTTGCTTAAATAGGTGTTGCGCGAGGATTTTGCCAGTCCGTCCACCTCGCGCACAATCGGCATAATGCGCAGCTGCACGTTAAAGAACAAATCCTTAACCATGCGTTTAATAACTTCTGCCTGCTGCGCGTCCTTCTGCCCAAAGTAGGCGTGGTCCGGCTGCGCCAGGTTAAACAGCTTGCTTACTACCGTTGTTACGCCGCGGAAGTGAATGGGGCGGGTGCGCCCGCACAATACTTTGGTAATATCGCCTGTAACTTCCACCCAGGTCATGTCCTCGCTGGGGTACATCTCCGCCGGGCTCGGCGCAAACACAATGTCCGCGCCCATGCTTTCTGCCAGCTTGCAATCGGCATCCAGCGTACGAGGGTAAGCGTCCAAATCTTCGTTAGGGCCAAACTGGGTGGGGTTTACAAACACGCTTACCACAACCAGCTCGTTTTCCATAGCCGCCGCTTTAATCAGCGAGGCATGCCCTTCGTGCAGCGCGCCCATAGTCGGCACCAGACCGATGGTTTTGCCGGCCGCTTTGGCCAGCGCAATTTCTTCGCGGAGTTCCGCCACAGTTTTGCAAAGTTTCATTTCCGTTCTCCTTTATCAGTACAATTTATCTAAAACATCGTCGTCAATTTTAAAGGTATGCTCTGCCGCTGGGAAGCTGCGCGCCTTAACGTCGGCAATGTAGCCCTTAACGGCATTTACAATCTCGCCGTGCACATCGGCATAGCGTTTAACAAATTTGGGGCAAAACCCGTCGGTAAAGCCCAGCAAGTCGTTGCACACCAGCACCTGCCCGTCGCAGTATTTGCCCGCGCCGATGCCGATAGTCGCCGCCGTTTGCAAACTTTCCGTTACCTTTTTCGCCAACAGCTCCGGCACACATTCCAGCACAATGCTGAACGCACCTGCCTGCTCCAAACTGCGGGCGTCGTCCAAAAGCTTCTGCGCTGCTGCCGCACTTTTGCCCTGCACCTTAAAGCCGCCCAGCTGGTTGACCGATTGCGGCGTCAGCCCAATATGCCCCACAACGGGGATACCTGCCTGCGTCAGCTTATGCACCAGCTCGCACACCTCGCTGCCGCCTTCCAGTTTCACCGCCGCGCAGCCGGTTTCCTTCAAAAAGCGGGCGGCGTTGTACATGCCGTCCACCACGCTGGCCTGATAGCTCATAAACGGCATATCGCCCACCACCAGCGCGCCCTGCGCCCCGCGCATAACGGCTTTGGTGTGGTGCAGCATCTCCTCCATCGTTACCGGCACGGTGCTGTTATAGCCCAGCACCACATTGCCCAGCGAATCGCCCACCAAAATCATTTCAATACCGGCCTCGCACACATTTTTGGCCATGGCGTAATCATACGCCGTTACCATCGTTATCGGCTCGCCGTTCTGTTTCATCTGCTTTATCGTCGCCGTTGTAATCTGTTTCATTTAGTTGCCTCCGTTAATAAATCCATCATTTCCGCTGCCGCGGATGGCGTTATGCTGCCACAAGCCGCAGCCAGCTTTACAGTTTCTCTGCCAAGGACGCAGTAGGCTGGTAAAAATTCCTGCGGCAGTGCGGCAAGATGCGCCTTTACCGTTACTGCGTCGCCGCGCGTGATAGGGCCTGTAAGCGCCTGCCCCGCCGTTTTAGCGTTTTGCAAATTGTGCGCCGTGCCGTTAAAAAGCGGCAGCAGCAGTTTAAACGCTTCTTCTTCGCTTGCAGCCCAGCGGGCTAAAAGCTTTTGCGCCAGCGCCACCACCGTTACGGCGTAGTTGCTGCAAAAGCACGCCGCCGCGTGATACGCCGCCCGTTCTTCAGCAGGCACGTTAAACGGCACTGCGCCCACCAGCTGCGCCAAATCTTGCGCCAATTCCTGCGCTTTGGGCGTGCCGTCCACCGCCATGCCGATATTTGCCAGACTATCGCGCGGCGCGGCAAAGCTTTGCAAGGGGTGCAGGCTGCCAGTTTCTATGCCCAGCGCTGCCAGCGGCGCCAGCACACTAACCTGCGCGCTGCCGCTAACATGGTACGCAAATTTGCCCCGCACGTCAAAGCCGCTGCGTGCAATCTCCGCCGCCAAAACATCGGCGGCTTCGCCAATAGCCCTGTCCGGCACGCAGATAAAAATTACATCCGCCCTTTGCGCCATTTCAACCGGCGTAACAAACGGCACGCCAAGAGTTTTTGCTTTTACATCCGCGTAAGCGCCGCCGTAAACGCCTGCGCAGCGCAAACCCGCCGCGCCAAACGACTTAACAAACGATACGCCGACCCTGCCCGCGCCGATTGCGCCAAAAGTTAAATTCATAACAACTCCCTTCTGCAAGGATTACCGGAAGCATAAAAAAAGCGCACTCCGCCCGGAGTACGCTAAAAATACGCATAAATGCCCAATTTCAGTCACGTCCCGGCAATTAAGTCCAAGCGGTTTATCGACCAGTTTTTGCTTTTGCCACAGTGTTTTTGGTACAGCCCAAACGGTGCTGCCCTGCCGCTGCAAACGCAGGTACATAATAGCACAAAGCCGTGCACAGTGCAAGCAAAATTTTAAAAACTTGTGTTATAATAAAACAAAAAGGGGTGATTGTATGCCATACGTTAACATTAAAATTACGCGCGAGGGCAACGTAACGCCGGAACAGAAAAAGCAGCTTATTGAAGGAGCAACGGAGCTTTTGCACCGCGTGCTGAATAAAAACACCGCCACCACTGTGGTTGTTATCGACGAGGTTGACACCGATAACTGGGGCATCGGCGGCGTGCCGGTAACAGAAATACGCAAACAGCAAAAATAAACGTCCAAACTAAAAGCACGGCCTGTTAAAAGCCGTGCTTTTTTATTACACCATGTACAGCGCCGCTAAAAAGATGATGTTATCGACGGTGAAAATGGCAAGGTATTGCTTTTTTAAATGCGGGTAGCGTGCCGCCACCTGCTTATAGGAAATAAGGCTCGCCATAGAGGCGATGAGCGTGCCCAGCCCGCCTAAATTGGTGCCGATGATGAGCGCGGCGTAATTATCGCTGTAACCGGAAAGCAGCATCGCCGCCGGCACGTTGCTGATAAACTGGCTGATTACCACACTGCCCAAAACTTCGTTGCCAGCAAGCATCTGCATAATAAAATTGTGCAGGCTTTCGATGTGGTTAATGTTGCCGACGAAGATAAAAAAGAACAGAAACGTCAGCAAAAGCGAATAGTCTATCTTAAAAAACAGCGTTTTGTTTTTATACATCAGCGCCAGCGTTACCACAACCAAAAGCGCCATGTGCGGCACAAAATGCGCCACGGTTAGCACGCACAGCGTAAACAGCGCCAAATAAAACGCCACAGTGCGCGTATCGGCCAGCCGCTCTTTGGGCATATCCAGCTTTAAGTGCTCCTCCGGGTAAAACACCACTACAAAAATTGTCAGCACCATGGCCGCGCAGCCGGTGTAAAGCCAGGTCAGCTCCAAAAATTCCGGCACACTCATGCCGGAAAGCGAAAACAAATACAGGTTTTGCGGGTTGCCGATGGGTGTAAACATGCTGCCGAGGTTGGCGGCAATGGTCATCAGCGTAATGGTGCCGCACATTTTGTCCGTCAGCCCAATCATCTCTAAAATCATAATGCCGAATGGCACAAAGGTGATGAGCGCCACGTCGTTAGTGATGAACATGCTGCTGATAAAGCACAAAAACACCAGCGTAAACACAATGCCGCGGCGCGTTTTTACCTTCAGCAAAATGCGGCTGCCAATGAACTGCAAAAAATTCTGCCCGCGCAGACCTTCAATAATCAGCATCAGGCAAAACAGCATTATCAGCGTGTTAAAATCAATATAGCGCACATAGTTTAAGCCCGGCGGCTCGATGGCGCAGCTTAAAACCGCCAATATAAGCGATATGGCAAGCACCGCGTCGCCGCGCAGATAATTTTTTATTTTTGCCAGCAATTACAAAACGCCTTTCTTCATACAGGCGCAGGCGCGCCAAAAAACTTCATGGCTTTTATTATACTGCATTTTGCGGCTTCTGCAAATTGGCGGCACGCTTTTTTGCGCAGTGTTTTTAAATTGCTTACGTTTGTTGACAGTTTTATTCAATAGAGTTACACTATTATCAATATATTAAATAAAAAACGGCAGGTTTAAAACGCCGTTACCAAAAATTTTATTTGTTTTGGAAAGGGAAAGACTATGAACAAAAACGCAAATGCCAAACTGATGCTCAGTGCCGCAATGGTTATTTTCGGCACGCTTGGCGTTTTTACCAGAAACATCGACGTTACCAGCGGCGAGCTGGCACTGTACCGCGCCGTGCTGGCCTCGCTGCTTATCGGCGCGTACCTTGTGCTTTTTAAAAAGGGCAGCTTCAGTTTTAAGGGGGCCGGCGGCGAACTGCCGCTGCTGCTCGCCTCGGGCGTTGCCATGGGCATTAACTGGATTCTGCTTTTTCAGGCATACCGCTACACAACTATTTCAGCGGCGACGCTAAGCTATTACTTTGCGCCCGTTATCGTCACGGTTGCCTCGCCCCTGCTCTTTCACGAACGGCTCACCGCCAAGCAGATAATCTGCTTTGTTATGTCCACACTGGGGCTGGTGCTTATTATCGGCATCGGCGGCGGGGAAGGCACGGCCAATATTACCGGCATCCTCTTCGGGCTGGGCGCGGCGGTGTTTTACGCTACGGTTATTTTGCTTAACAAGTTCATTAAAAACGTGGCAGGCATTCAGCGCACGCTGTGGCAGCTTTTGGCCGCCGTTGTAACTCTGCTGCCTTACGTTTTGTACAGCAGCGGCATCAACCTCGGCAATCTGGACGGCATTGGCTGGGCGTGCTTACTCACCGTCGGGCTGTTCCACACCGGCATTACCTACTGCCTGTATTTTTCCGCGCTGAAAGATTTAACCGGCCAGCAGGCCGCGATTTTAAGCTACATCGACCCGCTGGTTGCCGTGTGCATTTCCGTTTTGCTTTTGGGCGAGCCGATGACGGTTATGCAGCTTATCGGCGGCACGCTGATTTTGGGCTTTACCCTGTGGAACGAAAAGGAATAACGGAGACTAACCATGAGCTATTGCAGCTGGGCTTTGCACGACGAACTTAACAAAACCTACCACGACACCGAATGGGGCGTACCGCTGTGGGACGACCGGAAACAGTTTGAATTTCTTTCGCTGGAGGCGATGCAGTGCGGCTTAAGCTGGACGCTGATTTTAAAAAAGCGTACCGTTTTGCGCGCCTGCTTTGATAATTTTGACTACGAAAAGGTTGCCGCCTATACGGAAAGCGACGTGGAGCGCATTATGAACACGGAAGGTATGATTCGCTCGCCCGGTAAAATCCGCGCCCTTATCAACAACGCGCAGCAGTTCATCAAAATCCGCAGCGAGTTCGGCAGCTTTGCCCAATTTTTGTGGGGCTACACCAATGGCAAAACCATTTTATACAACAAGCACGCCGAAGGCTACATTCCTGCCAGCAACGGCCTGTCCGACGCCATCAGCCGCGAGCTGAAAAAACGCGGCTTTAAATACCTGGGCAGCGTCACGGTGTATTCGCATTTGCAGGCCTGCGGCATTATTAACGACCACGGGCAAAACTGCCCCCGCTACCGCGAAATTAACGCCGCCTGCCCCACCGTAACCAGGCGCCGCTATAAAGAACGCAACGTAAATAAGTTTGATTAAAAACTAAACCCGCCGCAAAAAGCAGCGGGTTATTTTATTTGCCCAGCAGCCAGCCGATACCGGCAGCGCTGCGCTGAATTATATTACGGTAATGCCCGCCGGGGTTCAATTCGTACACAGCGTTTGCGCCGAGGCTCCGGCAATGCGCAAAAATGCTTTCCGTGCAATCCTGCACCGTTTTAAGGTAAGCATTGTGCGTTTTGCATTCCCTGTCGCCCAGCGAAAAATACATATAATCCGGCACCCTTGCCATTTTGTTACTTAACGCAAAATTCTTAAAACCCGGGTACCACAACGAGCCACTCATGCTCGCCGCGCGGCTGAACAAAGCCGTTTTGTACAGCGCGTACACCGTAAACAGCCCCGCCAGCGAATAGCCAGCCAAGCCGCGCCACAAAATGCGTCCTGCTACCTGTGCCTCCGCCTGCGGCATAATAACCTCCGTCAGCGTTTTTAAGTAGCCGTCCGCACCGCCGGTAAACATCTCGCTGTATTTAAACAAATCTCCCGCCGCCCACGGGGATAGTTCTGCCTCCCAGTTCAGCCCGCTGATAGTAACCAGCGTAAAATCCGGGCAGCCCTGCTTTTGCAGCAGCGCATAAACCTCCCCGCCATCGTCGTTGTAGGTGGTAAGGTAAATTATGGGTTTGTTATCGGTAAGTGCAGGGTAGATGGTTATTTTTTTGTTATCGGTAGTGAAGGTGAACATAGTGTACCTCGATTAAAATAATTTGTTGGTTAAATTATACTACTAATATTCAGTAAAAGTAAAAATTAATCTTTCTTATAATTATTCCAAAGTATATAATATAATTAAATCTTGTAATAAAATATTAATAATACCATACAACAAAGAGGTTATCAATTTATGGATACTAAAACTTTAAAAACTCTCTTAAAAATAGGTGAAACTATAACAGTTGAATTTAAACGCTGCGGCAATAAAATTGAAAGCGATGTTTATGAAACCGTGTGTGCATTTTTAAACCGTTTTGGCGGAGATATATTTTTAGGTGTATTAGACGACGGCGCTGTTAACGGAATTTCAGCAACAGCAGCACCTCAACTGATTAAAAATTTTATTAAATGTATTGGCAATCCTGACCTTTTTTCGCCAACTATTTATTTAATGCCTGAAATTATAAAATACAAAGGTAAAACCATTATTCATATTCATGTTCCGCCAAGCGCTGAAGTTCACAGCTTTAAAAAAGTTATATACGACCGAATTGACGATGCTGATGTAAAGGTAACAGCCACATCGCAAATAGCTCAAATGTACATCCGCAAACAAAATATTTTTACCGAAAAAAGAATTTATCATTATGTAAAAACTGATGATTTACGTTTAGATTTGTTGCCAAAACTCAGAAAAAATGGCAGCAAATAATCCCGGCAGCCAAAACCATCCGTGGAACAGTTTAACAGATGAAGAACTTTTAAAAAGTGCAGGGCTTTATGGAATTGACAGAATGAACGGTGACCATGGTTATAATTTAGCAGCAGTTATGCTGCTTGGCAAAGATGATGTTATCAAAGACATTGTTCCGGCATATATGACAGATGCTTTAGTACGCAGGGTAAATGTAGACCGCTACGATGACCGCGAAATTATACAAACAAATTTAATTGATAGTTATGAACGCTTAATGGAATTTGGGCGTAAACATTTACCAGATAGTTTTTATTTGGAAAATGACCAAAGAATCAGCATACGCAACATTATCACACGAGAAATTTTTGCCAACACATTAATTCACCGTGAATATACCAGTTCTTATCAGGCAAAATTTATAATTGAAAATAATAAAATGTATGTTGAAAACGCCAGCCGTTCTGCTCAACCGGGCATAATAACACCGGATAATATGGAACCTAACCCCAAAAATCCTATTATCGCATCTTTTTTCAGAAACATAGGCTATGCCGACCAACTTGGTTCCGGAGTGAGAAATTTATTTAAATACAGCAAATATTATTCCGGCAAAGAACCGGAATTTATTGAAAGTGATATTTTTAAAATTATTGTACCTTTAAATGATAATTATCCGGACGGCACCACCCAATCCACCACCCAATCCACCACCCAATCCACCACCCAATCCACCACCCAATCCACCACCCAATCCACCACCCAATCCACCACCCAATCCACCCCAATTAGCGAACGAAAAAATATGGAATGCCATTATTGAATTAATTACCGATACACCGGAGCTTTCTCAAACACAAATAGCAGAACACTTAAAATTAAACGTAAATACAGTTAAATATCATATACGCAAAATGCAAAAAGAAAATAAACTTCTACATGAAGGCTCAACGCGTAAAGGTAAGTGGATTGTTGTAAATAATCATTGATATACTTAAGCAATAACCCTATCGCTAAATTTGCGATAGGGTTATTGCTTTCTAAATCATTATTCCTGTAATACAGCTAAAGAATTATATTTATTCTTTCTCAATTCAAAAGCTAATTTACCACCTTCCAAGATATCGCATATTTGTGTTTGAATGCCAGATTGATTTAAAATACCAGGAATTACATTTCCGTTCTCATCAGTTAGTTTTTCATCATTTTCAATCGCACCACTACGATATTCAAAACGTTTTGAATTATTTTTAGCGTTTTTACCATCTTGATTAGCAACGATTACTTCTTCTGCGTCAGCGCCCAATACAACATTAGCATTATGCGTAACAACAATGATTTGACGTTCTTTCTTTTTGATATATTGAACTAAATCATCATAAATAGAACGATTATCCAAGTCATCTTCTGGTTGGTCAATTAAAATTGGGCATTTACTATCTTCTAAATTAATTAAAAGTTCTAATAATACTAATGCCTTTTTACCTGGCGACATTTCATCAATAACATCATTACCACTTTTTACTATATAGTGAATATTATACCAATCTTTAAAAATCTGCTGCAATGCATTATATAAAGTATATCCAGATTTAATTGTTAAACTTCCATTGATACTATCATCAATCATTGCCTGCCATATTTTATTTAATAAATCTGAATTATAGTCCGTTGGATTAAGAGCAGCAAGATTATACTTATATGCACTATTAAACGAAGAATACTTCCTGTTATCAAAAATATCACTTAATGTATTTTGAAAATTTTCTTGCTTCCATACTGGCTGCGCTTTAAAAGTTAAATCTGTGTCCTTTCCGGTCCCGGTATCTTCAACTACTTTACAATAATCATTATAAGCATTTAAAAATTCTTCTTGGGATTTCAAAATATTATTTTGTAAATCAAGAAGCCGTCTTTCAGTTTCTTCTTTCCTGTGCTGATTTCCTTTAGCTTTTTTTAATTTTTCTTGTTCCGCTGAAATTTGTAAAGATAATTTCTGTATTTTTTCATTTTGTTCAATTTTGGGTTTTAAAGAAATATATTCGGCTTCTAAATGTTCTATTTTTTCCTTCTTACCAGTAGACAATTTATTCAAATGAGCAACCAAATCATTAGTAATTTTTTGCCATGTTGGTACGAGCATTTCCGACATTTCATTAACTGCTGTTTGCAATTGTTCGTTAGTATGCGGAAATTTTTGTTCAAAAGAATGTTGAATATTTATATTATCATTACTAAAAAAATATCCAGGAATAAGTACAACAGGATTATTTATATACTTATAATTTTCTAATTCTTGTTCATATATAGTTTGTTCACTTTTTAGCTCGTTTATCTGTTTTTCCAACTCAGCATATCGTACAATATCTTCGTCTTTTACATCTTTTTCTTTTGCCAAAACAGAACGTTCTCTTTCTAAAGCCTTTAAAGTTTTTTCAAAACTTTCAGAAGACCCTTCCACTTTTATCGTCTCTATAATTTTACTTAAAGTTTGTAGTTTTTCGCAGTATTCAGAAATATTTGATTCTGTACGTTTACTTATTACTCTTAAATTTTCTTTCAAATCAGAAAATGCTTTAGAAATAGCTGGTTCTTGTTTTAAAACATCTGCAATTATATTATTAATAGCTGTTTCTTTTTCCGGATTATCTATCGTTCTGTTTAAAAAAGTTTGTGGTATATAAACTATTTTTCTTGTATCAGTAGTACCATCTTTCCATGTTACAACAGCTTTATTTACAGGCAAAAGCTTCCGATTAGAAAAAACTAATTCTTCTTGTTTGTCTGCATATTTCATATCAATTGCTCTTGCCAGCTGCTGAAGCAATAAAGATTTACCAGTTGATTTGCCACCAATAATACAGGTTAAATAATCATTAAATACAATTGCTTCTGTTTGAAATTTTTCATCTATAAATTGTATAGATTCAATTATTTGATGTATGTCTTTATCATTAGGATAATCTTTTTGAATTATGACCCTTTCTTTTGGTTCATATATAATCTGCATAAGTCCTTCAAAAGATTGTTCTGCTTTAATCCAGCAAAATCTACCTTCAGCAGGAGAGAACATTTTGTCATACGAATGCGCATCTGAACCCCAAATGCACGGTTTTATTGAGCCAAATTCTCTTATTCGTTCTTCTTCTTCACCTTCCGCAAGTGACCATAAAATAGTTCGAGGATTAGATACCATATAACAGGAGGCGTGTTGATACAATATTTTTCTTGTTGTATAATCTCTCCCACTCCATCTTATATTAGATAAATCTTCATCAACAGGAATTGCAACGATATATTTACCTTTAAAAATTGCATTTTCTAATAATTCCTTAACTTTTTTATAATCTACTGTTACATTATTAAGTCCAACCAATAAATCGCTACCATTTTCTCCTTTAGTTGCTTTAGTAGATTCACCATATTTTTTAAGATTATCTTTTGTAAGAGAGAAACTATTACCTATATCTGTTTGAAATTCAAGTCTACCTAAAAAATTATCTTCAATTTCTTGTACAGATACAGCGTTAGAAAAAATAACATGGTAATTTATAGCATGATCTTTTTCTCCAACAAAAGTTTCAAGACGCAATTCTATATTCGGAAATATAAAAATCTTTTTTATTTGATTTCTAACATTATCATCAGGAAAAAGTTGTTTCATTTTGTCAGGATTTTGCAAATATTTAGTAACAATGCGTTTGTATCCATCAATCATAAAATAATCAGTAATTCCAATAGCAACTATTTTATTTTCAATAGCTTTAGTAAAAAGCTGTTTTACATATTCATCAAAATATTTTTCATTTTCTTCTTCAGTAGTTTCAAAAGGATTAAACCCATATCCATTATTAAGTATTGAATACGGTGTATGCACATGAAAATCCCATTTATTCCAAATAGAACCAAATTTATTACCCATTATTTCACCTCATTTCAACTTATCACACAACGGTAAAATTTCTTCTAATTTAGCAACAATACGTTTTTGTTCAGTAAGCGGCGGCAATGGAATAATTAATTCTTGAATTCGTTTTATTGCTAATTTAGGTTGTCCTACTTTAGTTGTAACATCAGTAATTTGCGATTGTATAATATTTGATTTTAAGCAATTTATAAACCAATCTTGATTAATAATCCAAAAAACTATTCTATCAGCATTTTCAGTTAAATTTGCCCCATCAAGTTTTTTAGGTATTCGTCCAACTCTTCCAATAGTTCCTGCTACTGTAATATAAATATCTTCTTTGCGAATTATATACCTATTAATACTTGGGTAAATATCTTTTGGTACATACATTAGATTATCTACCGAAACACTATCATCTTTCATATCTGACACACGAATATAAATATGTCCTGTATTTTCAGATGTTAGTTTCCGTCCAGCAGGTATTCTCTTTCCGCCTAAAACAGAAGCTACTTCCCCCAACCTCACCCATTTCCAACTCTGTGGTATTTCAAACGGCTTTTCGTCGTCGGTAATTGCAGGCAGGGGTTTTTCTTTTTTTATTTTGCCTGCTTTAATGAGTTTTTGTTTTTCGGCCTGTATCTCTTTATAAAGTTCTTCGGCAGTGCCTTCTTCTGCGCGCTGCGGCACAAGCCTGCCTTGTATGGCAAGCTGCAAAACAGATTTTTGCAAGTCGCCGGGGAAACGTTTATTAAGCTGCTGCAATTCGTTATAGGCTTTTTCGTAGCGTTCAACGTAAGGCAGCAGTTCTTCTATTTTAGCAACAATGCGTTTTTGTTCGGCAAGTGGAGGAAGTGGAAAAATGCAATTTTTTAAATAATCTTTATGTATTCTTTGTTGTCCAGCAGTACCTGTAAAAGATTTAACGCCATTACGAATAAAATAATCTGACTTAACAAACCATAATATAAATTTCCGCAATATCAAATTTTCAATTACTCGTATAACACTAAGTTCAGTAGTTCCTGCTCCATAACCATTTTCTAAATTAGTAAATACAACAGATTTTTTATTTTGAAAACAAGGTGTAATCTTTGCTACACCAATATCACCATTAGCAAAATGTGTAAATCCTCTTTTTATGTCTATCCAGCGTCTAATTTCTGACGAATGGCTATTTGTATATCCCTCAGAAATCAAAGTCATTGGAATAAATGATGTTTTTAAATTGTCATCCAAGTTATTTTTTGGATTTAAAGCAGTAACATCTCCCAACCTCACCCACTTCCAACTTTGTGGGATTTCAAACGACTTTTCACCATCGGTAATTTCCGGCAGTGGCTTTTCTTTTTTTATTTTACCTGCTTTAATGAGTTTTTGTTTTTCGGCCTGTATCTCTTTGTAAAGTTCTTCGGCAGTGCCTTCTTCCGCGCGCTGCGACAGAAGCCTGCCCTGTATGGCAAGCTGCAAAATGCTGTTTTTTAGTTCCTGCGGCGTCATTTTTCTGCCCCCTGCAAAAGCACGGTTATATCTGCCAGCACGCGGTCTATTTCAGCGTTCAGCGATGCGCGCTGCTCCTGATAGCGCTGGATTAAGTCCATCGGGTCGAGTATTTCTTCTTCTTCGTGCGGGTAGCCGCATAAATCAAGGTTATAGCCAAAGTCTTCGGCAAGCTGTTTAGCTGTATATTTTTTAGCTTTGTCAAAGCCATCTTCCGTTATTTCGGTGCGGTTATACCACCAATTTATTACCGGGGCAAAATGCTCTATCTTCATAGGTTTTGTTTTGCTAAAATGCTTGTAGCCTTCAGGCATATCAAGGCGGTAAAACCATGTTTCTTCGGTTGGGTGGGTATTATCAAAAAACAAAATATTAGTGGTTATGCTTGTATAGGGCGCAAAAACACTGCCCGGCATACGGATTACGGTATGCAGGTTAAATTCATCAAGCACTTTCTTTTTTATGTTAACTTTGGCGTTATCCGTACCGAACAAAAATCCGTCCGGCAAAATTACAGCCGCCCTGCCATCCCGCTTTAGGCGGTACATAATAACGGACATAAATAAGTCTGCCGTTTCACTGCTTGCCAAATCAGCCGGAAAGTGGCTTTTAACATCGCTTTTTTCATTGCCGCCATAGGGCGGATTCATCAGCACCACATCAAAAGCATCGTCTTCGGTATAATCAAGCACATCGCGCAGCAGGCTGTTATCGTGGTAAACCTGCGGGTTGTCAACATCATGCAAAAGCAGGTTGGTTATGCAAAGCATGTAGGGGAACTGCTTTTTCTCAATGCCGTAAATGGAATTGCCGTATGCTTCGTTGTCGTCGGTTGTTCTAACCTGCTTTTTCAGTTCTTTAAGCCAGCTTGTTAAAAAACCGCCGGTGCCGCAGGCAAAGTCCGCCATTTTTTCACCAATTTGCGGTTTAATCATCTGCGCCATAAAATCGGTAACGGCACGCGGGGTGTAAAATTCGCCGGAGGAACCTGCGCTTTGCAGCTCTTTTAAAATAGTTTCGTAAATTTCGCCAAAGGCATGAATTTCATCATAATCGCTAAGGTCAAGCTCATCAATTACGTTAATAACCTGCCGCAAAAGCACGCCATCTTTCATGTAGTTATTGGCGTCGGCAAAGGTAGTTTGCACAATGGCTTTTTTAATGGGCGTATCTTTATTAATTTCCAGCTTTTTCAACGTGGGAAACAAAGTGTTGTTCACAAAGTTTAACAACTCATCGCCTGTCATGGCTTTGCCGGATTTATCATCGGCTGCCCAGTTTGCCCAACGGCAGTTTTCGGGTATGATGGATTTATAGTTATCGTCGTCAAATTCCCAATCCTGCTCTTTAGCATCGTATACTTTTAAAAATAAAAGCCAGGTAATTTGCTCAATACGTTGGGCGTCGCCGTTAATGCCGGCATCGTTGCGCATAATATCGCGCAGCCTTTTAACAAATCCGGTTAAATTACTCATTTATTATCCTACCTCGTCTGTGTAAATTTCGTTTTCAAGCTCCTGCACCGCCTGCAAATAGGCAGCTTTGCCGCCAAAAATTTCAACAATTTTGTTCGGTTTGCCATATTTTACAAACGGGTCAAGTTTTAAAATCTCTGTGCCTTCAATTTCTTTAATGCCGGTGTTCATGTATTTATCAAGCAGGGCGTTTAAAATATCGCGCGCCGCGCCGCTGTATTTGCTTAAAAAATCACGCTTTTTAACATTGTTGGCACGTTCTTTGCGGGTAAGCGGCTTTTTGTCAAATGCCAAATGGCAGATAAAATCAAAATTGTCAACATCGGCCATATTCTGCTCTGCCTTTAATTTTTCAAGGTCAATGCCTTTTTTATTCAGCATTTCGCTGATAGCTTCTTTTTTATCCTGCGCGCTCCATTTGCGGATAAAATTATCCAGAGAAGCATATTCGCCGATGATGTTTTCTTTGGTGTAATCAACAATGCTTTCCTGCCGCAGCAGTTTGCCGTTGGCATCGTAAACCGATACCGTTTTATGGATTATTTCTACCTTGCAGCCGTCCGGGTTAATAATGGGTTTGGGCAAGTACGGCAGCGGCGGGTCTTTAATAATATGTCCACCTTCAGCTCCGCCGCCTTCCGGGTAAGCGACCGGTTTTTTAGGCGTAAAATTTTCATCAATTTCAACAGGACCATCCCAATCAGGGTCGGCAAACAGGCGCGTTACATTGCGGAAATCCATTACCACAAAATGTGTTTTGCCTTCTTTGGAGCGCAGGCGTGTGCCGCGGCCAATAATTTGTTTAAACTCCGTCATGCTGCCAATCATCTCATCAAGCACTATCAGCTTAGTCATTTTGCAATCAGCACCTGTGCTGAGCAGTTTGGATGTTGTGGCTATAACAGGATATTTGGCACTGACGGAAATAAAATAATCCAGCTTGCTTTTGCCGTATTCATCGCTGCCGGTAATGCGCACAACGTAATCCGCATGTTCTTTTGTTATATCGCTGTTTAAGTTTACCAATGCCTGGCGCATACGTTCCGCAGCGTCCTCCGTTGGACAAAAAACAATGGTTTTTGCCATGCGGTCGGTACTTTTAAGGTAGTTGGTAATTTCGGCGGCAACCTGCATAATGCGGTCTTCGATAATAATGTTGTAATCATAATCGCTGTTATTATAAATCCGGTCTTCAATTTCGTTACCGTAAATATCCTTTTGCCCTTTATAAGGGCGCCAGCCATCGCCAATGTTGGTAGTTATGTTAATAACTTTAAATGGCGCAAGGAAGCCATCTTCAATGCCTTCTTTTAAGCTGTATGTATAAACCGGCTCACCAAAATAGCTAAGGTTGCTAACGTACTTTGTTTCCTTCGGCGTTGCCGTCATGCCAATCTGCGTGGCAGAGCTAAAATATTCCAAAATTTTGCGCCACCGGCTTTCTTCTTTAGCAGAGCCGCGGTGGCATTCATCGACGATAATTAAGTCGAAAAAGTCCGGCACAAAAAGTTTGCGGAAATGTTCTTCATCATTATCGCCCACTAATTGCTGATACAGCGAAAAATATACCTGATGTGATGTAATGGTCGTTTTATCATCTTTAGCAACATTTATTTTATGAATTACGTTTTTCAGCGGCGCAAAATCCTGCTGAATAGACTGGTCTACAAGTATGTTGCGGTCAGCAAGGTATAAAATTTTTCGTTTTAATTTGCTTTGCAGCAAGCGGTAAACTATCTGAAACGCCGTATACGTTTTGCCGGTGCCGGTTGCCATTACAAGCAAAATGCGGTTTTGCCCTTTCGCAATAGCATCAAGTGTGCGGTTAACGGCAATGCGCTGATAGTAGCGCGGCGGATATGTTGTTTGGCTGCTGTAATAAGGCTGTTCTATTATTTTTTCCTGTTCGGCATTTATGTTAAGCCCCTGTTTATAGCGGGCAATAAGCTCTGCCCTGCTGAGAAACTCATTTAAAGCAAAGGTGCGTTCTTTGCCTGTTATAAAATCATGCTCGGCAAAACCATCGCCATTAGAACTGTACGCAAAGGGCACATCAAGCATTTGGGCATACTCCATCGCCTGCTGCAAACCGTGACTGATGCTGTGCTTATTATCTTTGGCTTCCACAACGGCAATAGGGTTGTTGGCGTTAATGTATAAAAGGTAGTCAGCTCGCTTGGCAGGGCCGCGGTTAACAATGTTGCCTTTTAAATTATACTGCCCGTCTGTAATCTGCGTTTCCATGGTAATGCTTTCCACATTCCATTTAGCCGTTATAGCCGGAGTTATATAACGCAGTTTGATGTCTTCTTCTGTCATATCTTTTTTAGAAAAGGGATTCATATAGTTTCCCTCCTTTGCGCATATTTTAGATAATTGCCTGTAAAAATTTTTGTCTTATTATAATTATAGCATAAAGCATGTTTATTATAAATTGATTTATTCAAAGCATTTAATTACATAAAATTTGCCTTTTAATACTGAATATGATACTATAATAATATCAAATACAGTATCGTTTTGAAAGGAGTCATGCCCGTGGGGCAAATTGAAAAACGCTTAAGAACATTATCAGAAGGTAAAGATTTACCGTGGACTAAAGTTGTAACCTTGCTTGAACACTATGGTGCCAACGTGCAAACACCTAACAGTGGCAGCCATTTTAAAGTTTTTATGAAAGGCAAACCGCCTTTAATTATACCGGTGCACAACGGCAGAATTAAAAAAGTTTATGCCGCCAAAATTGCCGAATATTTAAGCGAGTTTATTAATTAAACAAAATAAGGGGTGATAAAATGAAAAATATTACCGAAAAATTAAATTACTATATGGGATTAAACTACCCTTCGCAGATAACGAAGATTGACGATGCGGACGGCGGCGGCTTTTTGATTGAAGTGCCGCTGTTAAAAGGCTGCATGAGCGACGGCGAAACGGTTGCTGAAGCGTACACAAACCTTGAAGAAGCGAAAAAAGAATGGTTTACCTATATGCTGGAAAATAATTTGGAAATCCCAGAACCTGCTGCCGCCAACGCATACAGCGGCAAATTTGTAGTAAGGATACCCAAAACCTTGCACAAAATTATAACAGAACAATCAAAAAGAGAAGGCTTAAGCCTTAACCAGTATGTAGCCAACGTCCTTGCTTTTGCCGCAGGGCAGCGCGCTGCGTTAACCGCTAAAAAGAATTAAATACATATCCATTACCAAAGCCACAAGCCCAGCCTGCGGCTTTTTCGCACTCACCCGCCGTTTGAAAATTGCGCCGCTTTCGCCCGCACGGTTATTTACGCGGAGGCTGATTTATTTTACAATAACAGCAGGTAATATCATGCAGAATATTTTTGGGCAAAATTTACTAAACCGCCGCAAAGCCCTGGGGCTGACGCAGGAGCAGCTGGCGGCAAAATTAAAGGTTAGCTTTCAGGCGGTGAGCAAATGGGAGCGCGGCGAAACACTGCCGGACATTAAGCTGCTGCCCGTGCTTGCGGCGCAGCTGGGCACCTCTGCCGACAGCCTGTTAGGTTACGAAGGAGCAGCGCCTGCCACGGTTTACGAAGAGCGCTACCGCACGCAAGGCTTGTACTGGGGCGGCGAACCGAACGAAATGTGCTACGATATTTTAAGGCTGCTGCCGCCGACACGCCCGCTAAAAGTGCTGGACATTGGCTGCGGCGAGGGTAAGGATATGCTGTTTTTAGCGCGCTGCGGTTATATAACCTGCGGGTTCGACATCGCCGCGAGCGGCATAGCCAAAGCCAGAAGCCTTGCCGGGCAGGCCGGGCTGAACGCCAAATTCTTCCGCGCCGATATGCTAAGCTATGCGCCAACAGAGGAGTTTGATATTTTGTTTGCCAGCGGCGTGCTGCACTACCTGCCGCCAAACAAACGCCGCAGCATTATAGCGGCCTATCAAAATAAAATGCCGCGCGGCAGCCTGTGCGCGCTGAATGTTTTTGTTGATAAGCCGTTTATTAAAATGCCGCCGGACGAGGAAATTGACGGCACCTACTGGCAAAGCGGCGAGCTGTTTACGCTGTTCAGCAAGTGGAAGTTTCACCGCTGCGAACAGGTAATTTTTAACTGCAACAGCAACGGCGTGCCGCACCAGCACTGCATGGATGTTTTAATAGCGCAAAAAATGTAAACAAAAAGGACGGTAAGCTTTAAAAGCCTATCGTCCTTTGTTTTATCTACGTGCAATGCACCGCCTTACGGCGATTGCGTTAAGCATTTTCTTCCTCCGCCAGCATTGCCGATAGTTCTTCAATAATCTGCCGTAAAACTTTGGTTGTTTCTTCCCGCGGCAGGGCCTGCGCTTCGTCGAAGGTCATCTGCTGCAGCAGCGGCACATGGATAAAGCCAATTTTAACCGGCGTGTTATGGTAATGGTGCAGCGCTGTGTAAAAAATATCGTTGCACACATAGCCGCCGGTGCAGTAGCCCAAATGCACAGGGCAGCCCCTGCGGCGCAGCTTCGTTACCAAATTATGCACGGGCACGGTGGCAAAATAGGCGGCAGGCGCGCCGGGCACAACCGTCTGCCCCCACGGTTTCGCGCCTTTATTATCCTCAATCAGCGCGTCGCGCAGGTTTACGGCAACGGCGTCGATATGCACTTTTACGCTGCCGCTGTCCATGCCCGTCATTAAAATAACGTCCGGCTTTACGCGCTCCGCCTCTTCCAAAAGCAGCCGCCCGGCAGTGCCGTAAATATTAGGCAGGCGCAAACGGTAAATGGCAAAGCCGCCCATCACATCCGGCAGCGCCTGCACCGCCTCCCACGAAGGGTTAATATTATAATGCGCAAACGGGTCGAAGCCCGTCAGCAAAAGCTTTTTCATCATTTCGCCAGTTTGTAAATTGCTTCCATGTCGTTAATATCCAGCGCCTTAAAGCCGCCGATGGTGCGCGTGTTTTTAAAGCTGCATTTGTAGGCCAGCTCTTTAATCTGTTCGTCGGTCAGCTCAATGCCCATGTCGCTAATCTTCGTCGGCATATCAATGCTCTTAAAGAAGGCTTCCATGGCTTCAATGCCCTCAAGGGCGATTTTTTCTTCATCGCCCGCGGTGAAGGGAATGCCGAATACGTTAACGGCAAGCTGTGCAAAGCGGGCAGGATTGGTGGGCATTACATAGCGCGCCCAGCTGCCCCAAACTGCTGCCAGCCCTGCGCCGTGCGCGATATCAAACATGCCGCCCAGTTCGTGCTCCAGCTGGTGGCAGGCCCAGTCGCCCAGCGTGCGGTCGCCGGTAATATCGTTGTGCGATAACGTGCCGCTCCACATAATTTCGGCGCGCGCGTCGTAATCGGTTGGTTTTTTAAGCGCAATTTTTACGTTGCGCATTACGTTTTTAATTAAGGTTTCGGCAATGCCGTCCGTTAAATTAAGCTGCTTAACATTGGGCTTTACAAAAAAGCGTTCCAGGCTGTGCACAATAATGTCGGTGCAGCCGCTTGCCGTCTGGTACGGCGGCAGGGTATAGGTCAGTTCCGGGTCCATCACCGCAAATTTGCAGTAGGCATAGGGCGAATACGCGCCGCGTTTCAGCCAGCCGTCTTCGTTAGTGATAATGCTGGCGTTGCTCATTTCGCTACCGGCTGCGGCAATGGTCAGCACTGCCCCGATAGGGGTGCAGGCCGCAGGCGCTTTGCCGGTGTAGTAATCCCACACGTCGCCCTCATTCGTCAGGCCGTAGCCAATCGCCTTGGCGCTGTCAATAACGCTGCCTCCGCCCACGGCGAGGATAAAATCAACGCCCTCTTTTTTGCCAAGCTCAATGCCCTCATAAACCTTGCTTAAACGCGGGTTCGGCACTACGCCGCCCAGCTCCACATAACTTACGCCCGCTGCGTCAAGCGCTTGGCAAATTCTATCAAGCAGGCCGCTTTTTTTAGCGCTGTGCCCGCCGTAATGGATGAGCACTTTTCTGGCGCCCTGTTCTTTGCACAGCTCGCCTACGCGCGCTTCGGTGCCGCGCCCAAAAATAACCTTCGTCGGTGCTAAATATTGAAACAGTTCCATAGCCTTCAGCTCCTTTAACTTACTTATATATTAATGGTACGCCAAAACGGCGGCGCTGTAAATATCCATAAAAAAGTTTTACATCCGGCAGGCGTTTATAAAAAAACGGCGAACAATATAATATTGTAAATTTATCGGGAGGTTTTACTATGCAGGGCAAAAAATATATAGCAATGGCACTTGTTTGCGGCTTTGTTTTAGGCAGCAGCACTGCTCCGGCGCAGGCCGGAATTTTGGGCACGGTTTTAAAGGGCGGCGCTATCGGCGTGCTGGTAAGCCAGTTTGACGACCAGCTGAACAGCGCCATTAACACCTTAACGGGCAAATACGCTGTCAGCAGCGATTACGCCACCAAAGTTGTGCCGGTAATTACCGTCGGCGACGGCAGCTACGCCGGTGCGGCACAGGTTAGCGGCCCGCACGCGCAGGTAGAAAAATGCAAGGCCGCATTGTTAATTGAAGCGTCGTTTTTCGGCAGCTTCCGCGCCAAAGCGCTGATACCTATTGACAAGGTTGATATTACCGACGTGAACCGCGTACAGGGCGTTGGCGTATCGGCACAGATTGACGTAAAACTGTAATGGCAGGGAACATTGTGACGGCAGAAACCTTTATTCAACAACTGCAAACCTATAACGCGCCGCTGGTGTTTAACCCGTGGCAGGATTACGACCCCGAATGTGACATTGGGCCTGAGGCTCCCAAAATCCGTGCGGCTAATTTGCTGCGCTATTTACAGCTGCGTAAGGGCGCGCACTTTTTATTCATCGCCGAAGGGCTGGGCTACCAGGGCGGGCATTTTAGCGGCATGGCCATGACGAGCGAGCGCATTTTGCTGGGCCACCACCCGGACGTAAACCCGCAGGCAGTGCTGGGCGAGTGGCACTACGAGCGCACCAGTAACCCCGAAAGCCCGCGCCTTAACCGCACGCAGCGCCTGTACGGCTTTAACGAGCCGACAGCGACGGTGATGTGGAACACCATTGCGCGCCACGGGCTTTCGCCTTACGATACGATTTTATGGAATATCTTTCCCTTCCACCCGCATAAGGAGGGCAATGTTTTAACCAACCGCACGCCCACGGGCGAGGAGCTTGACGTGGGCATCGGCTACGCACGGCTTTTAATGGAGCTGGTACCCGGCATGAAGGTGGTCGCCATCGGGCGCAAATCGCAGCAGACGCTGGCTAAATACGGCGTGGCGTGCGACTGCGTGCCACACCCTTCCATGGGCGGGGCCAATGCGTTTAAAGCGGCAGTGGCAGCGCTGTTTGCCGCGCAAAAGGGTGAACAAAATGCGTAAAACAGATTTTACAAGGGACCAGACCATTAACATTGCCGTTAAAATGGGCAAAATACTGCTTAAAAGCGGCGCGGAAACCTACCGCGTGGAAGATACCATTTCGCGCTGCTGCCTGGCGCACGGCTACGAGGTTGACCCGTTTGTAACGCCGACGGTAATTATTTTGGGCAACGAGGACACCGACAGCTTTATCCGCGTCAGCCGCATTGGTTACCGCAGCACCAATTTAAGCCTCATCAGCGAAATGAACCGTATGTCGTATAATTTTTCCAAATGGGATATGGGCTACGAGGAAACTTGCAGCTGGCTGGATAAAAAATGGCGGCAGCCCGCGCCTTACGGCAAATGGGCGGTGTGCCTCGCCTCCGGCATCGGCTCGGCAGCGTTTTCGGCCATGCTGGGCGGCAACAGCCATGATTTTATCGCCGCCTTTATTACGGGCGGCATGGCGATGCTGGTGCTGAAGCAGATTGCGGGCTACCACCCCAGCGCCTTTTGGGAGAACGCCATCGCCGGCGTGGTTATCGGTGCGGTGGCACTTATGTGCTGCGCCATCAGCATTCAATGCACGATGGAAAAAATTATCGTAGGCGCGCTGATGCCTTTCGTGCCCGGCGTGCCGTTCTGCAACGGGCTGCGCGATTATATGGCAGGCAACTTAATGAGCGGCAATTCGCGTATAGCTGAGGCGCTGCTGTTTGCCTCGTCCATCGCCATCGGCATTGCGTTTGTGCTGCGCGTATGGTTCATCTGGGGGTGGGATTTATGGAGATGATTTACGCCTTTATCTTCGCCTCTTTTGCCACGATGGCCTTTGCGGTACTGTTTCAGGCGCCGAAAAAAATTGTGCTTATCGACGGCGTTATCGGGGCTATCGGCTGGGTAGTATTTATTTACCTGCGGCACGAACTTGGCTACACCTCTTTCGTTTCCAATTTTACGGCAACCATTTCGCTTGCGCTGGCCAGCGAATTAAGCTCACGCATTTTTAAAGAGCCGGTTACCGTGTTTGTTATACCGGGCATTGTGCCTTTGGTGCCGGGGCTTGGCATTTACCAGGGCATGTTTGCCATCATCAATAACGATTACAACAACGGCACCTCCATTTTGCTGACGGCCATGACGGACTCCGTCGCCATCGCCATCGGCGTAATGCTGGTTTCCAGTTTGTTCCGCGTTATTAAGGTGCGCCGCTTTATGCTGCAATACCACCGCAGCAAAAGGCAGATGGAAATGAAAGTGAAGGGCAAAAAATAAACGTGCGCCGAAGAATATTTTTACAAAAAACACGTATAGCCTTGCGGTTATGTGTTATAAATGGTATGATAAAAGAGGATAATAAGTTTTGTCGTTAAGGAAGGGCACAAAGGAGGCTTCTTCCTGTTTCTTATTGTAAAAAACCGTATGGGGGGCAAAAAAATGATTGAACGCTATACCAGTCCGGAAATGGGCCATATCTGGACGCTGGAAAATGAATTCCGCACTATGCTGAAGGTGGAAATTTTAGCCTGCGAGGCTATGAACAAGCTCGGCATTGTGCCGGACGACGCTTTGCACGATATTCAGACGAAGGCTGATTTCCGCATTGAGCGCATTAAAGAAATTGAGGCTGTTACCAACCACGACATTATCGCCTTTTTAACCAATGTGGCTGAATATGTCGGCGACGCTTCCAAGTACATCCACAAGGGCTTAACCAGCAGCGACGTTAAGGACACCGCCATGGGCGTAATGATGCAGCAATCTGCCGATATTTTAATGGGCCTCTTGGAAAAACTGCACGAGGTTTTAAAACGCCGCGCCGCTGAACACAAGCACACAATTATGATTGGCCGTACCCACGGCATTCACGCCGAACCGATGACCTTCGGCCTGAAATTTGCGCTGTGGATGGACGAAACCGAACGCAATATGGAACGCTTAAAACAGGCGCGCGAGTTCATCTCCGTCGGCAAGCTTTCCGGCGCGGTTGGCACTTATTCCAACATCGACCCGTTTGTGGAAGAATATGTTTGCGAAAAACTTGGCATTAAGGCCGCACGCCTGGCAACCCAGGTTATCCAGCGCGACCGCCACGCCGATTATTTAACCACCATCGCCATTATCGGCTCCTCGCTGGAAAAAATGGCAACCGAAATCCGCAATTTGCAGCGCACCGATATCCGCGAGGCGGAAGAATATTTTGCCCCGGGGCAGAAGGGCAGCTCCGCAATGCCGCATAAACGCAACCCGATTACCTGCGAAAAAATTTCCGGTATGGCAAGGCTGCTGCGCGGTTACGCCGTTGCCGCACTGGAGGACGTTACCCTGTGGCACGAACGCGATATTTCCCATTCTTCCGTCGAAAGGGTTATTTTGCCGGACGCTACCATTGCGCTTGACCACATGCTGCGCAAATTCATCAACATTGTGGATAAACTTTTAGTTTACCCGGACGCCATGATTGCCAACATGAACAAAACCGGCGGCCTTATCTTCAGCCAGAACCTTTTGATTGCCCTGGTAACCAAAGGCGTGCTGCGCGAGGACGCTTATAAATGGGTTCAGCGCAACGCTATGGCGCGCTGGCTGGAAGGCGCAGACTTTAAAACTAATGTTGAACACGACCCCGATATTAAAAAATACCTTACCGATGAGGAAATTGAGCACTGCTTTGACCCCAGGCCGATGCTGCGTAATATAGACCTTATTATGGCACGCTTCGGATTATGATTATATAAGGAGAGATTGTTATGTCATCTGTTGTAGTTATCGGCGCCCAGTGGGGCGATGAAGGCAAAGGCAAGATTGTTGATTACCTGGCTCAGAAGGCTGACGCCGTTGTGCGTTATTCCGGCGGCTCCAACGCAGGGCACACCGTTGTTGTAGACGATGTTGCCTACAAGCTGCGCCTGCTGCCCTCCGGCGTTTTGTACAAGGATAAAATCAACATTTTGGGCAACGGCGTTGTTATTAACCCGGCTGTTGTGCTGGCAGAAATTGCCGGCATGAAGAAGCAGGGCATTGATTGCAGCAACCTGCTTATTTCTGACCGCAGCCATGTGGTAATGCCTTATCACATGCGCCTTGATGAATTGCAGGAAGCAGCGCTCGGCGACCACAAAATCGGCACCACCAAAGGCGGCATCGGCCCCTGCTATATGGATAAGGTGGCACGCACCGGCATCCGCGTATGCGATTTGATGGAGCCCGACACCTTTGCTGAAAAGCTGCGCGTAAACCTTGAGGCTAAAAACGCCATTATTACCAAAATTTACGGCGCTGAACCGTTTGACTATGACACTGTTTTAAAAGAATACCTGGCTTATGCCGAAGAACTGCGCCCGCATGTTTGCGACACCGGCGTAGTTTTGGGCGAAGTGTTTGAGGCAGGCAAAAACGTGCTGTTTGAAGGCGCGCAGGCAACCTTCCTTGATATTGACCATGGCACCTACCCGTATGTAACCAGCTCTAACCCGACTGCTGCCAATGCGGCAACCGGCAGCGGCGTTGGCCCGCTGTGCATTAACCATGTGGTTGGCGTTGTTAAGGCTTACACCACCCGCGTAGGCGAAGGCCCGTTTGTTTGCGAGCAGTTTAACGCCGATGGCGACGCACTGCGCGAGCGCGGACACGAATACGGCACCGTTACCGGGCGCCCCCGCCGCTGCGGCTGGCTGGACGCTTTTATGCTGAAATACAGCGCACGCGTTAACAGCCTTGATTGCCTTGCTGTAACCCGCCTGGACATTTTGGACGAAATGCCCGTTGTTAAAATGTGCGTTGGCTACAAGCTGAACGGCGAAGAAATTAAACAAATCCCTGCCAGTCTGAAGGTTTTAGGGCAGGTTGAACCGATTTACGAAGAGTTTGAAGGCTGGATGACTGATATCAGCGGCATCCGCAAATATGAGGACCTGCCGGAAAACTGTAAAAAATACTTACAACGCATGAGCGAGGTAGCAGGCGTGGAAATCGGCATTGTTTCCGTAGGCCCGGGCCGCGACCAGACCATGGTTTTAAAAGAGCTGTTTTAAGAGCGGCTTAACTGAATAACAACGGCACAGCTTTAAAGGCTGTGCCGTTTTGCGTATATAGATGTTTAGCTGTTATTTATCGACCCCTTTTTCGTGCAGCCATTTTTCCGTTAAATCTGCAATCTGCACATTATTCAAATCGCTGAAAGGAAAATGCGTGTTGCCGGTAACGCCTATTTCCGGCAGATGCACAACGGTGCAGTCGCCGCCGTGGCGGTTAACGGCTGCCGCAAACTTTTCTGCCATATCAAGGCGCACGCGCCACGAATCTTTGTTCCATTCGTTGGTGTAGGTTGCGGCAATGTTATCGCCGTAATAAATTACCATGGGTATTTTGGTAAGCTGCATAAAATCTGCCAGCGGTACGGTTTCGGCTTCCAGCCTGCCGAAGGGGCTGGTAGTTGGTATGGCTTCCGGCGCTTCACCTTCGGGGAAGACAAAGCTGCTGCCCGGCTCGTAAGCCACAACGGCGCGCACATGCGGGTTTTTAATGGCAATGCGCCAGCCCAGGCCGCCGCCCTGCGAATGGGTAACCAGTACGCCGTCGCCGGTTTTATCAAACACTGTGCTTAAGGCGTTAACAACAACCCTCTGGTCGTAGGGCGCAGTGTTGGGCGTTATCTGGCGGTAATACTGGTTAAGCGCTTCCGGCTCACGGCTGAACTGTACGCCTTTAAAATAGCCGGGCGCGTTGCCGACGCGGAAGTTGGTGAACCAGAACTGGTCGTTAGGCACGGCGCTGATGCTGCCGTCAACCGTTGCCTGCCCGGCTTCGCCACGGCGCGGCTGGTCCACAAGGTAGGTGCTGTAACCGCGGCTTAAAAAGATGTTCTGAAAGCCGTCGCGCCCGTCCGGCGTGGTTTCCCACGTTTTTTTGCTCTGCCCTGCGCCATGCAGGAACACCAGCGGCAGCTTGTGCGCGTTAACCGGTATCTGGTAAAAAACATAGGCGTGGTCGCCGTGCAGCGTTTGCCCCTGCGGGTTTAAGGGGTTGGCGTAGTCAAAGGTGCCGGGCGCTGTTACAACGCTGCCGCCTGCAAAAAAGCTGCCCTGTTCTGCCAAAAGCACCGGCTTTTCAAAGGCGTAGGCGCTTGTGCACAACATCAGCGCCAGCGCTGCGGCGGATATGGTTTTAGCTAAACTTGTTTTCATAATTCTTCCCCTTGTTATTTAAGGTGTTTGCCAAAGAAGCTTTGCAGTTTGGCAACAAACTGGTCAACGTATTCCGGCACATAGTAGGTTTGGATGTGGGTTGCGCCGTCGACGAGGAACAGCTCTTTATCGTTAGTGCCGGTGGCTTTGGCAAAGGCTTCCTCGCTCATGTACAGCGAATCGGCCTTGCTGCCTGCCATCAACAGTAGCGGCTGGTCGATAAGCTCAATCTGGTCGGTTGCGTCCCACGTCATCAGCTCCATTAAGCTGCCGGTGGTGTAGGCAAAGGTGGAATTGGGGTGGCGGTGGGTTCTGCCGTAATACATCATGCCCTCGCGGTACAGGTCGGTAGGTATTTTGGCAATGGCTTCGTCGGTCAGCGCGTCAAAATCCACATTGCCGCTAATGGCGTATTCGCCTTTGGTAATCTCCGCCGCGCGGGCGTCGCTGGCTTCGTGCAGGCGCTGCTGAATGCTATCCAGCTGGCTGTTAATATAGCCGTTGCGGCGCACTTCGCCGCTGTTAAACATGCTTAAAGTGGCAACTGCTTTAAAGCGCTTATCGCTTTTAGCTGCGTTTAAGGTGTAGCCGCCGCCGCCGCAAATGCCCAAAACGCCTAAACGGTCAGGGTCAACGCCGGGGTACTGCATAATGTAATCGGCCATACCGTGAATGTCCTCGGTGCGGAAGAAGGGTACATCTTTGTGGCGCGGTTCGCCCTCGCTGGCGCCCTGGTAGGAAGCATCGGCAGCGATGGTAATGTAGCCAAGCTCCGCCAGGCGTTGCGCATAAAGTCCTGCAACCTGCTCTTTAACGCCGCCGTTGGGGTGGGCAACAACAACGGCCGGGTATTTTAGCGCAGGGTTGTAGTTGGCGGGCGTATAAACATTGGCGGCAATTTTCAGCCCGTTTAACTTGTAGCTTACGGGGTGGATGTTAACTTGCCCCTTAATGTTCTGCGTAATGGCGCCGCGGTAAACAAGCCCCCACTGGTTTTCTTCCGGCGCTTCGGCTGCGTAAGCGCCTGCGCTGATGCCAAGTGCCATAACCATTGCTGCGGCAAGTAAATGTTTGCGTAATTTCATATTCAAAACTTCCTTTCAAAATTAATTTGTTATTTTAAAACGCCGTTTAAAACTTGCCCGGCGTTGGCGGCGGTGTTTTCATCAACAGTATCGTTAAGCACGGCAACGGCTTCTTTTAGCTGTTCCGGTGTTAAGCCGGTGTTCATGGCCGCCCTAAAGTGCGCATTAAGCTGCGGGTTTACGTTGCCAATGCCTGCCAGCGCGCCCACGGTTGCCAGCTCGCGTTGCTGCCAGTTAATAACGTCGCGGGCAAAAATGTCGTAAAACAAATGCTCGCGCAAAAAGGTGTTAATAATGGGCGCAAAATCATTTTCCACCACGCGCCCGCTAATGTAAGTCTGCACCTCCGTGCCTCTGGCAAGACGGTCAGCGTTTGGGTCAAGCGGCGCTGCGTCCGGCCCCATTTCATCATTAATGCCTGCGGCCCGGCGCTCCTGCACCAGTTTATCCAGCGTGCCCAGCGCGTTTAAGCTGCGCGGAAAGCCGGTGTACGCATACAGGTGCACCAACACCTCTTTGGCTTCGTTCACCGTCATGCCGTTATCCAGCGCGGCGGCCAGCGCTTTTTTAAGGTTCGGCAAATCGCCCTTCGCCATAAAGGCAGATATAGTTACGGTGTCTGCCTGCTGCGGGGTAAGCGTTTTTAATTCCGCCGCCTGCGCGCCGGTGCCGATCCCTGCTGTTAAAAGCAGTGCCGTTAAAAGTGCCAGATATTTTTTCTTCATTGTTATGCCTCCTTACTTTTGCCGTAAATAAAACTTGCTAAATTATGGTGATGTGTTATAATCAAACTATAAGTTTAAGTAAAGTATAGAAGTTAAAGCATACTTTAAGTCAATGGCAAAATTGTGAACTTTCTCAGGGAGTGATAAAAATGTTTTACACCATCGGCGAAATGGCAAAAATTGTGAACATACCGGCAACGACGCTGCGCTATTACGATAAGGAAGGGTTGCTGCCGTTTGTAGAACGCACGGAAAGCGGCATCCGTATGTTTAAGGAAGCGGATTACGAATGGCTGTGCGTTATCGACTGCCTTAAAAATACGGGCATGGGCATTAAAGATATTAAAAAATTTATCGAGCTTGCCATGGCGGGCGACCCGACTATTAAAGAACGCCTGCAAATGATAATGCGCCAGCGCGAAAGCGTGCAGGAACAAATTAAAAAATTACAGCAGACGCTGGAAATTCTGGATTATAAGGTGTGGTATTATACAACCGCCGACGCTGCCGGTACAACTTCCGTACCGCGCAATATGACGGAGGAGGACGTGCCGCAGGAGCTGCGCGGGGCACGCCGTAGTCTGCAAATTATCCACGCGCGCGATAAAAAATTGAACTGACGGGTGATATTATGGCATTTGATTATGTACTTCATAAAGGTGCGCGCAGTGAGGCGGTGCTGCAAAGCGTAACGCCTGCGCAGGCGGAGGCGGCGCAGAAGTTCCACAGCGGCATAGAAGGCTATGCGGCAACGCCGCTGGTTAATTTGCAGCAGTGGGCGCAAAAAACAGGCACCCGCAAAATATGGGTTAAGGACGAAAGCAAACGCTTTGGGCTGAACGCTTTTAAAGCGCTGGGCGGCAGCTATGCCATTGCCAGATATTTGTGCGGCAAACTTGGCATACCGGTGGACGAGAACGCCTTCAACACACTGCGCAGTAAGGAAGCACGCCAAAAGCTCGGCACCGTAACCTTTGTAACGGCGACGGACGGCAATCACGGGCGCGGCGTGGCATGGGCGGCAAAGCTTTTGGGGCACAAGGCGGTTGTATATCTGCCGGAAGGCAGCAGCTTGGAGCGCCTTAACAACATCCGCGCGCTGGGCGCAGAAGCAGAAATTACCGAATTTAACTACGACGACGCTGTGCGTTACGCCCACGCCATGGGACAAAAGCCCGGCTGGGTGCTGGTGCAGGATACCGCCTGGCCCGGCTACGAAGAAATACCCACCCGCATTATGCAGGGCTACACCACCATGGCGCAGGAAATTGCCGCGCAGCTGAGCGGTGCAGTGCCGACGCATTTATTTTTGCAGGCGGGAGTAGGCAGCATGGCAGGCGCAGTGCTGGGCTATTTTGCCGCCCTGTGGGGCGACAAGCTGCCAACTACCGTAATTTGCGAGCCGGACAGGGCTGCCTGCCTGTATAAAACAGCAGCGGCAAACGACGGCACCATCCACAAAGTAACCGGTAAAATGGACAGCATGATGGCAGGGCTGTGCTGCGGCGAACCCTGCACCGTTACCTGGGATATAATTGATAATTTTGCCAGCGCCTTTGTAGCATGCAGCGATGAATATGCAGCGCGCGGCATGTGCCTTTTGGGCAAACCGCTGCCGGGCGACGCGCGGGTTATCTCCGGCGAATCGGGCGCAGTAACGGCAGGCGTGCTGGACGCCATAATGAAGGACGCAGAGCTTAAGCCGCTGAAAGAAGCGTTAGGTTTAAATGCAAACTCCTGCGTGCTTTTAATAAGCACCGAAGGCGATACGGATAAGGAAAACTACAATAAAGTTTTAACCGGCAACTGGCAGCCGGCATAAAAAATTAAGGCCGGGCGTAAATGCCCAGCCTTTTTATTTTGCGTATTAAAGGGTTGCTACCCATTTTTTCAAAGCGTCCACAGTGTTGCCGCTGTTTAACAGCTTGCCTTCCACAATTTGTGCTCCCGGTGCGCTCGGCTGCAAAGCCGCTACGGTTTTGCCAAGCCCGCTGCCGCCGCTGGTGGCAAAAAGCACCACTTTTTTGCCGGTAAAATCATAGCTTTCCAAAAAGCTGTTAATAATGTGCGGCGCAACATACCACCAAATCGGAAAGCCCACAAAAATAACATCATACGCCGCCACATTGGCATTTTTATCCGCCAGCTCCGGGCGGCTGGCAGGGTCTGCCATCTCTACCGAACTGCGCGATTTTTTATTCGTCCAATCCAAATCGGAACTGCTGTAAGGCACAGCCGGTTTAATTTCGTACAAAGCTGCACCCGCTGCCTCCGCCAAATTTTTGGCAACCCGCGCCGTCGTGCCGTTGGCACTAAAATATGCTACTAATGCTTTCATTCCAATCACTCCCAGGGTTTATAATTGCGGGCATTTTGCTGCCTGCTTTAATTATAGTTCCCTGTCTTAACTCCAGTCAACAAATGTAATTATGCCGTTTCGCCCTCGTGCGTCAGGGGGCAGGCTGTCTTTTCATCCCGCCTCAGGCGGATTTTTAAATAAACGCACACCTCCGCTGCCGCAGCAAGCACAATGCCGCCCAGCGGAGCTGCCCAGATACCGAGGCCGTCGATAAAAAAGCCGCAGAAAATTGCCGCTGCCGAGGTGCCGATGTTGGCGGCGGTAAGGTACAGCCCGTTGGCGAACTCCGGCGCTTTGGGCGCGGCACTGCTAACCCAGTATTGAATGGTATTGCACACCATGCCCGCCGCAATGCCCCACAGCACCACCAGCGCCGCTGCAAACACCGCCGAACTGCCCGCCACAAGCAGCAAAACGTACAGCGCAATGATAACGGCAGGCTGTAAGGCAATAAAACGCTCCGGCTTAGCTGCCAGCCCTTTGCCCGCAATGGCGTTGCCTAAGATGTTCATTAAACCGTACACCAACAGCAGCGCACTGGCAAGCTGCGCGGGCAAGCCTAAAACCTCGGCCAGATAGCTGGAAACATAGCTGAACACGCCAAAAACCGAACCGTTAAGCACCACCACGCCGGTAAGCGCCAGCCACAGCTGTTTCTCCTTCAGCACGCCAAGCTGCGAGCCATAGGAAACGCGCTGCGCCTTGGGTAACTGCGGAATAAACACTACCGTTGCCGCCAGCGCCGCCAAAGTTACTACTGCAAAAAACAGCAGGCTAACCTGCAATGAAAACGCATCTGCCAACAGCCCTGCCAGCGGCACGCCCAGTACCATACCCGTCGATACGCCGATAAGCACAATAGCTACCGCCTTGGGCACATCCTCCCTGCGCCCGGCAAAATCGGCTGCCGCAGCCAGCGCGAATGAAACAAACACCGGGTGCAAAAACGCCGGCAAAACGTGCGCTGCCAAAAGCGTGTAAAAATCATCCGCCAAAGCGGCAATAAAATTGGCGGCGGTAAACAGCGCCAGCACTGCCACCAGTATTTTTTTGCGCTCAAAGCGCGAAAGCAGCATGGGCAGCACCGGCCCCGCCACCGCAATAGCCAGCGCAAACAGGCTGACGAGCAGCCCTGCTGTGGTAAGGCTTACGCCGTACTGCGCGGCTATTTGCGGCAAAATGCCGATAATGCCCATCTCCGTATTTAAAATGCCAAAAACGCCGATAGCAAGCACGATTAAAGGTTTCTTCTGCAAAATATCCCCTCCTGCAATTTTGTAAGTAAATTTATTGTAAGGGCAGCGGCTTAAAATAGCAAATATCAATAAAGTATAATATGATATAGCTTTTTTGCATTTCTCGCCTGGGCGTATTATAATAAAACAAAAAGCGGAGGATAGTATGGATTTACAGGTACTAAAAAATTTTTTAGCCGTAGCGCGCGAGGGCAACATTACCAACGCCGCCAACAGCATACATATCGCACAGCCCAGCCTGTCGCGGCAAATTAAAAATTTAGAAGACGAACTGGGGCAAAAACTGTTCATCCGCGGCAGCCACAGTGTAACGCTGACGCCGGAAGGCATGCTGCTGCGCAAACGCGCCGAGGACGTAGTGGCGATGCTGGACAAAATACACGAGGAGTTTTCCACCATCGGCGAAACCATCAGCGGCGATATTTACATCGGCGGCGGCGAAACCTACGCCCTGCACTGCCTGCTTGGCATTTTAAAGGACTTGCAGGCAG
Organism: uncultured Phascolarctobacterium sp.; assembly: GCA_949288065.1. GTDB lineage: Bacteria > Bacillota > Negativicutes > Acidaminococcales > Acidaminococcaceae > Fusicatenibacter_A. The sequence continues at coordinate 56,106 of CASEIL010000006.1, forward strand.
AATACCCCGGCATCCGCTACCACATGTACAGCGGCAACTCCGTTGACGTTACGGAACGGCTGGACCGCGGTTTGCTTGACTTTGGCATTTTGCTCCAACCTGCCGACGTGACCAAATACAATTACATTAACCTGCCGCTGACCGACCGCTGGGGCGTGATTATGCGCAGCGACAGCCCGCTTGCCGCTAAAGAAGCCGTTACCTGCGATGACCTTCTGGGCTTGCCGCTGCTGTTATCGCGCCAGGCCATACAAAAAAGCACTGCTAATAATTTTATAGACTGGTTTGGCGATAACTTTGACAAGCTGAATGTTATCGGCACCTTTAACCTTGTGTACAACGCCGCGCTGATGGTTGAGCGCGGTATGGGCTACATGGTTTCTATCGATAAAATCGCCAACACCTCGTCCGGCAGCAGCCTCTGCTTCCGCCCTCTCTCCCCGCCGCTTGAGGCAGAACTCGCCCTCGTCTGGCGCAAACACCAAACCTTCAGCAAACCGGCAGAAAAATTGCTGGAAAGGTTGAGAGAGGGATTGTAAAAACCCCACAAACACAAACCCCACGGTTTCAGGCTTACGCCTTTAACCGTGGGGTTGTTTTTACTGCGATTTTTAATTTTTAATAGTTTTTTTAATTTTGCTAACCAGTTTTATTTTCAACAGCTGTTATTTTGCGGTTTTCAGTTCGGTCCAGTAACGGTCGTACATGGGCAGAGCTTCGCCGATGTCGATGAGCCACTCGCCCTTGTCGATGTTTTCCATGCCGATTTTCAGCATCGGGTCATTTTTAAACTCTTCGCTGTGGAATTCCTGAGCTTTTTCGTTCGGATCGTTGTAGCCGATGTATTCGTAGTTTTTGGCGCTGATTTGCGGGTCGTAGATAAAGTTAATGAATTTTTCGGCCAGCTCTTTGTGCTTAGCGCCTTTGGGAATAGCAAAGGTATCAGCCCAGATGGTTGCGCCTTCTTTCGGCACTACAAAGCCGATGTTCGGGTTATCTTTTAAGGTGTAGCTGGCGTCACCGGTCCACATTGTGCCAATCCACGCTTCTTCAGCAATGAATTTTTGTTTAATGGTGTCGGTATCAAAAGCCAGTACGTTAGGTGCCAGCGCTTTCAAATCCTGAAATGCCTTTTCCACTTCGGCAGGGTCGGTGCTGTTGTTGGAGAAGCCGTTTTTCTTCAGCGCCATGCCGATGGTTTCGCGGCTGTCGTTCAACAAAATCAGGCGGCCTGCATATTCGGGGTTCCACAAATCTTCCCAGCTGTCAGGCACGTCTTTAACATAGTTTTTGTTATAGGCAATGCCGGTAATGCCCCAGGTGTAAACAAGGCTGTGGTCGCCGGTCGGGTCATAAACAGGCGCTTTTAAGGTGCTGACAATGTTTTTCGCGTTCGGGATGTTATCCATGTTCATTTTTTCCAGCAAATCCAGCTTCAGCATGGTTGCCACCATGTAGTCGGAAGGCTGAATAACGTCGTACTGTGCGCCGCCCGCCTGAATTTTGGCCAAAAGCTCCTCGTTATTGGCAAACACGTCGTAGTTAACCTTGCAGTTGTACTGTTTTTCAAATTCGGCAATTACCTCGGGGTCAAAGTTATCGGCCCAGCTGAACAGGTTCAGCACCTGCTGCTCGCCCTCGGCACCCTTCTTTTCGGTATCGCCGCCGCAGCCTGCTGCAAGCATGGCCAGCGTCAGTACGGAAATTAAAAATACTAACAGTTTTTTCATTTTGCAAATCATCCTTTCCTTATTGGGTTTATCGCACCGCTTTGGCGGTATCAATCCTTATTTTTGCTGCCGTGCTGCGGCTGCAAAATCTGTGCAATAACAATCAGCGAGATGGTTGCGCACATTAAAAGCGTCGAAAGCGCATTGATTTCCGGCGAGATGCCGCGCTTAACCATGGCGTAAATGTACAGCGGCAGCGTGGTGGAGTTCGGCCCCGCCACAAAAAAGCTGATAATAAAATCGTCGATAGAAAGCGTAAAGGCAATCAGCGCCCCGGCGACGATACCCGGCATAGCCAGCGGCAGTGTTATATAACGGAAAGTTTGAAACGGCGTGGCGTATAAATCCATCGCCGCCTGCTCCAGCTCGTGCCGCATGCCCTCAAGGCGCGCGTTAACGGTTATAACTACAAACGACAGGCAAAAAGTTATATGCGCCAGTATCAGCGTGGTTTTTCCCAGCGGCACCTGCGTCTGCGCAAACAGCACTAAAAGGCTGAGCCCCATAACAATTTCCGGTATCAGTATCGGCAGGTACAAAAGCCCGTTAATAACCGGCTTGCATTTATACTGGTATTTGTTCAGCGCAATGGCTGCGATAGTGCCCAAAACCGTGCTTACGATGGTGCTGATGACGGCAATGAACAGGCTGTTCATCAATGCTTCCAACACGCGGCAGTTTTTAAACAGCGAGGCATACCAGTCCAGCGTAAAGCCGCTCCACACCGCGTTAATACGCGATTCGTTAAACGAATACAGCGCCAAAATTAACAGCGGCAGATACAAAAACGCCAGTATCGCCAGCGAATAGGCTAAGAGAAGATGGCTACGCCACGTCTTTTGCATCAGCTTTGCCCCCTTCCTGCGATTGCAGCGCCTTGTAATAAAGAATTATCAGCACTAAGCTCATCACTGCCAGCACAATGGAAAGCGCCGAGCCAAAAGGCCAGTCGCGCGCCGCCAAAAACTGGTTCTGAATGAGATTGCCGATAAGCGCCGATTTCGCGCCGCCCATAACGTCCGGCACAACAAACATGCCGAGCGATGAGATAAACACCAAAATCGTGCCCGCGGCAATGCCCGGCATCGTCAGCGGCAGCGTAATTTTGCGGAACGCCGTCAGCGGCGATGCGCCAAGGTCGCTGGCTGCCTCTAAAAGGCGTAAATCAAGCTGCTCGATGGAAACGTAAATCGGCAGCACCATAAACGGCAGCAGCGCGTAAATCATGCCCAGCATTACGGCCGCGTCGTTGTACAGCATCTGCAAGGGCTGGTCAATCAGCCCCAGGTTAAGCAAAATTGTGTTCACCACGCCCTGCGTGCGCAAAATAATTACCCACGCATAGGAGCGGATTAAAAAGTTAATCCAAAACGGAATCATTACCAGTATCAGCCCCGGCTGCTGCCATTTTTTAGGCAGGCGCGCGATAAAATACGCCAGCGGATAACCCAAAATAATGGTTGCCACCGTGGTGATAACAGCCACCACTAAAGTATCGGCAAAAATTTGCAAATACAGCGGCTCTAAAAAACGCAGATAGTTATTGGTAGTAAACTCAAAAATTATTTGTCCGTAAGGTGTGCGCCCGGCAAAGGAAACCGCAACAACAATCAACAGCGGAATAACGAAAAAGATGCTTAACCACAGCATTGCCGGAGCAACCATCAGTTTTCCGTTCTTCATCGCGTTACCCTCACCTCGTCCTTCTGGTGCCACCAGATGCCGACACGCTCATCGGGCGACCAGCGCTTAACGTCGTCAAAATACTGATAGGCAACCACCGTCTGGTTCGAGTTATCCAGGCGGATAAACACCTTATCAATGGTGCCGTAAAAAACAACGTCCACCACCGTGCCGTAATATCCCGGCTCCGGGTGCGTTTTTTCGGCAGCCTCATCCTCGTATTCCGGGCACAGGTTCAGCTTTTCCGGGCGGATGACGAGCGTTTCGTTTTCCATTTCAAAAAAGTTGCTTTCGCCGATGAACTTGGCGACAAAGCGTGTGTTGGGGTAATGGTAAATAGTATCCGGGTCTGCGTCCTGCTCGATAACGCCCTTATTCATAACCACGATGCGGTCGCTCATCGTCAGCGCCTCTTCCTGGTCGTGCGTTACATAAATAAAAGTCAGCCCAAGGCCGCGCTGCAAATTCTTCAGCTCCAGCTGCAAATTTTTGCGCAGCTGGTAATCAAGCGCGCCCAAAGGCTCGTCCAATAAAAGAACCTTGGGGTTGTTTACCAAAGCGCGGGCAATGGCAACACGTTGCTGCTGGCCGCCGCTCATCTGCTGCGGGCGGCGGTTGCGGAACTCCTCCAGCTGCGTCAGGTACAGCACCTGCGCCACGCGTTCCTTCTGCTCCTCGGCGGGAACCTTTTTCATCATCAGCCCGAATTTTATATTTTCCTCAACAGTCATGTGAGGGAACAGTGCATAATGCTGAAACACCATATTTACATCGCGTTTATAGGGCGGCTTATCGGTTACGTCCTCATCGTCCAGAAACACTCTGCCGGTTGTCGGCGTATCAAGCCCGGCAATCATCCGCAAAAGCGTAGTTTTGCCGCAACCGGAAGGCCCGAGCAGAGTTAAAAACTCACCGTCGTAAATGGTAAGGTCCAGCTTGGGGATAATAAGGTTATTGCCGTACTTTTTGGTTATTCCCTGCAAACGGATCATTTCTTCCATTTTTTAGTTGCCACAACCTTTCATAAAAAATTTTGTTTGCATATTACTAACTATAATAATACCATATTATAAACGACTTTGTGTAAAAATTTCAATGCTTTTTTGAAAAAAATGCAGGAGAGTCAACAAAAACAAAGAATATTAAGCCTTGTAAAGAATAAAAACGAATTTTTGCTGATTTTTGCGGAAAATAACTAATTTTTATGGGGTGAGAAAATGCTGAGCAAGGGCTTTGTAGAATTTTTATTTGAAGCGGCGCACATTCAGCGCTGGAACGACCATATCCGCCCTAACGGCTTTACGGAACTGGACAAGCAGGCGCATAAAATGATGATTTTATACATCATTGCCAAATACGAAGAGCAGGACCACGGCGTTAAGCTGAACTGGCGCGTGCTGATTGAAGGCGGCATTTTTGAATTTATGCACCGCATTATCCTTACCGATATTAAACCGCCCATTTACCACGAGTTGATGCGCGTGCACGGGCGTAAATTGAACGCGTGGATTTATGAACAATTGGCAAGGCGCGTGCCGGATATGGACGAAGTGTTTTTTGCCAAGCTGAAACGCTGGTTTGACAACCCCGAGGAATACCGGCTGGAAAAACAACTGCTGCGGGCGGCGCATTACCTTGCCACCCAGTGGGAATTTGGCATTATTTACCATTTTAACCAGGGCATTTACGGCGTGGAAGACACCAAAGCCGCCATTGAAAGCGAAATTGAAGACCATTACGGGCTGGCTGGCGTGCAAAAGCTTTCGCTGAAAGGCAAAACCAGTAAATTTGTTGACCTCGTCGGGCAGCTGCGCTTTCAAAAGCGCTGGGCACAGTCGCCGCGCGTGCCGGAAACTTCCGTTATGGGGCATGTGCTGATTGTGGCGATTTTGGGCTACTTCTGCGCTGTGGAACTGGATGCCTGCGACGAACGTGTAGTAAGCGACTTTTTGTGCGGGTTGTTCCACGATTTGCCGGAGGTGCTGACGCGCGACATCATCTCGCCAGTTAAAACTTCCGTAGAAGGGCTGGACGATTTAATTAAGGATATTGAAAAACGGCAGGTTGCCGAAAAGCTGCTGCCGCTTTTGCCGTGGGCATGGCATAACGAAATAAGCTACTTTACGCAGAACGAATTTACCAACCGCGTACTGCTCGACGGCGTACCCACCGAGGTAACGGAAGCAGAATTAAACGGCAAATACAATGTCAACGGGCACGGCTATAAACCTGTCGACGGGCGTATGCTGAAGGGCTGCGACCATCTGGCGGCATTTGTGGAGGCTTATTTATCCACGGAATGTGGCATAACCAGCAAGCATTTATTAAACGGCATGGCGGATTTGCGCCAAAAATACAAAGGGCAGACCGTTGCCGGCATTAACTTCGGTGCGGTTTACGATGAATTCCCCGAGCTGAAAACCAATTTATGAATTGAGCGCAAGTTCATGAAAATTCTGTGTATTTAACAAAAAGCGGTAGACGGCTTTATTGGTTGGCGTTATAATTTAAGTAAGGGCAGTATTTTATATCTTTAAAAATATATTTTACTGTATCATAAATTTAAGCTGATTTAAAAGGAGGCATGGATTATGAATTTATTTGAAATGGCGCAGATACCTCTGCACAAAGCTATCGAGGTTATGAAGCTTGACCCCAACGCAGCGGCAATTATCGACTGCCCGGAACGCACTCTTGAGGTTTCTATTCCGGTAAAGATGGACGACGGCACAACCAAGGTGTTTACCGGCTACCGCAGCCAGCACAGCACCATTATGGGCCCTGCTAAAGGCGGCATCCGTTATCACCAGAACGTTAACATGGACGAAGTTAAAACGCTGGCTTTCTGGATGACCTGCAAATGCGCAGTTGCCAACCTGCCCTACGGCGGCGGCAAAGGCGGCATTATTGTAGATCCGTCAAAGCTTTCCACGGGTGAGCTGGAACGCTTGACCCGCGGCTACATCGACAGAATTGCACCGATTATCGGCGAAAAAATGGATATTCCTGCCCCTGATATGAATACCAATGCTCAGATTATGGGCTGGATGATGGACGAATACAGCAAGCTGAAAGGCCAGTACGAACCGGGCTTTATTACCGGCAAACCTATCTGCATCGGCGGCTCTTTGGGGCGCACCGCAGCAACCGGCCGCGGCGTAATGGTTGCAGCAGGCGAAGCTATTAAAGCTCTCGGCATTAAGCCGGAAGAAGCAACCTGCGCAGTACAGGGCTTCGGCAACGTAGGCAGCTGGACGGCAAAACTCATTCACGACCTGGGCGTTAAAATTGTTGCTTTAAGCGATGTTTACGGCGCTATTATGAACGAGGGCGGCCTTGACCCGTACGAAGTTGAAAAACATGTACAGGCTACCGGCAGCGTAGTAAACTTCCCGGGCAGCAAAGCTATTACCAACGCTGAACTGCTGGCAATGGAAGTTACCGTGCTCGCTCCGTGCGCAATGGAACTGCAAATTACTAAAGACAATGCGGCTGACGTGAAAGCCAAAATCATCGTTGAAGGCGCTAACGGCCCGACCACTCCGGAAGCTGACGAAATTCTCGACGCTAAAGGTATTCTGGTTGTGCCGGATATTCTCGCCAACGGCGGCGGCGTAACCGTAAGCTATTTTGAATGGGTACAATGCCTGTACCGCTACTTCTGGACGGAAGAAGAAGTTATTGAAAAACAGACCCAGCTGATGATTGGCGCGTTTAAGAATGTTTACGACATGGCTAAAAAATACAATGTTAATATGCGTACCGCAGCTTACATCGTAGCCCTCAACCGCCTCGACGAAGCAATGAAATTCCGCGGAGCTTATTGATTAGTTTTTATTAAAATTTAATTTTAACAGGTAGTAGTTAAAACCCCCGATAGTTTTCTATCGGGGGTTTGGTATAAAGGAGTATGTATGAAAGACTTAAAACAATATTGCAAAATAGCCGTAGTACAGGCTGCACCGGTAATGTTTGATAAACAGGCTTGTTTAAATAAAGCCCTTGATTTAATTAAAGAATGTTCTCAAAACGGTGCTGAACTGATAGTATTCCCCGAACTTTTTATCCCCGGCTATCCTTATGGGCTTACATTTGGCTTTACGGTCGGCAGCCGCAATGAAGCAGGACGCAGCGACTGGCAAAGATACTATGATAATTCCATTGTTGTACCGGGGCCGGAAACCGAACTTTTGGCGCAGGCAGCTAAAGATGCTAATGCCTGGATTAGCATCGGTGTATCTGAACGCGACGCAGTAACAGCCACATTATACAATTCCAATTTATTTTTCTCACCGGAAGGCGAAATTACTGTACACCGCAAGTTAAAACCAACCGGCTCTGAGCGCGTTGTCTGGGGCGACGCCGATAAAGATTATTTTCCCGTTGCGGAAACCCCATGGGGGCCTATGGGCAGCATGATTTGCTGGGAGAGCTACATGCCGCTGGCAAGAGTTGCCCTGTACCAAAAAGGAATTACTTTATACATTTCGCCTAACACCAATGATAATGAAGAATGGCAGAATACCATTAAACACATTGCCATTGAAGGGCACTGCTATTTTATTAACTGCGATATGTTCTTTACCAAAGATACATACCCGCAAGATTTAAAAACAATAGCTGAAACCGAAACGTTGCCGCAAATCGTCTGCCGAGGCGGCAGCTGTATAGTTGACCCTTACGGGCACTACCTTACCGAACCTGTGTGGGATAAAGAAGCAATAATCTACGCCAACCTTGATATGCAGAAAGTTACAGCAAGCCGTATGGAATTTGACGTCTGCGGTCATTATTCAAGGCCCGATGTTTTAAAATTAACAGTAGATGATAAATAATAAAAACTGGATTCTAAAAGTTTTATTTAACTTTTAGAATCCAGTTAATTAATGCGGTATTCTATACAAAAGCTAACGTTATGATTAACGCCAGCTTTTTATTTTACAATTTTATCTCAGAATGTCAGCGCGCCGGTAAGATAGCATACAACCGTCATTACTAACGTTGTGCCAAATGCCCACAGGAACATAAATTTCTGATGGTCGATAAGGTTTACGCGCGATACGCTGATTAAAACCAAAGTTGCTGCTGCCAGCGGGCTAAGCGGGAATCCTACCGTCATTTGCCCCAATACTGCCGCACGGCCAATCTCTACCGGGTCAATGCCAAGCGAAGCCGCCATTTCGTAAATTACTGGCAGTACGCCAAAGTAATAAGCATCCGTCGGAAATACAAGGCTGAGCGGTACGCTGGTTACAGCTACTGAAAGCGGCAATAAGCTGCCCATGTGTTCCGGAATTAACGATACCAGCGTTTGCGCCATTTCCGTAATCATTTTAGTTTCAGAAAGAATACCGGTAAAGCAGCCCGCCGAGAAAATCAGCGTTACAATCATCAATACTTCGGCTGCATAAGCCTTTAGCCTTTTTGTCTGCTCTTCCAGGTTGGGATAGTTCACCGTCAGCGCCAAAGCAAAACCAATCATAAAAATGGTAGCCATCGGCATAATATCCATCAGCAAAACAATAATCATTATAACCGTCAAAATAAAGTTAAACCAGAAAAGCTGCGGCCTTTTAGCTTCCGGGTCTTCGCCAAGCCCGTCAAAAGTATGCTCATCAATATGCATAACGCCAAGGCGCTTGCGTTCTTTTTTGCCAATGTAGTAGCAGGCAAAAAGTACCCAGGCAATACCAACCGCCATAGCGGGAACTATTGGCGTAAATATAGTAGAAGCGTCTGTTTGCAGCACTGCCATAACACGCGTCGTCGGTCCGCTCCATGGCAGCGGGTTCATAACGCCTGCCGCCATACCTACGGCAAACGGCAAAATAAGCGGGTTCATTTTAAGTTTGGTTGTTATAGGCAGCATTGCCGATACAGAAATAATAAAGGTCGTCGTACCGTCGCCGTCAAGCGAAACAAGCATTGCCAAAACAGCGGCGCCGATGGTAATTTTTACCGGGTCGCCCTTAACAAGTTTTAAAATCTTGTTAACCATTGGGTCAAAAAGCCCGGCGTCAATCATAACGCCAAAATAAATAACGGCAAAAATCGGTATCATCGCCGAAGGAGTTACCTTTACAACGCCGGCAATCATCATCTTGCCTATGTCAATGCCAAAGCCGCCGATAAGTGCAGCAATAACCGGTATACCAATCAACGCTGTCTGTATCGACAGTTTCTTGGTCATCGTGGTATATAAAAAAACAATAATGGTAGCAAAGCCTAAAAAAGCTATCATAATTCTACCTCCCCGCAAAAAAGCTTAATACAAAATATTAAATATGCGCGTCGTTTTCTTTTATAATTTTTACCATTTCACAGCACGCATCAACAAGGTGGTTTACTATCTTCTCTCCGCGCTCAGCGCTGGATGCAAAAGGATTGCCCATAACGCCCTGCTTGGTAACATCAAGCATATCCATATAAAGGTTGAACGGAACGCCTTTAACCATGCCTTTTTTCAGCCCCGTTACAGGTACGCCTTTGTATTCTTTAATGTTTTCAACAGGATTGAGCAAATCCATGCGCATATCTTCCGGATACAAATACAGCATTACGGAAGTCAGCGGGTCGCCGCCATGCCCGGAAGAATCGGGCCCTTCTCCGTAAATTTCTTTCTTGGCTTCCAGCGTTAATCCCTGCCACAAATCAATGGCAAAGCATACAATGCCTTTTTCGCGGCGCACTTTTCTGGCTACATCTTCAATGGTAGGCGTATTGCCGGCATGCCCGTTAATAAAGAATATTTTGGTAACACCGTGTTCTGTCAGGCTTTCCACAACATCTGTAATAACGGCTTCTACCGTTGAAGGGCGCAGCGAAATCGTACCCGGGAAGCAGCGGAAATATTCACTGCAGCCAAACGGAATAACAGGAATATAATAAGCGCCTGCTTTTTCGGCTACACGTTTAGCAATAGCCTCTGCTGCCAGATAATCGCCAGTTAAAGAATGAATACCCTGCTGTTCGGTAGAACCCATCGGGATAAGCACAACCGGGTCAGTTTTAAAAACCTCTTCAATTTCTTTCCACGTCATATGATACAAAGCATGTTTTGCCATCTTGCTCACTCCTTACTAATACTTTATTATAATATTATAATATTATAATTTTTCAGAAAAATCAAGAAATACATTTTGCCCCTGCCCGCTTATTGTGTTATTATTATGTTGTAGAACTAATAAAGGAACTGAATATGAGACAAACACTTAATTTAAAAATTTATCAGGATTTATACAACAAAATACGCAGCCATTTTTATAAGCCGGGCGAACAGCTGCCAACAGAAAGCAGCCTTGCCGCCGCTTACAACACCAGCCTGTCGCCAATCCGCCAGGCGCTGGGCAGATTGGAAAGCGAGCAGCTTATTACCCGCCGCCCCGGCAAGGGCACTTTTGTTTCTCCATCAATGCCGTGGGAAAATATGCAGCAGATGAGCGGCTTTGGCACGCATTTTATAGATAAGCAGCTTACTGACGACAGCATCCATTGCAGCACGGTAGAATGCTGCACCAAAGTTATGCCTGCCGAGCAGGCTCAGCTATTTAAAACCGAAGCGCGCGCCTACACTTTTGTATCGCGCATCCGTTATATTGAAGGCAAACCCATTTTCTTTTTAAACCATTATTTCGACGGCCCTTCCCCGGCAGAAATTTTACAGCACGGCGAAATAAAATCCATCCGCGCGTTTTTATCTGCCCACGGCTTTAAGCCTGTGTATGTGCTGGAACGCGTTAAAGCCGTTGCTGCCGATAAAGAACTGGGCAACATATTTTCCGTTCCCTTCGGCTTTCCGCTTTTAAAAATTATCCGCAAAGAGCTTAACGAAAAATACGAACCGATTATCTTCTGCGAGTATTATGTAAATTCCGAAGTTTGGGATTACCGAGTGCAGTACAACGCCAACGAATTTTAATATCCGCCCAAAGCGATATTTTTATTTTATGCCTGTAAATATTATAATATTACAATTTTAAGGAGGTAATTGCCATGTCCGCCATCAGCACTTTAATGCAAAAACTGGAACCTGAATACATAAAAATCAGGCGTTATCTGCATCAGCACCCAGAAATCAGTTACAAAGAATTTAATACTACTGAATTTATCAAGCTGGAGCTTAGTAAATACGGCATTGAAGTTTTTAATAACGGGAATTACACCGGCGTTATTGGTGTTTTAAAAGGCAGTTTTCCCGGTAAAACCGTTGCCCTAAGGACAGATATCGACGCCCTGCCAGTGCAGGAAAACTCCGGCCTTGATTTTGCTTCCGTCAACGAAGGCTGCTGCCATGCCTGCGGGCACGATTTACATATGACCACCCTGCTTGCCGCAGCACGTTTGTTAAGCGAATACAAAGAACATCTGCACGGCACCGTTAAATTCTTTTTTCAGCCTGCGGAGGAAAAACTGGGCGGTTCGGAAACAATTATCAATAACGGCTTTTTAGATGACGTCGACACTATTTTCGGCGTACATACCTGGCCTGATGTGCCCGGCGGCTCTATCGGCATCAAAAAAGGCCCGATGATGGCAGGCTCCGACAGCTTTAAAATTACCATCACCGCTCCCGGCGGACACGCGGCTCACCCGCATAAAACGCCCGACCCGATAGTAGCGGCGGCTTATATGATTACCCAGCTGCAAACAATCGTTGCCCGCGAACTGAACCCGCTGGATTCTGCCGTTATTACCGTTGGCAAAATGACGGCAGGCACAGCTGCCAATATCATACCTTCCGAAGTTGTTTTAGAAGGTTCTATGCGTTATCTGCTGCCGGCAACGCGCCAGCAAATACATGACAGCATTAAACGTATTGCCGACGGTACAGCGCTTGCTATGCGTGTAAGCGCTAAAACGGAAATCATTCCCGGCTGCGGTCCTGTTATCGGCACAGATGAACTGGTTGATATGATTGAAACATCTGCCGGTAAGCTGCTTGGAAGTGATAAAATAAGCATTCTGCCAACGGCTTCTATGGGTTCAGAAGATTTTTCTGCTTACCTTGCTAAAAAGCCGGGCGCGTTTTTCCGCATTGGCACCGGCGATGACAGACCGCAAACGCATTTGCCGCTGCATAACGGGCGCATCTTATTTAACGAAAGCGCCATTGCAGCCGGTGCAGTAACTTTCTGCGGCGCAGTATTTCTCTTTACAGGTTCCGATTTTTCAGTATTGGAATAAAAAACAAAATATTACATAATTAGATAGCAAAAACCCATCTGCATTAAATGCAGATGGGTTTTAATTTTATCACTTTTCACTTCTTGCTCCACAGCCATATCTGGCGGCAGGTCCAGATGATAAAGACGCCACAGAAGTCGAGGATGATGTCTTCTATTTTGCCGGTGCGGCCGGGCACGGAAAGCTGGATGTATTCATCCGCCACGGCGACGGCAAGCCCCAAAAAGAGGATGTAGCCGGATGCCACGCGGTTACTTACGCGCCACGCTATAAAGGTGTTCACCATAATTACCGCCAGCATGGCAAACTCCGCAAAGTGCGCCAGCTTGCGCAGGCGTGCTTCCAGACGTGCTACCGGCATTGGGTCGCCGATGGCACTGTAAAAACTGTCCAGCCATTGGGCGAGCATGCCGCTTGCCTTGTAGGAGGTTTCTCCCGGCAATGAGGAATTGAAAAAGATAAAGCCCGCAAACAAAATGAGCAGCAGAAGCCACAAAAATTTTTTCATTTTGCGCCGCCTGTTACTGATTGCGCGTAAGCAAATCCATAACCATCATGTTGCTTACCACGCCGATGCCGCCGGGCACAGGCGTATACGCGCCCGCCTTGCCTACAACCGCCGGGTCAACATCGCCCACCAGCTGCCCATCGACGGAGTTAATGCCCACATCGACGATAACCACGCCTTCTTTAATCATATCGGGCGTTACAAAACAGGGCTTGCCCACCGCCGCCACAATAATATCCGCCGTGCGGGTAATTGCCGCAAGGTTCTGCGTTTTGCTGTGGCAGATGGTAACGGTGGCATTTTTGTTTAAAAGCAGGTTGGCAACGGGTTTGCCCACCACGTTGCTGCGGCCGATAACAACGGCGTGCTTGCCTGCCAGCTCGATGCCGTAATGCTCCAGTGTCGCCATGCAGGCACGCGGGGTGCACGGTGACATTTTACCGTAACCAAGGTACATATCGCCCACGTTTTTCACGTTCAGGCAGTCCACATCCTTGCTGGCAGTAACCGCCGCGCCGATAGTATCGCTGTCAAGCGGCTTGGGCATCGGCATCATCGGCAAAACGCCGGTAATGTAGCGGTTGTGGTTCATGCGCGCCATATCGCGCAGCAAATCCTCCTGCTTAACGTCAGCCGGGTACAGCAGTTCTTTTACATAAATGCCCATGCTTTCGGCCAGTTTCATCAGGCGGTTTTTATAAACGTGAGAGGCGGGATCGTCGCCCACAACAATAATGGCCAGCGTAATTTTGCGCCCTTTTTCCAGCGCACGCTCCACGCGCTGCGTGATGGTTTCGCGGTAAGCGTCGGCAACTGGTTTGCCTTTCATAATCAAAGTTTCCATAAAAAGCTCTCCTTAAAACAGCCCGCTGATTACGCCGTCGTCGCTGACGTCGATTTTTTCCGCTGCCGGAACCTTCGGCAGGCCGGGCATCGTCATAATATCGCCGGTAAGCACAACTACAAAGCCTGCGCCTGCGGCAATGCGGCAGTTTTTAATAGTAATGTCAAAGCCTTCGGGGCGGCCCAAAAGCGCCGGGTCGTCGCTGAAGGAATACTGGGTTTTAGCCATGCACACGGGCAGGTGGCCGTAGCCCATTTTTTCAAAATCCTTCAAAGCGTTGGTTGCTTCTTTGGTGTAGTTTACATGCGCAGCGCCGTAAATTTTCTGCGCAATGGTTTCAATTTTTTCTTTCAGGCTCAGCTCTTCGCCGTACAAAAGTTTAAAATCAGCCTTTTCTTCGGTAGCAAGGCGTACAACTTCTTTAGCCAGCTCAACGCCGCCTTCGCCGCCTTTGGCGAACACTTCGGAAAGCGCTACATTTACGCCGTGGTTAGCGCAGTGGCTGCGGATTGCTTCCAGCTCTTCGGCGGTATCCTGCGCGAAGGCGTTAATGGCAACAACCAGCGGCAGGCCGTATTGTTTAATGTTTTCGATGTGTTTTTCAAGGTTGACAAGGCCGCGTTTAACAGCTTCCACATCGGGCGTTGCCAAATCGGTTTTCGGCACGCCGCCATGCATTTTCAACGCGCGCACGGTTGCAACCAGCACAACTGCGTCCGGTTTTAAACCGGCATAGCGGCATTTAATGTCAAAGAATTTTTCTGCGCCGAGGTCTGCGCCGAAACCTGCTTCCGTAATGGTGTAATCGGCCAGCTTAAGCGCGGTTTGCGTTGCCATTACGCTGTTGCAGCCGTGGGCAATGTTGGCAAACGGCCCGCCGTGAATAATGGCCGGTACGTTTTCCAAAGTCTGTACAAGGTTCGGTTTAACAGCGTCCTTCAAAAGCGCAGCCATAGCGCCCTGCGCCTTTAACATGCCTGCGGTGATGGGGTTACCGCTGTAATCGTAAGCAACAATAATTTTGCTTAAGCGTTCTTTTAAATCGTGCAGGCCGGTTGCCAGGCACAAAATAGCCATAACCTCGGAGGCTACGGTAATATCAAAGCCGTCCTGGCGGGGTACGCCGTGCGCTTTGCCGCCAAGGCCTACAACGATGTTGCGCAGCTCGCGGTCGTTCATATCAACAACGCGCTTCCACACAATGCGGCGCGGGTCAATGTTCAGCGCATTGCCCTGCTGAATGTGGTTATCCAGCATAGCTGCCAGCAGCATGTGGGCAGATGTTATGGCGTGGAAATCGCCGGTAAAATGCAGGTTAATGTCTTCCATCGGCACTACCTGCGAATAACCGCCGCCGGCAGCGCCGCCCTTAATGCCCATGCAGGGGCCGAGGGAAGGCTCGCGCAGTGCTACGATAACGCTTTGCCCAATTTTGGCAAGGCCCTGCGCCAGGCCAACGGTAGTGGTGGATTTACCTTCGCCCGCAGGCGTCGGCGTAATGGCGGTAACCAAAATCAGCTTACCGTCAGGCCTTTCCTTTACCCTTTTAATTAAATCCATAGAGAGTTTGGCTTTATAACGTCCGTAAAGCTCAATATCCTCTTCGCCGATGCCAAGCTTTTTGGCAACCTCTGTAATAGGCAGCATGTGTGCCTGCTGAGCAATTTCAATATCCGATAACATCTTGGTACCTCCCTTTATGCGCGTAAAATAGCTTATCTTTTGTTAATTCTCTGCGCGGGTTATTTTTTCCTTCCGGTAGAGATAAATTATTATTCAAACCAGATTTCCAGTTTGCTGCCTTCGGCAACCGCTGTGCCCGGCGGCACAGATTGCTTTTTGGCACGCCCGCTGCCGTGCGGAACCAGCACTAAATGCCCGCGCTGCACAAGCTCCGCCGTCTGGCGCATATCAAGCCCTGTAAAATCGGGCATTTTTATTTTGCCCTCCGGCAAAAATTCCATTACTGGCACTTTGGCGGCTTTGGTTTTGCCAGCTTCTTCTTCAAAGGATGGCAGCCCTTCGTGCGTGCTGGGCTGAATGCCCTTGGCAACAAGGATTTGCTGCAAGGTATCCTTAAACACCGGCGCCGATACCTGCGAGCCGTAGAACGCGCCCTGCGGCGTATCGAGCATTACCAGCATGGCGTACTGCGGTTTTTCTGCCGGCACAAAGCCAACGAAGGACGCTATGTATTCGCCCGGCGCGTAACCGCCCTGCTCGGCCAGTTTTTCTGCCGTGCCGGTTTTACCGGCGATTTGGTAACCGGCGATATGCGCAGGCTTGCCGCCGCCCTCGCGCACAACCTTTTCCATCATCATGCGCATCTGTGCGGCAACGTCTTCTGTTATTACGCGGCGCACAACATGCTTTTCGCCCTGGCGCAGCACGCGCCCGTCCGGCATAACAATTTTATCAATAATGTAAGGCTCCAGCAGCTCGCCGCCGTTAGCAATAGCGCAAATAGCGCGCAGCATTTGCAGCGGCGTAACGGCAATGCCCTGCCCGATGGCCATCGTGGCAATATCCGGCTCGTACATATATTCCGGGTTATACAAAATACCGCTTTCCTCGCCCGGCAGCTCTATGCCCGTGGGCTTGCCAAAGCCGAACTTTTTGCTGTAATCAATCATCTGGTTGGCGCCCAGCTGCATGCCCAGCTGCACCATGCCGGTGTTGATGGAGTATTTAATAATGTCCTCAAACATTACCTGCCCGCGCCCTTCGCCGTCCCAGTTGCGGATAACGCGGTCGGCAATTTTAATGCTGCCGCGGTCCTCAAACAGCGTCGTCGGCGTAATAATGTTTTCGCTCAGCCCCATGCAGCCTACGATCGGCTTAAAAACAGAGCCCGGCTCGTAAATAATGGAAATGGCGCGGTTCGTCCAGGTGTTTACCGGATACTCGCCAAAATTGTTGGGGTCAAAGGTCGGGCGGGAGGCCATGCCCAGCACCGCGCCGGTGTGCGGGTCCATCAAAATCGCTGCCGCTGCTTTCGATTTTGTTTCCTGCATCGCGCGGTCCAAAGCATCCTCCAGCACAAACTGAATTTTGCTGTCAATCGTTAAATACACTGTCGGCATATTCTGCGGGCGCGTGGCGTTCATGCCCGCTTCGCCCATCGGGCGGCCCAGCGCGTCCACCATTTCCTCCTGCTCGGTTTTCGCGCCCTTAATTACGGAATCCAGCGCCAGCTCAATGCCTGCCAGCCCCTTGTCATCCGTACCAACAAAGCCCAAAATCTGCGCCGCCATGGTCTTTTTGGTATAGTAGCGCTTGCTTTCCTCCAAAAAGTGCAGGCCCGGTATTTTATTTTCTTTAATAATGCGCGTCACCTCGTCCGCTTCATGCGGAGTCAGCGTGCGCTTAATCCAGATAAAACGTGCTTCGGTTGTAAAATCGCTGTACAAACTGTCAGCGCTGATGCCGAGCGGCCCAGCCAGTAAATCCGCCGCCAGGCGTTTAACGTTGCGCCCGCTTTTGGCAGCGGCACTGTCGGGCCTGTCCTCCATCTCCAGCGGGTCAACATACAGCGATTTAGCCATAATGCTTACGGCAAGCTCCTCGCCGTTGCAGTCCACAATCGCGCCGCGGGGCGAATACATAACGTCCGTGCCCAGCGCCTGCGACATGGATTGCTTCGCGAGCGAATCGCCGCGCACAATTTGCAGCCACACCAAACGGCCGATGACGATAAAGAATACCGCAAAAATTAACGTAAACAAACTAAAAAAGCGTTTTTTGCCGTTAAACAGCTTAAAGCCGTGCTTCATTTACGCCACCCCCTGTCGCGCAGGTAGCTGGTTGGCGCAATCGGCGGCATACCGGCGTCGCGCAGCATTTCCTCGCGCTTTTCGCGCTTAACTTCGGCCCGGTAAACGGATAGCGCCAAACCTAAAGCCGTAAGCGATACCACCATGGAAGTACCGCCGTAGCTGATAAACGACAGCGGCACGCCGATAACCGGCAGGCAGCCGCACACCATCAGCATATTGGCAGCAGCCTGCCCCACAACCAGCAGCAGCACGCCTGCAATCAGCATAAAGCCTTCTTCGTCGCGGCAGGCGGCCGCCATTTTAAACAGCGCAATACCCAGCAGCGCAAACAAAAATATTAAAAACAGCGCGCCGATAAAGCCCCACTCCTGGCAGAAAATGGCAAAGGCAAAGTCGGTGTGCGCCTCCGGCAGGTAAAAAAACTTGCCGCTGCCCTGCCCCCACGGCGTGCCCAAAACGCCGCCGCTGCCGATGGAAATTAAGGACTGCACCATCTGGTAGCCCGCGTTGGAAGGGTCGCTCCACGGGTCGAACCACACCAGCACCCTTTGCAGACGGTACGGTTCCACAACAATTAATGCCACCACTGCCGCCAGCGCGCCCGCCATTAAAAGCAGCAGCATTCTAAGGCTCAGCCCTGCCAAAATGTACATGCCCACGCACAGCGCCACCACAATCGCCGCCGTGCCCATATCCGGCTGCACCAAAACCAAAATGCCGTAAATGCCCGCCATAATCAGCGCCTTGTTGGCAGGGTAATCAAACAGCGCCGGGCGCAGGCTCTTTTTCATGCGCCTGCCCAAATGCCCCGCGCACAGCATAATCACCGCCAGCTTGGCCAGCTCCGAAGGCTGCAAACTGAACGGGCCAATGTATAGCCAGCGCTGCGCGCCCTTAGTGGTTACGCCCATCGTTTCAACCGCAATGAGCAGCAGCAGCACAACAAAATAAATTACATTTAAGCTGTGCTTACTCAGCCACACGCGGTAATCCGGCCCTTTAAAGCCCAGCCACAGCATAACGCAAAAGCCAAAAACGGCAAAAGCAATATAGCGTTTTAAATAAAAATACCCGTCGCCGAACATGTCCGTCGCTTCCACAAAGCTGGCGCTGAACACATTAATGCAGCCCACAGCCAGCAAAAATAGCGTAATCCAAATCACGGCGTCGCGCGGATTTTCCCAAATTAAAAAATGCCTTTGCATAAAGTGCCTCTACTTAAAAACAACCTCGCAAAAATTAATGGGCGTGCCCAAAGCGCTGAACTTCTGCTCATACTCCGTCTGCACCGCGTTTTCGTATTCCGAATGGTGCAAATCGTAGCTCAGGGCAATAATCTCCAGCCCAAACTCCTTAAACTCCTCTACCGAAAAATCAAACAGCGCCCTGTTATCCGTTTTAAAACGCAGGTGCCCGCCGCTGCCCAAAAGCCTCTGGTACTTTGCCAGAAAGTTTCTGTGCGTTAAGCGGCGTTTGGCGTGGCGCGCCTTCGGCCACGGGTCACTGAAATTTAAATACAGCTCCTTAATCTCGCCCGGCTCAAACCAGTCCTCCAAAAATTCCGCATTAGCGCAGATAACAACGGCGTTAGTTAAATTGTTATCCTTAATATACTTGCCCGGGTAGTACGAAATATCGTGCTGCGTTTCCACGCCGATAAATGCCTTCTCCGGGTTCAGCTCTGCCATGCCGGTTAAAAAGCGGCCCTTGCCGCAGCCAATCTCCAGGCACAAACGCTTGCCGGGGAAGCGCTCCTGCCAGTGTCCCTTGTACTCTTCCAAATTGTGCATCAGCACATATTTATCCTTCAACTCTTCCATTGCCGTTTCAATCCAGGGCTTTTTTCTTAAACGCATAATTACCGTCCTTTTATCAAAAATTGTATCTATTAATTATATCATCTTCAATCATTTTTTGCATTAATCCCGGCAAAATTCATCCCGCACTGGCGGATATTTGACGCGGCGCCGCCAGAGTGCTATATTTTATTTGAAGGGCGCTTGCCCCCAAAGGAGGTTTTACAATGAACGAAGCCATGATGAACTTACTTACGAGAAGAAGCTGCCGCAAATATAAACCCGATATGCCGCCGCAGGAAGTGCTGGACGAAATTTTAAAGGCCGGCACCTATGCCGCCACCGGGCACGGCAACCAGAGCCCCATTATGATTGCTGTTACCAATAAAGAGCTGCGCGATAAGCTGAGCAAATTAAACGCCAAAATTTTTGGCAAACCCGATTTCGACCCGTTTTACGGCGCGCCGGTAGTTGTTATTGTGCTTGCGGATAAAAAATTCCCCACCTACGTTTACGACGGCAGCCTGGTAATGGGCAACTTAATGCTTGCCGCCCACGCCAATGGCATTGCCAGCTGCTGGATTCACCGTGCCAAAGAAGAATTTGAACTGCCCGAAGGCAAGGCGCTTTTAAAAGAGCTGGGCATTGAAGGCGATTACGAAGGCATTGGTCACTGCATTTTGGGCTATGCCGATTGCGAAGAACCCAAAGCCGCACCGCGCAAGGAAAATTACATTTACTATGTAAAATAAGCGCACGTTAAGCAAATTTTACACGCGCCCGCACGTTTTATAACGCAGACGGGCGCTTTTTTATGCCCAAACGCGCGAAAAACGGCTAAAAAACAAGTTACGCCCGCTGCCGCTTACAGGCAGGGCTAAGTTGGCACGCCACAGGCAAAAATTACGGCACAGCACCCAATTTATAACAATTTAAACTTTTATTCTAAAGGGAATATATGTTACAATTATGTAAATATCGCTTTTTTAAGCACCGGAGGTGAATTGTTTCCCTTTGCGGAAACGAATTGTTTGGATTATCTTGTGATAGTATTTAATGTAATTGTAATTTTATTTTTGGTAGCGCTCAACGGCTTTTTCGTAGCGTCGGAGTTCTCCATCGTTAAGGTGCGCCCCTCAAGGCTTGACACCTTAATTAAGGAAGGCAACAAAAGCGCGGTTTATGCCCGCCAGGTAACGGAGCACTTAGACGCTTACCTTTCCGTAACGCAGCTTGGCATTACGCTGGCCTCCCTCGGCCTTGGCTGGATTGGCGAGCCCGCCGTTGCGCAAATGCTGGCGCCGCTGTTCCACGTGTTTAACGTGCCGCCGCAGCTTGAGCACACCATTGCCTTTGTACTGGGCTTTTCCATCATCACCGCCCTGCATATTGTTTTGGGCGAGCTGGTGCCGAAATCCCTTTCCATTCAAAAAACGGAAACCATTGTGCTGTTTGTAGCGCGCCCGCTGATTATGTTTGACAAGCTGATGTACCCCGCAGTATGGTTTTTAAACCACGTTGCCAACTGGACGCTGCGCCGTATGGGTATTAACGCCGCCAGCGAAGCAGAAGAAGCGCACAACGAAGAAGAAATCCGCATTTTGATGGAAGAAAGCTACAAATACGGCTACATTGATAAAAGCGAGCTGACTTACTTAGACAACGTGTTTGATTTTTCCGAGCGCAGCGCCGGTGAAATCATGGTGCCCCGCACCGACATGATTTGCCTGTATTTAGAGGACAGCTTCGACGACAACATTAAAACCGCTTTAAACGAGCGCATGACGCGCTACCCTATCTGCAACGAAGATAAAGACCATATCATCGGCTTTTTGCATATTAAAGACCTGCTGCGTGCCCTTAACGACGGCCAAAAGCCGGATTTACGCACGCTGGCGCGCGATGTGCTGGAAGTGCCGGTATCCATGCCTATTAGCAATTTACTGCGCCTTTTGCAAAAGGAACGCAAGCAGCTTGCCATTTTGATTGACGAATACGGCGGCACTGCCGGTATGGTAACGATTGAGGACATTCTGGAAGAAATCGTCGGCGAAATTCAGGACGAATTTGACGAAGAGCGCCCCGAGGTAGAAGAAGAAACCGAAAAAACCTATTCTATCGACGGCAAAATGCTGCTGGAGGACGTTAACGACCTGTTCGGGCTGGAACTGGACGACAGCCAGTGCGACACCATCGGCGGCTGGGTTTACACGCAGCTTAACACGCAGCCCCAGGTAGGGCAAACCGTTAAGCTCCCCGGCGCAGAAATCTCCGTTGAAGAAGTGGAAGCCCTGCGCATCACCCGCTTAAAAGTACACCTTTTAAAAGACCTGCCCGACATGCACCAGGGCATGCTGGACGAACAACTGCATAAGGAATAAACCTCTACATAAACAACAAAAACGGGCTTAAAGCCCGTTTTTGTTTTATCTTCACCGTATTAAATTAATCTATTTAATTAGTTCAACCGCTATCAGTCAATGCTGATTAGTTTGTAGTTGGGGTTGCCCATTTTCAGCTCGCGCATAGCGGTAAGCTGGTGCAGGCCGTGGCGGCTTTCAATGCGCTCTACCAAATCGTGGCGGTATTTTTCCGGCTGGGCATAAACAAGGTCGATGCTGGCCTGGTCAATCGCCAGCAAATCGGTCGATGCTAAAATGCCAATATCCGGAATGGTCGGCTCGGCTGCACTTACACCAGCGCAATCGCAATCGACGGACATACGGCGCAACACGTTAATAAACACAATGTGCTTACCAAAATAATCAATCGTCGCCTTGGCGGATTCTGCCATGTTCTCCATCAGCGTTTCTTTGGCAGGCCATTTGCCCCAGTCTTCCGGCAGGGGCTGGTCGTAAACGCCGTGCACCATGGCCTTGCCTATTTTACCGTCGGCGCAGCCAATGGCGATGTTCTTCATGCTGCCGCCAAAGCCGCCCATGGCGTGCCCTTTAAAATGCGTCAGCACAATCATGCTGTCGTAGTTTACAATGTGCCCGCCCATGGAAATTTCTTTAAAATGTTTGCCGCCGCGCACCGGC
>CASEIL010000007.1 GCA_949288065.1 uncultured Phascolarctobacterium sp.
TCCGGCTGGGCATACACAAGGTCGATGCTGGCCTGGTCAATCGCCAGCAAATCAGTCGATGCTAAAATGCCAATATCCGGAATGGTCGGCTCGGCGGCAGACGTTCCAGCGCAGTCGCAATCGACGGACATCCGGCGCAGCACGTTAATAAACACAATGTGCTTGCCAAAATAATCAACCGTCGCCTTGGCGTATTCTGCCATGTTTTCCATCAGCGTTTCTTTGGCAGGCCATTTGCCCCAATCTTCCGGCAAGGGCTGGCCGTAAACGCCGTGCACCATGGCTTTGCCGATTTTGCCGTCGGCGCAGCCGATAGCGATATTCTTCATGCTGCCGCCAAAGCCGCCCATAGCGTGCCCTTTAAAATGCGTCAGCACAATCATGCTGTCGTAGTTTACAATGTGCCCGCCCATGGAAATTTCTTTAAAATGTTTGCCGCCGCGCACCGGCCAATGTGCCCGCCCATGGAAATTTCTTTAAAATGTTTGCCGCCGCGCACCGGCAGCATTACAGTGCCTTCCTCGTCCATAATGTCTACCGGGCAAAAATCCCAGCCGTTAAGGGCGATGGTAGCGCGGTGCTTTTCTGTGGTATCGCGCCCGCCTGCGTACAGAGCATTGGTTTCAACAATGTTGCTGTTGGGCACCTGCGTCTGAAAAGCCTTTACCATTTCTCGCGGCAAAATGTTGGGCCCGTGCGGCTCGCCGGTATGCAGCTTAATGGCAACCTTGCCGTAAATACCTTCGTTAATCATATTGTACAATTTAATCAGCGTTTCGGCGTTGATGTTTTTGCTGAAGTATACCCTGGCATAGCTGCCTGCGCCGCCGTTGCCTGTTACTTTAACGTTGCCTTCACCGGCGGCAAACACATTTTGCAGCCCCGCGCCGTAAGCAGCAGCGCCAACCGCAGCCGTACCGGCAACTTTTAAAAAGTCGCGTCTGGTCATCTTTTCCATATAGCAACACTTCCTTTAACTTAGTTTACAATTATATGCTACTCCTTAAAGCGCGCTCAATGTCAAGTAAAATTTTACGCCGTTGCAAAGCCGCTTACCAAACTGTCGGTGCGCGGGCGCAGCACTGTGTCGTAGCTCATCAGCTCGTAATCAGCCCGGCGCGCCATGGTTTGCAGCGCCTCTATTTTTTGCAGCAAAGCCTCGCGGGCCTGCGCCAGAAGATTTTTGCGCTGCTGGCAGGTTTCCTCGCCCAGGCGGGCCAGCTTAATGTAATCGCCAATCGCCTCCAGCGACATGCCTGCCGCCTTTAAGGTTTGTATAAATTCAACCCATTCCACAAAGCCCTCGTCATACACACGCACGCCGCCAGCCCTGCGCGGCACCGCCGGAATAAGCCCCATGCGCTCGTAATATCTTAAGGTGTCTGCCGATACGCCCGTCCTTGCCGCAATTTCTTTAATAGTCATCCCAAGCCCCTCCTTACAATGAATCTGTACGGATTTTATGTATAATGCAATCAATTAAATCAATCATTTTTTGCCTGCTGTGTATTTCTTCCAGCAAATCCAGCCGGCGGCGGCGCAAAATTCTCAGCGCGCCCAAAAAGCCGCCATCAGCCCAAAGCTGCATAAAACGCGCCAGTTCCTCGCCGCTCAACCCCGTGCTTTTCAGCGAAGCCGTCAGCACAGCGGCAGTTTCTTCGTGCTTTGCAGTTTTATTCATATCATCACCCCACAGGTGCCGTTTTGTTAGTTTAATTATAAAACGCAGGCTGAAGCAGCGTCCAATACTTGTATTTTATGGTTTACCATGCCCAAAAAACATTATTTTGTTGCCCTGTGCGCACTCCATATTTTATAATTAAATTATCAAGGTACGAGGGGGAACCGCCATGGAAACAAGGCTTTTACGTTATTTTTTAACCGTGGCACACGAAGAAAACATTACCCGCGCGGCGGAAATCCTGCACATTACGCAGCCCACACTCAGCCGCCAGCTTGCCCAGCTGGAAGATGAAACCGGCGTAACGCTGTTTATCCGCGGCAAGCGCAAAATTGAACTGACCGCCGAAGGCATGCTTTTGCGCCGCCGTGCGGAAGAAATTTTAAGCCTGATTGATAAAACCGAAAAAGAACTGCTGACGCAGGATGAACCGGAGGGCAGCATCGCCATCGGCTGCGGCGAATTAAAATCGTTCCATCTGGTAGCGCAAATGATGAAGGATTTTGCCCTGCGCTACCCCAAAATAGAATTTGATTTGTACACCGGCAACTCCGACCGCTTAAAGGAAATGCTGGAGCAGGGGCTGATTGACATTGCCCTGCTTTTAGAGCCGGTCAGCATCGGCAAGTACGAATTTATCCGCCTGCCGGTGAAGGAGCGCTGGGGCATTGTAATGCCTGCCGCCTCCCCGCTGGCGCGGAAAAACGCCGTTACCGCCGCAGATTTGGAAGGGCTGCCGCTTATCGGCAACCTGCGCACAACCATCCAGCGCGAACTGGCCAGCTGGCTGCACCGCGACGCCGAACATTTAAACCTGCATTTTTGCCACGACCTTGCCGCCAACGCCGTAGTAATGGTGGAACACGGGCTGGGCTACATGCTGACGCCGGAGCAGACCATTCCCTACCTTGACGAAAGCAAGGTTGTGTTCCGCCCGCTGGAGCCGGAGCTGGCCTTTGGCACGCTGCTGGCGTGGAAGCGTTACGCCCCCGGCAGCAACGCCGCCGAAAAATTTATTCAGCACATAAAATGCTTTTTAAGCATAAAGCACAGTTAAATATAAGCATTGGCATTTTGCGCCAGCTTAACCTTATAATAAAAGCACCGGAGGAGTTTGCCGGTGCTTTTTTGTTGACTTGAAGTGCGGTTTAAGATTTACAATAAAAGAAAGGCAGTGATGAACATGGCAGCTTTTAACAAAATACCCTTTGCCGCCCGGCGCGCCGCCGGATACCTTTTAGGATTTGCGCTGCTTTACGCACCGTTTGAGCTGTACCGCCGCCTGCTGGAAGCGTTGGGCGTGCAGCCCGCGTTTTTGCCGCACGCCTTTTGCCCGCGCATACCCACGGCAGAAGTTTTTACCGGCGGTTTTGTTGATTTAAACAGCGTTATGGTAGTAAGCACAATAATCTTTTGGCTGCTGTGCCTGGTGCTGGGCCCGTTTTTTTGCGGCAGGCTGTGCATTGCCGGTTACTTTGCCGAAAGCCTGAGCCGCCTGGTACCGGACAAATACAAAATTGAATGGGAAAAATATGTGCCCGCAGCGCCCATCCGCTACGGCATGCTGCTGGCCTACATGGCGCTGCCGCTGTGGTACGGTTTTTACCCCTGCGCCTACTGCAATTTTTACTTTTTCGATACGCTCATAAGCGTATTTTTCGGCGCGGCGTTATCGTTCACCGTGCCGCTGGCAGTTACCGGCGCGCTGTATCTGGTGCTGTTCGGGCTGTTTACCAAAGGCGGGCGCGGCTACTGCCGCTTTATGTGCCCCCAGGGGGCGATGCAAAGCCTGTTCTTCGCCATCGGCGCAAGGCTGCGTTTAGCACGCAAAATTAAAGTTGCCGATGCCGCCTGCGTTAAATGCGGGCTGTGTGTAAAAAACTGCCCCATGCGCGCCATGCGCCTAAAAGAAAACGCCATTAAAAATGACGTTAACCTGTGCATTAAGTGCGGCGTGTGCCAGCACAACTGCCCGCGCAAGGCCATTTATACAGGCAGGTGAGCATTATGCCAAAAGCAAATTTAATTAAGCAAAACAAAGAACGCCTGCTGAATTTTGCCGTCGGCGCAGGCATACCGGCAGGCACTGTTTTAAGCGGCACGGCAGGAGGCTGCACCGGCGTTTGCGGCAGCTGCGGCGGCACCTGCCTTGGCGGTTTGGCGCTTGCTGCCTACTTAAGCGGGCGCCTGCTTTACAAAAAGCATTTTAACAGCGCCTTAACGGCGGATGGCACTAACCCGCCAGCCCAACCGTAAGATAAATTTAAAGGAGGCTTACCAATGAAAAAATTTTTTAGCATTTTAATGATGGCCCTGCTGGCACTGGGCGTAGCAGCCTGCGGCGGCGCGGCAGAACAAACCGCACCTGCACCGCAGGAGCAGGCCAAAACGGAAACAGCGGCACAGCCTGCAAGCAGTGGCAAGGTTTTAGTAGCTTACTTTAGCCACACCGGCAACACGCAAAAGGTAGCCGAACTCATCCAAAGCAAAACGGGCGCCGATATTTTCCGCATCGAAACCGCAACTCCGTACCCCACCGCATACCGCGAAACGACTGAGCTTGCCAAACAGGAAAAAGCCGCTAACGCCCGCCCGGCACTGAAAAACACCGTACCCGATATGGCGCAGTACGACGTTATTTTTGTAGGCTACCCCATCTGGTGGTACACCGCACCGATGGCAGTTGCCACCTTTGCCGACAGCTACGATTTTACCGGCAAAACCGTCATCACCTTCTGCACCAGCGGCGGCAGCCCTATCAGCGACAGCACGCCCGATATAAAGAACTGGTTTAAGGGCGCCAATGTTATCGAAGGCATCCGCGCTTACCCAAGCGACGCTGCCAGCACCGAACGCTGGTTAGAGCGCCTTGGTTACTAACCGCAAAACGCACAAAACCCTGTACAGTAAAACCGTACAGGGTTATTTTTATGGCGTTTGCGGTTTTTATTTGCGCAAAATGTAATGAATAAACATACGGCTGCCTTCGTACAGCAAAATCATCGGCACAGCGAGCAGCGTCTGCGTTATTACATCCGGCGTCGGCGTAATAATGGCCGCCAAAATAAAGGAAGCCACCACCATGTACTTGCGCCCGCGCAAAAGCAGCGCCGAGCTTACTATGCCCATCTGCGCCAGCACAATAAGCACCATGGGCAGATTAAAAATAAAGCCGAAGGGCACAACCAGCATTAAAAAAAAGTCCAGATAGCTTTCAATCGAAAGCATCGGCGCAATGTTGCCGCCCGCAAAATTGGTAAAAAAGTTCAGCCCCTGCGGAAACACAAAAAAATACGCAAAGGCAATGCCCGCCCAAAACAAAAGTACGGAACTGGGCACAAAGAGCAGCAGCGCCGAGCGCTCCCTGCCCGTCAGCGCAGGCACTAAAAACGCCCACAGCTCGTAAAACAAAACGGGCGCAGCGAGCAGCACGCCGCACGCCAGCGCCACCTTAATGTAAATAAAAAAGGCTTCCGCCGGACGCATGTAATACAAATTCGTGGCAGGCGCAGTCAGCACCGCAATTATCTCGTCGATAAAAACGCTGCTGATAGCCGTGCCCACACCCAGCGCCGCCAGCGAGTGCAAAATCCTTGTGCGCAGCTCGCCCAGATGCTCCGTCAGGGTCATAGTTTTATCGTCATTCAAAGGGCTGCCGTTATCCATAGCGCGCCCTTACTTTTTGGCTTCTGCCTGTGCTTCCTCTTTGGCAGGCTCTTCCGCTTTGGTTTCAGCCATTTCGCCGGCCTTTTTAATTTCCGTTTCCGTGCTGTTTACAGCCTGTTTAAACTCCTTCATACTTTTGCCCAGGGCAGAGCCAATTTCCGGCAGCTTGCCGGGCCCGAAGAAAATTAAACCGATAACCAAAATAAGCAATAACTCAGGTAAACCTAAACCGAACATAAGTATTCCCCCTTAAATAACATTAGCTTACCTATATAGTAACACTTGCAGCCTGCTCCAAGTCAAGCGTTTTGGCAAATTTAACCGCCGCTTTACCGGCGCTTAACCGTACTCAAACATGGCGGCTTCATCGCGCCCGCGCGGATATAAATGCCTGGGTTACTTTTATTTTAAGGTAGAAACTGCACGGTTTTATTATTTTCAGGCATGAAAAAAGGACGTGCTGCAACACGCCCAATTTTCGCTATCCCTTGCCAGACCTTCCAGAATCTGTACTTTTATAATAAACTCTTAAAGCCGCTTTGTCAAACCCACAACCACATACAAGACTAAAGGACGGCTTACGCCGTCCTTTAGTTTATGAGTGTTAGAAGAACTAGAGTTTTTAATTTGTGCTGAAAGGTTAAATTAGAAAGTGAAGATTACTTCGGACCACAAGGTCTGGTCATCGGTGTTGCCTTCGCGGGATTCAACATCAACGTATTTAACGCCTGCTACAATGTTTTTAGCAAGGGTTACGTTAGCGCCTGCATCGAAGCCTTCATAACCGTCGCCATGAATCATATCGCTCGGGAATACGCCATAGCCGCCTGCAAATAGGGTAGGTTCAAGGAAGGTAGACATCGGACGGTCGCTGTAATTAGCGTATACGCCCCAGCTGCCCGGCTGAGATGCTTTAGCACCGCGATAGGACAGCCCTACAAGATAACCGCTGTCATCACCGTCAACTACTGCATTATCGCTGTCGCCATAGAAGTAACTGCCTTTTAAGGTTAAATCTTTAGCGATTTCACCTGCTACGGAAGCTTCCCAAATTTCATTTTCGCGCCAGTTATCAGCATTGTAGTAACGAACTGCTGCGTCAACGACGCCAATGCCTGCTTCAACGCCAGCTACATAAATGCGGTCGTTGTCTTCAAGCAGTACTTCATTAGCATCCATTTCATCATCGCCGTCAGCATCTACATAGAAGCTATTGCTGTTAGCCCAGCTGCTGCTTGCAGCTTTCAAAGCCCAGCCAAAAACTTTTACATTATCGCCATAGCTGAGTTTTACGCCGTCGCCGCGGGTATCCATTACGTCGGATTTAACAAAGTCCTGACGGCCTGCTTCTACTTTAACGCCGCCAATCGGGCCGCTTACATAAGCCCAGTTCAGTTCAAGGTCATCATCGCCGGATTCGTTATCAAAATACTGTCTGTTCTGCAAACGTCCGGTGTAGGTCCAGTCATCGTTAACCTGGCCGTTCAGGAACAAACGGGTACGCAGATAGCTTTCATGACCGCTGTTATCGCCGGAACGATAAGATGCACGGATCTGGCCGGTGATTTTTACGTTGTCAGCTTTTTTCTCGAGGTTGGCAACGCGAACGCCGAGGCTGTCGAGTTCGTCTGCAAATTCAGCAGCGAGTTTGTCAACATTAGCGCCTTTAGCCATTGCTTTAGCAACAATCTGTGCCATTTCATAGCGGGTCATCAGTTTATCTCCGCCGTAAGTGCCGTCGGGGTAACCGTCAACAACACCTTCTGCAGCAAGTTTATTTACTGTGTCGTAAGCCCAGTGGCCGGCCGGTACATCGCTGAACGGGTTAGCTGCATAAGCGCTTGCAGTAACGCCGAGAGCCATTGCCATTGCTAATAATAAAGATTTTTTCATTTTGTTTTCCTCCTTTTAGAAAAACACTTTATATTTTATAAAGCGCGGAGGAACAAACCATCTGCCGTAAGGCACGGGCTTTGGTGCGAGTCTCCTGGTTTCCTCTACCTTGCCGCTGCCGCCGTGCATTTAGTTTGTGCCGGTGCGCCATATAACCAAAGGGAAGGCTTTGCCCCTGAGGAAACGGCAAAGCCTTGTATTACAAAAGAAGGCGTACTTGCAATACAAAGCAGTTAAAAAACTCCGGCAGCAAAGCTGCACAAAGGGACGGAGCAAAAAATCTCCTGCTTCAAACCTTCTTTTATAAGTAAAGCGCAGTGCCCGCTGACCGGGCAGTCTTTCTTTACAGTTTTATTATATAAACCGTGTATTTAAACTGCAATTTCAATAACTAATGCCAGTTATTAGCGGGGCTTATAAATTCAGCTGTCCGTGTTAAAATTTGTTAAAAGCAGGTTAGCAAAGTTTTGTATTTGCCCGTTAGTGTTTTCTGTTTTCCAAAACAGGTAATACTTTTTGGCAAGGCGTTTGCCGTTTTTAAACAGCGGCACGGCTTTAACGCTGCCGCTTGCGGCGCAGGTGGTTTCCGTCAGCCAGTAGCCGCTGCCTGCCGCCGCCATCAGGCGCGCCTCTTCTGCGCTTTGCGCAAACAAAAAGCTGCCGGTTACGCCCAAAATGCGACGGTAAAATTCACATTCCGCCTCCTGCTGTTTGGGCAATGCCACCACAATACAGGGAAGTTCGTTCAGTTAGGCAAGTTCCAGCCCCTCAGATGCGCTTTGCGGGTACACGGCAGAAAGTTCGGCATAACAGGGCAGTTCGCCCAAAAACAGTTTTGCGTAGCCGTCAATATCCAACCCGTGCTGCGGACCAAAAACAAGGTCGGTTTTATCGCTTTTTAAAAGCGAGGCCACTTCGTCGTACCCGCCTGCTTCCACTTTTAGCTGTACGCCGGGGTGCTGCTTTTTAAACTGCCCGATGGTTTGGTACAGCGCCGGTACCGCTGCCGTTAAGGTAGCTCAGGCATAAATGCTCGCCCTTCGCCGCCGCTGCCTTAATGGTGCCGGTTTTCAGCTTTTCAATTTCGCCCAGCAGGTTTTTCCGTGGCTGTATAAATATTTGCCTGCCTCCGTAAGCGTAAACTGCCGCGTGCTGCGCGTTAAAAGCTGCACGCCCAGCTCTTTTTCCAGCGACAGTATTTGCTGCGAAATGGCCGACTGCGATATAAAACATTCTTCGGCGGCTTCCGTAAAGCTGCCGGTATCTACAACCGTTGTAAAAAATTTAATCTGCCTCAGCAGCATAACAGCACCTTCTCCTCGTTAACTTCATAAGTAAATTGTAAAATTTAAATCCTGCTTACAGTCAAGCGC
Source organism: uncultured Phascolarctobacterium sp. (assembly GCA_949288065.1). GTDB lineage: Bacteria > Bacillota > Negativicutes > Acidaminococcales > Acidaminococcaceae > Fusicatenibacter_A. The sequence continues at coordinate 8,614 of CASEIL010000007.1, forward strand.
TGCACAGTTTTTTCACGCCGTTTTTGCTTTTTGGCAACAAATTGCGGCATTTTACTACTTATAATGATAATTAACTGTCTTAACTTAAAACAAATTGTATTTTTAATGCTATTGATAAGAAAATTTAATAAATCTTTAAAAATACAGCTTGACTTGGAGCCGTCTCTAAGTTTTACAATCAAAGTGTAAAAACAAATTCATCTGCCGCAGGGCAAGAAAAGGCAGGGATGAGCATGAAAAAGACAGCAAAAATTTTACTGGCGTTATGCGCCTGCATGGTTATAGGAGGTAATGCCGCTATGGCACAGGACAGAATGGCTGAAAGCGCTGCCACCGTAAAAACGCTTTACGGCAAGGAAAACCCGTGCGCAATTAAAGGTTCGCCGGAGCTGGGCGAGCTGATGCAGAAATTTATTTACAGCGATGTGAACAGCAAGGTACAGATGCCGCTGGCGCAGAAAGAGCTTTTAACTTTGGTGGTGCTTACCGCCAACGCCACGCCGGAGGATATCGGCATTCACGTTAAAGGTGCTCTCGCAGCCGGAGCAACGCCTGCGGAAATACGCGAGACGATTTACCAGACCACGCCTTACGTCGGCTTTGCCCGCGCTAAAAACGCACTTATTGAAATGCAGCTGGCGTTTGAGGAAGCGGGAGTTAACGAACCTGAAAACGCAGGCACCGTTACCGACGCTACCCGCTATGACGACGGGCTGAACGTGCAGGGCGGCATTTTTGGGTGCGACCATATTTTGGCAGGCTATGACAGCGCACCGGCTGACCAGAAATTTATTAACTATTACTTATCCGAAAACTGCTTCGGCGATTACTACACCCGCAAGGTGCTGGATTTAAAACAGCGCGAACTGATAACCTTTACCGCCATTATCACGCTGGGCTGCTGCGACCCGCAGGCCAAAGCCCATGTCGGCGGCAATTTAAGCGTGGGCAACACCCGTCAGGATTTGCTGGACGCCGTTACCGTTGCACTGCCGTACATCGGCTATCCGCGCACGCTTAACGCTATCAGCGCCATTAACGCCGTGGCACCGGCCAAATAAAACCCCGTACGCAAATAAAAATCCGCCCTAAGGCGGAAGGTTTACGCAAAGGAGTTATAAAGATGAAAGCGAAAAAATTATTATTAGCCTTATGTGCATTTATGATTATGGGAGGTAATGCCGCTATGGCACAGGAAAAAGCAATTCCGCAAGAATTTGAAGCAGAAAACATTTTTAAGCTGGGCAACCCCAACGTGGCTTACCAGCAGTATTTTATCGGCCAGAGCTATTTAAACATGCTGACTACCGAGCGTGTGCCCGTGGCTAACGTAACCTTTGAGCCGGGCTGCCGCAACAACTGGCATATTCACCACAAGGGCGGGCAAATTTTGCTGGTTACCGCCGGGCGCGGCTATTACCAGGAATGGGGCAAGCCTGCGCAGGAGCTGAAACCGGGCGACGTTGTAAACATTGCGCCGGAGGTTAAACATTGGCACGGCGCTGCACCCGACAGCTGGTTTGCACACATTGCCATTGAAGTACCGGCAGAAGGCGCGAGCAACGAATGGTGCGAACCCGTTACCGACGAAGAATACGGCAAATTAAAATAAAACGTAAATTAAAACTCCCCCGCTGTAATGCAGGGGAGTTTTTTATTGGCGCTAAAATTTTTCGGTATCGGGATAGCATTTGGCGGCGTAATAATCCAGAAAGCGTTTGGCAACGGCGGATAGCGGCTGCCCCTTTAGCTTAAAGATGGTTTTATAGGTGTAAAGGTTGGGGTGCTTAACAGGCAAAAACACCAGCCCCGGGTAGGGCACGGCGTCGTACTGCTCAAACGGCACCACGGCAACGCCCAGTCCCGCTTTGGCCCAGTACAGCGCCGTTGTGCGCGTGGTGCTTTCACTCAGCACCTGCGGCACCAGCCCGTTTTGCTCCATTACCGCCGTCAGCAATTTGCGGCTGCCGCTTAAGCACAGCGGCACGCCCGCCAAATCGTTAATGGTTACTTCCTTAAGCCCGGGCTTAAACCAGCTGCTTTCTTCATCAAACACGGCGTAAAGCTGCTGGCGGCGGCGGAACAAAACATCAAACAAATGCGGACGCAAAAGCGGCGCATTGGCAACGGCAATTTCCGAAAGGCCGCTTAACACATGGCGCTCCAAATCGTCAATGGAGTCCTCGCGGAAAACAAACTTTACCCGCGGGTAATCCTTGTGGAACTGCACCACAAAGTTGCGAATCATCGTAGCACTGCGCGATGGCGACAGGCTTATTTTCAGCGTGCCGCTGATGCCCCTGCTGCACTCGTCAATTTCGCGGTGCAGGTCGTCGTGCATACGGCAAATGGCCTGCGCCTGCCGGTAAAAAAGCTGCCCCGCCTCGGTTAAATGCACCTCGCGCTGGCCGCGCCCCTTTTGCAGAAGTGCCGCGCCAAACTCACGCTCCAAATTTTTAATCTGGTTGCTCAGCGCGGGCTGGGCAATGTTAAGCTGCTCTGCCGCCATGGTAATGGTGCCACATTCCACCACGGTAATAAAATTTTTGTACTGGCTGATGTCCATAGGCTCACCCCTAAATTATAATTTAAAGTTATATTTTAAATAGAAAAGCGGTATTTTTATTATTATTATAACTCTGCTATAATCAGGCTGTAAACAAAATTAACCAAAAGGTCGTGAGCTTATGGAAAATAACAAATTAAACCCGCAGCAGCGCTGTTACCGCCGCGCCTTAGCCGCCATTATCATTACGGGCGCCTCGGCGTTCAGCATGGAATACTGCTTGCAGCCCGTCATCAGCCACATCGCCGCCACGTTTATGCTTAACCCCGCGCAGGCCAGCCTTGCCGTATCGGCAGCAATGCTGGGCATGGCGCTGACGCTTTTAATCTTAACGGCTTTCGCCGGAAGGCTGCCGCGCCGCAAAATGCTGGCAGGCAGTTTGGTTGTAAGCAGCGCCGTGCTTTTGGGCGTGGGCTTTACGCACAGCTTTGCTGCCGTTGTAGCGCTGCGCTTTGTGCAGGGCTGCATTTTGGCGCTGGTGCCGGTGCTGGCCATGGCGTACGTTAACGAAGAGTTTATCGCAGGGAAAATCCGTTTCGGCATTGGGCTGTACGTTTCCGGCACTACGCTGGGAGGGCTCAGCGGCAGGATTTTGGCCAGCGTGCTTACCGATTACATCGGCTGGCAGCACGCCATTATGTCGCTCAGCCTGCTGGCAGCGCTTTCCGGCCTTGCCGTATGGCTGCTGCTGCCAAAGTAACATAACTTTGCACCGCAGGCCGCCAAAGGTTTTGCGCACCATCTTTTCTGCCGCGCTAACCAAAAGCTGTTTTACCTGTGCGCCGCCGCCTTTTTTATGATGGGCGCCTTTGTAGCGGTGTATAACTTCATTCCCTATGTTTTAAAGGACGCGCCCTACAATTTAAGCCAGAGCGTTATCGGCTTTTTGTTTGCCGTGCAGCTTTGTGGCACCTTCAGCAGCAGCCTGGCGGCTAAGCTCAGTGCGCAGCACAGCAGCAGCAAAATTATCAGCATTTGTTTAACGTTTTTGGCAGGCGGCGCGCTGCTTACCGTGCATCACCTGCTTGTTATTAAAATTTTTGGCCTTGCGCTGTTAACGGCAGGTTTGTTCGGCGCACACGCTGCCGCCAGCGGCTGGTGCGGGCAGCTTGCTGCCGATAAGGCTGCCGCAGGCTCGTTGTATATGTTCAGCTATTACAGCGGCGCCAGCGTTTTGGGCAGCCTGGGCGGGTTATTTTACCGCAGCCTCGGTTGGACAGGCGTTGTTGCCATGGCAGTGCTGGCAGCAGCGGCGGCATTGGCAGCCGTGCATTTTATAGCCGCTGCCCCTAAAGCAAAATACGCCGTTTGCAAGGAACAATAAAAAACTGCCCCTGTTTAAAGCACAAAGCCTTAGGCAGGGGCAGTTTTTATTTCGTTTTAATCTTCATCCTCCAATGCGGCAAACTTGGCAGCCATGGTGGGGTTGTTACGCGTTAAGCGCTTAATGCTTAAATCCTCGGCCTTGTTGTTGGCAAGGCGCAGGTTGTTTTCGGAAGATAGCAGCGCGTCCTTCGTTTTTTGCAAATGGTCAATCGTTTTGTCAATTTCCTCAATCGCCTTTTTAAACTTTTCGCTGGCAATGCGATAATTGCGCGCAAACTTATCCTTAAAATCGTTCAAATCATTCTCAAAGTTAGAGATGTCGATGTTCTGCGTTTTAATTACGCTCAGTTCCTTGCGGTATTCCAGCGAGTTCTGCGCCGCGTTGCGCAAAATAGTAATGATGGGTATAAAAAACTGCGGGCGGATAACGTACATTTTGGGGTAACGGTAGCTTACATCGACGATGCCGGTGTTGTACAGCTCGCTTTCGCTTTCCAGCATCGAAACCAGCACGGCGTACTCGCAGTTCTTCTCGCGGCGGTCCTTGTCCAGCTCCTTAAAAAAGTCCTCGTTCTTTTTCTTCGTCGCCGTGGCGTCCATCTCGTTTTTCATCTCAAACATAATCGAGATAAACTCTGTGCCGTCCTCGTCCGCCTCGCGGTAAATATAATCGCCCTTGCTGCCGGTGCGCGCGTCGTTGTCCTTTTCAAAATAAGCGTTTTTAAAGCCCGTCGCGCGCAGCTTGTTAAACTCAATTTCGCAGTGCTGCTCAAGGCTTTCGCCCACCATTTTGGTAGATTGCCGCAGCTTAAAATCCTTGTAGCGCTCAATTTCCTCTTCTTTAAACTTCAGCTTTTCTTCATAGGTGCTAATCAAATTCTGCTCGCGGATGGCGCTTTCCTTTTTGGCGTTCTCCACTGCCGAAGCCAGCTGCAAAATATTCTGCTCCTTCGCGTTCAGCTCCTGCTGCTTTTCGCTGATGACCTTACTTACAGCCAGCTCCTTCGCCGTTTCGCTGTTTTGAATCTGCGCCGTCAGTTCAGCAATTTTCTGCTCCTTCTGCGCCAGCTCCAGCTCCTTGCGGTTCAGCGCCTCCTGCAAGCTCGAAGCCTGCTCCACCTTCAGCACGTTCAGGCGGTTTTGCAGGTCCTGCACTTCCATCGCCTTTTTGGCCAGCGCCACATTATAATTTTTGGCCGTTTCCGTTTTGGCAAGGTTCACGGCGCTTTCCTTTTCCGTCTGAAACTGCGCCAGCCGCTCCTGTATCTCCTTGGTAAATTCCCTGTCCCTCACCTGCTTTACAATCGCGGCATAGCCCGTTTCGTCAACCTGAAACACCTCGCCGCACTTGGGGCATTTTATTTCCTGCATCGTTTTCTCCTTATTTATAGTTCAATTTTAAAATTTCGTTGCACGCCGCCAGCCCGCACTCATAGCCGTGGTCGTACAGCGCCAAAAGTTTTTCCTTGTCCAAGTCAAGCCGGTCAATTTCCAGCTTGCGCTGAGGGCGGATGATTACTGCTTTGCCCTCTGCCGCCAGCGCTTCTGCCGCCTCTAACTGCTTATTGTAATTTTGCGGGCGCTCCGCCAGAATCTGCTGCAAAACAGGGTAATGCGGGTACCACAGCTTAACCAGCGCCGCAGGCACGGTGCGGCTTTTGCGGTAGCCCTTGTTGCGCGTCAGCACAATTACAAATTTATCGTAGCCAGCCCTTTGCCCCCGGTCAACCGGGATGGGGTCGGTCAGCGCGCCGTCCAGCAAACGGCGTTTATTAAAATGCACAATAGGCGCAAAAAACGGCAGCGAAGCCGAAGCCCGCACCGGCGTAAAACTCTTGCCCATATCCATCTGCGTGTACCAGATTGATTCGCCCGTCTGGCAGTCCGTGGTGCCAACCTCCAGCCTGCCCGGGTATTTATAAAAGGCTTCATAATCAAAGGGTATCAAATGTCGCGGCAGGTCGTTTAAAATAAAATCGAAGCCGAACAGCGAACGCGTGCGCAGCCAGTTTTTAACGCTGCAATAACGGTCGTCGCCCACATAATCTTCAATTATCCGCCTTGTGCGGCCCTTTTGCCCCGACATGTACGACAAAATATTGCACGCCCCCGCCGATACGCCGGCGATATGCGGAAACACCAAATCTTTTTCCAAAAACGCGTCAAACACACCGGCCGAGAACATGCCGCGCATGCCGCCGCCCTCTAATATTAAGCTAAGGTTGGTAAGCATAAAGCACCTCCGTCAAAGCTGTTACTGTATTTTATTATAACATTTTTTAACGCAGGGCATATAATTATTTATTTTTTGCGGCGGCAGCGTTATAATAAAAGCGCAGGCCGAGCTAAACAGGCCCTGCGGAAGGAGTAATAAATATGTCTGCTGTATATGATTATTTAAAAGCATCCGGAGTATTTTATTTAGCAACCATGGACGGCGACCAGCCGCGCGTACGCCCTTTTGGCGCTGTATGCGAATTTGAAGGCAGGGTATATTTTATCACCGCTAAAACTAAAAACGTATATAAACAGCTTGTAGCCAACCCTAAGGTTGAGTTTTCTGCCATGAAGGGGCAGGACAGCTGGATTCGCTTAAACGGCGAAGTAAAATTTGACGACCGCCGCGAAGCGCGCGTTGCCATGCTGGAAGCGTTCCCCAGCCTGACGAAAATGTACAACGCCGACGACGGCGTGATGACGGTGTTCTACCTTGAAAACATGCACGCCACCGTTTATTCCTTTACCGAAGAACCGCAAGAACTGGCGTAACGGCTGATTGATGGAAACTAAAACCTCCGGCCACGCGGCGGCGCTGGTTACAATTTTTATCTGGGGCGTTACTTTTATTTCAACCAAAATTTTATTGCATGGTTTTTTGCCGGTAGAAATTCTCTTTTTCCGTTTTTTAATCGGCTATTTTGCCCTGCTTGCCATCTGCCCGCGGCGGCTGCCCCAAACAACGTGGCGGCAGCAGAGCTATTTTGCAGCGGCAGGGCTCACCGGCATCTGCCTGTACTATCTGCTGGAAAACATTGCCCTTACCTACACGCTGGCTTCCAACGTCGGCGTTATCCTCTGCACGGCGCCGTTTTTCACCGCCTTAGCGGGATTTATTTTTATGCGCGGCGAGGAATGGCTGAGCAGGCGCTTCTTTTTTGGCTTGGTGCTGGCGATGGCAGGCATTTATTTTATCAGCACCGCCGAAAGCGGCATGGAGTTTAACCTTACCGGCGATATTTTAGCACTGGGCGCCGCTGCCGTCTGGGCGGCGTATTCCCTGCTGACGCGCAAAATAAGCAGCTTTGGCTACAACACTATTTTAACCACGCGGCGTGTGTTTTTGTACGGGCTGGTATTTATGCTGCCGGCGCTGTATATTTTTGGCTTTCAGTTTAAGCCGGAGCGTTTTGTCCACCTGCCCTACCTGTTTAACATTTTATTTTTGGGGCTGGGCGCATCGGCGCTGTGCTTTGTAACGTGGAACTACGCTGTTAAGGTGCTTGGCGCGGTAAAAACCAGCGCTTACATTTACGCCGTGCCGGTGCTTACGGTAGCCTCGGCCGTTGCCGTGCTTAACGAACCCTTAACAATAAAAATGCTGGCGGGCGGCGCGCTGATTTTGCTGGGGCTTTTTATCTCGCAGCGCTCATAAACCTAAAAAATAAACTGCATTTCTGCTGGAGCAAAACTCCGATAGAAATGCAGTTTTTTATTTTAGTATTTGTTAAAGATGGATTGCGAACCGCATTGCAGGCTGCGTGCCGAATAGCTGGCAAGCGGAATGAAGTTTAAGCGCTGGCTTTGCGGGAACAGGTAAAAGCCCGTGTACTGGTAGCCGCTGTATTCCGTAAGCGTTAAGCGCAAAAGGCAGGGCACACCGGCAGAAGTGCAGCTAAACTGCATATACTGCGAGTTAAGCCCCTGAAAGGTTTTATATTCGCCCGCTTCCGTAAGGATTAAATCTTCCAGCTGCGCAGGCAGCTTCAGCGGTGCGGTATCTACCTGCACATAACTGTACTGCGGCGGCGCTTCAAACTGCGTTATTTCCATAATCTCTTCGCCGTTTTCCTTAAGGTAGCGTGTTACCGGAGCGGGCGGCGCCTGCAGCTGCTTGCCTGCAAGGGCTGCCTTAAACACGGCGGGCGCATCGCCGCCGGGGGCAGCGTTAAACGTCATCGCCGTAGCGTCATCCGCTCCGCGCACCAGCATCGCTCCTTCAGCAGGCAAACCTGCTAAAAGGTCGCTGCCAAAGGCATAGGGCACTGCTATGCTGTAATTGGGACGCTCCTTATTAATATGGTAGGCAAAATCGTTAGGTTTTGTTAAATACCAGTTTTCCTGCGGCGGGTTTATTTTTACCGTTTTATGCACCACGCGCGGCTGTTTGGTTTGCACCTGCTGTACCGTTTGCCCATCCGGCTGGGCGGCTGGCGCTGTTTTTACGTTCTGCGCGTTTTTTACAGGCATCGCTCCGTTAGCAGCTGCCTGCTGCGCGGGCGTATTGGTTTGTCCATTTTGCTTTTGTGCCTGCGCTTCGCCTTGTTGCTTCTGCACTTCGGCAGGCTCAGGTTCTTCCTGCTTCTCCACGGCTTCCGGCTCCGGGCTGTTCAGCTTCGCCGTTGCCTCTGCCAGCACATCTGCGGTAATCGCTCCCTGCGCGTGCCACGCAGCCTCCGGCTCCGCCGCTAAGGCGCAGGCGCTAAATAACAGGCAGGCACTTAAAATACCGATAGTTTTTTTCATAGCTTACTCCTTCAGCGCGGCCTTAATTATGCCGCCGCCCACAACGTATTCGCCGTTGTAAAACACAACCGCCTGCCCCGGCGTAACAGCGCGCATCGGCTCTTCAAACGTAACTTTTACGCAGTCGCCGCAACGCTCAATCGTTGCAGGCACATCCTCCTGCCGGTAGCGCGTTTTGGCGGTTACACGCATTGGCTCCGCCAGCTTATCTACCATAATAAAGTTGCAGCTTTCCGCCAGCAGCGCCTTGCTAAACAGCGCCTCCTGCGGGCCGACGATAACATTATTATGCTCCATATCCTTTTCGATAACGTACAGCGGGTAATCATAGGCAATGCCCAGCCCTTTGCGCTGGCCAATGGTGTAGTTTATCATGCCCTTGTGGCTGCCCAGCACCTGTCCGTTAACGTGTACAAATTTGCCAAGAGCAGGCTTTGCAGCATTCACACGCCTAATCAGCCCGGCGTAATCTCCGTCCGGCACAAAACAAATGTCCTGGCTGTCCGGCTTCTGCGCCGTAACAAGCCCGCCATCCTGCGCGGCGGCGCGGATTTCATCCTTGCTTAACGCAGCCAAAGGCAGCAAAACATGCGCCAGCTGCTGCTGCGATAAGCTGAACAGCATATAGCTCTGGTCCTTGCGGCGGTCCCCACCGCGCGCCAACAGCCAGCGCCCGCACTCAGCATCGTAAAAAATGCGCGCATAATGCCCGGTTGCCAGATAATCGCACCCTAGTGCAAGGGCATAATCCAAAAGCGCGCCGAACTTGATATGCTTATTGCAGTCCACGCAAGGGTTCGGCGTGCGCCCGCAGCGGTATTCTTCAATAAAATGGCTGATGACTTTTTCCTTAAAGCAGGGGCACAAATCAACAACTTTATGCTCTATGCCCAGCTTTTCCGCCACCGCCTGCGCGTCCTTAATGTCGCGCTCAATATTCAGCGCCGCGCCCGGCAGGCCAATGGCAGCGCCGTCAAACATCCGCGCCGTTGCGCCGATAACCTCGTACCCTTCCTTTAAAAGCAAAAGTGCCGCGGCAGAACTGTCCACGCCGCCGCTCATGGCGGCCAGTACCTTTTTCTTCATATCATTCCTTCGGCGGCAGGGTGGCGCAAAACTCGTTAATTTTGGCTTCGTCCACGCGCATGGCCTCAATGGTTTTTTCAAACAGTTCATCTAAAGTCCAGCCCAGCATTTCCGCACCCTGCGTAATAACCTCGCGGTGGCAGCCTGCAGCAAATTTTTTATCTTTAAATTTCTTTTTCAGCGATTTTACTTCCATATCGCTGACGCTTTTGGAAGGGCGCATTAAAGCAGCCGCGCCGATAAGGCCGGTTAATTCGTCGGCAGCAAACAGCACCTTTTCCATCTGGTGCTCCGGCTTAACGTCGCACACCAAACCGTAGCCGTGACTGGCGGTAGCATGGATGAGTTTTTCGTCAATGCCGCGCTCGCGCATAATCTCCTGCGATTTAATGCAGTGCTGTTCGGGGTACATTTCAAAATCAAGGTCGTGCAAAAGTCCTGCCAGCGCCCAAAAATCGGCTTCGCCGCCGTAGCCCAGCTCGTTGGCATACCAGCGCATAACTCCTTCCACCGTCAGCGCATGGCGCAGATGAAACGGGTCCTTATTATATTCCCTTACTAATGCCCAGGCTTCTTCGCGTGTTAAATTTGCCATTAAAATTCCTCCTAATTATATAACCTAATTAATTGCTATTTACAGCAGCATTTTTCTTCCTGCCATTTTACCAAATCGGCCAGTGTGATGTTATCGACGACGCTGTTAACAGCCTCGCCGATGCGCCGCCACACCTCCGTCGTTACGCAGTCGTCCGCGCGCGGGCAGCAGCCTGTTTGCCCGGCTGCGGCGCACGCCACCGGCGCAAGGTCACCCTCCAGCACGCGCAAAATCTCGCCCACCGTGCAGGCTTCCGGCGCTTTGGCTAATTTGTAGCCGCCCTGCGCGCCGCGGGCGCTGATAACAAGCCCCGCCTTGCTTAAACGGCTGATAATCTGCTCCAGGTATTTATCGGAAATATCCTGCCGCAGCGAAATTTCCTTCACCGGCGTGTAGCCGTATTTATCGTTAGTTGCCAAATCGAGCATTAAGCGCAGTGCATAACGCCCCTTTGTCGAAATCTTCATGCCTGAACTCCTTTCATAAAAGTATTTTACTACTAATAAAGTAGGAATTCAACAAAAACTTGTTCTGCCATCCCGGCCGCGCCGGATAAAATTTAAAAATTTTACAGTTTTTTTATATTGTTATGTGTGTTAAAATAAAAGCATACATTTGCGCTTTTAAAACTGCACACGGAGGTTTTTTACAATGGAAAATAAAGAAAAAATGGACATCGACAAAGAGTTTCAGCATTACCTGGATATTTTTAAAAAGGATAAGGAGCTGGGCAAAGCGCTGAGCCTTGTTTCCTTCCCCGCGCTGTTTAACGATAAGTTTTTGCAGGAGCACAGCAAGTTTACCTCGCTGAACGACTTGGTAATCCGCAGCGGCTTCGGCATTATGAATTTGCTGGAAGTAGAAAACGTAAATCAGGAAAAATGGAACGCTTACATTGCCAAAAACAGCAGCTGCACCACCTGGTACGAATTTGGCAAGCTGGCCATGATTGAATGGATGAAGGCCAAAATTGAGGAAGTAAAAAACGCAGCCAACTGATTTAGTGTACCCACCGGAAAGGAAGTGAGGCCGTGTGGATATTGTACTGCATGCGTTTGAAGGTGTTTTTACCGTCAGCCTGATGGTGCTGGCGGGCTATTATTTAGGCAGCCACCACTGGTTTTCGGAGGAAAGCCTGAATTTAATTTCCAAGCTGATAACCAAAATTTGCCTGCCGCTGTATATGATTGTTAATTTAACGGAAACACTGACGCACGACACGGTTGTGCAGATGAGCAGCGGGCTGCCGGTTGCTGTTTCTTCGATGGTAATTTGCTTTATCATCGGGCAGCTGGTGGTGCGCTTTGCCAACATTCCGCGGGGCAGGCGCGGCGTTTTGGCAGCGGTGTTTTTTGTTACCAACACCATTTTAATCGGGCTGCCGCTTTCTACGGAGCTGTTCGGCACCAGGTGCATACCCTTTGTGCTGGTTTATTATATGGCGAACACCGTTGTGTTCTGGGTTGTGGCGGCGCATATCATCGCCGTGGACGGCAGCGAAAAGGTGCCGCCGCTGTTTAGCCTGCAAACCTTAAAGCACATTGTGAACCCGCCGCTGATGGGCTTTGCCATTGGCTTTACGCTGGTTATGCTGGAGCTGCACCTGCCGCACCCGCTGCTCGTTTCGTTCCGCTATATGGGCAATATGACGACGCCGCTGGCGATGCTGTTTATCGGCGCGGTGGTAAGCAATGCGGACTGGAGCAAAATCCATTTTGACCGTATGATTATTTTGGCGCTGTTTGGGCGCTTTGTAGTGTGCCCGCTGGGCATTATTTTAATGGCGCCGCTGGTTGGCATTCCGCCTTTAATGACGCAGGTGTTCACCATTCAGGCTGCCATGCCGGCGCCTTCCGTACTGCCGGTGCTGGCTAAAAACTACGGCGCGGACTACGAATACGCGGCGACGCTGACGGTTGTAACCACCGTTTTGGCAGTTGTGGTTATGCCGTTTTATATGTGGCTTGTTGCCTGATGTTTGCTGTTTGAAATGATTTTACGAACAAATTTTCATAAATATGCTTGACAAAATGTGTTGTTCGTTTTATGATATGTTTAACGAACAAATGTTTTGAAAGGCAGTGATTTTTATGAAAAAGCTGATAGCAGGAATAATGGCAGGCCTTTTATTATACAGCGGTTATCTTTTGGGCGGTTTGGCCGCCGCAAGCGAGGTGTACACCACCCGCACCGTAACGGTGTACAGCGGCGACACAATGTGGGATATTGCCTCGCACTGGGCTGAGGACGGCGAGGACGTGCGCGCCGTTATTTACCGCATTTGCGAAGCCAACGGACTGGCAAACACCGATTTGCAGCCGGGGCAGAAAATTGTAGTGCCGGTACGCGTACGCAGCAACGATAACATTATGCTGGCGGAAGCAGCGAACAGTAATTTATAAAAGCAAACACGTTTAAAATTACAAAAACCCCGTAGGGAAAATCCCTACGGGGTTAGTTTTATGCGTTGACTATATTTGCTTTTCTATCCACTAATCCCACATTGCTCCCAATACACGCTGATTAGTTGCTCCCTCACAAAATACAAAAAACGCTGTACCAGCATGGATACAGCGTTGTATAGATAAAAAAATGGTGATCCACCCGAGACTCGAACTCGGGACACCCTGATTAAAAGTCAGGTGCTCTACCGACTGAGCTAGTGGATCACATCCGTTGTTAAAACGTCAAGCCCGTTTCAGCAACAAAATTATTATACAAAGCCGTTAAAGTTTTGTCAAGCATTTTTTGCGTAATTGTTGTAATTTTTTATCGGCCTTAGCCCAAAACAAATGCGTGCAGATTTTTTGCCTGCCCTATTTACAAAATTAAAATTAGGTGTATCATATAATACAAAGTAAGTTATTGCTAATTGCCGTTTTTGAATAAGCGCGGCTTATTCTTAATTTTTTCTTAAAATGTATAGTTTTTTTCTTTAATTTATGTTATTATAGAAAGCAGACGCAAATTTAAAATAGATATTTTTTATTAATTAGTTATAACATTCCTGCCTGGAGGTTTTTTATGCAGATAGGTTTGGATATCGGCAGCACCACTGTTAAAATAGCCGTGCTGGATGATGCCGGAAAACTGCTTTTTAGTAAATACGCCCGTCATGCCAGCCGCATTACGGAGACAATTAAAAATATATTGGACGAACTGCACGCCGAAATGCCCTGGCTGCAAACCGCACGCCTTGCCATCAGCGGCAGTGCGGGTATCGGCGTTGCCGAAAGCTGCGACCTGCAATTTGTGCAGGAGGTTTTTGCCGAAAAAATCTGCACGGAGCGCCTGAACCCCAGCACCGACGTTGTTATTGAGCTGGGCGGCGAGGACGCCAAGATTTTGTTTTTAGGCCGTCATTTTGACGCGCGCATGAACGACAGCTGCGCAGGCGGCACCGGCGCGTTTATCGACCAGATGGCGTCGCTGTTAAACGTGCCCTCCGAAGAACTGGACAAGCTGGCTGCCACTGCCAAAACGCGCTACACCATTGCCAGCCGCTGCGGCGTGTTCGCCAAAAGCGATATTCAGCCGCTGCTGAACCAGGGCGCGGAGAAAAACGACCTTGCTGCCAGCATTTTAGACGCCGTTGCCAGCCAGGCAGTTACCGGCCTTGCCAAAGGCCGCCCCATCCGCGGCAACGTGCTGTACCTTGGCGGCCCGCTTACCTTCTTCGGCTGCCTGCGCGCCAGCTTTGATAAAATTTTGGGCTTAAAGGGCACCTGCCCCGAAAACAGCCTGTACTATGTTGCCATGGGCTGCGCCTTCTGCGCTGAGCACACGGTTGATTTAACCACGCTGACCGCTAAAATGGCAGCCGCCGACGCTAACCGCGAGTTTGACCATTTGCCGCCGCTGTTTACCAGCGAGGCCGAATACGATAAATTTATGGCGCGCCATAAGCGCGATAACGTGCTGCGCGGCGATATTAACACCGCCACCGAAGCATATCTTGGCATCGACAGCGGCAGCACCACAATTAAAATTGCCGTTGTTGCCCCGGACGGCAGCCTGCTGGATTCCTTTTACCAGAGCAACAAGGGCAACCCCGTTATCGCCGTGCGCGATTATTTAACAGATTTTTACGCTAAATACCCCAACTGCAAACTGCTTGCCAGCGCTGTTACCGGCTATGGCGAGGAGCTTATCAAACACGCCTTTCACGCCGATTTTGGCATTGTGGAAACGATGGCGCACTTTATTGCCGCCAAAAGCCTGCTGCCGGAGGTGGATTTTATCCTCGATATTGGCGGGCAGGACATTAAATGCTTAAAAATACACAACGGCTGCATCGACAACATCTTTTTAAACGAAGCCTGCTCCAGCGGCTGCGGAAGTTTTTTGCAGACCTTTGCCGGCATCCTTGGCTACACGGCGGAAGATTTTGCGCAAATCGGCCTGTTTGCCGATAAGCCCGTAGATTTGGGCAGCCGCTGCACCGTGTTTATGAACAGCAATGTTAAGCAGGCACAAAAGGACGGCGCTTCCGTCGCAAACATCAGTGCCGGGCTGTGCATCAGTATTGTTAAAAACGCGCTGTTCAAGGTTATCCGCCCCAGCAGTGCAGAAGATTTGGGCAGGCACATTGTTGTGCAGGGCGGAACCTTTTTAAACAACTGCGTGCTGCGCGCCTTTGAGCAGGAGCTGAACCTTGAGGTTGTGCGCCCGGACATTGCCGGTTTAATGGGTGCTTACGGCGCGGCGCTGTACGCCAAAGAACGCCGCGAGCTGCACGGCGGCGCAACCGCGCTGATTAACGCTGAACAGCTGAAAAATTTTTCGCACACGGTAAAATCTATCACCTGCGGTTTGTGCAGCAACCACTGCCATTTAACGGTCAACATCTTTGCCGACGGCAAGCCCTACATCAGCGGCAACCGCTGCGAACGCCCCGTAACACACTGCGCCCCCAACGACAGCCTGAATCTGTACCGCTACAAGCTCAGCCTGCTGGAAGAGCTGAAACCCGTACCCGGCAAACGCGGCAAAATAGGCCTGCCTTTGGGGCTGAATATGTACGAACTGCTGCCGTTCTGGCACGCGTTTTTTACCGAACTGGGCTTTGAGGTTGTAACCAGCCCCATTAACGATAAAACCATCTTCCAGAAGGGGCAGAACACCATCCCCAGCGACACGGTTTGCTACCCCGCCAAAATGATGCACGGGCATATTAAATGGCTGCTCGCCCAGGGGCTGACCAGCATTTTTTACCCCTGCATGACCTACAACGTAGACGAAAACGCCGCAGAAAACTGCTACAACTGCCCGGTAGTTGCCTACTACCCGGAGGTGCTGGCGGCAAACATTGAAGAATTAAAAACCATCCACTTCTTTTACGATTACCTGGGGCTTTTGGACAAAAAGCGCCTCGTGAAAGAGCTTTATAAAATGCTGCATCCCGCTTATGCGGATTTAAGCGAAAAAGAAATTAAAAACGCGCTGACGCCTGCCTTTAACGCTTACCACGCCTTTGAGGACAAGGTTAAGGCCAAAGGCAAAGAAATTATTGCCGAAGCGCGCGCCAAAAAGATGCCGATTGTGGTGCTGGCAGGCCGCCCGTACCACACCGACCCGAAAATTAACCACGGCATTGACCGCCTAATTACCGGGCTTGGTGCTGCGTTAGTAAGCGAGGACGCTGTGGCGGGCAACATTCCGCGCAGCGAATTGAGCGAGGATTTGGAAGTTTTAAACCAGTGGACCTACCACAGCAGGCTGTACGCCGCCGCCAAATACACGGCGGAAAACGCCGATATGAACATGGTGCAGCTGGTTAGCTTCGGCTGCGGCTGCGACGCCATTACCGCCGACGAGTGCCGCCGCATTTTAGAAGAACACGGTAAAATTTACACCCAAATTAAAATTGACGACATTGAAAACCTCGGCGCGGCACGCATACGCCTGCGCAGCCTGTTTGCCGCCCTGGGCTTTGAATGCTGAAATATTTTTGAAGGAGTAATATTTATGTCAGAAAATGCTCTGCCTGTTTTTACCAAAGAAATGAAAGCCACGCACACCATACTTGTGCCCAGCATGCTGCCGTTCCATTTCCGGCTGCTGCGCTCGGCGCTGGTAAGCTGCGGCTATAAGGCCGAAATTTTAGAGAACACCGGCCGCGACGTAATAGAAACAGGCTTAAAATACGTTAACAGCGATATTTGCTACCCGGCGCTTTTAGTTATCGGGCAAATAATCAGCGCGCTGGAAAGCGGCAAATATGACATTAATAAAACTGCAGTTATCCTTTCGCAGACGGGCGGCGGCTGCCGTGCCTCCAACTACATTTTCCTGCTGCGCAAGGGTATGGAAAAAGCCGGCTTCGGCAACGTGCCCATCATCAGCCTGAACGTAAACGGCATGAACGCGCAGCCGGGCTTTGAGCTGAACCTTTCCATGCTGAAAAAATTTATGGCCGCCGTTATTTACGGCGATACCTTAATGTACCTTGCCAACAAAACCCGCCCGTACGAAACCATCAAAGGCGCGGTGGACGAACTGGCAGGCAAATGGCTGCACAGGCTGGAAACCGCCTTTATGGAAGGCAAGGCGCAGGCCTTCAGCACCATGAAGCAGCTTTCCAAGGCGCTGGCTGAGGATTTTGCCGCCATCCCGCAAAAAGCGGAGGAAAAAATTAAGGTTGGCATTGTTGGCGAAATTTACATTAAATACGCCGGGTTGGGCAATAACAATTTAGAGCAGTTTTTGCAAAAGCAGAACTGCGAATACATGCTACCCGGGCTATTGAACTTTATTATGTACTGCGCCGATACTTACCTGACGGATTACAAATTGTACGGCGGCAAGTTCTTTAAATACGGCATCTCCAAAATGGTGATGATGTATTTGAAGCGGCTGGAAAAAATTATGCTGCACGCACTGGAAAGCACACCCTTTAAACCGCCCGCCTCTTACGAGGAAACCAAGGCGCTTGCCAAAGGCGTTATCGGCTACGGCAACAACATGGGCGAGGGCTGGCTTTTAACAGCCGAAATGCTGGAGCTTGCTAAAAACGGCTACAACAACATCATCTGCGCGCAGCCGTTTGGCTGCCTGCCTAACCACATCGCCGGGCGCGGCATGCTGAACAAAATTAAGGAGATTGCCGAAAATGCCAATATTCTGCCGATTGACTACGACTCCAGCGCGTCGAAGGTTAACCAGGAAAACCGCATTAAGCTGATGCTGGCAACGGCAGAATAAATTTAAAACGCTTTAGGCATAACAAAAACCCCGCTATCAGTTGATAACGGGGTTAATTTTTTGCTGTTAGTTTTTAAGGCTTAGCCCTGATAAACCATGCCCTGAATATCGGTATCGGCTTTAACCTGTACGAAGGTGATAGAGCCTGCCGGAATATTGACGGATTTGCCGGTTACAAACGCGCCGCCGATAATGCCTACCGGACCGAGTACAACCATGCCGCCAATAGCAGCGCCTGCCGCACCGGCTACGGTTTTAGCTTCCTGTTTGGCAATATCGCCAAGGAATACTTTAACGCGGGTGTTGTCGATAGCATAGATATAACCAAAGTCAACGTCGATACGTGCATCCTGCCCGAACATACGCGGGCCTACAACCTTGGTTACCTTGCCGATGCCTTCAGCGCCTTTCGGCAGTACCAGCACATCGTTTACAAATACGTTATCGGCAACTTTATAACGTACAACGTCGCCTGCCTGCGCGGTTTTGCTGCTCAGGTCTTCGGCAAATTCCAGCTTAATTACGCTGTCCTTCGGCAGGGTTACGGTTTCAACCGCTACAATGCCATCCTGGAAGGCCAGGTTTGCCAGCGCTTCCAAACGCCCTGCCAAGGAACCGGTGCTTACTTCGCCGTTCAGCATGGTTTCCAGCGCTTCAATGCGGCTCTTGGCCGGACCGCCCGCAGTGCTTTCGGTAAACTGCCATTCAACGGCGTTCAGCTTGGTTAAAAAGCTTGCTTCGCCGCTGCCGGCATAGCCTTTAATATAGTTGTACAAATTGTCTACTCTATTTAAAATCGGGTCGGTAGTAATGGTACCGTACACATCGTCCTCAAGGCTGTCCGTGCGGCTCACCAGCGCGCCTGCCTGCTCGGTGCCGTACAGGGTTACTTCCAGCGCGCTCAGCTTTTCGCTGGCACTCATCGTCTGCGGCGCTTCGGCTGCTTCAATGGCAGATGTTGCCGAAATTTCATCGCTGCCGGCAGCTAAGGCAACACCCGGGAAAACGGATGTAACAGTAAGTGATAGTGTTAAAAGTAAGGTAAGGAGTTTTTGTTTCATCATAGTACCTCCATGTTGATATATATAATCATTATAACACAAAGTTCCACAAAAAAATAGTAAACTAATTGAAAACCGGGCCTGCACTGCAAGCCCGGCGTTTTTTATTTTAAATATTCCTTAAAGCTTGCCGCAATGGCGTCCTTCATTTCGTCCATTTTGGCAAAGCGCCTTCTGTGCTGCGCACGTTTGGAGGGTTTCAGCTCCTCCATGGATTTGCGGTATTCCGGAATGGGGATTTCGTAAAAGCGCTTGTCGCTAAGCTGCGTGCCCTCGCACTCCTGCCAGAAAGCGTCCAGCGAAGTTTTCAGCTTGCGGTCGATACGCACATGGTTCATCGCATAATAACCTTCGTTGCTGACGGCGTAAATTTTTTCGCAGCCCAGCTGCTCCGCCACGTTGCGGATGCCGTAGAAAATAAGGTTTTTTGTGCGGTAGCCGAAAAAGGCTTTGGTTAAGCCCTTAATAACCTCCGAGCCGTTGGGCGTACCCTGAAGCGCGCCAATCCACAGCGCGGGGCGTCCTTCCTTATCCGGCGCCAGCCAGAACATAATCTGATACAGCGCTTCCTTATCCCATAAAAGCACCAGCGACAGGCAGCCTTCCTTGCGCTGCCCGGCGTGGAACCACAGCTCCAGCGTCAGCGGCTTTTCCTCGTAGCTATCCTCCCACAGGCGCAGCATTTCGCCGTTAACATACAGCCTGCGCAGGGCGTCCTCATTCAGTTTGCCTTCCAAAAATTCCACATGGTTTTTTACAAGGCTGATGCGCTCCGTCCAGCTGGAATTTTTATAAAAGAACTGCCTTGTAACCTGCTCCACAAAGCTGGTGGTGTGGTGCAGCATATCGCGCCTTAAGGGCGATGCGGCAAAAAAGTCCAGCAAACCGCCAACCTCGCCGCTGTGCAGCATGCAGCGCGTGCGGAAAACCACATAGCGCTTCCATTCTTTTAAAACTTTGGTGTTGTATAAATCGTGCCCAATATATTGTAAAATTTCTGTATCCATGTCAGCCTCGCAAAATGTTTGATATGTTACATTATATCATATTGCAGGCGGCACTGCCAGTGGTTAAGCCTTATCGCGGTCGTACATCGGGCGCAGGCGGTCCTGCATAGGTATTTTATCCGCCGTAGCGGCGAGCAGCGCCCACTCGTACAGCGTGCTTTGCGCACCGACGGGCTCCAGCCTGTTGGTTACGCGGCGGTAAGTGCCGTTACTTTGCATCATGTGCGCGCCGACGTTGTCGCGCAGGTACAAATCAAGCACTTTTTTAATGCGCTCAATATGCGCCGGTGTTTCTACCGGGAAGAACAGCTCAACGCGGTCATTAAGGTTACGCGGCATCCAGTCCGCACTGGAAAGGAACAGCTGCTCCTTACCGCCGCCCTGGAACCAGAAAATGCGGCTGTGCTCCAGCTGCCTGCCGACGATGCTGCGTACGGTAATATTATCGCTGATGCCTTCCATACCCGCACGCAAACCGCAGATACCGCGGATGATAAGGTCTATTTTAACGCCCGCCATCGAAGCCTCGTACAGCTTCTGGATTACAGGGTAGTCAATTAAAGAGTTCATTTTGGCAATGATATGCCCGCTGCCGCCGTTTTTCACGATGGCAATTTCGTTGTCAATCAGCTCGTAAATCTTTTTGCGCAGGCCCAGCGGCGCCATTACCAGCTTGTTCCATACCGGCGGGTCCGAATAGCCGGACAGCACGTTAAAGAACGCCGATGCGTCGCTGCCGAACTGGTCGTTAGCCGTCATTAAGCCCATATCGGTGTACAGTTTGGCGGTATTGTCGTTGTAGTTACCGGTGCCAAGGTGCACATAGCGTTTAATGCCGTCGGCTTCCTTGCGCACAACCAAAATAATTTTGGCGTGGGTTTTAAGGCCCATCAAACCGTAAATTACATGGCAGCCTGCTTCCTCCAGGCGGCGCGCCCAAAGGATGTTGTTCTCTTCATCAAAGCGAGCTTTTAATTCAACCAGTACGGTAACCTGTTTGCCGTTTTCAGCGGCGCGCGCCAGTGCTGCTACTATCGGCGAGTTGCCGCTGACGCGGTACAGCGTTTGTTTAATGGCCAGCACGTTAGGGTCGCTGGCAGCGTCGCTGACGAATTTAACAACGGGGTCGAAACTTTCAAACGGATGATGCAAAAGCACGTCGCGCTCACGCAGAACTTTAAAAATATCGCTGTCGTCCGGCAGTTCCAGCGGGCGCTGCGGCACAAAGGGCTCATACAGCCACGGCCACATGCCGGGCAGCGAGGTAAATTTAAAGAAGCAGGTTGCGTCCAGCGGCCCGTTAATTTCGTAAACCTCCTGCTCGGTAATGTCCAAATTATCGTACAGGAATTTGCGGATGCGGTTGTTGGCCTTGTTGTAAATTTCCAGCCTTACGGAAGCGCCGCGCGTGCGTTTGCGCAGGGATTTTTCCACTTCCTTCAGCAGGTTATCAATATCGTCCTCGTCAACTTCCAAGTCGCTGTCGCGCGTAATGCGGAACGGCACAATATCCAAAATCTTGCAGCCGCTGTACAAATCGGCGCAATGCTCGTTAATAACGTCCTCTAAAAATACAAAGCTGCGTTTTTCCTCTCCCGGCACCTCAATCAGGCGCGGCAGTACGGAAGGCACCTGCACGATGCCCATGCTGTCCTCGCCCTCCTGATTGGTCAGCTCAACGGCAAGGTTTAAGGTTTTGTTGGCCAAAAACGGGAAGGGGCGCGATGCGTCCACTGCCATCGGCGTCAGCACGGGGAAAATTTCCTCCTGATAGTACGCTTCAAGCCAGCGGCGGCCGCCCTCGCTCAATTCGCTGACGCGGCAAATATAAATGCCTGCCCCGCGCAGCTCCTTAATCAGCGACCACAGATATTTATTCAGCAGCTTCATCTGGTCGTGCGCAGCCTTGCTGATTTCTTCCAGCTGCTGCTTAACCGTCAGCCCTGCGGCGTCGCGCTTGTTAATGCCGTTTTCAAACTGGTCCCACAGCCCAGCCACGCGTACCATAAAAAACTCATCCAGGTTGGATGCCGTTATGGCAACAAATTTTAAACGCTCAAGCAGCGGCGTGGTTTTAACGCCTGCCTCGCGCAGCACGCGCAGGTTAAATTTAAGCCAGCTCAGCTCGCGGTTAAAAAAGTATTCCGGTTTGTTAAGGTTGATTTTATTTTTTTCCATTTATCTGTCCACCCGTTCCAAAACTGCCTGTAATCCGTAAACTTCTTCAAAAAACGATGCCTTCGAGGCAAATGTCCACTCTTCTATCGTTAAATCCTCGCGCGTAACGGCATCCACCTTCATCACGCCGTTTTTAACATTTACGCGGCAGCTTTTAATCTTCTGCTTGTAGCTGCGGTCCATGGCGTCTGCCAAGCGCACCAGCGCCGCCAGTTTTGCCACCAGCGGCATAACCTCCGCGCCCATCTCCTCCACCTCGGGGTGGCGCGTGCCGCTGAACAGCCTGTGTGCGTGGTAATAGCTTGCCAGTGCCACAATTTTTTTGTCCATTTCGCTAAAGCCCAAAATATCGCTCGACATTATCAGCTTGTAGCTGTACAGCGAATGGCTGCGCAGCGAAACATATTTGCCGATATCGTGCAAAAGCGCCGTTGCCTGTAATAAAATGCGGCTGTGGCTGTCCATACCGTGGTGCTTGCCCAGCTTGTCAAACATCGCCAGCGCCAAGCGCTCAACCTGGCGGGAATGTGCCTCGTCGTAATGGTAACGCGCGCCGATGCTGTGCAGAATGCTCAGCTGCTCCTGCTGAAGCTCGGCTGCATATTCCTTGCTGGTTTTGGGCCCGATGTGCAAAAGGCAGATACCGTCGATAAAGCGGTCGTCCGTCAAAATAATTTCCTGCACCTGCACCAGCGCCAAAAGCTGCTCGTACAGCAAAATCGTCGGCAAAACAAGCTCCGCCACGTCCTCGTTAATTTTAAACACCTGAATAATCTGCGGCAGGTTCAGCTCGTGCACCGTTTTAAACAGCTGCATAAACTGCTCCGTTTTAATGCGGATAACGCCCGTTTTAAACTCAATGCCCATCATCTGCAAAAGCAGCTCCGATTCCGCGCCCGAAAGCACTAAATAACGGATTTGCTCGTTTTTCAGCTCATCGCGCACCGCGCCCATGGTGCTGGAAAGATATTCGGCCAGCGCCTGGTTAAACTTCATGGAGCTGCGCTGGTTGCGGTTAAAGCTTTCCTTAACGCGGATAACGCCGATGTTAAGGTTCTGCTGGTACTTAATTACATTATCCTTCACAAAGGTAATGCCCAGCCCGCCGCTGGAAATATCCATCATCAGCATTGTTTCATCCACGCCCGTTAAGCCGTCCAGCTTCATCGTGCGGCGGATGGCGGTATACTTGGTGTAAATTTCCTCCGGCAGGTCAATAACCGTAACCCTCAGCCCGGTGCGGATATAAATCTGGTCCAGCAAAAATACGCGGTTCAGCGCCTCGCGCACAGCCGTTGTGGCCTGCATGCTGTACTCTTCAACCTCGTACTCCGTCATCAGGCGCTTAAAGCCCACCAAAAGCTCGCAAATTTCGTTAACCATGCTGAAGGGGATGATTTTATTTTTAAAAGTTTCCTCACCCAGACGCACACGGCGGTTGCACTCCTCCAGCAGCTTCATATTATTCAAATTGCGGTATTCAACTATCTGCATGCTAATCATCTCCGAGCCGAGATGAATGGCTGCAAAAATCTTATATTGTTTTCTTTTCACAAAACCACCTCATTAAACTATTATATATAAATTCGACGCCGGAAGCTTAAATCCTTGCCTTTAACAAACTTTTTACAGCCCTTTGCAGCTTATTTAACAATTTTTGCCTGCCACGGCAGGATTTTTTACGTTAAAAGCATAATATAAAATATTATGCCACTTTTTGAGCGTTACCTTAAACTGCGGGAGGGATGAATTTTGCAGCGGATAGCAATTATAGATATTGGTTCCAACTCGGCGCGCCTTGTAATAACGCATATTTACAAAAACGGCGCCTACAACATGGTTTACAACCAGAAGGAGGCGCTGCGCCTCAGCCAGAAGATAGATAAAAACGGCCGCCTTACGCCGCAGGCCTTTGCCGATACCATCGAAACCATGAAAAGCTTTGCCTGTATGTGCGATTTGTACCACGCGGATAAAACCATCGCCGTGGCAACGGCCGCCATACGCAACGCCGGCAACGGCGCGGAGCTGACGCGCCTTGTGGAAAAGGAAACCGGCATTAACCTGCACATCATTACCGGCAACACCGAAGCCTACATCAGCTACCTTGGCGTTATTAACACCCTGCCCTACCACAGCGGAATCATCTTCGACCTGGGCGGCGGCAGCACGGAGCTGATTTATTTTCACGAGCGCAAAATACTGGAATCCGTTTCCGTACCCGTCGGCGCGGTTAACACCACCGCCATGTTCAACACCCGCAACACCGTCAGCGCGGCGGATATCAGCAATTTAAGTTTCTTTCTGCGCACGCGCCTTGCGGAATACCCCTGGCTTAAACAGCCCAAGCTGCCCCTTATCGGCGTAGGCGGCACGGCGCGCACCATCGGCAAAATTCACCAGCGCGCCAACAAATACCCCACCACCAAAATACATAACTATAAACTTACCGTGCAGGCCTTCCGCGGCATTTTTAACCGCCTTAAAGGCAGCACGCTGGAAGAACGCCGCAAAATTTCCGGGCTCAGCAGCGAGCGCGCCGACATCATCATCGCCGGTGCCGCCATCATCAACGCCCTGTTTGACGTTACCGGCAGCAAGCAGCTTATCACATCCGGCTGCGGCCTGCGCGAAGGGCTGTTCTTCGATTACTACTCCAAAGAACGCAACATCCCGCTGATAGCGGACGATATTTTGGCGCGCAGCACCGAAAACATTTTAAACCTGTACACGCCCGACCCCACGCACAGCCACCACATTACCGAGCTGGCGCTGAAAATGTTTGACGCGTGGAAGCCCCTGCACGGCTTAGGCAAAAGCTGCCGCCGCTATTTGCAAACCGCCGCGCTGCTGCACGACATTGGCATAACCATTAACTTTTACAGCCACGCGCGCCACAGCGCCTACATGGTGCAAAACGCCAAACTGTTTGGCCTTACGCATAAAGAGCAGCTGATAACCAGCGCCATTGCCGGGTGGCACAACGGCGTATCTAAGGGCTATTTTTCGCGCGACCCGCTGTATATGACGATGCTGACGCCCAACAACTGGGAAACCGTTAACAAGCTGGCGCTGATTTTGGCGCTGGCTGAAAGCCTTGACTACACGCAAACCAGCCTGCTGACGATTGAAAAGGCAGGTATAGCTAAAAACGGCGCCAGCCTTTTGCTGCGCGCGCAAGCCGTGCCCACCATTGAAATGCACCAAATCCGCACGCACCTTAAATGGTTCTACAAAACCTTCGACATGCCGCTGAATATCAGTTTGGTGGAAGAAGAAAAGTAAAGATGTGCATATAAAAACTTAACTCCCCAAAGCATCGCTTTGGGGAGTTGTTGTTTGTACTATTATTTAATTAAAACGTGTACGTTGCCTGCACATTGAAGGTTGCGCCTTCACGCTCACCGGCATAGCCGCGCATATTCAAATCAAAATTCCACGGGCTGTCCGGCGTGGGCTGGTAGTTAAAGCCCAGCTCTGCCATGTAGCTGCTGCCCTGCAAGCTCTGCGTGGGTGCTGCAAGGTTCTGCGCACGCATTTCTGCATCGCCGTTAAATTCGTATTCATAAGCCAGGCCATAATAGGTGCTAAAGGCATTAGCCTTGTTGGTGGTAACCCTTGCGCCAACACGCAAACGGTCGCTGTTAATGCTGTCGAACTCAAATTTATCGCCTGCTACATTAAAGCTGTCGCCTTCGGTGTAGGTGTGGAAGAATTTGCCGTACACATCCAAATCGCTGCTTTCACTAAGCGGGATTATTTGCCCAATGCCAATATGTGCGCCGTAGTATTCGCTTTCGCTGTCGTAGCCGTAGTAGTTGCCGCTGCCGTCACGCAGGGCGTTATCCATATCGCTTTTTAACATACCGGCACGCAGGCTGCCTTCCGTATAAACACCGTGGGCGTTTTCGTACCTTGCAGCAATACCTCCGCCGTTATAAACAAGGCTGCCGTCGCCGCGGAAGAACTCATTGTTGAACTCGTTAAAAGTGCGGTAATTGCCGCTGCCGTTTTCATAGAACACGCCCCAGCTGAAATCGCCGCCGTTGTGTTCTGTTTCGCTGCCTACGCCGACAATAGTGCTCCAGCCGTTTATTTTAAGGTCGCTGTTTACGTCATATTTGCTGCGGTTGCCCTGCACGGCGGCAAAGGTTTTAACGCCGTAATTGCCGTCGCGGCTGATAACGTCAAGGCTATCGCTGATTAAATCCGTGCCCTGATTGATAAACGCTGCGGCAACGGCGCGGTTTTCGGCGACAAGGTCAATTTGGTCTAAATGTTTAACTTTTGTCAAAGTGTATTTTATACTGTTGCCATCAGAAGCAACTTCTGCCGTACCAGTTCCTTCTATGGAAACACCTGCTGTAAAATTGCCGGTTGAGTTTATATTGTTTACATCAATACCTAAATTTTGACCAGCAATAAGCGTCATGCTGTTACCGGTTGTAAGTTCTGCTCCGCCGGTTAAAATTACATTATCATAGTTTAATTTTGTGTTGGCAAGGGCATTAGCTTTATCATTATTTGTAATATTAAGTACGGTACTGCCGTTGTTCCATTTAATATTTTCAAAATTAATATCATTAAAATTTTGTACAGATTGCGTGCTGCCGCTCCAACCGTTAATGCTAAGAGTGTTTCCTGTGCTGCCGGATTTGTTGCCACCAAAAAGTTTGGAATTTGAAATATCGGCAGAATTGCTAATATTTATTGCGTTTTCATTAGTTGTACCAGAACCAGCTGAATAACCGCCGTAAATATTAACATTTATAGTACCACCACTGATATTAACAATATTTTTATTGGCATTAGTTGAGGAATGACCGCCATAAATGCCTGGATTATCATTACTTGTATTAATAGTGCCACCGCTGATATTTACTGTGTTAGAACTTGCATCAGCCGAACCCCAACCGCCGGCAACTTTGCAATTTACAGTTCCTCCGGATATGTTAACTGTATTAATATTTGCTTCACTTTCAAATGAGTTGCCACCATAGACAGAGCCGCCATTAGCGCCAGTTATTGTGCCGTTGATTATAGTTACTGTATTATTATTGGCATTACCTTTAAAACCTGCATGACCGCCTTCTACGGCCTGTACAGTACCTTCGTTGATAATTATATGGTTATCGGAAGCACTGGCTTGAGAAGAAAAACCACCGTAAACAGTGCTGGTTACACTACCGTTATTAATAGTTATATAATTTTCGATAGCATCGTAGCTTGTGGAAAAACCACCGTAAACTGATTTTATAGTACCATTATTAATTGTTATATTGCCACCTTGGGCTACATTATTATAATTTTGGTCAGTTCCAACGCCGTAAATTTCTTCTATATCCCCGTTTTTAATAGTTATGGCATTTCCATTTCCATAAACATTACTATAATTTCCATTTACGATTGTACCGTCACCAGGTGCGTTAAAATCAGCAGCCGCAGCGGTATTAGAAAAGCAATAGATACCAATACTCCCTGCCGCAAGCAGGCTGATTAAAATTTTATTTTGCAAGTTTGTACGCATAATAAAACCCCCTTTACAAAAATCTATACTTTTTTGTAACAGTGTTTTGATTATTGTAAAGCTAAGAAAATAAGCGCTTTGGCAAGGATTTGCAAGAGCGAAATAAAACTGATATAATTACAATAAAGTCTGACTTTTTGCAAAAATAACCGTTTGCAATAAAGCCGTACTTTTTGTTTTATCCGCCCGAAGCGGCAAATGGCATGATTTCCCAAAACCGGCACTTTTTGGGAAGTCATTACTCCTCCCTTCCCAAAAAAGGCTGTTTTTGGGAAGTGGTAAAATAAAAAGCAGAAACGCCGATGCGTTTCTGCTTTTTATGCTGCTTTTATTTTTTAATTATCCCTTTTTGTTAAACTTACAAACTTGGTGAATTGTTTATGGAAGAATAGGTTTACGGTGCCGACCGGGCCGTTGCGGTGCTTGGCAACGATAAGCTCAGTGATGTTTTTGTTTTCCGTTTCGGGGTTGTAGTAGTCCTCACGGTACAAAAACATTACAATATCGGCGTCCTGCTCCAAAGAGCCTGATTCGCGCAGGTCCGAAAGCATCGGGCGTTTTACCTGGCGCGATTCCACGCTGCGGCTCAGCTGCGACAGCGCGATAATCGGCACGTCCAGCTCGCGCGCCAGCGCTTTAAGCGAGCGGGAAATTTCGGAAACCTCCTGCTGGCGGTCACCGCTGGTATTGCGCTTGCCGCTGCCCTGCATTAACTGCAAATAGTCGACGACGATTAAATCAAGCCCGTGCTCGGCCTTTAAACGGCGTGCGCGGCTGCGCATTTCCATCGCCGTTATGCCCGCCGTGTCGTCGATATAAATCTGCGCCGCGCTGAGCGAATCAGCAGTTTGTATCAGCTGCATCCAGTCCTCGTCGCGCAGCTCGCCGATACGCAGGCGCTGCGAATCTATGTTGGCTTCGGCGCACAGCATACGCTGCACCAGCTGTTCCTTGCTCATTTCCAAACTGAAAAAGGCTACAACTTTCGGCTTGCCGTCCATCTGCCTGCCGCTGCGGATAGCCACGTTCTGCACAATGTTCAGCGAAAGCGCCGTTTTACCCATGGAAGGGCGCGCCGCTAAGATGATAAAATCGCTGCCGTGCAGGCCGCTGGTTAAATTGTCAAAATCCACAAAGCCGGTGGGCAGGCCGGTTAAGCCGTTTTTGTTGTTCATCAGCGCCTCAATATCGCGGAAGGAATCCATTACGATATTGTTAATAGGCACAAAGTCGGTGTCCTTTTTACGGTTGGAAATTTCCAGTATCTTTTTTTCAGCGTTGTCGATAATATCGCTGACATCCTCGCTGCCTTCATAACCCATTTCCGCAATTTCCGTGGCGCTGCGCACCAGCTGGCGCAGAATGGATTTTTCTTCGACGATACCGGCGTGGTAAACCACGTTCGCCGCCGTCGGCACGGCGTTAGCCAGCGACGTGATGTAGGCAATGCCGCCCACGTCCTCCAGCTTGCCGTTTTTCTTTAAAACCTCCGTTACCGTTACCATATCGACGGCTTCGTTGCGGTTGTAAAGCTCCACCATGGCGTTAAAAATAACCTTATGCGCCTCGCGGTAAAAGTCCATCGCCTGCAATTTTTCCATTACTTTGGAGATGGCCTCGCGCTCTAAGAGCATTGCGCCCAGCACGGCCTGTTCTGCTTCTATGTTTTGCGGGGGTACTCTGTCAATCATGGCGCGCGCCTTATTCTGCCGCTACGGTTACGGCAAACTCGGCAGAAATTTCCGGGTGCAGTTTGGCAACGGCGGTGTATTCGCCAATGCCCTTCACGGCGGATTTTAATTCTACCTTGCGGCGGTCAATATCAAGTTTGGTCTGCTCAATTAAAGCCTCGGCCACGTCCTTGCTGGTTACGCTGCCGAACATTTTGCCGTTTTCGCCCACGCGCACCTTAACAATAACGTGCACCTTTTTCAGCTGGGCTGCCAGCATAACGGCTTCGTCCTTGCGCTGTGCGGCGCGGTGTGCTTCGGTAGCCTTGTTCTGCTTAGCCTGGTTTAAATTGGCTGCATTGGCTTCCTTAGCCATTTTGCGCGGCAGCAGGTAGTTGCGGCCATAGCCTTCTGCGGTTTCAACAATATCACCTTTTTTACCTAAATTTTTAACGTCCTGCAACAGAATCACTTTCATTGTTATCTTCCTCCAACTGTTTTTTAGCCAGTGCTACAATTTGTTTTTTAACTTCTTCCACACTGATATTTTTAAGCTGCACGCCGGCCACCGTCTGGTGCCCGCCGCCGCCAAGCTCTTCCATAATAATCTGCACGTTTACCGTGCCGTCGCTGCGGGCGCTTACACCCAGCGAACCGTCGGCCGAATATTCCGTAATAACCACGCTCATGCACACGCCGGCAATGTTTACCATCGCATCGGCGGCCTGCGCCGCGATAACGGACGACCGTACTTCCTTCGGCGCGTCGTTATACACCGAAATGACAATGCCCGGCTCCGGCGTTTGAGCTTCGGCAATCAGCCGCGATTTTATCTGCACGGAATCCAAATCGTCCTTAAACAGCTGGCGCACCATGTTCGGGTCGGCACCGCTGCGGCGCAAAAGCGCTGCCGCTTCAAAGGTACGCTCGCCCGTCTGCACGGCAAAGTTTTTGGTGTCAACCACAATGCCGGCATACAGCGCCGTGGCCTCGCCCTTGGTAAACTCCAGCCTGTCGTTAAAGTAGCCCACCAGCTCCGTAACCAGCTCGCTGGTTGAGGACGACGACGGTTCCATGTACTGCAAGGTGGTGTTTTTAATAGCATCCTCCGCGCGGCGGTGATGGTCGATAATAATGCGCCACGGTATCGCCTCCAGCACCTTCTGGCTGGCGCAGAGCATTTTGCGGTGATGGTCAACCAGCACTAAAAGGGATTTAGGCGCCACTAATTTCAGCGCTTCTTCTTCCTCAATCATAATATCGGCGTAAACATCGTCCTCGTCCATCAGCTTCATATCGTTGCTGCGCAGGGTTTCGGCAATTTTGCGCACCGATTCGTTCTGTCCGCTGACGACAATATAGGTTTCCTTGCCCAAACTGCGCGCCAGTTTTGCCATGCCGATGGCGCTGCCGATAGCGTCAAAATCTTCCATGGTGTGGCCCATAACAAAAATTTTCTCCGCCGACAGCATCAGCTCGTGCACGGTGTGCGCCACAATGCGGGCACGCACGCGCGTGCTTTTAGCCGCCACGGTGGCAATGCCGCCAAAAAATTGCAGGCTGCCGCCGATGGCCACAACCACCTGGTCGCCGCCGCGCCCCAGCGCCAAATCAAGCGCTTTAGCCGCGTTAAGGCTTACTTCTTCCAGGCTGCGCCCGTCGCAGGCAATGCCCACGCTGATAGTAGGCGTAATTTTGTTGCCAACCTGAATTTCGTGTATCTTTTCCAGAACAGGGAACTTCTTTTCCATTAAATCCTGCAAGGAGGCCTGGTTAATGCCGATGAGGTAACTTTCCTTATTATTGGCAAGGATGAAGCCGTTTTCTTCCTCCGCCCATTTACTTAAAACCTCGTTAACCTCGCCGGAGATATTGGCGCGCGTGCTTTCGCCCATGCCCTTGGTAACATCCTCATAGTTATCAAAGCGCACATAGGCCAGGCACAGCTTTTCGTTGGCGTATTTTTGCCGCAGCAGCTCAAAATCCGTCACGTCAGTTAAGTAGAAAATCAGGCTGTTGCCTTTAACTTCCTTTTTGCCGCTGCGTTCGCCGGTCTGCACGCGGCAGTGGCGCAGCCTGTAATAACGCCCGTTAATAAGCAGCAGGCGCTCGCCGTCCTTAATGCTTAAAGCGTCAAAGGCGTTTTCCGGCAGGTCAAAAATTTCTTCCGGGCGCTTGCCGTCTACATTTTTGGTTCCGGCGTTAGCCGCATATTCCACAAACAGCTCGTTTTTCCATTGCAGCTTGCCATCCTGCCCAAACACCGCCATGGCCACGTCAAGGTTCTGCACGGCGTTGTGGCTGGTGCGCTCAATGTTGCGCACAATGGTATCAAGGTAGCCGTTAAACTGAATTTCCTTAGCGTAAAAACAGCGGCGGCTGTACCAGTACAGCCCGCCCATAGCGCCAACGCCAAGGGGCAGCCACCACCAGCCGTAGCAGGTTAAAATAATGGTAAACGCCGCCATAATGCCCAGCGGCACCCGCATATCGTTCCAAAAGTTCCAGATTTTGTTAAACATTTTACCGCACTCCTTACAGGCTGCGTTTTTTCAAACCACGGTAATCCAAAACTGTCTCAAACGCACCCAAAAGTACAATCATTTGTGAAATTATCTGCACCGCAAAGGCTAAAATAATAGCCATCGTGCCCCACCAGCGGGGCTTTGCGTTTTTGTTAAGCCACCAGAACACCACTGCCAAGCCCTGCACAAAAAACACCACGCTGGTCAGCATCTGCAAATTGGCGGCCAAATCGTAAACAAACTTTGGCGCGTCGCTGTAAAACGCCATTACTATCACCGAAAGGGCATAGGGCCAGATAAGCCTTTCCGGCACGCGCCAGCTGGTAAACGGCGGCAGCGGTGCAAATGCCACGCCCATTTTGCCCAGTATTTTGCGCGCCGCCATATAGTTGGCAAAGGCCAGAATAGGCGAGCACACAATGAACGACGCCGGCAAAATTAAACGGATGGTTTGCAAAAGTTCCTTATTGCTCTGTACTGCCGCGGCAATGTCAGCTTCCGACATGCCTGCCTCACGGTAGTAGGCTTCGCTTTCCTGCAACGCCTGCTGCAAGCCTTCAAACATCATATCCACCGGATTGGTGCCCATAACCAGCATACCCAGCGCAATGCTTAAAACAATGGAAACCAGCGTCGCCGCCGAAGAATAGAAAAGCGTTTTGCCCGGCTCAAAGCCGCGGTGCATACATTCGCCCAGCACCAGCCCCAACAGGCCGAACATTGCCATAATAGAAAGCGACTGCACAGGGCCTAAAAGCGAGCCGATAACGGCGCAGGACACGATTAAGCTCATCACGCTCCAGCGCAGGCCGTTGCGCATGCCGCACACCGCAATGGGCACCGGCCACAAAAAGCTGAACAGCGCGCCCAGCACGGGCAGATACGCGCCCAAAATTGCAAACAAAACGGCAATAGCCGCTAAAATACCGGCTTCTACCATTTCTGAAGTTTTTCTTACCAAACAGTTTCCTCCTTTAATAACAGGGCATACGCCCACATAATTATATTTTACCGCAAAAAGGCAAAAAAGCAAAGCAAAACTAAGCGGCAGAATATTTGTAAAAATACCTTAAACAATGTTAAAATTAAAAAAACACCACTTAAAAGGAGCTTTGGCTATGCTTAAACATACAGTTTGCGGGCGTTTTGCCCCCTCGCCCAGCGGCAGAATGCACCTTGGCAATATTTTTTGCGCGCTTCTGGCGTGGCTTAGCGCCCGGGCGCAAAGCGGCACTATGCTGCTGCGCATTGAAGATTTGGACACCTCGCGCTGCACGGAAGAAAAGGCGCAGGTGTTAATGGACGACCTTTTATGGCTGGGGCTGGACTGGGATTACGGCGCAGCGCCCGGCAAACCGGCAGACGAATTTTACCAGAGCCGCCGCAGCGGGATATATAAAAAATATTTTGACATGCTTGCCGCGCAGGATTTAATTTACCCCTGTTTTTGCACGCGCGCCGAACTGCACGCCGCCAGCGCACCGCACGCCAGCGACGGGCATTTTGTGTACCCCGGCACCTGCCGCCGTTTAACGGCGGCACAGCGCGCCGCCAAACTGGCGGGCGCGCACAAATGCGCGTGGCGCATTAAGGTGCCGGACGAAACGCTGACCTTTAACGATTTGCACTATGGCACGCAAAGCCTGAACCTTGCACGCGAGTGGGGCGATTTTATCGTGCGCCGCAGCGACGGCATTTACGCTTACCAGCTGGCCGTAGTTATCGACGACGCGCTGATGGGCGTAACGGAAGTTATCCGCGGCAGCGATTTGTTAAGTTCAACCCTGCCGCAGCTGTACCTTTACAAGCTGCTGGGCTTTACGCCGCCGCAGTTTGGGCATTTGCCGCTTTTAACCGCCGCCGACGGACGCCGCCTTGCCAAGCGCGATATGGATTTGGACATGGGCGCGCTGCGCAGCGAATTTACGCCGCAGCAGGTTTTGGGGCAGCTTGCCTTTTTAGCAGGGCTGCTTGAGCGCCCCGAAGCCGTTACCGCCAACGAACTGATACCATTGTTCAGCTGGGAAAAGATACCCCGAAATAATATTACTGCCGTAAATTAACAGAACCTCCGCTAAAATGCGGAGGTTCTTATTTTTGCTGTTATTAAATGTTAAATACCTTGCCGGGGTTCAAAATGCCTTTCGGGTCCAGCGCTTTTTTAATGGCGCGCATCATTTGCATTTCCACGGGGTTGGTGTATTTTTCCATAGCAGGCAGCTTCTTCGCGCCAATGCCGTGCTCGCCGCTCAGGCGTCCGCCCAGGCTGTAAACGTAAGCATAGGCTTCGGCGTGGAACTCATTAAGCTGCTTTTCCCATTCCTCGTCGCTCAAATCGCATTTCAAAATCTGGAAATGCAGGTTGCCGTCGCCCGCATGGGCCAGGCACAGCAACTTAAAGCTGTACTTTTTGGAAACCTCATTCAAATGCTCAATGCATTCGGCAATTTTATCAACCGGCACTACAAGGTCGTCCGAGGTGCTGATAAGGCTCAGCACGCGGGTGGATTCCAGGCAGTTGCGGCGGATTTTCCATACGCGCTCATCGGCTTCCAACACGTCGGTAGCGCCGCTGGCGGTGCAGATTTCGTCAAGCTGCTCCATTTTGCTTTCCAGTTCTTCCTCGTTAAAGGTTTCTACCGTAATAATTACATAGTAGCCGTCCTCGTAATGCGGCAGCTTCAGTTCGCAGTAATCGCTGGCGCTGCGCACAAAGCCGTTGTCCATAAACTCTACGCTGGTCGGGTTCAAACCGGCTTTAATCAAATTCGGCACTACGCCGATGGCTTTATCAAGCTCGGTGAAGATTGCTAAAATATCCAGCTTGTACGGGCACAGAGGCAAAAGTTTCAGGCTGGCCTTGGTGATAATGCCCAGTGTGCCTTCGCTGCCCATGATGAGCTGCTCCAGGCAGTAGCCGGTGCTGTTCTTTTTAAGGGTAGAGCCCAGCGTTACAATATCGCCGGTAGGCGTAACCGCCTCAATGGAATAAACCTGATTGCGGGTGGTGCCGTAGCGCACAGCCTTGTTGCCGCCCGCGTTGGTGGCAATGTTGCCGCCGATAAGGCAGCTGTCGGCGCTGCACGGGTCGCCCGCATACAAAAAGCCTTCCTTGTTGGCGTATTCCTGAATTTCCAGCGTTCTGGCGCCGGCCTCAACCACCATGTACATGCCTTCCTTGTTCAGCTCAAGGATTTTGTCCATGCGCTCCATCAGCATTACAATGCCGCCGCAAACGGGCACTGCGCCGCAGGATACGCTGGTACCGGCGCTGCGCGGGGTTACCGGCACGTCAAATTTGTTGGCAATTTTCATTACGGCTGCCACCTCTTCGGTGTTGGCAGGCGCAACTACTACCTCTGGCAGGTGATGGTAATGCGGGTCGGTTTCTTCATCCGTTTTATATTTATCAAGCGTTTCGGGGTCGGTCATTACATGTTCTGCGCCCACTGCTTTACGCAGAGCCTCCAATACTTCCTCGGTGACCGGTTTATAATTCATCATTTTCTCAAATCCTTTCTACTATCCTTCGCTTTTAAAATTAATCTACGTTAAAGATTTTACCGGGGTTCAAAATAAGGTTCGGGTCCATAGCTTTTTTAATGGTGCGCATTAAGTTCAGCTCGCCCGGGCGGGTATATTTTTCCATTTCGGCAAGTTTCTTAGCGCCGATGCCGTGTTCGCCCGCAAGGCGGCCGCCGATGCTGTACGCATAGGTATAAACCTCGTCGTGGAAGGCCTGCACGTTGGTTTCCCATTCCTCGTCGGTCAAATCGCACTTGCACAAAATAATGTGCAGGTTGCCGTCGCCCACATGGGCGCAGATACGCGGCAGGAACGGATATTTTTCGCCGGTTTTCATAATAAACTTAATGGCTTCGGCAACCTTGTCGCGCGGTACAACAACGTCGTCCGTTAAGGATACCTGGCTGATAAGGCGCACGCATTCCTGGCAGTTGCGGCGCATTTTCCAGATGCGCTCATCGGCTTCCAGCACCTCAACCGCGCCTGCCTCGGTGCAAAGCTCGTCCAGGCGTTCCATCTTCATGTCCAGCTCGTCCTCGTTGTAGGTTTCAACGGTAACGATAACGTAAATGCCGTCGTCATAATGCGGCACGTTTTTAAACTCACAGTAATCGGCAGTGCCGCGCACATAGCTGTTGTCCATGTATTCAATGCTGGTGGGGTCAATGCCTGCCTTTAACAGCAGCGGCACCAGGTCAATGGCTTTTTCCGGCTCGGTAAACACAGCCACAAGGTCAAAACGGTAGGGGCACAGCGGCAAAAGTTTTAAGGTTGCCTTGGTAATAATGCCCAAAGTGCCTTCGCTGCCCATAATAAGCTGCTCAAGGCAGTAGCCGGTAGAGCATTTTTTAAGGCGAGCGCCAACTTCAATAATTTCGCCCGTCGGGCTGACAAATTCAATTTCGTGTACCTGGTCGCGGGTGGTGCCGTAGCGCACTGCCTTGTTGCCGCCTGCATTGGTGGCAAGGTTGCCGCCGATAAGGCAGCTGTCGGCGCTGCACGGGTCTCCTGCGTACAGGTAACCGGCTTCGTTAGCCATCTTTTGAATATCAATCGTCGGCACGCCGGCTTCGGTAACAATGTACATGCCCTCGGTGTTCAGCTCGATAATTTTGTTAAGGCGTTCCATTAACAGCACAATGCCGCCGCAAACAGGGATAGCGCCGTCGGCAAGGCTGGTGCCTGCACTGCGCACGGTTACGGGCACGTTAAATTTATTGGCAAGCTTCATAACTTCCGCAATTTCCTCGGCGCTGGCTGGCTTTACAACAACCTCCGGCTTGTGGAATTTACGGCAGTCCGTTTCTTCGTCAGTCTGGTAGCGTTCCAGTGTTTCGGCGTCGGTCAGCACATATTCAGCGCCAACAACGCCCTGTAATGCTTCTATTACTTCAGCGGTAACGGGAGCATAGGTTTTCATACTTCATCATCCTTCCATAACTGCCGCCGCACACGCAGGGCAGATAAATACATATCTTTTATAATTATATTACAAAATTGCGCAAATTTCAAAACAATATCTGCCGTGGTAAACAAAAATCCACTTTAAAAGCGCCTTTAGCGTAAAAAACAGGTAAAATTTTAATTACCACGGTTCCATTTATTTATCCCTAAACTCTGCTAACGCAGGATATTTAAATACTTTTCAAGCTGTTCTTTGATATATTCCGCAACCATTTTAACCATCTCATCTGCGTTACCGTCACGGTAATAAGCATCGAAAGCGTCGTAGTAACGCCTGCGGTCAGCAAATTTGATATTTATCGACGGATAACCGTTTCTTATCAGTTCCAAATTCATAACCAAACGCCCGGTTCTGCCGTTGCCGTCTATAAAAGGATGAATGCCCTCAAACTCTAAATGAAAACGCGCAATGCGCTCAACAGGGTGCATTGTCTTTTTGCGTTTTTCGTTTTCTGTCAGCAATTCCAGCATTTTGGGTTCAATTAAATACGGCTGTACAGGTTCTGTATAAGCGCCCATAATTGTTACCGGTATGCGCCTGTACCTGCCCTTATCCTCCGGGCGGTTTATTAAAACCAGAGCATGTATATTTTTAATTTCCGTTTCGCTAAGCTTAAGTTTATTTTGGGCAATTTCTTCAATATACAAAAACGCATCGCGGTGACCCACTGCCTCCAGATGGTCTTTCAAGGGCTTGCGGTCGATGGTCATGCCCTCCAAAACCATGGCTGTTTCCTTCAGCGTCAGGGTGTTGCCTTCAATAGCGTTGGAATTATATGTAAACTCTACCATAAATTCCTCACGCAAACGCTGGGCTTCGCCTGCTGTTAAGGGGCGCAAGGTATCTAATTCTGCTTTTTGGGCGTCAATTTCTGCAAAAAGTTCCGCAAATTTGCCTGTCTGTTTCGCCCGCTGCTGCCTGCGCCTGTCCAAAGGCTTTTCTGCCGCAGCAGGAATCATATATAAACGCCCTTCGCGTTTAACGCCAGCTATTGCCCCTTCTGCGCAAAGCATCCTTACGCGCCGCGAGGAAATACCCCATTTTTCTGCCGCCTGCGTAACTGTCATATAATCCATAGCACACCTCCCAAAATTGAACCCTTGCTTTAATAAGTATAGCACTCTATCGGAATAATCTCAATTCACTTTCCGTCTATTCATCCGCCTATCATTCCGATAA
The DNA here is from genome assembly GCA_949288065.1 of uncultured Phascolarctobacterium sp. Lineage (GTDB taxonomy): Bacteria > Bacillota > Negativicutes > Acidaminococcales > Acidaminococcaceae > Fusicatenibacter_A. The sequence goes on from CASEIL010000007.1 coordinate 46,270, forward strand.
ATCCGCTGCAAAAAACTAAACGGCACAGCCCAAAAGGCTATGCCGCTGTAAGTAATTATTAAGTTTTAGAAATTGCGCTGGTAGCTGAGGCCGATAATTTTGGTAAAGCTGTCGTGCGTGTGGGCACGGCCTGTAATTTTATTGCCTTCCCTAAATTCAAAATTCAAATCACCTACATCCATCCAGCCCAGTGCTAATGCTACGGTCTGGTCTTTATCGTTATAGCGTGCGCCTATGGAATAGGTACGGCGGTTGCCGGTCGGAACGATAAAATCGCCGCCGTTGTAAGGAATGGAAGATTCATCATAAGCAAAGCCTGCCATTACAGTGTATTTATCGCTCAGCTTATGCTCCACACCGATAGCATAACGCCAGCCGTCCTCCCAGTTTTTGGGGCTGTTTTGCGGGCCATCAAATCCTACTCCAACATTGCTTAACATAATATCAAGGTTTTCGTAGGTATCCCAGCCGGTACGTACAGCATTTAATTCCACGCGGGTTTTATCGTTAAATTTGTGGCTGTAACCGATATGCCAGGATTCAGGCAGCGTTACCTCGCCGTAAGCATCGCCGGACATTGTACCCATTGCTGTATATGCATTAAAATCTGCTTCCATAGAGTGCTTAATGCGGCTGCGGTATACTACGCCAATTTCGTTTTTATCGTCAAAGGCATAGTTGGCAGCGGCATTCCAGCCTAAAGCATAGCTTTCACCCTTCGTATGCGTAGGGAAAATTGGCAAAGGAGGATTATTAACATTTTTCTCTAAGGTCAGCCCAACATAGTTAATTTCTGCACCCACAGCTGCGCTCCATTTGTTATCAAACTTATGCGCAAAGGTCGGCGTAACGCTCACGCCGTTAAGGCGGGAAAGAAAAGCGTTGGTAGAAACCTGCGAATCACGCTCAAATTCAGACACCATGGCAAAACGGCTGAATGCGCCGATACCGAACCAGTCCTTATCGTTCAGCTTTTTAACATAGTAAGTACCGGGCGCAAAGCCAAAATGCACACGGTTAGTTCCGCTTTCATGAGTGCCATCATTTTTATACAAATCATATTCACCGTGCGGGCTGATGTAGGTTGCGCTTACCTTAAACGCCTCACCGTCCACCTTGGTAATGGATGCCGGGTTATACGCCACGTTGGCAGCGTCGCCTTCGGCGAACATGCGCGCACCGCCCATAGCAACGCCCTCCGCGCTCCATTCGTTAATGGCAAAGCCTTCCGCACCGGCCAGCTGCGGCACGCCAAGGGCACACAACACGCCCAGGGCAATCAGTTTGTTTTTTATAAATGTAAACTTCTGGCTACTAAAATAAAAAAGCACCCCTGCTTTAAACAGGGGCGCTGCTTATTTAGCCGTCAATGCCACGGCGCAGCACAATGGGGCGCTGCTTTTCCCAGGGCATATACTGCACGGTGCTGCAAAATTCATAAGCCTTGTAGCGTTTGGCCGCGTCGGTTTCTGCCGCTGCCTTTGCCAAATCGCGCTCGGCAATATCGTTGCGCGGGTAATATTTAAATGCTTCGGCGTAAATATCACTTGCTTTGGCGTCGTCACCGGCGTTATGCGCGTCCTCCGCCAAAAACTTCAGCGCAAAATATTTGTAAGGGTTCACGCCGTTATTGTCCTTTTCGGCTGCCACCATTTCGTTGGCCTCTTTAACAGCCTGCTCTTCCTTGCCTGCCTCGCGCAGGATGTTTAAGCGGCGGTAAAACATATCCCCGCGCGGGGAACTGTGAAAGCTGTGCTGGTACGCACGCGCAATATCGTAAGCCTGCTGTAAATAAGCCAGCGCTGCTTCCTCACTCTTGGCAAGCTTCCACACAATTTCTGCAATATCGCGCAGGCACAAAACCTTGTGCTCCGCCTCGCTCAGCCCGTATTCCGGGTCGTCGTCCATATTTGGCTCCACGTTCACCACGGTGCTTAAAACGCGCATCGCGCTTTCGGTGTCGCCCATCCAGTACAGCGCACGCCCTACAATCGAGCGGCAGCGCCAGTCGTCATAATCCTGTATCATGCCCACAGGCACAGGGTATTCGCCCCCTGCCAGCCGCTGCACATAGCCCATCCATTCCTGCTGGTCCATAAAAATGCCTCCTTTATATAAGGTTGTTATTACTTTTTACCACATTATACCATAAAAAACGGCTGCGGCACACATCACAGGATGTGCGCACGGCAGCCTAAAATAAGGGAAAGCGTATTAAGCGGCAACAATATAAAATATCCTTGCACAATGCAAATTATACACTGCTAACCGCAATTTGTCAAGTAAATCTGTAATTTTATAAAATTTTCCGTTTTTTGTAACATTTATCACGTCAAAGCGTTACACAAAAATACTAACAGCCAAAAGCCGCACGGTTTTTAATTATTCTGCCGCCTGCGCGGGAGCAATTTGGTTTTTAACGTCCTCCCAAACTACAAAATTAGCCTTGCTGAAGCCGTTAAAAGTGGTTGCCGAGGCAGAGGTGTACGCGCCGCAGATGGGCACAAGGATTAAATCGCCCTCCTGTTGACGCACCGTCATTTTGCCGCGAAACATAATGTCCAGCGAATCGCAGCTGGGGCCTGCAAAGGTAGCTGCCACCTGCTCTCCTTCCTTAAAGCTGATGAGCTTAAAATCCCACTGGTCAAACAACACGCCCGAGAAGGTTCCGTACAGGCCGTCGTCAAGGAAGTACCACGGCTGCCCGCCGCGCTCCGTAACGCCGATAACGCTGGTGATGAGGTTCACCGCCGTGCCGCAGATAAAGCGCCCCGGCTCGCACCAAATCTCCACGCCCGGAAAATCCTCATCAAGACGCGCATTAATCTGGTTCAGCATTTCCTTTAAGTTAAAGCGCACCTTCGGTTCGGGGATGGGGAAACCGCCGCCGATATCCATAATGTGCAGCTGCATGCCGTTTGCCGCAGCCTCTTCAAAAATCTCGCGCGCAATATCCAGCGCGTTTAAATAAGGGTCGGCGCTCGTCGTCTGGCTGCCTACGTGGAAGGCAATGCCCGCAGCGTCCAGCCCGGCGGCTTTAGCCTTTTGCAAAAGCTCCACCGCCTGCTCGCGCGCCGCACCGAACTTTTTGTTTAAATCGACATGGGCCGAGCTGTTATCTATCCTGATGCGCAAAAGCACCGTTGCGCCGGGGCATTCGCGCGCCATTTTTTCAATCTCGCCTGCGCTGTCAAACGTCATTTTGCCTACACCGGCAGTGCGGCAGGCACGCAGGCCCGCTACCGTTTTCATCGGGTTGGCGTAAATCATCCTGCTGCCCTCCACGCCAAGTGAGGAAAGCTCCATAATTTCACCGTCGGAAGCCACGTCAAAGTTAGAGCCAAGGTCGCGCATCAGCTCTAAAATACGTCTGTGCGGGTTCGCCTTAATGGCATAAAACACTTTAACGCGCGGCAAATGGGTGCGCAAAAGGCGGTAATTTTTCTCTATCTGTTCAAGCGAAAGCACCAAAAGCGGCGTGCCGTACTCCTGTGCCAGCGCTTCGGTTTCTGTCTGGTTTAACTGAAAATATTTTTCTTTTTTCATATCCACTCTCCCCTTGCCATAGCTTTAATTAACGTATATGATTGTACCACAATTTTCAGAAAGTACAATAGGAAAATGAAAGAAATTACAAAATTTTAAAGGAGTTTAAACCAAAACTAAAATAATCACGGATAGCGGCAAATTTAAGCCAAAAATTGCTGAATTTCTGGCATTTTACCAAAGCCGCCATTTATCTAAATATTGTGGCGCAGCCTCCGCCCCGGGGCGAAATATGGAAACAAAAAGGCCCTGCCCAAAAGGCAGAGCCATAAAGGTTTTGTTTTTATTTTTCCGGTGCGGCAATAACGTCGCAGCCCATGTAGGGGCGCAAAACTTCCGGAATAACTACGCTGCCGTCAGCCTGCTGGTAGTTTTCCAAAATAGCGCACACGGTGCGGCCAACCGCAAGGCCGGAGCCGTTAAGCGTATGCACAAATTCCGGTTTGGATTTGGCGTCGCGGCGAAAACGGATGTTAGCGCGGCGTGCCTGGAAATCGAGGCAGTTGGAGCAGCTGGAAATTTCGCGGTACATATTAGCGGCAGGCAGCCATACCTCAAGGTCGTAGGTAGTAGCGCTGCTAAATCCCAAATCGCCTGTGCACAGACGTACAACGCGGTAGGGCAGACCCAGTAATTGCAGCAGGTGCTCAGCATTGTGGGTCAGCTTGTCAAGCTCCTCCCAACTGGTTTCCGGCTTAACAATTTTAACCATTTCCACCTTGTTAAACTGGTGCTGGCGGATTAAACCGCGGGTATCACGCCCGGCGCTGCCAGCTTCGCTGCGGAAGCAGGCGCTGTAAGCGGTGTAATATTTAGGCAGGTCGGCGTCGTTTAAAATTTCGCCTGCGTGATAGTTGGTTAAGGTAACCTCCGCCGTCGGTATTAAATAATAATCCAAACCTTCCAGCTTAAACATATCCTCGGCAAACTTCGGCAGCTGGCCGGTGCCGAACAGCGTGTTGCTGTTAGCCATAAACGGCGTAAACATTTCAGTGTAGCCGTGCTCTTTGGTATTAATATCAAGGAAGAAATTAATTACCGCACGCTCCAGGCGGGAACCGAGGCCTTTGTAGAAAGTAAAGCGCGCGCCGGTAACTTTTGCGGCACGGTCAAAATCTAAAATGCCCAGCTTTTCGCCGATGTCCCAGTGAGCCTGAGGCTCAAAATCAAATTTGCGCGGATCGCCCCAGCGGCGTACTTCCGGATTGTCGGAATCGTCCTCGCCAACCGGTACGTCCGGCGCAGGCATGTTAGGAATGGTGTATAAAATGGCGTTCAGTTCGCCTTCAATTTCTTTCAGCTTAGCGTCGCCAGCGGCGATTTCTTCGCCCAGCGCGCGTACTGCTGCCATTTGCGCATCGGCGTTTTCGCCAGCCTTTTTCATGCGGCCGATTTCCTGAGATGCGCTGTTGCGCTGGCTTTTTAATTTTTCAACGCTCAAAATTACTTCGCGGCGCTGTTTGTCCAGCTCCAAAAAAGCATCTAAATTTATCTGCGAATGGCGCTTTGCCAGTGCTTCCTTCACAGCATCAGGGTTTTCCCTGACAAAATTCATGTCTAACATGTGCATTCCTCCACAACTGGTTAAATAATACTTATATTTTAGCACAAAAAGCGGCAATGTTAAAGTAAAGGAGCAGTGAAATAGAGGCCACTTTAAAATTTTTCTAAAAAATTTTTTAAAAACGCTTGACGGAAGGCACAAATATCTGTATACTATTTATTGCACAGTTGCTCAACTTACCTGGCCCATTAGCTCAGTTGGTAGAGCACCTGACTCTTAATCAGGGTGTCGTAGGTTCGAGGCCTACATGGGTCACCACAATGGCCGGTTGGTCAAGCGGTTAAGACACCGCCCTTTCACGGCGGTATCGGGGGTTCGATTCCCCCACCGGTCACCATATCACGGGCGCTTAGCTCAGCTGGGAGAGCGTCTGCCTTACAAGCAGAATGTCAGCGGTTCGATCCCGTTAGCGCCCACCATTTCTTAATTTAATACGGCCCGGTGGTTCAGTTGGTTAGAATGCCGCCCTGTCACGGCGGAGGTCGTGGGTTCGAGTCCCATCCGGGTCGCCAATATGCCTCGGTAGCTCAGTTGGTAGAGCAAAGGACTGAAAATCCTTGTGTCCACAGTTCGATTCTGTGCTGAGGCACCACTTATACAAAAATCCTGCTTATTTTAAGCAGGATTTTTTATTTTGCTAAGTACGTTAAAAACCGGCAGCTTTTACACTGCCGGTTTTATTATTTATGCCGCCTGGCGCTGCGCACGCTCAAGGCTTTTCATTTCTACCAAATCCATTTTGGTTACGCCCAGGTCAACATTGTCCTTCAGCTCATATTCAATTATCGTTCCGGGCTGCAGGTCAATCTCGCGCCCTTTAAAAAACATGCCGGAAAACGGCACCACAAAACCAATGGCCGTACCCACCGCCATGTTGGCGTAGTTTACGCCGCCTTTAATTTTAACGTCCTGCTTAAAGCTAACCGCCTTGCCGTTGGGCAAAATGTAATCGTCCAGCTTAACGCGGATAACGGCGCTCTGGTTAAAAATGCGGCTGCCGTGCGCCTTGCGGATAATGCCGCTCAGCTGCGTGCCCTGCGGAATGACGACGATGTTATCCACCGCCAGATCGTCCTTCAGCGTAAAATTAACGGCGTCGCCTTTTTTATTTACATTGCTGTCCAGCGCGTCCTGCAAAACAAGGTTCAGCACCGTGTCCTCTGGTATGTAGGCGTGGCCCGGTTCTACGTCCTTAACCTCTTCCGCCCAGGCGGAGGCACTGACAAGCACAAGCAGCATTACGGCGATAGTACATAATAGTTTTTTCATAGTTCCTCCCGATGCCTTAACGGTTCATCAGCCTGTTGGCATAATTGCGCATCTGCTCGTTCGCCTCGCGCGTAAAACCGGCGGGCGGCAGGGCAAAGGCGGTTTCTGCGTCCACAGTGTTGCTCAGCTCCACCACGTTAAAGCGCGGCAGGGTGTTTACCTCGTAGCCCTTCCAGTCGGCAGTGCCCTTGGCAAAATAAAAATACATCACACGCTCGCCCTGCGTCATCATATCGTAATCGTCGCCGCTAAGGCTATCGTTGCCGCTTTGCGGGCGCTCGTTAAACCAGCTTACCAGCGTTTCGGCAAAGGGCAGGCTCATGCCAGGCAGCGCAGGCAACTCGTCGTAGGTTTTGTTAACGTAATCAATGTAGTACCAGCGCCCGCCTTTGGCAAAGCTGCAGGTATCGCCAATTACGTTGCCGTCGCCGTCTGTGGTTACGCTGCGCTCGGCGTTAACGCCGTTCATTTCATTATATTCCGTGCGGATGTAGTGCACGCGCTGCGCCGTGGTAAGTTTGGCGTAAGCCTCCGGCTCCAGCACTTCCTTCATATCGATAGTTTGCTGCACTACAAGGTGCACCGGGTGCTTGTCGCTGTTTAAAGCGCCGCCCAAAAGCTCAATGGTGCGCTTCCCCGGGCCGAACGCCGCCAGCGCGCACGCCGCGTTAAACAGCACCAGCGTGCAGACAGCAGCCAGTGTAAACAAAAATTTCCTCATCGCCGTCACCTCTTTTGTAAGATAGTTTAATTATAACATATCCGGCAAATAATTTTGATAAGAAAACCTGCTCTTTTAATAAGGAAAGTGTCTGCCGCGTTTTAAAAATATCTGCCGTAAGGCACAAATAAATTTTAGAATTTTCTGCCAAAAGCTAAATAGTGTATACTTTTTCCTTGCTATTATGGCATTATATGTTATAATTAATTTTATAAGGCGGAGTGACGGCTTTGGAACAACATCGCTCCGCAAAAATTTTAAAAGAAAAGAGGTATCTCACATGACTGATGAAAAGAAAAAGGTTGATGTGAAGGAAACAGCCGATTCTATCATCCGCGAAACTAAGGCTAAATCGAACAACAGCCAGTTTATTATCTGGATGGGGGCACTGGTTCTCGGCGCTATTTTAGGCTGGATGGGCATTCCGGCGCTGAACGAGTTCTTTAACTTCGTAGCTACCGTATTTACCCGCCTGTTCCAGTTCATCGCAGTTCCTACTATCGCGCTGGCAGTTATCACCACGCTGGCGGCTCTTGGCGGCAACAAAGAAACCGGTATTATTTTTGCACACGCAGTTACGTACACTTTACTTACTACATTCTTAGCCGCCTTCATCGGCCTTGGCCTGTACATTTACATTGCTCCGGATAACCTGCCGGCAGACATTGTAAACGCAGGTTCCGAAGTTGTTAAAGGCCAGAGCGTAGCAGCGCTCAGCTACTATGACCACATTCTCGGCGTTATCCCGAACAACGTACTGGCTCCGTTCCTCAGCGGCAACGTGCTTTCCGTAATGCTTATTGCTGCTGCCGTTGGTTTGGCACTGGCCTTTATGCCCAGAACCGAAAACCGCGAAGCTATCCTGAAAGTTATTCAGGGCGTTCAGGAAATTGCCTTCACCCTTATCCGTGCTATCCTCTACGTTCTGCCGATTGGCATCGTAGCATTTGCAGGCCAGCTTTCCGCACAGATTGAAGCAGGCGTTATCGTTGGCGCGCTGGGCAAATACACCGCAGTTGTAATGCTTGGCAACGCTATCCAGTTCTTCATCGTTCTGCCGATTATCCTTGTTCTGCGCGGGCTTAACCCGATTTACGTTATGCGCCAGATGGGCCAGGCAATCGCTGTTGCACTCTTCACCAAGAGCTCTGCCGGCACCCTGCCTGTAACCCTGGCATGCTCCGAAGAAAACCTGAAGGTTAACCCGAAGGTTTCCCGCTTTGTACTGCCTATTTGCACCACCATTAACATGAACGGCTGCGCTGCCTTCATTCTGGTAACCTCCCTGTTCATTATGCAGAACGCAGGCTTTGAGCTGACCATGACCACCATGCTGACCTGGGTTTGCATCGCGGTTCTGGCCGCTATCGGCAACGCCGGCGTACCGATGGGCTGCTACTTCCTGACCCTCTCTTTGATGGCAGGTATCGGCGCACCGATTGGTTTGATGGGCATTATCCTGCCGATTTACACCATTATCGACATGATTGAAACCGCCGAAAACGTATGGTCCGACGCTTGCGTATGCGCAATGGTTGACCACGACCTGAAAGGCAAACTTTCTGAAGACGGCGATATTCCCGCTGCACTGTAATTTAAAATAGTTACACAAAAACCCGTGCTTATAAAGCACGGGTTTTTTTATTGGCTGCTGGCGGTTGAAAAGACGGGCTTGAATAAAAACGGAGCCAGCCTGTATTAATTTTAACTCTATTTTAAATTTTTGCGGGTTATCGCAAAAATTTTCAGTAGCTTCAATTTTCCAAACTATTTGGATTCATTAAAAAATCAAAAATATTCATTATTAAAACACCTTTGTCATTATAATACGGCGCAGGGGTATCTTTGGTAATAATAATTTTTTTAAAAAAATCACCAGTCAAAAGCAACGCACGCTGTTCCTGTTCCATTTTCTCGTTTGTAGGCATAGCGTATGCAGATTGTATATAATAACGCCTTGAACCTTTGTTGCATACAAAATCAATCTCCAGCTGCCTGCGCACACCATTGCCAAGATTATTTATTACATTCTGCGTTATTACGCCAACATCTACGTTAAATCCGCGTATTTTCAACTCGTTAAAAATAATATTTTCCATGGTATGCGTTTCTTCAAGCTGACGGAAATTTAAGCGCGCATTGCGCAAGCCCATATCAGTAAAATAATATTTAAGCGGAGTATCAATATACTTTTTACCTTTAATATCATAGCGCATAGCACTGTCTATCAAAAAAGAATCGCATAAATAGTCAAGATATTTTTTTATTGTAGCATGGCTGATGGTTTTCTTTTTTAAACTTTTAAAAGTTGCCGAAAGTTTGCTTGGATTAGTTAACGAGCCAATCGCCGACGATAATATGTTCAGCAGCTCTTCTAATTCCGCCTTGTTGCGGATATTATGCCTTCCTACAATGTCAGATATATAAGTTTCCTCAAACAGGGATTTTAAAAAAGTAATTTTCTGCTCCGGCTCGGCAAAATTCAATACTAAAGGCAAACCGCCATACAGCATATATTCATTCCAGCCATCCTGTTTGCTGCCACTGTAAACGGACATAAATTCCGCAAAACTCAGCGGATACATATGCACCTCATCACCGCGTCCTCTAAATTCTGTAATAACATCTTTAGATAAAAACCTCGCATTACTGCCGGTTACATAAATATCAACATTATTACGGCGAATCAGGCTGTTAAGCACTGCTTCAAATTCATTTAAAAGCTGTACTTCATCTAAAAGTATATAATAATTACCTTCAGAAGTAATTTTGTCATTTAAATAAGAAAATAAAACTTCAGGGTCACGGAATTTTTTATTTTCAAATGCATCAAACGCAATCTCAATAATATGTTTTTCGTTAATTCCAACATCAAGCAAATGCTGCTTAAACAAATTAAATAAAAGATATGATTTACCGCAGCGGCGCATACCTGTTACAACCTTTATAAGGCCATTGTTCTTTTTGCTGATTAATTTATTTAAATAAAAATCTCTTTTTATTTGCATTTTACCACCTCTATTTTAAATTTTTGCGAGTTTACGCAAAAATCTTCAGTAGTATTATACTTCTTTTTATTATAATCTGCAATCTCTATTTTAAATTTTTGCGAGTACCCGCAAAAATTTTCAGTAGCAGCTATAATTTACTACTTTTAGAAAGGCATAGATAAAAAAAGCAGGCAGCGTTTTTGTGCTGCCTGCTTTGATATTATTTAATTAGAAGGTGTACGTTGCCTGCACATTGAAGGTTGCGCCTTCACGTTCACCGGCATAGCCGCGCATATTCAAATCAAAGTTCCACGGGCTGTCCGGCGTGGGCTGATAGTTAAAGCCCAGTTCTGCCATGTAGCTGCTGCCCTGCAAACTCTGCGTAGGAGCTGCAAGGTTTTGCGCACGCATTTCGGCGTCGCCGTTAAATTCGTATTCATACGCCAAACCATAATAGGTGCTGAATGCATTGGCTTTGTTGGTGGTAATTCTTGCGCCCAAACGCAGGCGGTCGCTGTTAATGCTGTCAAACTCAAACTTATCATTTGCAACCGTAAAGCTGTCGCCTTCCGTGTAAGTATGGAAGAATTTACCATACACGTCCAAATCGCTGCTTTCCGTAAGCGGGATGATTTGCCCAACACCGATATGCGCGCCGTAGTATTCGCTTTCGCTGCTGTAACCGTATTTGTTTTCGCCGTCGCTCAAAGCGTTATCCATTTCGGATTTTAATATACCTGCACGGAGCGAGCCTTCGGTGTAAACGCCGTGGGCGTTTTCGTATCTTGCCGCAATACCGCCGCCGTTGTAAACAAGGCTGCCGTCGCCGCGGAAGAACTCGTTGTTGAATTCGTTAAAAGTGCGGTAGTTGCCGCTGCCGTTTTCGTAGAACACGCCCCAGCTAAAATCGCCGCCATTGTGTTCCGTTTCGCTGCCTACGCCGACAATCGTACTCCAGCCGTTAATTTTTAAATCGCTGTTTACGTCATATTTGCTGCGGTTGCCCTGCACGGCGGCAAAAGTTTTAACGCCGTAATTGCCGTCGCGGCTTAATGTATCAAGGCTGTCGGCAATTAAATCCGTACCCTGGTTGATAAAGGCTGCGGCAACGGCGCGGTTTTCGGCGATTAAATCAACTTGCTTGTTTACAGAAACTTTTTCCACACGCAAATCAATACTTTGATTATCTTCGCTTTGCGCAGCGCTAAATTCTACATCCTGCGCTAAACCGGCAGTAACAATATCACTGGCAAGGCCGCTGCCGGTAATGGCATTGGCACTGCTCAGCAGCGTCTGCGTATCGCCTACATTAAATGTTTGTCCGCCCTTCAGGCTGTTTATGTTAATGGTGGTGCCGCTAATATCGGTGTCAGTCACGCTTAAAGTGGCGTCACTGCCAAAAGTAACGTCATCAAAATTAATGGTATCAAACTTTTCAATACTGTTAAAAGCACTGCCGTTACCGGCGATGTTTAAAGTGTTGCCTGTGCCGCTTGAATTATACCCGCTTAAACTCATCTTTTCGGCTTGCGTGCCTGCGGCGACATTAATACTATTATTATTTACTTCGCCATTTTCACTGTAACCAGCGTAAACAGAACCTTGCCAATCGGTTTTGCCACTAATATATACTTTTCCGTCCTTTGCACCATTAGCGCCAACTGCATATACGCCTGCCACTGTGCCGACTTCGGTTGTAAAACCGTCACCGATTGTTAAAATTTGGTTTTGTGTTTGTGTATTAGTATGTTCTTTTCCATTTTCATCAATAAATCTGCCTGCCAAAATGGATTTTGTAACGGTAGCACTGATTTCAACACTATTATCATTTTGATTATTGTCCGTTACTTCAGCTTCAGTAAATTTGGTAATGTAAATGCCATCTTCTGCACTTTTACGGTTAGTAATGTAATATTTAGATGTGTCGAATTTGCCGGCAGTTAAAGACTCGTCAATAGTAACATTATTGCCAAGGTCACTATCCCAGCTTATAGTAGAAGCTATTTTGCCTTCTGCATAATCCCCGGCGCCGATAGAGTTGATGTTAATAGCTACGTTGTCCATATTTTCGGCAGCGCCAGTTATATCAAGAATATTGTTATTACTAAAATCAATATTATCAAAATTTATAATATCAAAATCATGCAGGCTTCCTATTTTGCCGCTCCAGCCGTCAACGGTTAATGTTGCATCGTCGGAAGTAATCGTACCTGGTGGCTCCTGGTCGGCGGTGTTATCAGTACTTGCAAAAGCATACAAATCAGCGTTTTCTACATTAACAGTATCTTTTAAAATGATTTCATTATTCTGAGTTTGAAGGTCATAATGCGCCCATGTTCCTCTGTAAACAAGTACAACATCGCCGCTTATTTTGCTGTTTCCTTCAAGGCTTAATTTAATATTATTGGCTGTAATGTGACCGCCGTAAGCGCTAATATCGGCAACTGTGATACCGTTAGCAACATTTGTATTAGTAATATTTAAAGTAATATTGTTCGCTGACGGACTTGCGCATCGTTCAGAAACACCTGTTACTTTACCTGCAATATTGGAATTGATTAAAGTAATACTATTATTGGCAAGAGATGTTCCATAAGGGGGATCTCCGGCACCAATACCGGTAAAATTATTTAAGGTTGTGCCGGAAACTGTGATTTCGTTATCACTGTAAGCTTGCGAATAATTATAGCCATTAAAATCAGCATTATCTGCAATAGCTTGATTGTTGTGGCTGGTTACTAAATTATTATCAACGGTAACTGTAGCCGCAGCTGCTGGGATTGTAAAACCGCCAAGGCCAATGTTCCCTGCCGCCAGCAGGCTGATTAAAATTTTGTTTTGTAAATTTTTGCGCATATAAATCCTCCATTACAAAAATCTATACATTTTTGTAACAATGATTTAATTATTGTAAACCTTAGAAAACAAGAGCTTTGCCAAGGAATTGCAGGAGCAAAATAAAACTGATATAATTACAATAAAGTATGACTTTTTGCAAAAATAAGCGTTTGCAATAAAGCCGTACTTTTTGTTTTTATCCGCCGTAAGGCGCAAAAATAACGGCGCTTGTAACAAAGCTCCGCTTTACGCAAAAAAGCAGGCAGCGTTTTGGCACTGCCTGCTTTGATATTTTGTTTGTATTTTATTTTTACTTTTTGCCGTTTACAAAATCCGTAAAGATGTTCAGGATTTTTTCCACGTCGTCCATATAAATTTCGCCGATGTTGCCAAGGCGGAAGGTTTCGGCTGCCGGGATAGATTACATAGCCGTGTTCTTTTAAGTAGGCGTACATTTCCGCAAAGGTAAATTGGCAGCCTTCCGGGTAAAAGAAGGTGGTAATAATCGGGCCCTGGTGCGCTTCGTCGATAAAGGCCTTAAATCCCAGCGCTTCCATGCCCTTGCGCAGCGCGCGGTTGGTGGCGGTGTAGCGTGCATTCCTTGCGGTAACGCCGCCTTCCGCCTCCAGTTCCTTCAGCGCCCGGGCAAACGCCGCCACAACATGCGTCGGCGAGGTAAAACGCCATTTGCCGCCGTCGTTTTCCATGGTTTCCCACTGGGCGTATAAATCAAGCGAGAGGCTGCGGGCAAGGCCTTTGGTTTGTTTTAAATCATCCGCGTAAGCAATGATGAAGCTGAAGCCCGGCACGCCCTGAATGCATTTGTTGGCACTGCTTACAAGGTAGGTTATGCCAAGCGCGGGCACATTAATATCCACGCCGCCAAAACTGCTCATGGCGTCTACAATAAATTTTTTGTTATATTTTTGCGCCAGCGCGCCGATAGCGGCAATGTCGTTTAACAGGCCGCTGGTGGTTTCGCTGTGCACCATGGCAATGTGGGTAATTTCCGCATCGCTTTTTAAAAGCTCCTCCACAAACGCGGGGTTCGGCACATGCGCGTAGTCCTCTTCGTAAACGGCGTGCTTAATGCCGTGGTATTTGCACATTTCCACCATGCGCTTGCTGTATGCACCGTTTTGCAGCACCAGCAGCTTATCCGTGCTGCTGATAACGCCTGAAAGTACGCTTTCCACCCCAAAGGTGCCGCTGCCCTGCATCAGCACCGTGGTGTAAGCGCCGTTATCCGCATGGGCGAGCTTTAACAGGCTGCGGAGTATTTGCTGCGTCATGCTTTTATAGTCGTCGTCCCAGGTGCAGCGGTCAATCAGCATCGCTTCCTTAACCGTTGCCGTGGTGGTTAAAGGGCCGGGGGTTAAAAGTTTATAAGTGTTTTTATCCATTTATGCCACCTTATTTTTTAATTAAGTCCTGATGTTTCTGCAAAAGCTCTACCGTTAAGGGTTCTTTGTAGGTTTTGGGGTTGGCGGGTTTGTTGGCGTCGTCAATTTTTTCGCCTTCAAACAGCGCTACCGGGTAAATCTTTAACAGTTCCGGGCGGGCGTTTTTAGCAATGCATTCGGCAATTTTTACAGCCTGTTCGTTTTCGGCAGCGTTTTTGTCAATAACGGCAACGGCTTCAGTAAGCATAAAGTTGCCTTCCACAGGGTCAACATAATCAATGGGCAGGCCTTTGGCTTTATCGGCCACAGCCTGATGGCGCAAACCAAAACCTACTGCAACTTCGCCTGCGCGGATTTTCTTCAGCGGGCCGGAGCCGGATTTTTCCAGATGCGGCATGGCGTTGGCTTCGATTTGTTTCATAATTTTGGCGCCTTCTTCGTCGCCGTATTCGTTAAGCACGGCCTGCGTCATCAGCCACGCGGTGGAAGAACCGGTAATATCGGGCACGGAAATATGGCCTTTGTACATCGGGTCTGCCAGGTCTTTAATAGCTTTCGGCATGGGGAGGCCAGCTTTTTTAAGCTCTTCGGTGTTTACAAACAGCGCGCCGCAGTTGCCCAGCACCGGCACATAAAAGTTGGGGTGCTGCACAAGGGGTTTGGCAGGGTCTTTAAGCTCTACAAACATGGGGTGCTGTTTCTGGTCGCTGTCAAGGTAGTAGCTCGTCATGGTTACTACGTTGGCTTCAATGTTTTTGCCTTCTGCTGCCAGCTTGCCTCCCAGTTCGGAAGTGCCGAAGGACTGCATAATGTATTTGCCTTCAAAGCCGTTTTTATCAAGGGCGGTTTTCATCGCCACCTGCGCTTCCTCGTCGCTGTTGGTGTAAATTACGGTTTGTTTAACCTCGGCAGCTTTTTCGCCGCTGCCGCCGCAGCCGGCAATGCCTGCCGCCAAACAGCCAATCATCAGTGCGGTTGTCAGTAACTTAGCAAAATTTTTCATGTGTGTTCTCCTTTGCCTTAAATAAATTTTTAATTTTTTTATAAAGAGGAATTTCCTCCTGCTCAGCAAGCATGTCGAAGAAGGTTTTAGCCACCACGTTGGTAAAGAAAATTAAGAGCGACAGCACAAAAACAGCGTCAAACTTTTCAAAGTATTGCAGCTCTTTAATTTTTGTGGTAATAACCATCGTCCGCGCGCCTGCCAAAAATACAATGGCGCTGATTGTTACCATGGCGTTAACAAAAAAGTAGCTCAGCATCTGGCAGATGGTTGCCCGCGAATTGGGGATAACTACTTTAATAACCGTTTGCAGCCAGGTATCGCCCATTAAAAGGCCCGTCGTTTCCCAGCTTTCATTCATTTTGGCAAGCGACGATTTTATCATTAAATACGGCGTGGTAAAAAAGTGCAGAATGTTGGCGATAATTAAAATGGCAAACGTGCTTTGCAGCGGCGTGCCCGAAAAGATAAAGATAAACGCAACGCCCAGCACCATGCCCGGCACCGTGTTGGTAACCATGGCGATAACATCCATAATAATTTTGCAGTACTTGTTTAAATCGCTGCGGGCGTTAACCATTGCCGCCGCGTAGCACAGCACTGTGCCCAGCACCGCCGTTATGCCCGCCACCATTACGGAGTTAAAATAAACATCGCCCAGCGCGTTATCGCTCAGCACGCGCTTAATGGTATCAAGCGTAAACACCGGCTGGTACGGCCAGCTTTTAACAAACGGCACAATAAACATAATGGCAAATACCGCCACAAACAACAGCGCCACCGCCGCAAAAAACAGCCCAAAAGCACCGTCGCGCGTAAGCGAGCGCTGCACCTCGTACTTACTGATTTTGTTATAGCGGAAGTTAAAGCGCTCCATATAGCGCAGCAGCATTACGCTGACCACCGAAGGCACCAGCATTGCCATGGCGATAACGCTGCCGCTGGCAAAATCGGGCAGCGCGCCCATCATTTTCATGTACAGCATTACCGCCGCCACCTCGTACTCGCCGCCGATGGAAACCGGAATGCCAAAATCCGTAAAACTTAAAAAGAACGAAAGGATAAACGCCGCCATTAAGCTGCCCAAAAGCGGGCGCACCGCCGTCATCCAAAACGTGCGCAGCGTGCTGTCGCCCATTATTTTAGAAACCGTAATAAAGTTCTTATCTATGTAATAAAACGCGTTGTACAGCACCAAAAACGCCGGCGGCAGCGTGTAAACAATGTACGATATTAACAGCCCCCAGAACCCGTAAATCGGGAACAGCTGCGTGCCCACCAGCTGCGTTACCAACCCCTGCTTGCCAAACGAATAAATAACGGCAAAGCCATAGGTAATGGAAGGCAGAAACATTGGCATCATAATAACCAGCTGCAAACATTCCTTAACCCTTGCGGGGATGCGCGTTAAATGCAGCCCGTAAGCCAGCATAAAGGCCAGCACCGTGGTTATCGCCGCCTCCAGTGCGGATATAACAAAGCTATTGCGGAACGCCGCTAAAAACTCGCCGTCCGTTAAAATGGCAGCGTAATTGCCAGGGCCGATGCCGCCATCCGTTTGCAGCGATTTATACGCCAAATTTGCCAGCGGCAGCCCCAAAAAGAAGGCAAACGCAATGCACACAAACCAAAAACAGAATTTTAATTCAAAGCTTTTTCTGTTCATCTGGCAACTCCAGCAACGGCAGCGGGCATATCGCCAAACAGGCGGAAAATATTATCGCGCTTAATGCGCAGCTGCGAAAGGATGAAGCGCTCTACAAACTGGGTGCGCGGCGCGGTAACAATGGCGTGCGGCGCATCGTACTGGCTAATTTGCCCATCGTTAATAATCAGCACCTTGTCGGATAAGGTCAGCGCCTCCTCCGGGTCGTGCGTTACAATGATGGTTGTTAAATTGTACTGCTTGGCAATCAGCTGAATGCGCTCTTTGATAGATTCTTTAATAACGCCGTCCAGCGCGCTTAAAGGTTCGTCCAAAAGCAAAATTTTCGGCTTCATAACCAGCGTGCGTGCCAGCGCCACCCTTTGCTTCTGCCCGCCGCTCAGCTGGTCAATGCGTTTGTTTAAATGCTCCTTTAAGCCTAACAGCTCAATCAGCTCCTGCACCTCGGCAGGCGAAGAAATGCCCGGCTTGTTGCGCAAGCCGTACACCATGTTTTCGTAGGCGTTAAGGTTGGGGAACAGCGCGTAATCCTGAAACACAATGTTAAAGCCGCGGTCCTTCATCGGCACGCCGGTTAAATCCTTACCGTCAAAAATAATCTGCCCTTCGTCAATTTCCGTCAGCCCCAAAATGGCGTTCAGCAGCGTGGTTTTGCCGCTGCCGGAAGGGCCTAAAATAGAAACAATTTCGCTGTCGCCAATATCCAGCGAAATACCGTCCAAAATCACCTTGCCGTCATAGGCCTTGTGAATATTCCTTAATTGCAGCATTTTTTACTCCTCCACTTTTTTAATCCGTGCTTTATGCGCTCTTTGCCACTATTGTACACAGCCGCCTTGTCCACTGCAAGCGCATTTACGTTCTTTTAACCTTGTTTTGCCTAAGTTTTACATTGCTTACAAAAGCATTGCAAAACCTTAACCAAGCTTAACTAAAAACCAACAGATTGCCGTAAAATGCCGCAAAAAAAGCAGGCAGTGCTTTAAAACACTACCTGCCTGTTGCTGTTTACTGCAAATATACTATTATACGTTAAAGCGGAACTCTACCACGTCGCCGTCCTGCATTACATAATCCTTGCCTTCAAGGCGAACCAGGCCCTTATCGCGCGCTGCCGCCTTGCTGCCGCAGGCCACAAGGTCGTCGTAGGATACAATCTCCGCACGGATAAAGCCGCGTTCAAAATCGCTGTGGATTTTGCCTGCTGCCTGCGGTGCTTTGGTACCGCACTTAATCGTCCACGCACGGCTTTCGGTTTCGCCAGCGGTTAAATAGGTCATTAAGCCCAAAAGCTTAAAGCCTGCCTTAATCAAACGGTCAAGGCCGGTTTCCTCCAGCCCTGCCATCTCCAAAAATTCTTTGGCCTCGTCGTCCGGCAGCTCCGCAATTTCCGATTCCATTTTAGCAGAAACGGTAATGGTTTCCGCGCCCTCTTCGGCGGCGTATTTCATTACAGCCTGCACATGGGGGTTCTGTTCCGGCGTTGCCACTTCGTCCTCGGCAACATTGGCAACATACAGCACCGGCTTCATGGTGAGTAAGTGCAGCTCGGTTAAAAACTCTTTTTCCTCATCGGTTAAGCCCAAACGGCGCGCCGGAATTGCTTCGCCCAAACCTTCCATAACCTTATCCAGCACGGCTTTTTCTACCGGCACTTTTTTATCGCCGGTTTTTAAAAGTTTAACAAGGCGCTCCTGGCGTTTTTCCACGGTTTCCATATCGGCCAGGCACAGCTCTGTGTTAATGATTTCAATATCGCGCAGCGGGTCGATGCTGCCTTCAACGTGGGTAATGTTGCCGTCCTCAAAGCAGCGCACAACCTGCGCCACGGCGTCCACCTCGCGGATATGCGCAAGGAATTTGTTGCCCAAGCCCTCGCCCTTGGAGGCGCCCTTTACCAAGCCTGCAATATCGACAAAGCGCATCGCCGCAGGCACAATCTTTTTAGATTTAAACATCTCGCCCAGCACCTTTAAACGTGCGTCCGGTACATCAACAACGCCCACGTTCGGCTCAATGGTGCAGAACGGGTAATTGGCGGCCTCTGCACCGGCTTTGGTGATAGCGTTAAACAGCGTGCTTTTGCCAACATTAGGCAAACCAACAATACCTACTTCTAAATTTGTACTCACATCTATCGCTCCTTAGGTTTTCAATATTACTATCTTATTATTTTACAATAATTAGCGCTAAAAAGCAAAAGAAAGCGGCAAAAAAGCCCTAAAGGAAAATCCTTCAGGGCTTTTTGTTATAAATTACAGCTTTTAAATTTTATTTTGCAAGCGTTGCGTTAATTTTGGCGATAACTTCCGGCAGTTCGGTAATGTCGTTAATTACAAAATCGGCACCGGCAGCAAGGTAAGCCTTGGTTGCTTTTTCGTTCAGGGCTTTTAAGGTTTCTGCATCGGCTGCGTTGTATTCCGCTTCGCTTAAGCCAACCACGCTGCTGCCTTTAAGGATGCCTACTGCCCACGCACCCGCATTTTTACCTTCCAAAATGTCCATTACGGTGTCGCCTGCCTTAACCACCAGTTTAGGCGGATATACGTTTAACTGGCGCATGCACTCAAACACCATGAACGGAGTCGGGCGGCTGTATTCTGTATCGTCCGGCGTAACCACGCAGTCCGGCTCGTAGCCCTGCTGTTTGGCAACGGGCAGCACATACTGCATAATATCTGCCGTGTAGCCGGTGGTGGAGCCTATTTTTAAGCCCATCTCACGCAGTTTTGCCACAGTTTCCGCCACGCCGGGAATGAGTTTGGCGTATTCTGCCACCACGGTGCGCAGGTTCGCTTCAAAGCACTGGTATACTTCTTCAATATCGTCCTCGTTCCAGCTGCGGCTGTAAACCTCGTTCCACATGCTGCTGCCCCTTTCGGTTGCCAGCATACTTTTAATGTGCGCCTTTTTTTCCATGCCCATCGGCGCGTTAATTTCGTCCAGCGTAAATTGCAGCCCCTTCTGGCGGAAAGTTCTGTCAAAAACATCCACCGGCGCTTTGGAGCCGAAGTCCGTCGTTGTTCCTGCCCAGTCGAATACTACAAGTTTAATTTCTTCTTTTGCCATTGTATTTGCTCCTTTATAAAGGTTTGTACCGTTTTATCATAGCTTAACCATGCGGCGCAAACAAGCAAATACATTTTAAGCATTCTTTAAATTCCCGTAAAATATCCGCCCGGGCGGAAAACGGGCAAAAAAAAAGCCCTTACGAGAAGGGCCAAATGAGGGGCTATTTGATGATTTAAGTATATCATTTTTGTATACAATACGCAAGAGGGAATTTGTGAAAAGTTTGAAATTTTGTGTCTTATGAAACAGTTTTGGCTATTTATAATCTTTGCCTACATAAACAATGCCGTCATAATCGGCGCCCGGGTTGCGGCTGATGCTCATGCCGTGGGTAAAGGGCGCTTCCGTAAGTCGGGTTACAACGCGCCCGCTGGTAGTGGTCGATACTATCAGCGTTTCCTCGCGCAGGTTGCCGCTGCCGCCGTCCGTTACGCTCATGCCCAAAC
Organism: uncultured Phascolarctobacterium sp.; assembly: GCA_949288065.1. Classification (GTDB taxonomy): domain Bacteria; phylum Bacillota; class Negativicutes; order Acidaminococcales; family Acidaminococcaceae; genus Fusicatenibacter_A. The sequence continues at coordinate 66,788 of CASEIL010000007.1, forward strand.
CGGCAAGGCGCTCGCGGGCGCTGGCTGCCTTGACAGGGTCGCCGCTGCAGTTAATTACCACCACGCGGATTACGCCGCCGTAGCTCTGCTTAGGCGTTTCCTTCACTTCTGCTTTAGGTGCTGAGCCGCTGCCTGCAAATTCTCGTGCTGCCTGTTTGGCGCTGCGTTTGCTGCTTTCTTTTTCTTCAGCTTTTTTAGCGGTTTTGCCGCTTATTTTATCGTTTTCCTGCTCAGCTTCGCCTTCTGTTAATTCGTCCTCAGCGTCTTTGGCTTCGTCTTTAGCATTTTCTTCATCTTCGTCCGTTACGCCGTTCAGCTCGTCCTCAATCGCCTGTTTGGCGCGCTCAAGGTTGCGGATATATTCTGCTTCCATACGTTCTGCGCCCTCGCGGTAGCGCTCCGTCATTTCTGCGCCCTGCATTTCAGCCATCTGCGCGCGTAAATCGGTAATATCAGGAATCCAGTAGCTGATGCCGTCGATGTATTCAGGCAAGCCCGGCACCATAGCTGCGTGCAGGCCGCCGTGTTTTTCCATCATGCCGTGCAGCGCCTGCGCCAAATCCATCATATCGCCCAGCGATAAATCGGTATCCAGCATTTTATTGGCCTGCTCCACCAGCGCCGGTAATTTAGGTATAATCTCCACGGAGGTTACCTTATCGTAAACGGCACGCAAAAACTTCTGCTGGCGTTTAATGCGGCCAATGTCGCCCTCTTCGTCGCGGTAGCGCACATACTGAATGGCTTTTTCGCCGTCCATGTGCTGCATGCCGGGCGCAAGGTCAATGGTAAAGCCGTCCCACTCGTCGTAGTAGCTCATAGGCTTTTCAACTTCAATATCCACGCCGCCGATAGCGTCCACCAGGCCTTTAAAGCCCTTAAAATCAATCATTACATAATTGTTAATGCGTATGCCGAGCAGCTGTTCGGTGGTTTCCTGCGTCAGCTTGTGCCCGCCAAAGGCAAAGGCGTGGTTAATTTTATCCCACCCGTAACCGGGGATTTTAACACGCGTATCGCGCGGCACCGAAAGCAGCGATACATCCTTGTTGTCGGTATCAAGCATTACCACAAACAGTGTGTCGCTGCGGCCTGTATCCTGTTCGGACGGGCGCTCATCGACACCCAGCACAACAATGTTCTTCTTTAAATCAAGGCGCTCGGCCCTTGTTAAATTATCCAGCGGGCTGCCGTCCTCCCCGCCGCCGATAAATGAATACGACCAGTAGCTGGCAGCGGCGATTAAAACCAGCGCCAGCACCAGTATTTTTTTTACATGCGATGTCAGCAAGTTGTTTCCCCCTCTAAAGCCGCATTAAGCTCTGCGGCAAAACTGTTTAAAAAACCGTGCAGAATACGCGCCGTCAGCCCCCAGATAACGTGCCCGCCGTATCCGTAAAAATAAACCTTGTAGCCCTTACGCCTGCGCCAGTCGTGCGGCTGCCGCGGCAGTAAATCAAAGGGAAAGTCCTCCCCCGCCTTGTTGGCAAGTTCCATATTCGCCTCGCGCGGCGGAATGTTTAGCAAAAACTTTAGCGGCACGGTAAAAATCTCGTCTACCTCGTCCCTGTTAAAATTAATGCGGTTAAGGTCTTTTATATAGCCCACATAGGGGTGGATGACAGGCCCCATGTGCGTTACAAGGTAGTTCAGCCCGCCAAAAATAACCACGTCGTGCGCCGTAAGCCCCAGCTCCTCGCAGGTTTCGCGCAGCGCCGCTGCCTTAAAGCTCTCGTCGCCGCCTTCCGCCCTGCCGCCGGGAAAGCACACATCGCCCGGCTGCCAACCCAGTTTGGCCGCGCGCACTTCAAACAGCACCGCCACGCCGTCAGACGTTTCCACAAGCGGCAAAAGCACGGCGGCATCCCACAGGTTGTCCCCGCGGTCCAGTTCCGGCGTGCGCCCGGCAAGCCTCTTTTCTATTGCAGCAGTTATTTTCTCTAAAGGCTCCATCTTCTACCTCTTTTCCACCTAAATAAAAAATTTTCTGCGCAGGGCGCGTATTTCCTGCCGCGCGTTTGTAAATTATCTATGAACAATGAAAAGACGGTATGCCCGTAAGCATACCGCCTGTAATCGTCATTTGCCGGCTTCGGGCGTTACTATTGCCTTAACAGCCTTTTCAAATTTGGGGCGCGCCAGCATTACAAAATGCCCGCAGCCACGGCATTTAATGCCAAAGTCCATGCCCGTGCGCAAAATCTCCCATTCGTAGCTGCCGCAGGGGTGGGGCTTTTTCATTTTAACTACATCGCCCACGTTAAAGCGTTTCGGTTCCATCTCAGCCTCTGCTTTTTACGTTGCTGATGTCGGTTACATAGTAGCCTGCCTCACGCAGCTGCTCAATAATTTCCAGCCCTTTGCCGCCCAGTTCGGCGCGGATGGTAAGCTCGGTTTTAACGTCGGTTTCCGGTTTAGCAACAATGCTGATGATGTTAATGCCGTTGTCGCGGAACATAGCGCCGATATCGGCGATAACGCCTACCTTATCGGTAACGTCGATAGTAATGCGGGTGCTGGTGCGTGCCAGGCCCATAATATCAACAAAGGCACGGAAAATGTCGCTGTCGGTAATAATGCCGCACAGCTTGTTGTCATCGTCTACTACCGGCAGGGCGTTAATTTTGTTTTTGTACAAAAGGTAAGCAGCGTCCTCAACGCCTGCTTCGGCATGTACGGTAATAACATTTTTGGTCATAACGTCGCGCACCTTCAGCTTGCCCAAAAGGTAGTTAGCCTCATAGCGCGAAAGCGTCGTTGCGTCGGTGGGGGAAGTACGGCTTACATCGGCGTCAGTAATAATGCCGCGCACACGGTTAATGTCGTCTACTACCGGCAGGCGGCGTTTATCCTTGTTGCGCATCAGTTCCCTTACTTCCAGCATGTTTTTATCTTCGGTAATGGTAACAACGTCTTTGGTCATAAACTCTTTAACTAACATTGTAAATCCTCCCTTGTGGCATCAGCCGCCCAGATATGCTTTGCGGACTGCTTCGCTGCTGGCCAGCTCCTGCGCCGTGCCTGCAAGCGCAATACGGCCGGTTTCCAGTACATACGCCTTATCGGCGATGGAAAGAGCCATATTGGCGTTCTGTTCTACCAGAAGCACCGTCGTTCCGCTTTCATTTATTTCTTTTATTATATTAAAAATTTCTTTAACAAGCAACGGGGCAAGGCCCATGGAAGGCTCGTCCAGTAATAAAAGGCGCGGGCGGCTCATCAGGGCGCGGCCCATAGCCAGCATTTGCTGCTCGCCGCCGGAAAGCGTGCCGGAAATCTGGTTTTTGCGTTCCAAAAGGCGCGGGAACTTTTTAAAAATTTTATCCAAATCTTCGGCAATGCCTGCCTTGTCGCTGCGCAAATATGCGCCCAGCTCAAGGTTTTCCATAACCGTCATGTTGGCAAAAACGTGGCGGCCTTCCGGCACCTGGCACAGGCCCATGCCGACAATTTTATGCGCCGGTACGCCCACAATGTTTTTATCTTCAAAAATAATGCTGCCGTTTTTCGGCTTAATAAGGCCGGAAATGGTGTGCAGCGTGGTGCTTTTACCTGCGCCGTTAGAGCCGATAAGCGTTACAATCTCGCCGTCGGGCACTTCAAGGCTTACATCCTTAATGGCGTGGATGGCACCATAGTATACATCAATATTATTGACTTTTAACATTACAGTACCTCCTCACCAAGATATGCTTCGATAACGCGTTTGTTGTGCTTAATTTCCTCCGGCGTGCCGTTAGCGATACAAATACCGTATTCCAAAACGTAAATGCGTTCGCACACGCCCATTACAAGGCCCATATCGTGCTCAATCAACAGAATGGCCAGGTCAAATTTTTCCCTAATCCAGTGGATAAGCTCCATCAGCTCTTTGGTTTCCTGCGGGTTCATGCCTGCTGCCGGTTCGTCAAGCAGCAAAAGCTTCGGGCCGGTTGCCAGCGCACGGGCAATTTCCAAACGGCGCTGCTCGCCGTAAGGCAGGTTTTTGGCCAGCTCATTCGCCTTATCTTCCAGGTGGAAAATTTTTAAAAGGTCCATTGCCATTTCGGTAATTTTGTCTTCTTCGCTGAAATAGCGCCCAAAACGGCCGATGGCTTCCAGCATGCCGTATTTAACGTGCATGTTATAAGCAACCTTTACGTTGTCGATAACGGAAAGCTCCGAGAACAGGCGGATATTCTGGAAGGTGCGCGCCATGCCCAGCTGCGTTACCTGATAGGATTTTTTGCCGCTGGTACGGGTGCCGTTAAAAATAATTTCGCCCTCTGTCGGCGTATATACGCCGGTAATCATGTTAAACGCCGTGGTTTTACCGGCGCCGTTAGGGCCTATTAAGCCAATCAGTTCGCCCTTGTTGATGGTCATGCTAAAGTTGGAGACGGCACGCAAACCGCCGAAAACCATGGATATATCATTTACTTTCAGCAGTTCTTCCATCTTTGCCACCTCCTAAACCAAACATTTTCAGGCTTAATTCCCTGTTGCCGAACAGGCCCTGCGGACGGTGCAGCATCAGGACAATCATTGTTACGGAATAAATAATCATACGCCATTCCGGGTATTCTGCAAGGTAAGCAGAAATAAAAGTTAACAAAATAGCGCCGGTAATGGAGCCGGACATGGAGCCCAAACCGCCCAGAACAACCATGGTTAAAATATCAAAGCTGCGCATAAAGGTGAAGGACGCCGGATGCGCGATGTAAAAATAGTGGGAGAACAACACGCCCGCGGTGCCTGCAAAGGCAGCGCCCAAAGTAAAGGCCATAACCTTGTATTTGGTGGTATCGATGCCCATGGTGTCAGCCGCAATTTCATTCTCGCGGATAGCCAGGCAGCAGCGCCCGTAGGACGAATTTTTAAAGTTCTTAATAAAGAAGATGACAAAAATCATAATCCAGAACACCCAGGCAAAGGTGGTCAAACGGGGAATGCCCATCAAACCGGAAGCGCCGCCCACATAGTCGATGTTCAGGATGCAGATACGGATAATTTCGCCAAGGCCCAAAGTAGCAATGGCAAGGTAGTCGCCGTTCAGCCTTAAGGTAGGCAAACCAATCAAAAAGCCCAAAAAGCCTGCGGCAACAGTGCCGACGATAAGGGCTACCTCAAACGGAAAGCCCAGCTTAACCGTCATAATAGCGCCGGTGTAAGCGCCGACAGCCAAAAATCCGGCATGGCCGATAGAGAACTGGCCGGTGTAGCCGTTGATGAGGTTTAAGCTTACCGCCAGAATGATGTTAATGCAGATGAGAACAATGTTCAGTTCCCAGAACGGGCCGATGATGTCAGCAAGCATCAAACCCTGCACTGCGGCGAATAAAATGGCGCAGGCAACTATTCTTTTTAAATCAGACTTACGAAGCGAATTCATAGCTGCCACCTACACTTTCTCGCGTACATTTTTGCCGAAGATACCGGCAGGCTTGTACAGCAGGATGATAATTAAAATACCAAATGCGGCCGCATCGCGGAAGGTAGAAGAAATAAAACCGCTGACCATTGCTTCTACAACGCCGAGGATAATGCCGCCGACCATTGCGCCCGGGATAATGCCGATGCCGCCGAGTACCGCAGCAACGAAGGCTTTAATGCCCGGCACCATGCCCATTAACGGGTCGATGGAGTTATAGTAAATACCAACCAGCACGCCGCCTGCTGCCGCAAGAGCGGAGCCAAGGGCGAAGGTTGCGGAAATTACGCGGTCGATGTTAATGCCCATCAGCCTTGCAGCATCGGTATCGAACGATACTGCACGCATAGCCTTGCCGATTTTGGTGTAATTAACGATATAAGTTAAAAGTGCCATTAAGATGATTGCGCTTACAAGGATAACCACCTGCTGGCTGTTGATAACCAGAGGCCCAAGGTGGTAAACATCGGCAGCAAATACAGCCGGGAAGGTACGCGGCTGCGGGGTGGCAATCAGCATCATGCCATATTCAAGCAAAAACGATACGCCGATAGCGGTAATTAAAATTGCAATACGCGGTGCGTTGCGCATCGGGCGGTAAGCAATACGCTCGATAATAATACCGGCAACGGCTGCGCACGCCATTGAAAATAAAATTGCAGGGATGAACGACAAGCCCAGCATGGTGGTGGCAACAAACCCAAAATACGCGCCCAGCATGTAAATATCGCCGTGGGCAAAGTTTATGAGCTTGAGGATGCCGTAAATCATTGTATAGCCAAGAGCAATCAGCGCATAAATACTGCCCAGGGATATACCATTGATAAGCTGCTGCAAAAACTGGTGCAGAAGCGAACCCATATCCATAAACATTTCCTCCAGTCCGTAAATTTTAAAAATACAGAAAGGCTGTGGCCAAACCGCAGCCTTTCTGCTACAACAAATTAATTTACTGCTTATCAGGGGTTAATTTTGGTTGCGCTCTTAACCGGGTTGTGCTGCGCATCGAAGGTTACGCTGCCGGAAACACCGTTAAAGCCGTTAATTTTTGCCATAGCCTCGTTAATTTTAGCAGGTTCTGCGCTGCCGGCATTTTTAATTGCCTCGGCAATAAGTAAGGCCGAATCATAAGAGAGTGCTGCAAAAACGTCCGGTTTGGCGCCGTAAGCCTTTTCATAAGCGGCTACAAAGTTTTTGTTAATGTCCGATGCATCGTCAGGAGAATACAGGCTGGAGAAGTAAGTGTTGTTCAGCGCTGCAGCGCCTGCAATTTCAGGCAGCTTTGCACTGTCCCAGCCGTCGCCGCCGGCAATCGGCATATTCATGCCAAGCTCGCGCGCCTGTTTAACAATCAGGCCAACCTCCTGGTAGTAACCGGGCACATATAAAAAGTCCGGGTTAGTAGCTTTAATTTTAGTTAAAGTTGCTTTAAAATCAGTATCCTTTTGCAGATAGGATTCTTCCGTGGTAATGGTGCCGCCGTCTTTTTCAAAGTTTTCTTTAAAGAACTGCGAAAGCCCTTTGGCATAGTCGGAAGAATTATCAATCAAAATTGCTGCCTTGCCTGCGCCAAGGTCATTCTTGGCGAAAGCTGCCATTACCGTGCCCTGGAACGGGTCGATAAAGCAGGTGCGGTAGTTAAATTCTTTGGTTTTGCCGGTGGCAGGGTCAACCGTAATGTTCGGGTTGGTGCCCATCGGCGTAATGTCAAGCACCCTGGCGCCGTTATTAATTGCTGATGACGCAATTACCGAAGAAGAAAGGTTCGGCCCGATAACGGCCACAACGCCGTCCTGAGAAATCAGCTTCTGCATGGCATTGGCAGCTTCCGCAGCTTCTGATTTATTATCTGCTGCAACCAGCTCTAATTTTTTGCCGTTAACGCCGCCTTTGTCATTAATTTCCTTAAAGGCCAGCTCAATAGCGTTTTTAGACGAAATGCCAAAGGTTGCGCTGCCGCCGGTTAATTCAAGGTTGCCGCCAACTTTAATGGTATCGGCGCTTTTTTCGCCGCCGCAGCCGGTTAAGCCCGCCGTTAACAAAGATGCGCAAATTAGTGCTGATAATACCCTGGATACCTTTTT
>CASEIL010000008.1 GCA_949288065.1 uncultured Phascolarctobacterium sp.
CGACGGCGAAGTTTGGGTAGGCGACCGCCTGCTTTCCTCGCCGAAAAAGCACCATTACACACCGCCCGAAAACCGTAATTTCGGCATGGTGTTTCAGGCCTTTGCTGTGTGGCCGCACATGAGCGTGTATGAAAACGTAGCCTTTCCGCTGCGTTTGCGCAAGCTGCCTGCGGCAGAAATTGAGCAGCGCACCAAAGATGCGCTGACAGCGACCAATCTTTTAAAGGCGGCTAACGAAAGTCCGGCCAGCCTTTCCGGCGGTGGCAAGCAGCGCGTGGCATTGGCGCGTGCGCTGGCCATTAACCCGGACGTAATGCTGCTGGACGAGCCGCTTTCCAGCCTTGACCCGCATCTGCGCGAGGAAATGCGCTTTGAGATTAAGGACTTGCAGCGTAAATACGGCTTTTCCATTATTTACGTTACGCACGACCAGTCGGAAGCCATGGCGCTTTCGGACCGCATTCTGGTTATGAAGCTGGGCGTAATGCAGCAGATTGATTCGCCGCTTGATGTTTATAACCATCCGGCTAATAAATTTGTTTTCAGCTTCATTGGCGTATCCAGCTTTACCGACGTGGTGTGGAACAACGGCGCTGCGCATATTAAAGGCTCTGCGCATCCGCTGCCTGCCGGGCTTGTAGTGCCGGAGCGCATGAAGGGCGAGGAGGTATTTAACCTTGCCAGCCGCCCGACGGAAATTAAATTTACTAATGAAAACGACCCCAACGCCGTACGCGGCGAAGTGCTGCGCAAAGCCTTCCTTGGCGAAATTGTTGATTACCTTGTAAAAATCGGCGACCAGGAAGTGCGCGTACAAATCGGCCGCCGCGACCCGGGCCCGGAAGCCGGAGAAAATTGCTGCCTGCACTTCCTCCGCCCCTTCTGGTACAAGGTTAACGAATAAGTTGAAAGTAATTTAATACAGAGCAAAGTAAAAACCCACCACCTGCTTGAAGGTGGTGGGTTTGTGTTTTGTTTATAGAGTTTTAATATTCCTACTTCCTCTCCGGCATCTGCGCCAGCAGGATGGCTGCAAAGACTAAAGCGCAGCCGCAAATTTCGCGCAGGGAAAGGGTTTCGCCTAAGAACATCCAGCCTGCGAGTACGGAAAAGACGGATTCCAAGCTGAGGAGGATGGAGGCGAGGATGACGTTAACGTATTTTTGCCCGGCGATTTGCAGGGTGTAGGCAATGCCGCAGCTCATAATGCCGGCGTAGGCTAAAGGCATCCACGCGGCGGCAACGGCGGTGAACGTGGGCTGCTCCCACAGTACAATGGCAGGCGTGCTTAAAACGCCGCACACAAAAAACTGAATGGCGGACATACGCACCGGGTCGGCAAGCTGGGTAAAGCGTTCAATCGTCATAATGTGTACGGCAAAAGCTACGGCGCAGGCAAGGATGATTAAATCGCCTTTGTTAATGGAAAAGCCTTCGTTAATACAGATAAAGTACATGCCCACGGCGGCAACACCGACGCTTGCCCATTGGATTAAGGTAACGTGCTTTTTAATTAACAGTCCCAAAATTGGGATGATGACGATGTAAAGCGCCGTTATAAAGCCTGCCTTACCGGCGCTGGTGTAAGCAATGCCGGTTTGCTGCAAAGTGCTGGCAATGGTTAAGAGCACGCCGCAGCACAAACCGCCGGTCAGCAGCTCGCTGCGCTTGTGCTTATCCTCTGTGCCCCACACGGAAAGCTGCTTGCCGGAAAGACGGTCAATCAGCGCAATGCAGGGTATTAAAAAGATAGCGCCCAAATAGGAGCGGATGCCGTTGAAGCTGAACGGGCCCAGTAAATCGGCGCCGACGCTTTGCGCCACAAACGCCACGCCCCAGATAAATGCACATAATAACAGCATGGCAATGCCTTTTAAGCTGTTGGTTTGCTGCATGGAAAATCCCCCTCGTTGTAAATTTATAAGCAAATGCAGATTAAAAATACACGTTATTATTATAGCATTTTACGGGCGTGATGTTTTCTGAAAATAATAAAAAAGCGCACAGCCTTAGCTGTACGCTTTTTGTTTAAGCATTATTTATTTTCAGGTTTAGCTTCTTCTTTGGGTTCTTCCTTAGTTTCTTCTGCTTTTTCTTCCGCAGCGGATTCAGCCGGTTTTGCTTCCGGGGTAATTACTTCTACCTCGGCTTCAGCTTCGGGCTTATGCTCAGCGGCGTCGGCAACAACCTCTGCCTCTACGGTTTTAGCGGTTTCCACAGGCTCCATTTTAGCGCCGCATTCGCTGCAGAATTTTGCGCTTACGCCAACGGCAGCGCCGCAGTTGGGGCAGCTAACCTTCGGCTCATCGCCGTTAAAGGCGGTTGCTTTAATGCTCGAAATTTTAAATTTCAGCTCTTCTATTTCTGCCAGGCTTGCTTTAATAGCGTCGCATTCTTCTTTAAATACCTCCGGCATGCTGTCGCAGGTGTGCGATTTTTCAAAAACCATTTTACCTATTTTTTTATAGGTGTTTTCAATTTTGCTTTCTTCTTTGTTTACCAGCATGGTAAGCTTTTGGATCTCCATTGCGGCTTCAGCCTTTTCGCCGATAGTTTTGGTAATTTCTTCGGTTTTGGTAGCCGCAGTTTTAACTATTTCGCCAAGTTTATCAAGTAATGCCATAGTAAGATCCCCCTTTATTGCTTTATAGTTTTATTATAACACATAACCCGCGGCTGCGCTGTTAATTTATGCAATTTGTGCATAAACGGCGCGGCTTTTTTATTGGGGCAGGCTTAGTGTTACCTGCATGCCATCGCGCAAATCCAGCGAGGTATTATCAATATTCACGGTTACGTTTTCGCCTTCAATTTTGCTAACGGCGGCGTTAAAACTTTTGTTAAGGCTGCCGCTGCTGGCGGTAAGCTGCTGCCCAACCTTTAAGCCCTGCGCCGCTTGCGCGGATATTTTAATAACGGCGCTGCAATTTTCCAAAGCGCGGATGGTGAGCACCTGCTGCCCTGCGGCGGCGATATCGCCCGTGTTAAGGAATTTTTCCGTTACGGTGCCGGTGCAGGGGCTTTCTGTTTCCAGTGCCAGCTGTTTTTGCATCAGCGCGTTGTATTTTTGTTTTAAGGCTGCCAGTAGCTTTTCTTTTTGGGCAATTTCTTCCGGCGAGCTTTGAGTGTGCTGTCCTGCGTTTTGCGCGGCGCTTAAAGCTGCTGCGGCGCCTGCTTTGGCAGTTGCGGCCTGCTCGTACATGCGGCGGGCAATGGCCCCCTGTTTATAAAGCGCTGCCATTTTGGTTTCCTGCGCAGCGGCTTCATTATAGCGCTGCTGTGCGGCGGCGATGGAGGCGGCGTTATTGGTCTGGCTACCGCCGCCCTGCATGGCTTTCAGCATTGCTTCGGCGCGGGCAACATCGGCAGATGTGTTTTTCAGCTCGCCTGCCAGCTGCTGGTCGTCAACGGCAAACAGCGGCTGTTCTTTGCCAATGCGGTCGCCAACCTCCAAAATCAGCCCCAGCACCTTGCCTTCGGCGGGAGCCGTAATTTTATAAACCGGAAAATACACCTCGCCGCTGCCGAGCACGTTTTGGTTTTTATCCGCACAGGCGGCGCAAAGTGCCGTTGTTAAAATAATTGCGATAGTTAATATAAATTTTTTCATTGTTATAAACCCCGTTTTTAGTGTAGCACAAACGGGCGGCCGGTGCAAATTAAACGGCGTTTATTTTTGCCAACCGCAGCAGCCTTTGGGCGATGAAGCCGGTGAGCAGCCCGAAGGGAATGGAAAGCGCGATTAAAAAGGGCAGCAGCGAAAAGAGCGCCGTGCTTTGCATTAACAGGCACGCCGCTATGAGCTGGCCAAGGTTATGCGCGCAGGCACCGGCAACGCTGACGCCGGGCAGCGAAAATACATTGCTGCGTTTGGCTGCGTACATAACGGCAAGGCTTAAAACCGCGCCCGTGGTGCCGATGCAGAAGGCAGGCGTAAACAGCCCGGTAAACAGCAGCGCCGTAAGCATAACGCGCACGGCAAGGTACAGCACCGTTTGCCGCAGGGGGAAGAGATACAGGCACAGCAGCGTTACGCTGTTGGCAAGCCCGGGCTTTAACCCCGGCGCGATAGTAACGGGCAGCAGGCCTTCGGCAAAGCGCAGGGCAACGGCCGCCGCTGCCAAAAGCGCAAGTATGGTTAAGGTTTTGGTTTTATTGTAAAACAGCGTCGTAGTCATGGTTGGTTTCCGTTCCGCTAAGGGTAATTACTGCGCGGCAGGGCACGCACACAATCGCCTGCCCTGCGTATGTAATAGCACCCTGCTTCTGGCACAGTTTATCCGGGCAGGGAGCGCTTATAACGCTTACGCTATTTGCATTGCATTGTAAGTGTATAGTGCCCTCGCTTGTGGCAATGCTTAAATCCGCTGGTAAGGCGGCAAGTGGCTTGTTAACCACAGTTTGCCCGTTAACCTTTACGTTAAGCATAGTGCCGTTTTGATTATTTTGCTTATAAAAAAAGCCCACCGCTGCCAAAAGCGCCAGCAGCAGGCATAAAATTATATCTGCTTTGCGCATAGTTAGTCCTCCGCGCTATGCCACAGCTGCGCTAAATTAGGGCTTGCCCATACGCTGCCATCAGCATCTACTACAATGGCGGCCAGCTGCGTCCTTTGGGCAAGGTAGGTTTTAATTTCGTCATCGGTTTTTAAAAATAACAGGGTAGAATTATAATCCGCCTCCAGCGCCGTGGGGGCGATGACGGTGACGGACTGGTGCAGATTTACGGGGTAACCAGTTTGCGGCGAGATGATGTGGTGCCAGCGCTTGCCTTCTGCTTCAAAATAACGCTGGTAATCGCCGGAGGTTGCCGCAGCCTGCCCGGGCTGTAAAATTACGGTGCCTAAAAATTTACTGCTTTGGCGCGGATGCTGCACGGCAATTACCCACGGTTTGCCGTCCGCCTTGCTGCCCAAAACTTTAATATTGCCGCCGCCGTTTATCAGCGCGGCGCTGACGGCTTTGCTTTGTTGCAGCACGTCCGCCGCCTTATCGACGGCGTAGCCCTTGGCAATAGCGCCGAGGTCAATGGTAAGGGCGGCATCTGCCTTAACGGCGGTGTTGCTTTGCGCGTTGTAGCTTAATTTATCGCGCCCGCTGTGCAGCAGGGAGTTTTTTATTGCTGCCTCAGCGGGTACGGTGCCGGTTTTACTGCCTTGCAGCCACAAATCGCTGACTTTGCCAAGGGTAATGTCCACTTCGTTATCCGGCTGGGCAGAGTAAAAACCAAGCAGAGCAGCCAAAAGCGGTGCGGGCGTAAATGCTTCGCCGCTACCAGCTTTGTTTAAACGGTACAGCGAGCCTGCGCCGCCGTCGTTAAACCTATCGGTTTGCGTAGCAATTTGCTGCATGCACTGCAAGGCGTTGTTCGTTGCCTGCTTTAAAGCGGCTTCGTCCGTGCCGTAAGCATCTATTTTAATAAAGGTGTCCATGGCAAAGCGCGTATCGCTTATTTTTACTTCGCTTTGCCCGCAGCCGCCGGTAATAAAAAGCACCAGCAGCAGCGCTAAAAGTCGATACATTTTCATTTTACGCCGCAGCTTTCTGCCAGTGGGCAGGCAGCGCAGCCTTTGGTTTTAGGCCTTGCTTCCGGCGCTTCGCCCTGCGGTGGTACGGTAAGCACAAGGCAGCCGCGCGGGCATTTTTGCGTGCATAAACCGCAGCCGGTGCATTTGGCGTAGTCTATTTTTGGTAAGTTTGCTTCCATAATAATAGCGTTATGGGGGCAGGTGCGTGCGCACAGCCCGCAGCCGATGCAGGAGGCTTTGCAGGCAGCCATGGCATCTTTGGCGTTAGCACGGTTGCTGCACAAAAGGCGCAGTGTGGAGCTGCGCGGTACTAAATGCAGCACGCCCTGCGGGCAGTTTTGCGTACACAGCCTACAGCCGGTGCATTTAGCCGGGTCAACAACCGGCAGCCCGTTTGCGCCAGGGCTTATGGCATTAAAGGGGCAGTTTTGCGCGCAGGTGCCAAGCCCCAGGCAGCCGTAGTTGCATTTGCCCGGTGCGGCAAGCAGGCTGGCGGCAAGGCGGCAATCGCGCGGCCCGTTGTAGCTATATTTTATTGTTACGTTGCCCGCGCAGCCGTTGCAGGCCAGGGCGGCCATTTGCGGCCCGCTTGCTTCTTCCTCGCCGTCATGGTTCATAATGGCGGCAATTTTATTTTTGGCAGCGGCGTCTGCCACGGCGCAGGCATTGGTTTTGGCGTTGCCCGCAGCAATGGCTTCCGCCAGAGCGGAGCAGCCGGGAAACCCGCACGCTCCGCAGTTAGCGCCCGGCAAAAGTGCTGTAACGGCGGCGATGCGCAGGTCGGTTTTGATATGCAGGCGGCGCGAGGCCACGGCCAGCACCAGCCCGAACAGCGCGCCCAAAACGGCGGTGAGGATAATAGCGTCAAACATAAGCATACTCCTTTAATGTATACCGGCAAGACCCATCAGCGCCAGCGACATACAGCTGGCAGTAATAAGCGCAATGGGCAAATCCTTCATGACCTGCGGCAGGGCAGCGGGGTCAAGCCGCTCGCGGATGCAGGAAAAAATTACCAGCGCCAGCGTGTAGCCGATGGCTGTGCCGGCGGCGTTCACCATACTCTGCCACAGGGTGTATTCTTTTTGGATGTTCAAAAGCGCCACGCCCAAAATGGCGCAGTTGGTGGTAATCAGCGGCAAAAAGACACCCATGCCCTTATAAAGCGAGGGGCTGTGCTTTTTTAAAAACATTTCTACAAGCTGTACCAGCGAGGCAATGGCAAGAATGAAAACAATGGTTTTTAAATAATCCAGCGCCAGCGGCAGCAGCAAATAATTGTAAATAAGCCAGGTGATAAGCGCCGAAAGCAGCATTACAAAGGTAACGGCGGCGCTCATACCGGCGGCGTTGCGCATGTTTTTGGATACGCCCAGAAACGAGCAGATGCCTAAAAACTGTGCCAGCACAATGTTGGAGATGAAAATGCTGCTGAATAAAATTGCAAAAGTCCCGTCCATTTTATGCCCTCCTGTAACGCGCCAGCCAGTTCAGCGCGGCAAACAAAAAGCCCATCGTTAAAAACGCGCCCGCGGGCAGCGCAAAAAGCAGTACCGGCGGCAGCCCGGCCATGTTTACAGGCTGGCCCAGCAAAGTGCCGCTGCCCAAAAGCTCGCGGCAGGCGGCAATTAGCGCCAGCGCAAGGGTATAGCCAAGGCCCATGCCGATGGCGTCCAGCACCGAGGCCAACAGTCCGTTTTTAGAGGCAAACGCTTCCGCGCGCCCCAAAATGATGCAGTTAACCACAATCAGCGGAATGAAAATGCCCAGCGCCTCGTAGGTGGCGGGGTAATAGGCGTGCATAACCAGTTCCGTAACCGTTACCAGTGAGGCGATAACGACGATGTAGCACGGTATGCGGATATTATCGGGGATAAAGCCCTTGATGAGCGAAATGATAAAGTTGGAGAAAATCAGCACCATGGTAAAGGCGGCGCCCATGCCCAAAGCGTTATTGAGCGAGGTGGTGGTGGCAAGCGCCGGGCACACGCCCAAAAGCTGCACGAGCAGCGGGTTTTCTTTAAAAATGCCGTTAGTTAAAATTTTAAGCATTGCCCTTGCCCCCTTTTGCCGCTGCGGCATAGTTTTTTAAATAGTGTTTGCGCGCGGCGTTAATGCCGTTTACCACTGCTTTGGAGGTTATGGTAGAGGCGGTAATGGCCTGCACCTCACGCTCCTTTTTGGCGTTTTTGCTTACTACCAAAGGTTTTGCCAGCGGCTTGCCGGTAAACTGCGCGGTAAAGGCAGGCTCGGTGCATTTTGCGCCCAGCCCAGGCGTTTCGGTCTGCTGCAAAATTTTAACGCCGGTAATGGCGGCCTGCGGGTGGCTGATGCCAACCATCAGCAAAATCTGCCCGCTGTAACCGTCAGGTGCAACGGTGTATACATAGCCGTTGGGCGCGCCGTCTTTTTCGGAGCGGATAATTTCGGTAATCATATCATCCTCCGGCAGCGGCATTTCTTCAAGGTTTACCGCATCGGGCAGCACCTCGGCATAGCCAAGGATGATGCTCTGGTGGCGGCGCTCGGCAATAACCGGCGTCGTCAGCCCGTGGGCGTAATTTACAATAGCTGCCGACAGTCCGCAGATAATGAGCAGTACCAGCGGCAGGCGGATAAATTCTTTAAGCATGGCGTTTACCTCCGCCGAAAGGCGTATTGACGATGTAACGGTCGATAAGCGGCGTCAGCATGTTCATTATTAAAATGGAATAGCAAACGCCTTCAATATAACCTCCGCGCAGGCGGATGAGGTCTGTAATAAGCCCCAGCCCGACAGCGAAAATGATGCGTCCCTTTTGGGTAACAGGACTGGTAACCCAGTCCGTCGCCATAAAAAATGCGCCGATAATAAGCCCGCCGGAGCAGATATGGTACAGCGCAAAGGCGGGGCTGTAATTGTTAAAAAGCCCGTACAGCGCACAGATAAGCCCGGTAGTAGCGATGTAAAACAATGGTATGCGCCAGTCGATAACCTGCCGCCAGATAAGGTAGAACCCGCCAAGCACCAGTGCGGGCACGCAGGTTTCACCAAGGGAGCCTGCGGTGTTGCCCATAAACAGCGCGGTTAAATCGGGCAAAAGCCCGTCTGGCGGCATGGTGCCCGCCTGCCACAAATGCTCTGCCTGGCGCAGCAGTGCCAGCGGCGTGGCTGTGGTTACAGCGTCGGCGGCAGCAGGCGTTGCGGAAGTAGTTGCGCTGGTAGTAGCGGCAGTTACGGCGGCAGAGGCATCTGCCGTTAAGGGCAGGCTCCATGTCGTCATCTGCGCGGGGAAGGAGGCCAGTAAAATGGCCCTGCCGATATGCGCAGGGTTAAAAATATTAGCGCCCAGACCGCCAAAAACCTGCTTGCCTATAATAATGGCGCACGCCGCGCCGAAGGCGGCAAGCCCGGGCGCAAGCTGCGGCGGCAGGCAAAAGGCGAGCAGCAGCCCTGTTAACAGCGCACTGCCGTCCGTAATGGTAACGGGGCGGCGCATAGCCTTCTGGCACAGCGCTTCGGCAAGCACGGCAGCGGCGCAGCTGGCAGCAATTACGTTCAGCGCATCCGTGCCAAAATAATAAACTGCCGCTGCCAGCGTGGGCGCCAGCGCCAGCAAAACATCACGCATGGCGGCGCTTACAGTGCTGCCGCAGTGCAAATGCGGCGACGATGAAATTATCAGCAAGGGTTCGGGGCTGCCCGGCTGCTTCATAATTAAACTTCCTTTCCAATATGTATTACTTCTTTTGTGCTAAAAGCTGCTTGCCCAGGCGGATGTACTGCACCAGCGGAATGTGCGCCGGGCAAACGTAAGAGCAGCAGCCGCATTCAATGCAGCTCTGTGCGTGCAGGTTTGTTATTGCTTCCAAATTCTGCTGCTTCACAAAACGGGTAATTTCGGTAGGCTCCAAAAACATGGGGCAATGGTCAACGCAGCGTCCGCAGCGCACGCAGGTGCTTTCGGCATGCACTGCCGCAGCGGAGGAGCTTTCATCAAAGCACAGCAGGGCGTTGGCACCCTTGGTTACGGGGTAATCCAGCGTTTGCAGGGCAAAGCCCATCATCGGGCCGCCGCAGATAATAACGGCAGGCGGTGTTTTAAAGCCGTGGGCTGCTTCGGTTACCACATGGCTGTAAAGTGTCCCAAGCGGAACAAGAAAATTACCGGGGCTGTTTACTGCGCTGCCGCTGACGGTAATTACACGCTCTGTAAACGGCAGGCCGCTTTCAATAGAGCGCGCCGCCTGCATGGCGGTGGATACGTTATCGACGATAACGCCCACATCGGCAGGCAAACCGCCAACCGGCACGCTGCGCCCGGTTACTGCTTTAATAAGCTGCTTTTCGCCGCCCTGCGGATACTTTTCCGGGCAGGCGGTTACGCTGATATTGCCGCTGCCCTGCACCAGCTGTTTAAACAGCGCTATCGCCTGCGGCTTGTTGTCCTCAATGGCGATAATGCCGCGCTGCGCACCGGCAGCCTTTAAAAAGTATTGCAGCCCGCGGATAACCAGCTGCGGCTGCTCCAGCAGTATGCGGTAATCGGCAGTGATGTACGGCTCGCATTCAATGCCGTTTAAAATTACGGTGTCGATGCTGACCTGCTTCGGCGGCAGGTACTTAACATGCGTCGGGAAGGACGCGCCGCCCATGCCGGTAATGCCGTGCTCCAAAAGCAGGGTGCGTATTGCTTCCGCCGTCAGGCTTTCCGGGCTGCGCGGCACAGCAGGCACGGTTTCATCCGCAAAATCATTTTTAATAATAATGCACTCGCTCATTTTGCCGCCCGGCAGCCAGCGTTTTTCAATCCCGGCAACGGTGCCGCTAACACTGGCGTGGATATTGGCGCTGACCGTGCCCTGCGCGGCGGCAATTTTTTGCCCGCGCACAACACGCTCGCCCTTTTGCACCAGCGCTTTGGCCGGTGCGCCGATGTGCATGGCAAGCGGCAGCACTACAACTTCTGGCGGCGTAATTTTCTGTATCGGTATATTTTCGGTAAGCTCTTTGGCGGCATTTATTTTTAAGCCGCCCTTAAAGCTGTTTTTTAAGCTGAACATAATGGCCCTCATTTTTAAAAAGTATACACTAAAAGGTGTTTTATAGATATTATACTTACTGTAATTGTAAATAGCAATCGTTTTTATGGCTTTTTATTAATAATATTGTATACAATAACGGCATTGTAAATTTTATCGCCGCTAAACGGCAAATTTTACAAAAAGATTTTTCAAAAACTGTTAAATGCGTTATAATATAGTCGAAAAGTGTATTATAAGTTGCTTATTTTAAAAGCGATTTTTAAGTTATGTAACTTTTTGCAAAATTTATTTTATATAAGTACGTTTTAAAGCCGGAAGGGAGGACTGTTATGCGCAAAAAATCCTGGTTAGCACTAATCTGCTGTTTGCTGTTCATCTGCCTTATGCCGCAGCTGGCTCTGGCTAAAGCGCCTGTGCGCGACTGGAAGCTGACGGTGGCTCAGCAAAAGCTGGAGCTTTTAGGCTACGATGTGGACCGCAAGGACGGCAGGATGAGCAAAAATACCGGCGAGGCGCTGAAGAAGTTCCAAAAGGAACATGGCTTAAAGAAAAGCGGCAAGCTGGATACCAAAACCTATAATAAAATATCGTGGGAGGCCTTTAAGCTGGAGGGCATACCCGATGTGCGCGGCAAGGATGTTGTAAAAACGGCGTCCAAATATAAGGGCGTGCCCTATAAATACGGCGGCACCACGCCGAAGGGCTTTGACTGCTCGGCCTATGTGCAGTATGTTTTTGGCAAACATAAGGCAGAGCTGCCGCGTACTGCCGACGCGCAGGTGCTGGACGGTATTTTTGTTTTAAAAAGCAAGCTGAAACCGGGCGATTTGGTTTTCTTTTCTACCTATGCCTCGGGGGCGAGCCATGTGGGGATTTACGCGGGCAACGGCAAGTTCTGGAGCGCGTCTACCTCGCGCGGCGTAGTGCTTGATTCGCTGGACAGCGACTACTGGAAAACGCATTACTACGGTGCGCGCCGCGTTTTAATTGAAAACGGCGAAGCAGCTTAATAATTTTAAGGGGGAGCATTAATGATACGCGAAAGACGCAACAAAGAAAAACTGGCTTTGTATTATAAAAAATTTATGGAAGAGGGCATTATCGACCCGAATGTGCATCCGTGGGTGGCCGAATCGTGGCAGCGCTGCCGCAAGATGAAACTGCCGCATGAAACCATGCCCAAAATCAACAAGCTGAGCCGTGAGGAAATCGTTGAGCATCAGAAAACGCACGAATTTATTGTTAAATATGTAGACGGGCTGTATGAGCAGAGCAAGCAGCATTTTAACATCCACAATTTAAGCATGCTGCTGATTGATGAGGACGGCTATGTTATTAAAAATTATGCGCTGCCGTTCTTCCAGCGTGTAATTGAGGACATTCAGGGCATGCGCGTGCTGGAAGAGGACGTTGGCACCTCCAGCATCAGCATTGCGCGCGAGCATAACGTGCCGTTTTTGATGTTCGGGCCGGAAATGTGGATTAAAGACAGCCATTCCGGCGATGCGTGCAGCGCGCCGATTTGCGTCGACGGCAAAATCCGCTATATTATCGCCTTCTTCTCGCTGGACCAGAACGATTTGCCGTATGACCTTTTGTTATCGCTGCTTTTAACGATGAAATACTCCATCGAGCAGCACTTAAAAATGCTGGAATACTGGAGCATTCAGCAGATGATGATGGAAGAGCTGCCCGTTGCCGTATACTGGATTGGGCAGGACGAAAAGCTGAAATATTGCAACAGCAACGCCAAACGCCGTCTGGAAGGCAAAAATAATCTGGAAGACGTGTTCCTTAACTATGAACATATCCCCATTAAAAAGGCGCTGTTGGGCACGCCCACGCACAGGCGCGAAATTACCTGGATTACGCAGGACCGCACCTACGAGGACATCACCACCGTTATGCCGGTGAAGGTTGGCAGCGAAATTGAAAGCGCGCTGGTAATGAGCATGAGCATTGAGGATTTGAAAACCACGATTGCCCATGCCACCGGTTACAGCTCCCGCTACAGCCTGTACAGCATGGTTGGCGAAACGAGCGAGTTTTTGGCCTTGCAGCACAAGGCCTCGCGCATTGCCCGCAGCGACAACAACATTCTTTTGCAGGGCGAACCGGGCACCGGCAAACAGCGTCTGGCACACGGCATCCATCAGGCCAGCCCGCGTGCAGCGGCGCCGCTGATTGTAGTTAAATGCTCTAATGCACCGCTCAGAACTTTGGAAGAAGAATTCTTCGGCAGCGAGGACGGCGACCATCAGCCGACGGCAGGCAAGCTGGAACTTTCGATGGGCGGCACGCTCTTCCTGGACGAGGTAGAAAAGCTGCCGGTAGAAATGGGCGACAAGCTGGCCGATGCTTTGAAAAACGGCTTGCTGAATAAAGAAACAGGCATCCGCAAAAAATTAAACGTGCGCGTTATCGCCGCCTGCGATTCCAACCTGAAACGTTTGGCAGATAAAGGGCTCTTCTCCCGCGCGCTCTATGAGCTGGTGCTTGATACCACTATCCGCGTTCCGCCCCTGCGCGAGCGCAGCAAGGATATTGAGGTTATTGCCGCACACATTCTTGCCGAAATGTCGGCGCAGCACAATCTTTCGCCGAAGCGCCTTTCGCCGGAAGCACTGGAGCTGTTAAAGAGCTGCAGCTGGCCCGGCAACATCAAGCAGTTGCAGGGCGTTATCGAACAGGCTTTCTTCCATACTCCCGGCAGTATTATTGAAGCAGAAAATATCAAGCTGCCCGGAGACAAAACGCTGGAAAAATCGTGGAAGTACGACAAGGACGCTTTTATCGCCGCGTGGAAATCCTCCGGCGGCAATATAAGCAAGCTCGCAGGTATGCTGGATGTCAGCCGCGTAACGCTGTACCGCTACCTTAAAAAGTATGATTTAACCCCGAAAACAGAAAAAAATAATTGATAATGCAATAACAAAACCCCGCAAGAAACCTTGCGGGGTTTTAGAAAATAAAAATATTGAATATTAAATATCAGTAAATATATTTTATATAGTTAAAATTCAAAATCAATACATTTAATAGAAAAATTATTTTTAAATTTTATAAACAAAATATGATAAATACTGCAATAACAATATAGTCCTTTGAATTTTCTTCAAAAAATTTTCACAAACCCCTTTACAAATGCCGAAAATCATGCTAAAATTTTGCCTTGTCGTCACGGTGATGACAAATTTTTAAAGAAAGGAGTTTTTGGCATGATCCATATCGAGCCTTCTACGCGCCTGCGCACAGACTATACTCGCATTTCTGATATAGCCCGCAGAACCGGAGACCCGGTTTACATCACCAAAAACGGTGCCTACGACATGGTTATAATGAATGCAGAAGCGTTTGAACAGCGCGAACTGGTGTTGAAGCTTAGCTGCATTATAATGGAAAGCGAATATAAAAGAATGAACGGCGCAGATGCTTGCAGTGTGGAAAATATTGAAGCCATGCTGAAGCAGGATGCATTATGATTAATAAAGCTGAAGTACGCCTGCTTCCGCGGGCCGTCGATGATTTGAAAAACATCGGCGCGTATTGGCGGCACAATATCGCAAAAGAAGAAGCCATCAAAATAATCCTTCAAATTATAAAAGATTTAAAGGAACTGGCTTTATTTTATCCGGCTGCTGATGATATCCGTTATGAAATTTTAAAGCGTTATAGTTTTAAGGTTTTCAGAAGCGGAGCTTATATCTGCATTTGCAAGAAGATTGAAAATGTAATTTACATTTATCACATCGCCCATGCAGATACGGAGTACCCGGATATTTTTGACAAGAAGTAATTAAATAATAATTACAGCATTAACAGCACTTAAAAGCAGGCGCTTTTGTGCTGTTTTTATTTTGCAAAATTAGCGGCTTTACCATGCCAATAATTTTTGTTTAACGCTGATATGTGGTATAATATTATAGAATGTGTATTAAATTTTTACAAATAATTTACCAGCGAGGAGCGGAGTTATGAATAAAAAAATTTTAGCAGCTGTGTGCCTGGCAGCAGCAACAACTTTAAACACCGCCTGGGCGGATGATTATACTACCGGCAACGGCCGTTATGCCGAGCCTGATTTTGACAGGCAGCTTACGCAGGAGCAGGCTGCTGCAGTAAAAGCAGATAAAGACGTAGCTGACGAAGAAAAAGCTGCACCGATGCCGATAACCATGACCGGCGATTATGCCAGCTATGATTCCGTCAGCGGCGATTTTTTAGCTGAAGGCAATGTTGTAATTACACAAGGCAACGAAACTTTAAAAACCGTACAGGCTGTAGGCAACATGAAAACCGGCGATGTTTGGCTTAAACAGGGCGGTACTTTGGTTGAACCTAAAACTGTTATGAACGGCGAATGGGTATACTACAATTTTAATAATAAAACCGGCGAAATTAAACAAATTCATGGTAAAGGTAACGAAGACTTTTTCCGTGCCCCGCACGCCACTATTTACCCTGACCGCATGGTTGTTGACCAGGGTGGTGAAACTACTCGCTGCCCGGCAGTTGAACACTCCCCGTGCCTTTTAATTAAAGCTGATACCTTTGAGATTTACCCTCACGATAAAATGGTGGCTCATGACGTAAAAGTATATGTAAAAGGCAAGCATGTATATTCGCGTGATACCTGGGTAAATAATCTTAATGACGATGGCGGCACGCGCATTATGCCTTCCGTTGGTTATGATGGTGATGATGACAAAGGAGCTTATATCAAACTTAAGCTTGATTATGACATTGATGAAAATACTAATGTTCATGCAGAATTACCGTATTATAACAGAGGACATTTTAAACCCATTTTGCAAGCCAAGCACGACCAGCGCAATTACTACATTACCTATCAAAGTGGCTGGGAAGAAGAGGATGATGAATGGGTAGATAAAAAGAACGAAATTGGGTTCTATTATAAACCACATTATTTTATTGACGGCATTCCTGTAACTTACAGGCTTTATGCCCACAGGGGTTTGTGGAAAAACGACGAAACCGGCAGGCAAAGCTGGCATACAGAATACGGTGCCTATTTAACCCATGACCGTATTTATTTGTTTGACAGCAAAAATACTTTCCTTGATTTAACGGTTGGTAAAAAGTGGGTAAATGAAAGTTATACCGATGAAACACGTTCTACCATGATGTACTATGGCACACTTGGTCAGAAGCTTGGCAGCAAATGGTACACCTGGGCCGGTTACTACCGTGAAAAAGTTACAAGCGATTTGTATGATTTGGGCCAGCCTGACATGGAGCGCGAACTGCGCAACGGTATTAGTTATAAACCTGATGACAGAAATACTTTCAGTATTGTGAACCGTTATGACACAGGTAAGCATGAAAATTACGAAACTATTTATACCTGGACGCATCGCTTCTGCTGCTGGGCAATTACTTTTGAATATGAACATGCGCATACTGAAGATGAAGATACTCAGTGGAATATCAGATATGAATTCTTGAACTGGTAATGAGGTATATTATGGATATTATTAAGGAACGTTTTGCTGAACACATTGCGTTAGCGCAGCATGTTGCCGATAGCGGCATTATGCAGCAGGTAGCCGATGCGGCAGCAATTATTAAAACTGCGCTTGCCGGCGGACACAAGGTACTGTTTTGCGGCAACGGCGGCAGCGCTGCCGACAGCCAGCATTTAGCGGCAGAATTTGTGGGCCGCTTCCAAAAAGAGCGCAAGGGCATTGCCGGTATTGCACTGACGGTGGATACTTCCATCTTAACGGCAGTTGCCAACGACTACGGCTACGACCGCGTTTTCTCCCGCCAGGTGGAAGCGCTTGGGCAGAGCGGCGATGTTCTGGTAGGTATTTCTACCAGCGGCAACAGCAAAAATGTGCTGGCGGCTATCGCCGAAGCGAAAGCTAAAGACATGAAGTGCATCGGCATGACGGCCGAGGGCGGCGGCAAAATGAAGGACGAATGCGACATCTGCATTGCCATTCCCTGCCCCGTTACGGCGCGCGCACAGGAAATGCACATTTTAATCGGACACATAATCTGCGAACTGGTGGATGGTGAATAAATTGTCTCAGTTAAGCTGCACAAACTTTCTGGCAGAAAAAATCCAACAATTAAAAATAGCCGTTATTGGCGATGTGATGCTGGACCGTTATTTTTACGGCGAGGTTAAGCGCATTTCGCCAGAAGCGCCGGTACCTGTCAATAAGGTAACGCGCATTACCTCCGTGCTGGGCGGCGCTGCTAACGTAGCTGCGAATCTTGCGCATCTGGAATGCAAGGTGTACGTCGGCGGCGTAACGGGTGATGATGAAAACCGCCTCCTGCTTGAAAAAATGATGACGGAAGCAGGCATTGATTACAGCGGTTTGATTAAATCCGCGCAACGCGCGACGATTACCAAAATGCGTATTTTGGGTGCCAAGCAGCAAATGCTGCGCCTTGATTTTGAAGAAGTTGGCGACCTGTTTGAGGATGAAACAGAACGCCTCAGCAGCTGGCTTTTAGAGTTAATTGAAAGCGGCCTGGATGGCATTGCCATTTCGGACTATGCCAAAGGCGTATGCTCACACAACTTTTTGCAATGGGTAATAAAAATTGCCGGCGAACATAATATTCCGGTTTTGGTCGACCCGAAGGGCGCGGACTGGAGCAAGTACAGCGGCTGCACTTTTATTACGCCGAACCTTAAGGAAATGTGCGAAGCAGCGCACGAAACCGTGCCCAATGAGGACGAACCTGTGCTGCGTCTGGCACGCGACGCTGCAAAAACCTTCCATATTAATAATGTAGTTGTTACACGCAGCGAAAAGGGTATGACGCTTGCCGGTCAGAACGGACTGACGATTAACGCCCCGGCAACGGCGCTGGATGTATTTGATGTATCCGGCGCGGGCGATACGGTTGCCTGTTTACATGGCCAACCGTGCGGCTGGCATTGTTGTCGGTAAGGTTGGTACTTACCCCGTACACCGTGATGAGCTTTTAAAGGACCTGCTTGCCGAGCAGCGCCGCGATGGCTACGGTTACCGCACCTTAAGCTGGCAGGAAATTGAATCCTTAGCCAATACCTGGCGTGCCTGCGGCGAAAAAATTGTTTTTACCAACGGCTGCTTTGATATTCTGCATGTAGGACATGTTTCCTATCTAGAACAGGCCGCGCGTTTAGGCAAGCATTTAATTGTAGGCTTAAACACGGATGCTTCCGTTAAGCGCCTGAAAGGCGAAACCCGCCCGCTAAACCACGAGCTTGACCGCGCGCGCGTACTGGCTGCGCTATCCTGCGTCGATGCGGTAGTGCTGTTCGGCGAGGACACGCCTACTGAACTTATAAAAAGAATCCGCCCCGACATTTTGGTTAAGGGCGGCGACTATAAACCCGAAGAAGTTGCCGGGCGCGAATACGCCGGCGAGGTACAGATTATTAAATTTGAGGACGGCTATTCTACAACCGGCCTTTTAGAGAAATTGGCACAGCTTGTAAAGGAGGGCAAATTATGATTATTGTAACTGGCGGCGCCGGTTTTATCGGCAGCAACATTGTTAAAGGGCTGAACGAACGCGGTCGCGACGATATTTTAGTAGTAGATAACCTTACCAACATGGTGAAATTTAAAAACATCCAGGGCTTAAAGGTTATGGATTACATGGACAAAATTGATTTTGCCGAAGCGCTGAAAGTAGGCAAATTTGCCCACGAAAAAATCGACGTTATTTTCCACGAGGGCGCATGCAGCGATACCATGGAATACAACGGCAAATACATGATGCAGAACAATTTTGAATACACCAAAAATTTAATGCATTTTGCCATGGACAGAAAAATTCAGATGATTTACGCTTCCTCCGCTTCCACCTATGGCAGCGGAGCGCATGGCTTTACCGAAAAACCGGAATGCGAGGAAGCGCTGAATGTTTATGCCTTTTCCAAGCTGTTTTTTGATAACTACGCCCGCCGTTATTTTGACAAAATGGACAGCCAGCTGGTTGGCCTGCGTTATTTTAATGTTTACGGCCCGCAGGAAAACCACAAGGGCAAAATGGCTTCCATGGTGTTCCAGATGTATAACCAGTGGAAGGCCGAGGGCAAGGTTAAACTGTTTGAAGGCATCGACGGCTACGGCAACGGCGAGCAGACCCGCGACTTTATCTACGTTAAGGACGTTGTTAAGGTTAACTTCTTCTTTTGGGACCACCCGGAACTGCGCGGCGTTTACAACTGCGGCACCGGCCATGCGCACACCTTCAACACTCTTGCCAAAGGCGTGCTGAAACATTTTGGCAGCGGCACACTGGAATACATTCCGTTCCCGGATGTTCTGCGTGGCAAATACCAGAGCTACACGCAGGCTGACCCGACGAAACTTTTGGCGGCTGGCTACGACGGTGGCTTTACCGATGTAGAAGAAGCGGTTGCCGAATACTGCGCACTTTTGGATAAAACCGGCGGGTACTATACCTATGAAGCTTAAAGCTGCATTTTTCGACCGCGACGGCGTGCTGAATGTTGATAAATCCTACCTATATAAAATAGAAGATTTGGAATGGATTGACGGCGCCAAAGAAGCACTGGCCTACCTTACACAAAAGGGCTACACCATTTTTGTGGTTACCAACCAGAGCGGCATTGCCCGCGGCTACTACACCGTTGCCGATATGGAAAAACTGCATGAATTTATGGCGCAGCAGATAGCAGCGGCAGGCGGTAAAATTGAAAAATTTTATTACTGCCCGCATCTGCCGGAAGGCAAAGTGGCAGAATACGCCATTGAATGCGATTGCCGCAAGCCCAAGCCGGGGCTGATTTTGCGCGCCTTTGCAGAATACGATATTGATAAGAACGCCGCCTTTTTAATCGGCGATAAGCCGCGCGACGTGGAATCCGCGGAAGCGGCAGGCATTAAAGGCTGCCTGTTTGAAGGCGGCAATTTACTAAACTTTGTTAAAGAGATTGTTGGCTGATGGAATACAAAAATATTTTAATTTTTTATTTATAAATTGCAAAGTAGGATAATAAATATGATTGAAAAGCTATTTACAAAACCCAAAACATTTCGAAAAACTGTTGATAATTTATATGCCGAATATAATCAATGGGGAGACGGTAATTTAGGTAATAACTGGTTTGTAAGATTTATAAGACATCGCTTTCCTGATAATAAAACTAAAATCAATTTGTTTGGACCATTAGGTTCTCCGTTTTTTATTTGTAATAATTTTGAAGGTAAAAAAGTATTTTATACGGCAGAAGATGTTGAACATAAGTTTACTAAATTAAATTTATATTATGGAGATTATAGATTGAAATATGTTGATTTAGCTATGGGATTTGGAGAATGTAATAGCGATAAATATTTGCGTTTTCCATACTGGATCTTAACAACCTTTAATCCCTGTTTTTCAGAAGATGATATAGTGAAAAGAATTAAAGAAATTAATGGTTCCAGATATGAAAAATATGATGAATGTGTTTTGATTAATAAGCATGATAAAAAAGGCACCAGAAATATGATCTATCAGGATGTTAATGTCGTTTTAAATGTGAAATGTGCCGGACCGTGGAAAAATAATACTGATGAATTATGGAATAAATATAATAACGATAAATTGTTGTATTTGAAGAGATTTAAATTTAATATATGTCCGGAAAATGATAATACTATTAATTATGTAACTGAAAAATTATTCGATGCCTTTATTTGCGGATGCATTCCTTTATATTATGGGTCGTTTAATAATCCGGAACCGGGATTGATTAATAAAGATGCTGTAATATTCTGGAATGATAATGGCAAAAATGAAGACAATATTAAATTAGTAAAAGATTTGAATAATAGTGATAAGTTATATAATGATTTTATAAATCAGACCAAGTTAACAGATAAAGCAGCAGAATATGTTATAGATAGATTTACCAGATTAGAAGACCATATAAAAAGACTAATAAATGAATAGTAATATATTAATTATTTATTGTAAAACAGATAAAAGTTATTCAGGAGGCGCAAAATGCAAAAAATAGCTCTTATTACAGGAATAACTGGACAGGATGGCTCTTATTTAGCAGAATTTTTATTAAAAAAAGGATATAGTGTTCATGGTATTGTGCGCAGGTCGTCCATTAGTAATACTTACCGCATTGACCATTTGTTAAAAGATAAATTAATAACAATTCATGATGGTGATTTGTCTGATTCTTCAAGCCTTATCAGAATTATAAATTTGGTAAAACCGGATGAAATATATAATCTTGCTGCGCAGAGCCATGTACAGGTTTCTTTTGATGTCCCGGAATATTCAGGAGATGTGGATGCATTAGGGGTATTGCGAATTTTAGAAGCAGTATGTATTTTAAACATGACGAAAAAATGCCGTATTTATCAGGCATCTACCAGTGAGTTATATGGCAAGGTTGAAGAAATTCCACAAAGCGAGACAACGCCATTTCATCCATACAGTCCATATGCCGTTGCTAAACAATATGGCTTCTGGATTACAAAAGAATACAGAGAAGCTTATGGCATGTTTGCCGTGAACGGTATTTTATTTAACCATGAATCCGAAAGACGTGGAGAGAATTTTGTAACCAGAAAGATTACTTTAGCTGTAGGACGTATTGCTTGTGGATTGCAGGATCATTTGGAGTTAGGAAATTTAGATTCATTGCGAGATTGGGGTTATGCTAAAGATTACGTAGAATGCATGTGGTTAATGCTGCAGCATGAAGTGCCGGAGGATTTTGTAATTGCAACAGGCGAGCAGCATACGGTACGTGATTTTACAGAAAAAGCCTTTAAAGAAGCCGGTATACAGCTGCGATGGGAAGGCAGAGGAATTGATGAGAAAGGATATGATTCAGAAACAGGTAAAATGCTTGTCTGTGTAAATCCGCAATGGTTCAGGCCAACGGATGTAGATAACTTATGGGGAAATCCCGCTAAAGCAAAAGCCGTTTTAGGTTGGAATCCTCAAAAGACAAGTTATGAAGAACTTATTAGAATAATGGTACAGCATGATTTGAAATTAGCGAAAAAGGAAGCAGCTGCAAAAGCTGTAAAGTAGGTAATGTTATGGAAAAAAAATCTAAAATATATGTAGCAGGGCATAGAGGTATGGTTGGTTCTGCTATTGTAAGGGAATTAAAAAAACAAGGATATACCAACATAATTACCAGAACTCACAAAGAGCTTGATTTATGCAGGCAAGATGAAGTAGAAAAATTCTTTGCCGAAGAAAAACCGGAATATGTATTTTTAGCAGCTGCTAAAGTTGGCGGCATCATAGCTAACAGTAAAGCTTTAGCTGATTTTATGTACGAAAATATGATTTTGGAAATGAATGTTATTCACAGCGCGTGGAAAAATAGCTGTAAAAAACTTCAATTTCTGGGTTCCTCCTGTATTTATCCCCGTATGGCTCCGCAGCCGATTACGGAGGATTGCTTATTAACTGGTGCGTTGGAAAAAACCAATGAAGCCTATGCTTTAGCAAAGATAAGCGGTTTAAAATATTGTGAATTTTTAAACAAACAGTATGGCACTGATTATATTTCCGTAATGCCGACTAATTTATATGGCCCTAATGATAATTATCATCCGGAGCATAGTCATGTATTGCCTGCATTTATTAGAAGATTTCACGAAGCTAAAGAACAGCATTTACCTGAGGTTGTTTGCTGGGGTGATGGAAGTCCTTTGCGCGAATTTTTATATGTTGATGATTTAGCTGATTTATGTGTGTTTTTAATGAATAATTACAGCGGCAATGAAACTGTTAACGCTGGTACGGGAAAAGAGATAACTATTAAAAAACTTGCTGAACTTGTTGCTGAAATTGTTGGATATACAGGGAAAATAGTTTGGGATGTCACTAAGCCTAATGGCACACCGAGAAAATTGTTGGATGTATCGAAAAGCAAAGCATTAGGCTGGACTTATAAAGTAGAACTTGAAAACGGCATTAAGATGGCATATAATGATTTCTTAAATAATGATATGCGTGCAGAAAGGTAGTTAAGGCAGCAAAATTATGAATATAGTATTATTGTCAGGCGGTTCTGGAAAAAGATTATGGCCGTTATCTAATAATATACGTTCAAAACAGTTTATTAAAATTTTTAAAAATGCTGATGGCGAATATGAATCAATGCTGCAGCGAGTTTATAATCAGATAAAAAGGGTTGATTCTTCTTCGTCGGTAACTATTGCAACGTCTAAAAACCAGGTGTCAGCTATAAGAAACCAACTGGGAGATAATGTTACCATATCTGTTGAACCATCACGGCGTGATACTTTTCCGGCTATTGCTTTATTAACAGCTTATTTGCATGATGTCCTTGGTATAAGTGAAGATGATGTAGTAATAGTTTCCCCTGTTGATCCTTGTGTAGAGGATGAGTATTTTGCTGTATTTAAAAAATTAGAGTTACTGGCCAAGGAAGCAGATAACAATTTAGTTTTAATGGGGATTGAGCCGACTTATCCTAGTGAAAAATATGGGTATATTATACCTGAAAATAAAGAACAGGTAAGTAAAGTAAGCATGTTTAAAGAAAAACCTTCAGCAGATGCGGCTGCAAAATATATTGCTGGAGGTGCACTATGGAATGGCGGTGTTTTTGCCTATAAACTTAAATATGTGCTGAATAAAATAAAAGAATTTGTAAGTTATACAGATTATTATGATTTGTATGATAAATATGAACTGCTTCCCAAAATAAGTTTTGACTACGCCGTTGTGGAAAAAGAACCTAAATTAAAAGTTCTGCGTTTTAACGGTAGCTGGAAAGATTTGGGAACATGGAATACATTGACAGAAACAATGGATTCCAATATTATTGGCGAAGCATATTTAAATGATAAATGTGTTAACGTACATGTGGTTAATGAATTGGATTTACCTGTCTTGTGCATGGGATTAAATAATGTAGTTGTAGCCGCAAGCCCTGATGGAATTTTAGTTTCTGAAAAAGAGCAGTCCAGTTATATAAAACAATTTGTAGATAAATTCGATACCCCTGTGATGTATGCTGAAAAATCATGGGGCGAGTTTAAAATAATTGATGTTGCCAAAGAGAGTTTAACTATAAAAATTACTTTGAATAAAGGGCATAAGATGAATTATCATATGCATACTAAACGTGATGAAGTTTGGACGATTATTCAAGGTATCGGGAGAACTGTTGTTGACGGCATAGAGCAGCATGTTAAACCTGGAGATGTTATAGTTATTGAAGCTGGCTGTAAGCACACTATTTTTGCAGAAACAGATTTAAAGATAATAGAAGTGCAGTTAGGTAAGGAGATAAGCGTTCATGACAAAGAAAAATTTGAACTTGAATGCTGAACTGGAAGAAGGAATATTTTTATTAGAGCCGGCTATAAAAGAAACAATATGGGGCGGAAGCAAATTAAAAAAGAACTATGGAAAGCAATCAAATAAAGCCAATATAGCTGAATCTTGGGAGTGTTCCGTGCATCCCAAAGGATTAAGTAAAATTATTAATGGAACATATAAGGAAAAATATTTACGTGATGTTTTGATTGCACATCCGGAATATTTAGGGAATAAGATTAAAAATATCGATGCATTTCCATTTTTAATAAAATTTATTGATGCAAAAGATAAATTATCAGTTCAAGTACATCCGACAGATGAATATGCTAAAAAGCATGAACATGGCGTTTCCGGTAAAACAGAGATGTGGTATATAATAGAAGCTGAAAATAATGCTGAACTTATTTACGGCTTTTATGATGATATCAGCAAACAGCAGCTGGCAAAAAGTGTATATAACGGAGAAATAGAAAAATATTTAAATAAAGTAAGAACTAAACCGAATAATGTATTTTTTATTCCTGCGGGGACAGTACATGGAATTGGCGCAGGTAACTTAATTCTTGAAGTGCAGGAAAATTCTGATATAACATATCGATTATACGATTATAACCGGATTGATAAAAATGGAAATAAAAGAGAATTACATATAGAAAAAGCGCTTGAGGCTGTTGATTATAAAAAATTTGGAGATATTCGCCAACCAATGAGGCTTTTGCAATATCAAAAAGGTTACGCTAAGGAACTGCTATGCAGATGCAAATACTTTGTTGTTGAAAGAGTTATCATAAACACTGAAGCAAAGATTAAGTTAATGTTTAATAGTAATATAAACGTTTTTGTTTGCATAAATGGCCAAGGCAAGATATTTTCGGAAAATGGTGAAACATTAAATATACGGAAGGGAAATAGTGTATTTATTTCTAATTTAGTAAAAAAATTTGCTGTAATTGGTAATATGACACTTATTAAAGTTACATATTAGAGATAAAATAAGTGGTATAATATTTTTATTTTATTTGTGGGTAGCAGCACATAAAGTTATTGCTGATATAATGAAAATAATAACTTTATGTGATAGAATATATAAGAAATGTTTCAATTAAAAGGTTAAAGCTGATGGAATACAAAAATATTTTACTTATTAAAATGAGCTCGCTGGGCGACATCCTGCACTCGCTGCCGTTTGCGGCGGCTTTGCGCGGGCGATTTCCCCATGCCAAAATAACGTGGCTGGTACACCCGCAGTTTGCCGGCTTTTTGCCGGACCCGCCCGTTATTGACGAGGTTATTTATTTTGATAAGGTAAAATTTAATAAAATGGGCCTGGGCGATAAGCTGCATTATTTTAAGGAAATGCGTCAGCTTTTGCACAGCAAGCATTTTGATTTGGTAATTGATTTGCAGGGCCTGTTTAAAAGCGCGGTACTGGCCGCCATCAGCGGCTGCAGCAACCGCATTGGCTACTGCGAAATGCGTGAGGGCAGCAAATTCATCAGCCGCCCCATTACCGGCGAACACAAGGGTGACCATGTTATTGAACGCTATTTGGACGTGGCGCGCTATTTAGGCGCAAAGGTTGAAAGAATTGAGTTCCCGCTGCCGGATTTAACGAAAGAAAGCAAGGCCGTGGCCGATAAGCTTACAGCTAAGGGCTTAACCGGCGCTTACGTTGTTATGGTGCCCGGCGCGCGCTGGGAAACCAAAATATGGCCGCCGGAAAATTACGCCAAATTAGCAGAATTGATTATTAATAGCGGCACCAGTGTAGTTTTAGCAGGCGGGCCGGACGACGCGCCTAAAGGCGAAGCGATTACGGGAAAGTGCCACTCTGCTAAGCTGATTAACTTAATCGGGCAGACTTCGCTGCGTGAACTGGCGGCGCTGATTAAGGGCAGCAGCTTTTACATCAGCGGCGATACCGGACCATTGCACTTTGCGGCGGCGCTGAAAAAACCGCTGATTGCCATGTACGGGCCTACCAAGGCCGACCGTACCGGCCCTTACGGAAGCAATAACAGCACGGTTATCATCAGCCCTGCCAAATGCGCGGGCTGCCTGAAAAAACATTGCAGCGACTGGCACTGCATGTACGATATTACGCCGGAAATGGTTTACGATATTTATACCAAAAAGCGTGGGGAGATGAATTAAATGGTTGAACTGAACGGCAAAAAAATACTGGTTACCTTTTTAATGCATCTTGGCGATTTGACGCTGACGACGCCGTTTATCCACGCCCTGCGCAAGGCCGCGCCCGACAGCCACATCACCATGCTGGTGGATGAAAAGCTGAAAGACGTGGTGCTTTTTAACCCCTATTTAGATGAAGTAATAACGATTGACAAAAAAGGGCGCGACAACAGCATTTTGGCGCTTATCGCCTGCGCGCGCCAGTTAAGCAAGCATAATTTTGACGTGCTGATAAACCTGCACCCCAACGAGCGCTGCTCCTTTATCGACGCGCTGACGAAGGTTAAGCTGCGCACCGGCACCACGCACAGTATTTTTAAATGGCGCTGGGATGTGTTTACGCCGCTGGACCGCACCATGCACGCAGCCGATATGTATCTAGACGTGCTGAAACAGCTGGGCGTTAAGGATTTAAGCAACAATGGGCTGGAAATTTTCCCGGGCGAGCGCCATATTGAGGAAGCCAATGCCTTTTGGAAGGAACACAACGTAAAGCCGGAGGACAAGCTGATTGGCTTTAACATTGGCAGCGCTGTTGTTACCAAGCGCTGGGCGCCGGAA
Organism: uncultured Phascolarctobacterium sp.; assembly: GCA_949288065.1. Lineage (GTDB taxonomy): Bacteria > Bacillota > Negativicutes > Acidaminococcales > Acidaminococcaceae > Fusicatenibacter_A. Next base: position 26,625 of record CASEIL010000008.1, read on the forward strand.
CGCTTTGCCGCTGTTGCCGACCATTTTGCCAATAACGGCTACAAGGTTGTGTACTTCGGCGGCGCGATGGATGAAGAAATGGTGCAGGACGCTGTCAGCCACATGCAGACCACGCCTGTTATTGCCACCGGCGCGTTTGGTATCGGCGGGCTTGCCGCAGCCATGCGCAGGTGCAGCCTGATTATCACTAACGACAGCGGCCCAATGCACGTCGCCATCAGCCAGAAGGTGCCCATTGTGGCCATGTACGGGCCCAGCAACCCCAAACTGTACGGCCCTTACACCAAAGACGCCATTATTGTAACTGCCGAACCGCCCTGCACCGGCTGCGCAGGCGGCATGAAACACCAGTGCAGCGATATGCAGTGCATGACACGCCTTACCGTAGCGCAGGTTATTGCCGCGGCAGAAAAAATGTTAAACAAGAAAGGCAAATAAATGCAGAAATTTCACATCTTTTGGCATAACTTACAGCAAGATTTAAAAATATTTTTATATTTCATCATCCTGTTCAGCGTTTTGCGCGTGGCGTTTATGGGTATTTACCATACCTATTTAGCTGCCGTGCCCTGGCAGGATATTTTTCTGTGCCTGTGGTACGGCTTCCGTTTAAGCCTTAAAACCGCGGGTATGCTGGCGCTGATAAGCGCGGCGTTTACCACCGTGCCGCAGCTGATTTTTGTTAAATGGCGCTCGGCGCTGATACGCGCCTGCCTTGGCGCGCTGATGGTGCTGACATTTACCATAGCCTTTTGCGCGCGCATACCTTATTACGCCATTTTCAATTCCGGCTTTAACATTATGCTGATTAACGGCGCTAACGATGACTGGGGCGCAATTTTAAACACCGCCGTTAACGAATACGGGCTGCTGTGGCGCCTGCCGCTGGCTTTTATTATTGCCGCTGTTTTAATTTACCTGCTGTTCAGGCTGCTGGCAGTTAAAACACGCCCGGCAAATGTTGCAACGCCTAAACAGTTGTGGCTCGCCGTTTTGCGTGTGGTTATTGTGCTGCCGGTTTTCTTTGTGTTTGTGCGTTACGGGGGGGCATTTGATTACGCTCATTCCATTAATTACGAAAGCGCCGAGCGTTTAAAATCTGCCTTTTTGAACGAAAATATTCTTGACGACGGGCAGGCCTTTTACCGCGTTTATAAAATTTATAAAGAGCAGAAGAAACTGACGGATTTGAACATCACCGCCGCAGAACTGCGTAGCGAAATTGCTGTTTTAGGTGGCAACCCCGAAGCGCCTACGGTGGAAGAAGCCTTTAAGCGCACTATCGCCGCACCCAGGCTCACACATCAGCCGCAAAACATAGTGGTAATTTTAGGCGAAAGCTATGCGCTGTGGCCCCTGCTGCCCAAATATCAGCTCATGGGCTTAGCCGATGAAGCGCTGCGTATGGTAAACAGCAACAATAGTTGTGAAACTTCATTGATGTTGGCACATGGCACTGGTACAATGCCTGCGGTTAATGGCTTTGTAACCGGCCTTGCTGAAGCAGGCTTAACCGAAGAAACCGTTCCGGAGAGTTATAAAACAAAATATGGCACTGGCATTGGGCAGATTATGAAAGACGCCGGTTATAAAACAGTATTTTGGTATGGCGGCATGCCTTCATGGAGAAATATTAAAGACTATGTTTTAGTACAAAATTTTGATGAATGCTATTGCTCCAGCGATTTTAAGTATGAAGGCGGTAATGCTTGGGGATGTCCTGATAAGTCACTATTTAATAAGGTGTATGAGTACATAGATAGCCATCCTAATCAAAAGACATTTCATCTTATTTTAACAACAAGTAACCATCCGCCTTATACTATTGATGTAGCAGCGGAAGGGTTTGATAAAAATAAAGTGTTGCAAAATCTTCCAGATGATATAAGTAACGACAAAGAAACTATTAATGAGCTTGGACATATCTGGTATGCCGATATGGCAATGGGAAGTTTTGTGCGTCAAACGGAAAAATTAAAACCTGATACTTTGTTTGTGTTAACTGGTGACCATGCAGAACGTTTTACATTCAGAAAAGATGTTGATGATAAGACGCTTTCTGCAATTCCGTGTATTATTTACGGGCAAGGCGTGCAAAAAGACTGGTTACCTGCAAATGCCACCGGCTGCGCCATGCAGATTTTGCCGACGCTGGCCGAAATTGCAGGCACGCCCGGCATGGCGTACAGCAGCATTTTGCCCAGCTTGTTTACCAACACCCAGCCGGTATTTAACCACCGTTTTGCTGCCTGGCAGGATAAAATTGTGGACTTAAACAAAGCGCCGGACACTGTGCAGGAGCGTGCCGAAGCCGCACAGAAAATAACGGCTTGGAGAGTTGTGAAGGGGGATAAAATTGAGTAAAAATAGCCTGTAGTTAGAAATCTAACTACAGGCTATTTTAATAACTTATTTCATTTCATCAATAAGTTTGTCTGTTAAAGGCGAATTATAATTTGTTTTTAAAACCTCTAAAAATTTGACCCAACGTCTTAATATTTTTCTACGGGCAAAATATGTAAAATAATATTCTAACGGTATTAAAACAGAGCTTCCCATATCATTTATAATGCGTACTTTATAAACATTTTCGGCATTTTGCTGGAATATAATATTTTCAGGAAAAAGCACCATTGTAATAATTTCGTTATTATATAATTCAGATTTCAGTTTCTTAAGCAGAGCAATAATTAAATTAAAATTTTCGGAAAATAATTTATTAGAAGTGATAAAATCTTCTAAAGTTTTACATCTATTGCCGTCATAATCACGTATAATTTCAAAAACATAACCTGTACCTAAATTTGTTTCTACTTTTCCGTAGTATTGAGGTAGAATACTGTAATTTTTATTGCGCTTACGTAAAACCTGAATATAATTTATTTCACGTTTTAAATCCTTTTGTCCCCCCCTATTATACGCGACTTTGATGCATAAATCTTTATTATCAGGATGTATAAAACATTTTTTGTGGCTGCCTTTGCCATAAAATAAAGATTCGTCAAGTTGAATAAATGATTTTGTTTGCATTATCGTTCCTCTTGATTAAAACATAATATATTTTACATAAAATTAATACACTTAATTATACTTCTAAATTTGATAAAAAAGCAAATATTTTTCTGATAAATTTGTGCATTCATGGTATAATTACTTAGGTGTTATATATGAAAAACAATTTAACGATAGTTATTTTAACAAAAAATGAAGAAGAAAATATACAGCAAGTAATTAATAATGCAAAAAAATGCGCAGATTATATTTTAGTTGTGGATTCTGGCAGTACTGATAAAACTGTTGAATTAGCAAAAAAAAGCGGCGCTAAAGTTATTTATCGTGCTTGGAATAATGACTTTTCGGCCCAGCGTAATTTTGCTCTGGATAAAGTTAAAACAGAATGGGTACTTTATTTGGATGCGGATGAACGGCTGACAGAAAGCCTTATTGCTGAAATAAAAAAAGTTATAAACGAAAACAAAAAAGCGCTTTATAAATTTGAACGCAGAACAAGTGCGTTTGGTAAAGATTTTAAATATGGTGTGCTTTCGCCTGATTACGTAAAAAGAATGTTTCCGCTCAAAGATGCTAAATGGCAAGGTAAGGTTCATGAAGCCGTTGTTACAGAACTGCCTGTAATAAAGCTTAAAGGTTACATTAAGCATTATACTTATAAAGATTTTGAACAATATATCAGTAAAATGAATGCTTATTCCAGCATTTGGGCTGAAAATAGCAATAAAAAAGCAGGCTTTATTAAAGATATTTTATTCAGGCCTATTTTTGCCTTTATAAAAATGTATGTAATACAGTTAGGGTTTTTGGAAGGTTGGTTGGGATTTGTATTAGCTGCAAATTATAGCTTGTATACCCTTAACAAGTATGCTAAATTAAAAGTGAAACGAGGAGAGAAATGAAAAAGTTATCGGTAATCGTGCCAGTATATAAGGTTGAACCGTATATACATAAATGCGTAGATTCTATTTTAAATCAAACTTATACAAATTTAGAAGTTATTTTAGTTGATGACGGGTCGCCGGATAATTGCGGCAAAATTTGTGATGAATATGCAGAAAAAGATAGCAGAGTAAAAGTGATACATAAAAAAAATGGTGGGTTAAGTGATGCAAGAAATGCCGGAATAGATATTGCTACAGGTGACATTATTGGCTTTATAGATAGTGATGATTATATTGAGCCGTATATGTATCAGGAAATGATAGATTATATGCAGCTTAATAATTTAGATATAGTATGTGCTGATACCAATCAGGTAAAGGGAAATAAAATAAAATACAAACCAAGATATAAAGAAAACAAAATTTGGAAAAAAAATGAAGCATTATATGAAATTTTAAATGGAAGCCTTGATAATTCTGCTGTTAACAAAATTTATAAGAGAAGAGTAATGGGTAATATACGTTTTCCAAAAGGCAGAGTTTATGAAGATGTAGCTACAACATATAAATTTATTTATAATGCAGATAAAATAGGATATTTATCCCGGCCTTATTACTATTATATAAAAAGAAGCGGGTCGATAGTATCTGCTGGTTTTAACAGTAAAAGCAGATATGATTGTTTTGTCGGATATTTAGAACGCCTGAATTTTGCAGAAAAACACAAATTACCCTGTGTTGAAGCTTGCAGAAAACAGACACTTGAAACGGCGCTGGCAACTTTAACTGCTTTTTATGCCAATAATGAAAGTAAGGATTCTGACAGATATAAGAATGTAAATAATTTTATAGAAATGCAGTTAGGCAAGAAGAATCATTTGAGGAAAAAACACGAATTTTTGCTTTGGAGTTTTAAAAATTGTAAATTATTGCATAAGATATATGCTAATTTGTCAAGCGCTTTGAAAAGAATATGATTGTAATATAATAAATATAGTATTAATAGTAATAAGCTATTATGTTTGGAGGCTGTTGTATTTATGAAAAGTAAATACATAGAATTTCATTTATTTTCCATAGCTTGCTTTTTATCTATTGCAGCGGGTAATATTTTTTTAGGGATATTGACATTTTGTTTTTTTATAAAATTTTATCAAAAACAGATAAAGTTAAATTTTGATTACAGAGGATATTGTATAACTGCTAGTTTTTTTGTAATATCAATGCTCTTATCTGCTTTATTTAGCGGAGATATTATATATGGATTAAAGCGTTGGGTTGATATGTGGATTTGGCGCTTTCTGCCATTTATTGCTGCAATTTTTTTATTAAAAAATTACAGTAACGCTCAAAACTTAATGTTAACAACATTTGCGGGTATTACTATTAGTTCAGTATATGCTGTTTATCAAGGATTATCAGGCATGGGCAGGGCAAACGGGTTTTATGGGTATCCGATGACTCTTGCAGGATGGTTATGCATTTTTTCGCCATTGTTTTTAATAGAGTTTTTTGAAAGAAAATTATTAGGTAAATACTATTGGCTTGCTGGAATAGCTTTTTGTATTTGCAATGCTGCTCTTGTTTTTAATGGTACGAGAGGAGCATGGTTGGCTATAGCTATAGTTTGTGCAATGTTGTTAATTTATTATATGTTTAAAAGCAAGCGTAATATGTCGATAATTATTATTTTCGTTGTACTAATTACTTCTATTCTTATAAATAATACAAAATTTATGCATCGTTTGGATACTATTGATGATTTCAATAAGTATCAATCAAATACCGAACGAATACTTATCTGGCAAAGCGCATGGAATATGTTTAAAGACCATCCTGTTTTAGGGGTTGGTTTAGGGCAATATACAGAAAATTATCGCGGGAAATATGTGTCGCCATTGGCTAAAGAACCGCATTTAACGCATGCACATAATAATTTTATGCAAATGCTGGCAGAGAATGGTATTATTGGTTTTGCAGGATTTGTGATTATGTTTGGTTATATTATTTCTAAAAATTTAGTTGTTTGGTTTAAGACAAGAAATGCGTATGCGTTAATGATTGTATCAACAACGGTTTGTTTGTTATTGCAAGGATTTACGGAATATAATGTCGGTAATTCTGCTGTAATAAAAATGTATTGGTTTGTTTTGGGATTACTTGTAGTGTTAGATAATTTTTATAGAAAAGAAACCAGTAAACAAGCTTGCTGTTTGAATAAAATATAATGATAATTAAACTTTAAGATAAATTAAATCTAAATATACGTTATAATTGTTATAGGAGGTTGTTGTGTGATGAAAGGCATAATTTTAGCTGGTGGAAGTGGGACCAGATTATATCCGTTAACGTTAGTGACCAGTAAACAATTATTACCTGTTTATGATAAACCCATGATTTTTTATCCATTGTCGGTGTTAATGTTAGCAGGTATTAGAGATATATTGATAATATCTACTCCTCAGGATTTACCTAATTTTAAAAAATTATTAGGTTCCGGAAGTGATTATGGATTAAATATAAGTTATAAAGAACAGCCATCTCCTGATGGATTAGCACAAGCATTTATATTAGGAGAAGAATTTTTAAATGGTGATGATTGTGCTATGATTTTAGGGGATAATATTTTTTATGGAGCTGGATTAGTAAACGCCTTACATATGGCTGCAAAACAAAAAGAAGGTGCTACAATCTTTGGTTATTATGTTGCAGATCCGGAAAGATTTGGAGTAGCAGAATTTGATAAAAACGGTAAAGTTTTATCATTAGAAGAAAAGCCGGCTAATCCTAAAAGCAATTATGCTGTAACGGGATTATATTTTTATGACAATAAAGTAACTGATTATGCAAAAAGCTTAAAGCCGTCTAAACGTGGTGAATTAGAAATTACTGACTTAAATAACATATATTTAAAAAATAATCAGTTAAATGTAATTACATTGGGAAGAGGTTATGCATGGCTTGATACCGGTACAGTGGATAGTTTAAATGATGCAGGAGAATTTGTTAAAGCTATTCAAAACAGAGCTGGTATTTCAATAGCTGTATTAGAAGAAATAGCATTTAACAATGGTTGGATTGATAAAGAGTTGCTGCAAGTTAATGCAAAAAAATATGGAAAATCTCCTTACGGTATTTATCTGCAAAAAATAGTTGATGGGAAAATTAAAGCTTAAATATATAAGAGGTATAAAATGAACGGTTTTACTTTTGTTGCCTTTACATATAATCAAGAGAAATATATAATTCAACATTTGGAAAGCATAAAGTATCAAATAGAAAATTTTGGAAAAGACACAGATTGTTATTTTTTGTTGTGTGATGATTGTTCAACTGATAAAACTGCGCATTTGTGTAAAAAATGGGTTGCGGAACATAAGGATTTATTTAAAGATGTTAATTTTATAAGACAAGATAAAAATCGGGGTATAGTTAATAATTATTTGACAGCATTAAGTAACATAAAAACTGCTAAGTTTAAAATATTAGCAGGTGATGATTTATATTTCAAAAACAATATTTTTGATTTTAATAATGAATATAATTTTGTTATAACACCTGTTTTTAATTTTGATAATAATAGTAATATTAGCAAAATGGATATGTGTTACTATAATATGTTTTTACATAAGCAATCTAAAAAGGCTGATTTACAATCATTTATATCAAAATATTTGAAATACACAAATGTAATATATGCGCCCGGTGTATTTTATAATAGAGTGTACGATATAAATAAAGCGATTGATGTTTTAAAAAACTATAAATTTATAGAAGATTATCCTTTTTGGAATTACTTATTTTCAATTCCAAATTTGAGAGTATTTATTGAAACTAAACCGTTAATCCTTTATAGATGCGATGTTGGTATATCAACAAATACTAAGCATCCCAAAAGAGCAGAATTTTTAAAAGATGAAAAGAGATTAGAAGAAGAAATAAAAAATGATTGCAGTTTACCAAAATTAATAAATCCATGTAGATATCGACACAAGTATTATTGTTTTATGAGTAAGTATTTTTATAGCAAAAGTAGTTATGTAAAAAAATGCAATGAAAATATAGATAAAGAAATTAATAGTGCTCAAAAATATTTAAATGAAATTATAGACAAAGCTAATATTTGGATGAAAGGTAATTTATAATATGCAAGTAACTAAATACGTTTTTCAACCGCATGGAGATGAACGCGGTCAGCTTGTTGCTTTGGAAGAATATAAAGAAGTACCCTTTAAAATTAAACGGGTTTATTATATGTATGATATGAGCCCGGGAATAGTGCGTGGGCGGCATGCGCATAAAAATTTGCAGCAAATTTTAATATGCATTCATGGTAGTTGTAAAATTTTATTAGATAATGGTAATGAAAAGGAAGTAGTGCTATTAGAAAAACCATATGAAGGATTATATGTTACTAATAGTATGTGGCACGAAATGTATGATTTTTCAAAAGATACTGTTTTAATGGTATTGGCATCAGATATATATGATGAAAATGATTATATTAGAAATTATAGTGAATTTTTAAAATTTTATGGTAAATAAGAAAGGATGTAAAAAATGAAAGTACCTTTTTTAACATTTGAACCTATGCATAATGAAATAAGACAAAGTTTAAATAATGCATATAATAATGTTGTAGATAAAAGTTGGTTTATAAGAGGTGATGAGTGTCAAAAATTCGAGAAAGAATTTGCTAAGTATTGTGGTGTTAAATATTGTGTTGGTGTAGCGTCTGGATTAGATTCCCTAATTTTAATTTTAAGGGCCATGGATATAGGCGTTGGTGATGAAGTAATAGTACCTTCTAATACATATATAGCTACAGCTTTAGCAATTACGTATGTTGGGGCTAAACCTGTATTTGTGGAGCCTGTAATTGAAACATTTAATATTGATGTGGAACGAATCGAAGAAAAAATAACAAAAAATACTAAAGCAATAATAGCTGTACATTTATATGGTAGAACAGCTAATATGGACGCAATTAATACAATTGCAAAAAAATATAATTTAAAAGTAATAGAAGATGCAGCTCAGGCACATGGTGCAAAATACAAGGATAAAAGAGCAGGTTCTTTAGGTGATGCTGCCGGATTTAGTTTTTATCCTGGTAAAAATTTAGGCGCATTAGGTGATGCTGGTTGTGTAACAACTAATGACAAAGAGCTTGCTGATAAAGTTAGAGTTTTAGGTAATTATGGTTCGGATTATAAGTATCATAATATATATAAAGGCATGAATAGTAGATTAGATGAAATGCAGGCAGCATTTTTAAGAGTAAAATTGCCTTATTTAGATAAATGGAATAAAGATAGACGTAATACAGCAAAAAAATATTTGGAAGGGATAACGAATCCTTTAATTAAATTGCCATCGCCTTCAAGTGAGGAATATGAACATATTTATCATTTGTTTGTTGTACGTAGTGAAAGACGTGATGAATTAGAAAAATATTTAAATGAAAAAGGTATCGGTACGCTTAAACACTATCCTATACCTATGCATGAACAGGAATGCTATAACGATTTAGGCATTAAGCATGGTGAATTACCGATTGCTGAGGAAATTAGCAGAACTGTTTTAAGTATTCCTATGTTTTATGGAATGACTGATAAAGAAATTGATTATGTTATTTGTAAAATTAATGAATTTATGTAATTAATGCTTTTTAGGTGATAATATGGGTATTATCAAGAAATTAATTTTATTTTACAATGGAATGAGTAAATACACTTTTAAGGGTAAGATTTCTGTAGGTAAAAATGTAAAATTTTACCAAAAATTACGACTTACAGGAGATGGATATATATATATAGGAGCTAATTCAAGCTTCGGTTATAATATAGGAGGAAGATATTATGGCGGAAGTTGCGAAATTCAGACTAGAAGCCAAGAAGCCGTAATAAGGATTGGCAATAATGTGGCAGCTAATAATAATTTATTTATAATGGCGAGAAAAAATATAGTAATTGAAGATGATGTACTAATTGGGGAAAGTGTTACAATAATGGATCATAATGCTCATGGTGTAGATCCATATAGAAGGAGAACGTCTTTTGGAACGCCTAGAGAAATAATTATAAAAACTAATGTGTGGATTGGTAATAATGTTACTATATTGCCTGGATCAGTTGTTGGGAAAAATTCTATAATAGCAGTTGGAAGCGTTATCAATGGTATTTTTCCAGATAATGTAATAATAGCAGGTAATCCTGCTAAAATAGTAAAAGAATTAGGAAATGTGTAGATATGAAATATTCATTGAAAAGATTTCTAAAAAATTTAAAATTTTTATTAAAACATGACTTGGATAAAAAAGATAAAGATTTAAAAGTAGATATTTTAAAATCAGTAGAAGATATATATTACTATGAAATTCTTGATAAAGAAAAAGAGAAGCATAGTTATATGTTAGATGTTTTAAATTATGATAAAACAATAGATTTATTATTAAATCAACCAAAAAGTTTTTGCAGATTTGGAGATGGCGAAATTGAAATAATGATGGGAAAGAATATACCATTTCAAAAATATAATGAAGAGTTAAAAAATATTATGTTAAAAATTTTAGAGAGTAATAATGAAAATTTATATGTAGGAATAAATTATAATTATTTTCACTCTATTGATAATTTTAACGAAACAAGTAAGAACTTTTATTTATTATATGCAAAAAAATATAGAGATTTTTTATTAAAACATTGTAATAAAAATCGTAAATATATAGCAGCAGGTTTTACACAATTATATATGGGGTTAAGTAATTTTAATTATAATATATATTTTGAAAAAGCAAGATTGCTGTTTAAAAATAGAGAGTTAGTTATATTCGCGGGAGATGGTGTATTAAATAAATTAAAATATGATATTTTTGAATTAGCTAAAAGTAAAGAGTATATAAAAGCTCCAAATATTCATGCTTTTAGTGAATTCGATAACTTGTTCAACAAAGCATTAGCATACCCCCCCGATAAAAAGACGTTTGTATTTATACTGGGGCCTTGTGCGAAGGCTTTGGTTTATAAACTTACAGAAAAAGGCTATATGGCATGGGATATTGGGCATTTAGCAAAAGATTATGATGCCTATATGAGGGGTATGCAAAAAAATGAAAAGAATATAGTTGAATTTTTAAAGCCGGATTAATATAGGAGATTATTAATGCGAAAAAATATAGTTTTAGATGGAAAATTTGCACGATTAGAAGAAATTTCCCCTAAATATTTTTCTAAAGTAATAGAATGGCGTAATAATCCTGAAAATAATAGATTTTTAAATCAGCCGTTCAAACTAACAATGGAATTAGAGAAAAAATGGTATGAAGATAAATATCTTAATGATATGACGCAAGGGCTATTCATCGTTATTGACAAGAAAAATAATGATCCCTTTGCAACAATAGGATATACTGATTACGACTGGCAGAATAAAATTTGTATTACAGGAAGGCTCTTAGTTGGTGAAAGTGAATATAAGGGAAGTAAAGCATGGCAGGAAGGCATCATGTTATTTAATAATTATATTTACAATGAGTTGGATATTGATAAAATGTATGCTCATATTGTTAAAGAAAATATTGCTTCGATAAAATGGCATAAAAAATGGGGATACACAAAAAGTTTTACTGAATTTTATTTTCCTAATGAATTATATGTTAATGGAATGGAGCAAGAAGAATATTATAGAACAAGAGAAAGTTACAATCAATTTTTGATAAATAATAATATTTTGGAAACAGAGGCTTGAAAATGAAACTCATTATCACTGGCGGGGCCGGGTTTATTGGCAGTAATTTTATATACTATGAGCTAAAAAAGCATCCAGAGGACGAATTTATTTGTTTGGATAAGCTGACATATGCAGGTAATTTAAGCAGTTTGAAGGACGCAATGCAGCAGCCAAACTTTAAGTTTATGAAGGGCGATATTGCTGACCGCGATTTTGTTTACAGCTTGTTTGAGGCAGAAAAGCCTGACGTTGTGGTAAATTTTGCTGCGGAAAGTCATGTAGACCGCAGCATTTTAGAGCCAGAACTGTTTTTAAAAACCAATGTTATTGGCACGGGCGTGTTGATGGATGCCTGCCGCAAATATGGCATTAAACGTTATCATCAGGTAAGCACGGATGAAGTTTACGGCGATTTGCCACTGGACAGGCCGGATTTGTTCTTTACGGAAACAACGCCGCTGCACACATCAAGCCCGTATTCTGCGTCCAAGGCAAGCGCGGATTTACTTGTTTTGGCATACCACCGCACTTATGGTTTACCGGTAACAATATCCCGCTGCAGCAATAACTATGGCCACTATCACTTCCCGGAAAAGCTGATTCCGCTGATGATTATCAATGCTTTGCATGATAAAACACTGCCGGTATATGGCGATGGAGCTAATGTGCGCGACTGGCTGTATGTAGAAGACCATTGCAGCGCGATTGATTTAATTATCCGCCATGGGCGCGAAGGTGAAGTTTACAACGTAGGCGGGCACAACGAAAAGAGCAATTTAGATGTTGTGAAGATTATTTTAAAAGCACTGGGCAAGAGCGAAGATTTGATTACTTTTGTGAAAGACCGCCCGGGGCATGACAGGCGTTATGCCATTGACCCAACGAAGATACATAACGAGCTTGGCTGGCTGCCGCAGACGAGATTTGAGGATGGCATTGCCAAAACTATTGACTGGTATTTAGCTAACAAAGATTGGTGGCAGGAAATTATCAGCGGTAAATATCAGGAGTATTACAAAAAGATGTATGGTGAAAAATAAAGAAAAATTAAATGTTTGTTTAATTGTTAGGTTATAAGAACTCGTTAAAATACTTTAAAATAAAAAATTAAAATAAACTGTTAAGTCGGAGTTTACCATGCCATTGAAACTTATTAAAATTATGCTTGCCGGGGTGCTGGCTGGGCATTTGTTAAAAGCAAACAGGATTCGTTCAACTGCGCGGTTCAGCCGGGCAGGTTGGGCTATGTTTTTTACAACGGCTAAGTTTTTCTGGCTGGTGTTTAAGTATGCGCGGCAGCGTGAGAAAGAATTGAATAAGAAAATGTGACGGCAAAATTTTAAGGATTACTTTTAGATGGTACAAAAGTGATAACATGTGTTGCTAAATAACGAGTAAGTATACGGGGATGTTTTAATCCTATGTACATTTACACAGTAAATCAATAGTTGCAAAATTACGACAGTTAAAAATATTAAACAAAGGACCTGACCCATGCAAATTATAATTTCGCCGGCGAAGAAGATGCGCGTGGATAATGACGATATTGGCGCGGCGCGTTTGCCGGTGTTTTTAAGTAAAACTGAAGAGTTATTAGCGGCGCTGCGGGCGCTGGACTACAAGGCGCTGCAAAATTTGTGGCAGTGCAACGATGCGATTGCGGAGCTGAATTATAACCGTTTGCAAAATATGGATTTGCGGCGTAATGTTACGCCTGCGGTGTTCAGCTACGATGGTTTGCAATACCAGCATATTGCGCCTAATGTTCTGGACGAGGCGGCGCTGGAGTATTTGGATAAACACTTAAAAATACTGAGCGGGTTTTACGGTATTTTAAGTGCGTTTGACGGCGTTGTGCCTTATCGTTTGGAGATGCAGGCGCGGCTGGCGTGCGGCACCGCCAAAAATTTATATGCGTTTTGGGGGCGCGGCCTGTATGACGAGCTGGTGAAAAACGATAACGAGGTGCTGAATTTAGCCAGCAAGGAATACAGCAAGGCGGTAGAGCCTTATGTTGCGGACGATGTACGTTTTGTAAGCTGCGTTTTTGGCAGCCTGCAAAATGGTAAAGTTAAGGTGAAAGCAACAGAGGCCAAGATGGCGCGTGGTGAGATGGTGCGCCGTTGTGCGGAAGCTAACGCGCAGCACATTGACGATGTTAAAAACTTCACTGTTAACGGTTACAGCTTTGCGGAGGAGTTATCATCTGCAAGCGAGTTTGTGTTTGTAAAATAGTTTCAATTATAATGGAGAGTTTTGTAAGTTTATCTGCCTACGGCGCTGTGCTGCGGGCTTTTTTTTGTTATCCGCACAAGCGGGTTTTATAAGCAGAACTTATAAATTAAATAAGCTGCGCTTATAAAAGCACTGATAAGCGCTTAGCGGCTTTGTAAACGCTGAAGGCGGACAAAACAGGCGCTGTTAATTAAGCTTTGGTAAAATTTTGGTTGATATACTAAAAATTAATTACAAAAATCCATAAAGTGTTAAGTTTGTTATACAAAAATTTCTTGACTGAAGTGTGAATTTTTATTATGATTATTTATATTATCTCTTTAGCAGGTTAAAAGGTTGGAAACGGTATTTGCCGCTTCGGTGAATACTGTTTTATTAATAATCAGGAGGGAAACAAAATGGGCATGAAGGAAAATGCGTTTGCGTACATTGATGCGCACCGCAGTGAGATGCTGAAAATGTGGGAAGAACTGGTTAGCATAGACAGCGGCTCTGACTATAAACCCGGTGTTGATAAGGTTGTTGCCAGGGTGGCTGAGGTGCTGACGGCGATGGGCGGCAAAACGCGCATTGTGGAGCACGCCAACGCGGGCAACGCTGTTGTGAGCGAGTTTGACGACTGCGCAGCGAAGCCGTTTGTGGTTTTAACGGGGCATCTGGATACGGTGTTCAGCGACCCGAATGAAACGAAAAAGCGTCCCTTTACGATTAAGGACGGCCGTGCTTACGGGCCGGGCGCGCTGGATATGAAGGGCGGCGTAACGCTGGGCGTTTTTGGTTTGCAGGCGCTTTTAGCAAGCGGCTTTGACAAGTTTGCCTTTAAGGTTGTTTTTGCCGGTGACGAGGAAACCGGGCACAAAAACAGCGACCTTGCCGACACGATGATGAAGGAATACAAGGGCGCGGTGGCTGCGTTCGATTTTGAAACAGGCTTTATGAATGACAACGTGGTTGTGGAGCGCAAGGGCTTTTACCGTTTTGTTATGGAAACCTTTGGGCGCAGCGTGCATGCGGGCAACGAGCCGGAGAACGGGCGCAATGCGATTGTGGAGCTGGCGCACAAGGCGTGCGATATTGACTCGCTGACGGACTGGGAAACCGGCACGACGATAAATGTCGGTACTATCGAAGGCGGCACGGTGGCCAACGCTGTTCCCGCTTACGCGAAGATGGTTGTGGACGTGCGTTACCTTGACCCTGTGGATTTTGAGAAGAAGAAAGCGCAGTTTGAGGAAGTTGCCAAAAAGGTTTACATTAAGGACGTTACCACGAAGATGAGCCCGCTGGCAGGGCTGGAGCCGATGGTGCGCCTTGACGGCAACATGAAGCTGTTTGAGGTTTATAAATCGGTTTACGAGGAAGAGGGCTTTGGGCACCCCGAGCCGATTATGGTGGGCGGCGGCAGCGACGCTACCTACACCACCAAAGTGGGCGTGCCGACGGTGTGCGCAGTTGGTGTTAAGGGCGGCTTAAACCATACGGTTGACGAGTTTGCCGATGTGGAATCGCTGTTTATGCGTGCCAAGGTGTTTGTGGGCACGGTTTTGAAATTGTAATTAGGGGGGCTTACTATGGCAGAAGAAAAAGAAGTAGCTGCGAAGGAAGAGGTTTGCTATGAGCATCACCTGACGTGGCGCGGCTGGTTATCGTTTATTGTGGTGGCGCTGTCGTTCAGCGGCGTGCTGAAGGATATGGGCCCGCTGAGCGCGTTTGACTTTACGGTGCTGGTCGGCAAGTTCGGCAAAATTGCCGATGCTTCGCCGTTTATCGGCAAGGGCGGCATTGGCGCGAGCGAAGGCTTTTTGTTTGCGCTGACGCTTTTCCCGACCGTTATTTTGGCGCTGGGCATTGTGCGCGTGGTTGAAAGCCGCGGCGGCTTACTTGCGGCCGAGCGAATTATCCGCCCGCTTTTGCGCCCGTTGATGGGCCTGCCGGGCTATGTTGGCCTGGCGTTTATCAGCAGCTTTACCACTACGGACGTTGGCGCTGTTATTACGCGCGATTTGTATGACGAAGGCAAATTAACCGACGATGAACGCACGATTTTTGTTGCTTATCAGTATGCGGCTTCCGGCACTCTGGCCAACACCATTAACTGCGGCGCGCCGCTGATGCCGATTTCGCTTTTATCCTTCGGTATAATTTTTATGGTAGAAATTATCGTTAAAATTATCGGCGCGAATATTGTAAGGTTCTACTTAATGTTCAGGCGCAAAAAAGCAGGGGGTGCAAACTGATGGCGGCACAGGCAAAAAATAAAACAATTTTAGAAGAGTTTATGGCGGGCTGCAAAAAGGGCTTTTACGTTGGCGCAGAAAACATTATGCCGGCCATGGTTCTGGCTTACGCGCTGATTTTGTTTTTGCAGATTAGCGGCCTGATGGATATTATCGCTTCAGCGGTTGCCCCTGTTATGGCGCTGTTTGGCCTGCCGGGCGCGGCGATTGTGGCGTTAATTTCTGCCTTCTTTGCCAAGGCTGCCGGTGCGGCAACTGCGGCCTCGCTTTACGCGGAGGGCATTATCAACGCGGCGCAGGCCACGATTTTGTTCCCGGCGACGATTACGATGGGTACTTTGGTTGGGCATTTTGCGCGCTGCGTATTAACCTCCGGCGCTAACCCGAAGCACCATCCGCTGTTACTTGCGATTCCTATTATCGACGCACTGCTTTCGATGGTTATTGTAAGGGTTATCCTTAATTTAATGGGTGTATCCTGCTGATTGGGGGAAGAAAAATTGACTATGAAAGAACTTGCTTACGCGTATCTTGACTCGCAGCATGAAAGTATTATGAATATGTGGCAGGAACTTGTGATGATGGACAGCGGCTCTGCCAATAAGGCGGGCGTGGATGCCATTATCGAAAAAGTGGCGGGCATTTTATCCGCCATGGGCGGCAATACACGCATTGTAAAGCACGAAAACGCCGGCAACGCGCTGGTGAGCGAGTTTGGCGATTGTGCCAATAAACCGTTTGTAATTTTTACCGGCCATTTAGACACCGTGTTTAACGACCCGGAAACCACTAAAAAACGCCCCTTTACCGTTAAGGATGGGCGTGTTACCGGACCGGGCGCGCTGGATATGAAGGGCGGCGTGACGCTGGCCATCCACGCGTTGCGTGCTTTGCAAAGCGTAAACTATAATAAATATGCCGTGAAGTTTATTCTGGCGGGCGACGAAGAGGTTGGGCATAAGTTCAGCGATTTTGCAGACACGATGATGGCGGAAGCCAAGGGCGCAGCGGCGGCGTTTAACTTTGAAACCGGCTTTATGGACGACAGCATTGTGCTGGCGCGCAAGGGCGTTTATGCGTTTGAAATGGAAGCCTTTGGGCGTGCTGCCCACGTTGGCAATGCGCCGGAGGAAGGGCGCAGCGCGATTAAGGAGCTGGCGCACAAAATTTTGGATTTGGAAGCGCTGACCGACTGGCGCAGGGGCTTAAATGTAAACGTCGGCGTAATTGAAGGCGGCACCGTGCACAACGCAGCGCCTGCTTATGCCAAAATGATTGTGGATTTGCGTTTTGAACGCCCGGAACAGCTTGACGAAATGAAGGTTAAATTTAAGGAGATTAACGACAAGGTTTATGTTGAAGGCGTAACCTGCAAAATGAACCCCATCTCTTTAATGCAGCCGATGGTGGCGCTGGACAGCAGCAAAAAGCTGTTTGAGCTGGTGAAGAAGGTGTATGAGGAAGAAGGCTTCGGCAGCCCGCGGGCTATCAGCGTGGGCGGCGGCAGCGATTCTGCCTATACCACTATGGTGGGTGTGCCGACGGTATGCGCCATGGGCGTAAAGGGCGCGCACAACCACACGGTGGATGAGTTTGCCGACGAGCAGTCCATTTTTATGCGTGCCAAATTAATTACCGCCGTAATGCTGGCGCTGTAAAATTTGCGCCCGCGGTTGACAGCGGCGGCGTAAAATTATATACTTTAACTGTAACAAAACAAAGGGGAGCTTACAAATAGGCTGAGAGGAAGCTGTGCGCTTCGACCCGTAACCTGATTTGGATAATGCCAACGTAGGGAATGTTTGCAAATTGCGGCAGGTGCCTTGTTGGCGCCTGCCGTTTTCAGTATCAGGCAGTTACAATTTAATAAGCCGTTAGAGTGAGCAAAGCTCATGAAGGGGTGCACCACCGCGGGTGCAGGCTTCTTCATGAGCTTTTTTAGTTGCGGCGGAAAGGGGTAAACAATGGTTGTTAACGGCAAAAGCGTGCCGCTGGGCGGCGATGTTACGCTGGCGGAGTTTTTAAAAACGCATGGCTGCCGCGCAGAACTGGTGGCGGTGGAGCGCAACGGCAAGATTGTGCCGCGCGCCGAATTTGGCAGCACCGTTTTAACGGACAGCGATGTTTTGGAAATTGTAAGTTTTGTAGGAGGGGGCTGAAATGGAGAGCGAGAATAAATTGCAGACCGTGCGCATCGGCATAGCAGGTTTGGGCGGGCTGGGCTCGCACATCGCCGTGCTTTTGGCGCGCGCAGGCGTAACGCATTTGCACTTGGTAGATTTTGACCGCGTGGACGAAAGCAACCTGGAGCGTCAGCACTACTTTTTGCGCCATATTGGTAAACTAAAAACAGAAGCATTAGCAGAACTGCTTTTACAAATTAATCCCGCACTTAATGTACATCTTGAAAATTTGCGGCTTGATGAAAATAACGCTGCCGCTGTTTTTGCCGGGGACGATATTATCTGCGAGGCGGTGGACGCGCCTGCAACCAAGGCCATGCTTGTCAGCACGCTGCTATCCGCCTATGCGGATAAAATAGTTATTGCAGCCAGCGGTTTGGCGGGTTTGGGGCGCAGCAACGCCATAACCACGCGCAAAATTAGCAAAAATTTTTATGTATGCGGCGATGGCACCAGCGGCATTGAAAACTGCGGGAGATTGGCGGCGCCGAGGGCGGCGCTGTGTGCGGCGCACCAGGCCAACCTTGTGCTGGCACTGCTTTTAGGAATGGAGGAATAACGATGGAAGATGCACTTATTTTAAGCGGACATAAGTTTAACAGCCGTTTTATTTTGGGCAGCGGCAAATATTCGCTGGAGCTGATTAAAGCGGCGGTGGAAAACGCCAGTGCGGAAATTTTAACGCTGGCGCTGCGCCGCGTTAATGACGGTGGGCTGGCCAATATTTTGGACTATATCCCCAAAGGCATAACGCTTTTGCCCAACACCAGCGGCGCGCGCACTGCCGCCGAAGCGGTGCGTATTGCCCGTTTGGCGCGCGAGGTGTGCGGCAGTAGTTTTATTAAAATAGAAGTAATCCGCGACAGCAAATACCTGCTGCCGGATAATTACGAAACCATTAAGGCGACGGAAACTTTGGCGGCAGAGGGCTTTGTGGTAATGCCCTATATGTACCCCGATTTAAACGCTGCGCGTGATTTGGCAAGTGCCGGTGCGGCATGTGTTATGCCCCTTGGCGCGCCGATTGGCAGCAATATGGGGCTGGTAACAAAGGAGTTTATCCGGATTTTGATTGATGAAATTGACCTGCCGGTGATTGTCGATGCCGGTATCGGCAGCCCGTCGCAGGCATGCGAGGCGATGCAGATGGGCGCGGCGGCGGTGATGGTAAACACAGCCATTGCCACCAGCGGCAACATACCCGCGATGGCGGAAGCGTTTAAGCTGGCGGTGCAGGCCGGGCGCACGGCGTATCTTGCCGGGCTGGGCGCAGTAACGGGGCGCGCGGCAGCCAGCAGCCCGCTGACAGGCTTTTTGGGGGAGTGAGCTTATGCAGAAAACAGATTTAACAGGCGTGCTTACCTATCAGCCGGGCATGGAAATAATCGAATCGGATATGCTGGACGAGGTACAGCAGGCGGCGGACGCTGTTGATTTTAACGCCTTTACCGCGCGCGACGTTGAGCTTGTACTTGCAAAGCAGCACAAAACGCCGCATGATTTTGCCGCCCTGCTTTCGCCCGCGGCGCTGCCTTATTTAGAAGCGATGGCGCAGCAGGCACGGCGGCTAACCTTCAGGTACTTCGGCAACAGCCGCAGCATTTTTACGCCGCTGTACCTTGCCAACTACTGCGAAAATTATTGCGTGTACTGCGGTTTTAACTGCCATAACAGCATTAACCGCGTTAAGCTGGACGCGGCTGGCATGGAGCGTGAAATGCAGGCCATTGCAGCTACCGGCCTGCGCGAGATTTTGCTTTTAACCGGCGAAAGCCGCAGCATGAGCGGCGTGGAATATATTGCCGGTGCCGTAAAACTGGCGCGCAAATATTTTGCCGTGATAGGGCTGGAGGTTTACCCGTTGAACACGGACGAATACGCCTATTTGCACAGCTGCGGCGCGGATTATGTAACGGTGTTTCAGGAAACGTACGACGTTAACTCTTACGCTAAACTGCATTTGGCGGGGCACAAGCGCGTGTTCCCCTACCGCTTTTATACGCAGGAGCGCGCGTTAAAGGGTGGCGTGCGCGGCGTGGCGTTTGCGCCCTTAATGGGTTTAAGCGGCTTTTGCCGCGATATTTTTGCCTGCGGGCTGCACGCTTACTTTTTGCAGCGCAAGTACCCGGCGGCGGAAATCAGCTTTTCGTGCCCGCGTCTGCGCCCGGCGGAGGGCAATGCTTTGCCACCGGAGGCTAATGGAACGGATTTAAAGCATTTGGTGCAGGCGGTGTGCGCTTACCGTTTGTTTATGCCGCAGGCGGGCATTACCATCAGCAGCCGCGAATGCGCCACAGTGCGCGACAACCTGCTGCAGTTTGCGGCGACGAAAATTTCCGCAGGCGTCAGCACGGGCATTGGCACGCACAGCCACGAGGAGCGTGAGGGCGACGAGCAGTTTGAAATTGCCGATAGCCGCAGCGTGGCAGAGGTGCTGGCAGGCATAAAAAAAGCCGGCTTACAGCCGGTGCTGACGGATGGCAGCTATGTTTGAACATATAATTTGTATTACGGACAGAAAAATTTGCACTGTACCTTTTTTAGAACAGCTTGAAAAAATCTGCCGCTTAAAACCGCAGGCAGTAATTCTGCGCGAGAAGGATTTAACGGCAGATGAATATTTAGCGCTTGCCAAACAGGTGCAGTTGATTTGTGAGCGGTATGGCTTGCAGCTTGTTGCACATAGTTACTGGCAGGTGGCACTATCGCTTGGCATAACTGCGGTGCATTTGCCGTTGCCGGTGCTGTGCAGTTTGCCAATATCGGAACGTAAACACTTTAAACAAATTGGCACTTCGGTACATAGCACAGAAGAAGCGCAGGAAGCTATCCGCCTTGGGGCGGGTTATTTGATGGCGGGCAATGTGTTTGCTACAAGCTGCAAGCCCGGCGCAGCGCCCAAAGGGGTGGCGTTTTTGCAAAAAATATGCGCCCATAGCCCGGTGCCGGTGTATGCGGTCGGCGGCATGGGGCTTAACAGGGCGCAGATAGAAAGTGTGCTGGCGTGCGGGGCGGCGGGGGCGTGCCTGCGCTCCGCACTAATGCAGCTTTAAAATTTAACAGCCTTTACGCAAAACATCGGCACGGGAATGTAAAAAATATCCTCGCTGGCGTAAATGCGGCTACCAACGGTGGTATCGGTGCTGGCGCTGCACTGGCCGGTGGCTGCCAAAAACTCTGCGTCCCACTGCGGGCGGTTGTAGGCACTGATGTCCAGCATGTGGTAAATGCTGTGGCACTCGTCCAACAGCTCCAGCGCAATATCCGCATGGGCGTTTTGCCGGGGCAGCTTCTGGCTGTGGTGCCCGCGCGCGTATTCGGCGTCATAGTTTAACAGCAGGCCGTCCGGCTTCAGCACACGCAGCCATTCGCGGTAGGCGACCTCCGGGTGGGGCAGGTTCCACATTACGTTGCGGCTTATCACCACGTCAAAAGTGTTATCGGCAAAGACCAGCGCTTCGGCGTCCATTACTGCAAAGGCGGCGCTGCTGTGTTCGGCAGCGGCAAGGGCGCGCGCCTCGGCAATCATTTTTGGCGTCAGGTCAATGCCGGTAACGTCGTGCTTCTGCCCCAGCAAAATGCCAAAAAAGCCAGCTCCGCAGCCGATGTCTAAAATTTTTAGCCGGCGGTTCTGCGGCAGGTGGCGGTTAATTTCTGCCTGCCATAAAAGCTGCTTTTCGCTGTGCAGCTCTGCCTTGCGCAGATTGGCAAAGCCGGTGCTGCGCTTCTGCCAGTAGCTTGTAATGTAGGCTTTTTCGTCCTCACGGTGAATGATGCTTGCTTTGGAAATATCGGTCATGGTTGTTCTCCTTTAATCTATCGTTAAGTCTTTCGTGATTTCATAATAATCGCAGGGGTGGGCGGCAAAGTTCTGAACATTGGCCTTCATCACCAGCGACATTTTTAAATGCGCAATGTACATAAAGGCGTCGTCGTCCAAAAGAGTTTGACTCAGTTCTGCGGCAAGCGCTGTACGCCTGTTGGGGTTAAACTCGTTTGCCAGTTCTGCGGCCAGCGCTTCGGCTTTGGCGCTGTGGTAGCCGCCGTTGTTGTAGGCGCTGCTTGCCAGTGCGTGCGTGGTAAAATAATACTGCGCGTCGCCCGTCGGCGCGGTTACAAAGGCCTTGGCGTAAATATCCCATTTGCCGCGGCGCAGATAATCGTTGTAACCGTCCGTCGGGTTAATTTCAAGGCGGATGCCCGCCTGTTTCAGCCAGCTTTGCGCGGCTTCGGCTAAAAGCGGCAGCTCCTGGCGGCTGGTGTAGGTCAGCCAGCGCAGGGTCAACGGCGCGCCGTTTTTATCAACATAGCCGTCGCCGTCAGTGTCCTGCCAGCCTGCTTCGGCAAGCAGTCTGCGCGCCTCCTGCTGGTTATGGCCGCTGTCCGTCACGGCATCGCCCCCAAAGGGCAGGTTAGGCGGAAAGGCGCCTTTAGCTGCAATGCCATTACCCAACAGCTGCACACGGGCAAAGGTTTCCTTGTCCATGCACAGGGCAATGGCGCGGCGCACGCGCGCGTCCGTAAGGGCTGGCGTGTTAAAATTAAACGCGGCGTGAAAGGTACGCGAGGTATCGGTGCTGCTTATTTTGTAAGCCGGGTCATTTTCAAACAGGCTCAGCGAGGCGTAGGGCAGCCCCTGTGCAGCGTCAATCTCGCCGTTTTGCAGCGCCAGCGCCAGCGTGTTGCCGTCGGTAATGCTGCTGACGATTATTTTATCCAGCCCCGGCCTGCCGCCCCAATAATTGGGGTTCGGCACCAGCACAACCTCCTTCGGCGTCAGGCTCTGCACCATGTACGGGCCCGTGCCGCTAATTTGGGCGTCATCTGTGCCGCGGCTCATATCCATAATGCAGCCGTAAGGGTCGCACAGGTAGTTAATCAGCACCGGCACCTTGTTGGCGCTGGTAATGGTTACCGTCTGCCCCTCGGCGGCGATGCCTGTTATCGCCAAATCGCCCCTGGCGCGGTTGTGGCGGCCTATTAAATCTTCCAGGCAGGCTTTAACCGCCGCACCCGTCATTTTGCTGCCGTTTGTAAAATACACCTCGTCGCGCAGCGTTATGCGCACGGTGTAATCGTCAATAAATTCGTATTTAGTCGCCAGCCACGGCTGCGACTGCATGGCGGCATCAAACTTAAACAGCGTTTCGCCAACGCCGTAGCGGATGGCGCTCCAGCACTGATAGCTTTCGTGTGCGTCCATACCGGCGTTTTCCATAGCGATACCATAAGCAGTGGTGCCATAGCGGAAAACCTTTTCGGTTGAGGTTTGCTTTTCGCTGCCGCAGGCAGATATTAAAAGCGCGGCGGCAAGTAAAAGCACGCTTAAAAATTTCATACTATCACCCAAATAAAAAAGCCATGAAGAAACAGCCGCTCATCTCAAGCGGTTAAGAGCCTTCATGGCTTTGCTTATTATTTTATGCAAAATTAAAATTACAGGCCGCTCCGGCAGCCCGGCAGCTGCTTCTGCAACTGCGTTACAACTATTATAAACATTAAAGCCCGCTCCATGTCAAGGGGCAGGCTTTAAAAAATTATTAAGTTAAGCCCAGTTTGCTGCCGTTAAAAAATCACGGATGTTGCAGTGCTTAATGCCGTTGCGCCCCATATCAAATTCATCAAGCGAAACTACATATTTGGGGTAGTTATCGGCAATGCCGTCATAAACGCTAAATTCCCGCTCGATAGTTTCCGGCGAAGCCAGCAAATAGCAAACCTGTACATAAATTTTTTGCCCCTGTTTTTCGGCAACAAAATCTATTTCTTTAGCGCCTGCTTTGCCAACATAAACATTGTAGCCGCGGCGCAGCAGTTCCATAAACACAATGTTTTCCAAAATTAAATTAATATCGCGCATGTTACCACCAAAAACAGCTTCACGTACGCCGTGGTCAGCGATGTAATATTTTTCTGTGCTGGCAAGAATTTGTTTACCCTGCAAATCCTGCCGCTTAACCTGATAAAACAGGTAAGCGTCGGTACAGTATTTAATGTAATTTAAAATGGTTTCCGGCGCAACCTTGCGGTTTTCACTTTTTAAAAATTTAGCAACTGACGTTGCAGAAAATGTGGTGCCGATATTGGCAATTACATAAGCAATAATGCGTTCCAGCAAATCTACATCGCGGATTTTGTTGCGTTTAATAACATCCTTTAGCTGCACGGAGTTAAAAACATCCGTGAGGTATTGGCGGCAGGGTTCTTCTGCGTAACGCAGGTTGCCAAGGTAAGGCATGCCGCCGCATAATAAATACTTTTGAAAGCATTGCTGCGGCGTGGTATTGGGAAAGATTGTTGTATAAAGTTCCGTAAATTCGGCAAACGAAAACGGATAAATAACAAATTCCACATAACGCCCGCCAAGATAGGTCGCCAGCTCGCCCGAAAGCAGTTTGGCGTTGGAGCCGGTAATATAAATGTCGCAGTCCAGCTCTACGCGGAAGGAATTAATACATTTTTCCCAGGCTTCAACTTCCTGAATTTCATCAAAAAACAAATATATTTTGCCGTTAAGGTTGTGCGCCTGTTTTAAAATTTCATCGTGCAGCGCCTGCGCCGTTAAAAGGTGGGCATAGCGCATATCTTCAAAATTAATAGAAATAATATTTTTCTGCTGTACGCCGCTGTTTTTTATTTCATCTTTAATAAGTTCCAGCATTACGGATTTGCCGCAGCGGCGGATGCCTGTCATTACTTTTATAAGCTCGCTGCCGATAAACGGGCGGATGCGTTTTAAATAAGTTTCGCGTTTAATCATTGTTATAACCTCCTTCTGGTGGTTATTTATAGTTTATCACAGTTATAACTTACAAACAACGCTAAAATTCAATTTTTATCAGTTATAACTGACAAAACCGGAAAAATCAATAAAATCGTCAGCTATAACTGATAAAATAAAAAATGAAAAATACGCCGCTATTTATTTTTTTGTGAAGAGTTTTGTTGTATAATTATTTTAGGGTAAGTTTGCTTTATCAGCAGGCTTTATATTTGAAAGGCTGTGATATTATGGAATTTAGAAAAGTTACCTTTTTAAAAGTTTACACCGGTGAGGACCTTATTCTGGATGATAAGCCGTTTTACAAGGCCGTTATTGAAGAAGCCATGCGCCTGAAGCTGGCCGGCGGCACGGTATCGCGCGGCATTGGCGGTTATGCCAGCACCAAGCGTGGCATCGACCACAAAATAGGTTCTATTTTTACCGGTATGCCTAATATGCCGGTTGTTGTAGAAATTGTCGATAAACGCGAGAATATCGAAAAAATTCTGCCGTGGCTGGAAAAATATGCCACCAAGGCGCTGGTGCTGGTGGAAGAAAGCACCTGCCTGGTTACTGATTATATGCGCGAGGAAGAAGCTAAAAAAGCCCACGAGGCTCAAAAAATAAAAACAACATCCCCGGAGGAAGATGCTGAATGAGAGAAAAGTTTGATGTTGCCATTATCGGCGGCGGCCCGGCCGCCGTTTTTGCTGCTTATGAATTTTCGCTGAAATACCCCGAATTAAAGGTGGTTATTTTGGAGGAAGGCCACCCCATTGACCAGCGCAAATGCCCGCTGGCGATGAAGAAGGTTGACCATTGCCTGCGCTGCGTGCCCTGCGATATTATGCGTGGTTTCGGCGGTGCGGGTGCGTTCTCGGACGGCAAATATAATTTTACCACGGAGTTTGGTGGGTGGCTGAATGAATACCTGCCGCACAACGAGGTTATTGAGCTTATCGACTATGTTGACGAGCTGAACTGCCGCCACGGTGCGCCGGGCGAATATTTCAGCACCAAAAACAGCACCATCGGCGCTAAGGCGCTGGGTTACGACCTGCACCTGTTAAACGCCAAAGTGCGCCACCTCGGCACGGAAAACAACCTTATTATAATGGAAAACATTTATAAATACCTGCTGGAGCACGGCATTACCATCGAATGCAACAGCCATGTGGAAAGCATCATCCGCGAGGGAGAAGGCTTTGTACTGCCCATCCGCGGCAAGGGCGAAGTGGAGTGCAAATATTTAATTGCTGCTCCCGGCCGCGCCGGCGCGGAATGGTTTACCGAGCAGTGCAAAACGCTGGGGCTGAGCTTTATTAACAACCAGGTGGATATTGGCGTGCGCGTGGAGGTGCCCGCACAGGTGTTTAAGCACATTACCGACGAGGTGTACGAGGCGAAGCTGGTTTACCGCACGCAGCGCTACAACGATTTGGTACGCACCTTCTGCATGAACCCAAACGGCTATGTGGTTGCCGAAAACACCGACGGCATTGTAACGGTTAACGGGCACAGCTACCGCGACCCGAAGCTGCACAGCAACAACACCAACTTTGCGCTGCTTGTAAGCAACACCTTTACGGAACCGTTTACCGAGCCGCACCAGTACGGCAAGCGCATTGCCTCGTTCAGCAACATGCTGGGCGGCGGCGTGCTTTTGCAGCGTTTTGGCGATTTGATTAACGGTCGCCGCACTAATGAGCGCCGCCTTAAAAAGAGCTTTACCAAGCCGACACTGAATGCAACGCCGGGCGATTTAAGCCTTGTTTTGCCCAAGCGCCAGCTGGATGATATTATTGAAATGATTTACGCGCTGGATAAAATTGCCCCCGGCATGGCCAATGCCGATACGCTTTTATACGGTGTGGAGGTTAAGTTTTACAGCGCGCGCCTTGAGCTTGACGGCAGGCTGGAAACCAAAATACCGAACCTGTTTGCCTGCGGCGACGGCGCGGGCATTACGCGCGGGCTTTCGCAGGCCAGCGCCAGCGGCGTGCATGTGGCAAGGCAGATTGGCGAGCGCGCGAAGCTTGGCAAATAATTAAACGGATGGGAAGATAGTTATGGCAACACCGTTAATAAGTATGCTGGGGATAACCAAAAAGTTCCCCGGCGTAATAGCCAACAACAAAATAGATTTAGAATTATACCCCGGTGAAATCCATGCCCTTTTAGGCGAAAACGGCAGCGGCAAAAGCACGCTGATGAGCATTTTAACCGGGCTGTACCAGCCGACGGAGGGCAAAATTTTAGTCAGCGGCAAAGAAACGCAGTTTTCCTCACCGGCGGATGCCATTAAAAACGGCATCGGCATGGTGCACCAGCATTTTAAGCTGATTGAAAGTTTTACCGTGGCGGAAAACATTGCGCTGAGCGACACGCACGGCAGTTTTCGCCTTGATACGGCGCAGATTGCCGCCGATATTGAAGAGCTGAGCAGCTACTACGGGCTTAAAATAGACCCGCACGCTTATGTGTGGCAGCTGGGCGTTGGCGAAAAGCAGCGCGTGGAAATTTTGCGCATGCTGTACCACAAAAGCAAGGTGCTGATTCTGGACGAACCGACAGCAGTTTTAACGCCGCAGGAAACGCGCGAGCTGTTTGCCAACCTGCGCAAAATGGCGGATAACGGCTGCGCGGTGGTATTCATCTCGCACAAATTAAACGAGGTGGAAGAACTGGCCGACCGCATTACCGTACTGCGCAGCGGTGTGGTATCGGGACGTATGGAAAAGGCGCAGATTAACCGCAGCGCGCTCATTCAAATGATGGTAGGGCGCGAACTGAACACCAATTACACGCACAGCAACAAGCCTTTCGGCGATGTGGTGCTGAAGCTGGAAAAAATATCCGCCCTGGGCGATATGCGCACGCTGGCGCTGGATAACGTCAGCCTTGAAATCCGTGCGGGCGAAATTTACGGCATTGCCGGCGTAAGCGGCAACGGTCAGCGCGAGCTGGCGGAGGTTATTGCCGGTATGCGCCTGGCGATGGGCGGCAAAATGTATTTTTGCGGCAAGGATTTAACCAACCAGCCGCCGCGCGCCAAAATTGACGCGGGCATCAGCTATGTGCCGGAAGACAGGCTGGGCACTGGCCTTGCGCCGAATTTAAGCAGCGTGGACAACGTAATTTTAAAGGAATACAACGGGCGCTTTGCCGACAGCTGGCGCATTAAATGGCAGGCTGCCGTAAGCGCCGCCAAACACATTGTTGAAGAATTTGAAATTAAGCAGGGCAGCATTTACCAGCCCGTAAAAATGATGAGCGGCGGCAACATTCAAAAGCTGCTTTTGGGGCGCGAAATTGCGGCGAAGCCCAAACTGATGGTGGTGCTGTACCCCGTGCGCGGGCTGGATATTGGCGCGATTGAAGCTGTACACAAGCTGCTTTTAAAATTAAAAGAGCAAAACACGGCGATACTTTTGGTATCGGAAGAGCTGGAAGAAATTGCCGCTTTGGCGGACCGCGTGGGCGTAATGTTTGCCGGTAAGCTGATGGGCGAATTTTCCGTGCAGGATATGGATATTGAAAAAATCGGCGCGCTGATGGCGGGCGTAACGGACGGAGGTGAGGGCAAATGAAAATAGTGCTGGAAAAACGCCTGGGAGAAAGCGTTAAGGCGCAGCTGGGTTTGCCTGCGGCTTCCGCGCTTTTGGCGCTGGTATTTTGCGGCGTGTTTTTTGTCCTTACCGGCAAGGACCCGTTTTTGGTGTACGAGAGCATGTTCAGCGGCGCGCTGGGCAACGATTACGGCCTTTCGGAAACCTTTGTTAAAATGATTCCGCTGGCGTTGTGTGCTTTGGGCATTGCCGTTGCTTTCCGTATGCAGATTTGGAACATCGGCGCGGAAGGGCAGTTTTACATGGGCGCATGCGCCGCAACCTGGGTGCCGCTTAACTTTCCCGATTTGCCTGCGGTTATTATGCTGCCCGCCATGTTTATTTTGGGCGCGCTGGCAGGCGGCTTGTGGGGCCTTGCGGCAGGCTGGCTGAAAACCCGCTGGCTGGTTAACGAAATTATCAGCACGCTGATGATGAACTACATTGCCATTTTGTGGGTAGATTATTTGGTTTACGGCGACTGGCGCGACCCGAACGGGCTGAACTTTCCGCTGACGGCGCAGTTCCCCGACGCGGCGATGCTGCCGAGCTTTGGCGATTTGCGCATCCACGCCGGTATTTTTGTAGTGTTTATTGCAGCGGCGGTGTTTACCGTACTGTTTAAAAGTTCGCGCTGGGGCTACGAAACCAAGGTTATTGGCAGTAACCCGGCGGCGGCGCGCTATGCCGGCATGAACATTGCCAAAAGCGTTTTAATGTCGATGTTCATCAGCGGCGCGGTGTGCGGCCTGGCCGGTATGGTAGAAGTCAGCGGCATTGTTGGCAAATTGCAGCACGGCATCAGCCCGGGCTACGGCTACACGGCTATCATCATTGCGTGGCTGGCGCGCTTAAACCCGCCCGCTATTATATTGGTATCGTTTTTGTTTGCCGTTATCCACGTGGGCGGCTTTATGCTGCAAACCATGGGCATCTCCGCCGCGGCGGCGACGATGTTACAGGGCGCGGTGCTGTTTTTTGTAGTTGGTACGGAAATTTTTACGGGCTACAAGCTGCGTATTGTGAAGGGTGGTGCCGGAAATGACTGAGGATTTTTTAGTTTCGCTTTTGGCGGCAGCCATTACCATGGGCACGCCGCTGTTATACGCCGCACTGGGCGAGGTTATTTGCGAGCGCAGCGGCATTATTAACCTTGGCGTAGAAGGCATGATGCTTATCGGCGCGTGCGTGGGCTTTATTGCGGGCAACAGCTTCGGCAGCCCGTGGGCAGGCGTAGCGGCGGCGCTGGTTGCAGGTGCGCTTCTGGCGCTTATTCACGCCTTTTTAACCGTAACGCTGCGTGCTAATCAGGTTGTCAGCGGCTTGGCGGTAACTCTGTTCGGCACGGGGCTATCCGGCTACCTGGGGCAGGATTACGTCGGTCAGCCTGCGGGCGCGGTGTTCAGCAAAATTGCCGTGCCGGTACTCGCCGATATTCCCGTTATCGGCAGCATTTTGTTTAAGCAGGACGCTCTGGTTTACATCAGCTACTTTTTGGTGCCGCTGACGGCGTGGTATTTTTATAAAACCCGCAGCGGGCTGTTTTTGCGCGCGATGGGCGAGAACCCTGCCGCCGTTGACGCGGCTGGCATTAACGTATTTGCCCTGCGCTATTTGTACATTGTGGCAGGCGGCGCGCTGGCAGGCGTAGCGGGCGCTTATCTTTCGCTGGCCTATGCCCCCAGCTGGCTGGAGAACATGACGGCAGGCCGCGGCTGGATTGCCGTTGCCCTTGTTATCTTTGCCCTGTGGGACCCTTGGCGCGCTATGGCTGGGTCGTATTTGTTCGGCGGCATCGACGCTTTGGGCTTTAACTTGCAGGTGCTCGGCGTGCCGGTATCGGGCTTCATCCTTAACATGCTGCCGTACATCTTTACGGTGCTGGTGCTGGTTGTGGTGCTTAAACGCCGCGGCGGGCGCAGCGCAGCGCCTCAGGCCTTAGGCCTGCCTTACGACCGCGAGGAAAGGTAAAACCTCCTGCCAAGGCAGGAATTTATAAAAAAAGGTAGAACTATAAATTCATAAAAGATATGGCAAAGCCGTATCGGGAGGTGTTTTAGTATGTTTAAAAAAATTCTGGTGCCTGTCGATGGTTCTGAAACCTCGTGGCGCGCTTTAAACAACGCTTTGGAAATTGGCAAAAAATTTGATAGTGAAATAGTTGTAGTAAATGTTATCCAACCGTATAACAACGCAGCGCTGCTGGCAGTGCCGCTGGACCACAGCACCATCAGCCGCGGCAACAGCGAGCTGGAACGCATCGGCGACAAGGTGCTGGCTTACGCCAAAGATATTGTTGGCGATTACCCGCACGAAGTAAGCTACGATATGGAAGTTGGCCACCCCTCCGAACGCATTATTGCGCTGGCTAAAAAGGTGCAGGCAGACGCCATCGTTATTGGCAGCCGCGGCCTTTCCGGCATTGCGGAATTCTTCCTCGGCAGCGTCAGCAGCAAGGTATCGCAGTATGCGGCCGTGCCTGTTTTGATTGTAAAATAAGCGTGATAGTATGTTAAAAAAATTACTGGTCGCTATCGACGGCTCGGAATATTCGTGGCGCGCGCTGGAATACGCCGGCGCTGTTGCCAAAATGACCGGCGGGGAACTGGTGGTGCTTACCGTTGCTAAGGACGGTTTAACGCATACGCCCTCGCTGCCGCTGGAAGGCGAGCTTGCCGGCGACGTAAACGAGCCTGCCATGCAGGTTGGCAACGAGGTGTTGGGCGCGGCCAAGCATCTTTTGGATAAGCAGGGCATACCCTGTTCCTACACTCTGGTTATCGGCAGCCGCCCTGCGCCGGAAATTATTAAATGCTGCCGCAAGGAACACTGCGACACCATTGTCATCGGCACGCGCGGCTTCGGCGCGATTGAAGGCCTGTTTAAAAACAGCGTCAGCCACATAGTTATCGAAAACTCCCCCGTGCCGGTAATTGTAATTAAATAAAAAGCAAAACAACACTTGCAGCTGATGCAGGTGTTGTTTTTTTGTTTAAACCGGTTGAATTTAGCCGGTTTACTAACAAGCCCTTTGCTTACGCAGGGGCTTATTTTTTATGCCGTTTTTTGTTCTGCGCCCTGGCGCGGTTAAAAGGGGAATGCTTTTATGAAGGATTTAAATTTTAATTGCAAATTTTTTATTTGCACTTTGGCTGCCTAATTTTAACAAATAAACAGAAAATTCAAACTGACAGTATTAAAATGCAAAAAAGCGTTACTGTCTACCCCCCCCCGTTTTCTCCTCCACGAGGAAACAAAAGATTTTTTGTTTAACAAAAACTGCGCCGCCCTGTTTGACAAAGTGCCGTACTTTACGATAAAATAACATAAATTAATATTAAGTTATTGAATTTTGCCTGTTGTAAAAAATTTGTAAACCACAACGGGCTTAAAGCATTTATAAAACAGGGAACAGGAGTGCAAAGGATGAAGAAAATTTTAAGCATTACGGCGGCGGGGCTGTTAATTGCCGGGCAGGCACTGGCGCAGTCGCCGATACCAACATTTGATAAAGAAGCGGTTACAACCCACCCTTATAACCGCACCGGCCACCAGGATGTTATTACCGGCGATGAAGCGCCGCAGGGCGAATACCGCCCCGGCAACACCGGTACGGAAGCAGAGCCTGCTTTTTACGTTAAAACCATTACGCTGACGGGCTTTGAACTGCCCGATAAAATTGGCCGCTTGCAGGAAATTTTGGAAAAATACCAAAAGCGCAGCGTAAAAGTGGCAGAGCTTAACCGCCTTACGGCAGAGCTTACAGCCTATGCCAAGGAATGCGGCTACACCGTTGCGCAGGCCGTTGTGCCCCCGCAGGAGGTTGCAGGCGGCAATTTGGAAATTAAAATTTACGTTGCCGAATACGACGAGGTTGCGCTTACGCAAAACACCACCGACGTTGCGGGCAGCGTGCTGAATAACTACCTTAGCGGCTTAAAAAGCGGCGAAACCATTACCGACCGCAAGCTGGAGGACGCCATTAACAACTTAAACGACCTGCCGGGCGTGCAGGCGCGCGCCGTGCTTAAACCGGGCGGCGAGCCGGGCACAACCAGCCTTGACGTTGAGGCAACCCGCAGGCCGGTGTGGAACAACTATGTGTTTGTTGATAACGGCGGCGGCTACTGGAGCGGGCGCTATCGCTACGGCTTTAACACCGAAATTAATAACCCCGGCAAAATCGGCGATAAATTTATTTTAAACGGTATGCTCTCCAGCCACGACGTTAAAAACTACGGCATCCGCTACGAGCTGCCCGTTGGCAGCCGCGGCACCCGCGTGGGTGTGGCTTACAGCCAGAGCAGTTACGAAATGAGCACCAACAGCCTTTACGATACGCTCGGCGAATCCAAAGGCCTCAGCCTTTATGGCATGACGCCGGTTTACCGCGACCGCTCGAACCGCATCACAGCTATTTACGGTTACGACCACCGCGATATTGAGGACGAGCTGCGCTTCAGCGTCAACGAACTTGGCCGCATGAAAACCGAAAAGGACGCCGACGTATGGCATATCGGCATCAGCGGCAGCCAGTATAATGTAAACCAGTTTACGCAGTACAGCTTAATTTACTGGTATGGCGATATTAACACCGAAGACATGGATGCCTATTACGACGGCGGCTACCACAAACTGACGGGCGATTTGCTGAACATTTGGTACGACGGCGACTGGAACTACCGCGTTAAAGCCAGCGGCCAGCTGGCAAACCGCGCGCTGGACGGCAGCGAGCAGTTTTATTTGGGCGGCATTAACGGCGTGCGCGCTTACGGCGCGAGCGACGGCTACGGCGACGTGGGCTACCTGGCAACGGCGGAAATTCGTCGCGCAACCGGCATTGAAGGGCTGGAAGCGGCAGTGTTTATCGACAACGGCGCTGTTAAAAACAAATTCGACGGCACTATGGACCACCTTGCAGGCTGGGGCGTAGGCCTGCGCTACGCCAAACCGGGCGACTGGTATGCCCAGCTTGATTACGCCCGCAAAATTGACGCGCGCCCCGACCGCATTGAGCGCGACGACCACGACGGCAGGCTGTGGTTCCAACTTTATAAAATGTTTTAATTTTGTATAAACAGTTTAACTTATTGAAATGGTTAATGTTACGGAGGTTTTATCGTGAGCAAACATAAAAAACTTAAGCGTAATTTGTTAATATGCCTTTTAGCAGGCTCCGCAGTAATGTACACCCTGCCGCTGCACGCTGCAACCAGCGTAGTGGCAAATAATGCCCTGCCGCAGGGCGGACAGTTCTTTGACGGCAAGGAATTTGTTACAGGTTCTGTGATTGATAATAAGCATCAATTCACTGGAATGGACGGCAATATTATTGGCAGTATTAGCAAACCTAATGATTTAACTATGAATGTTCATCAAGCCAATCAAAATGCTGTTATTAAATGGGAAAGTTTTGATGTTGGCGGCAGTGCAACAGTTAATTTTACATCTGATAAAAGTAATTTTAATACTTTAAACTATGTTAACAGTGGTGCTGCTTCGCAAATTTACGGCACAATTAATGGCTTGGGCGGTAATATTTATGTTGTAAATACTGCCGGTGTGCAAATAGGGCCAAGCGCACAGATAAATGTGGGCAGTTTACATGTATCAAATAAAAATTTAGATAAAGTTGATTGGAAAGCAATAAATAATGTAAATCCTGATATTAACCGTATAATGGGACAAGGTACTACCGGTGATGCTGCCTTAATGAGCCTTGGCAACATCAATGCCAATAAAGTAACCTTTGAAGGCGACGGACGCATTGTTATCGACAGCGAGCGTATTAAAACTGCTGCTGGTGACGAAGTAAATAATAATTTTGAAGTACATACCAATGATGCCGGTAATGTTATTATTGGTTATGATGCTTATAATGCTGGAGAAAATAAAGGTACTTATGACGGTAAAGATAAAGAATTTAACAATGTATATGTAAACGGTTCTGATACTGCAAGCAATGTTAAAGGCTATATGTGGGTTGAAGATGTTGAACAGCTGCAAGCCATTAACACCAATCTTGGCGGCAACTATGCACTGAGAAACAGTATTGACGCGACGGGAACGGAACAAGGTGGATTTAACCCCATAGGGCTTAATGATAGTGGCAAGGTTATCGTTAATGAGGAAGGGAAATACGGTTTTAGCGGTAATTTTGACGGCATCGACTATAATATTTTTGGCTTAAATATTAATAAATCCGATAAAACCAATGTTGGCTTATTTGGCGTTGCGCATGATGCAAACATTAATAATGTAACGTTAGTTGGCGGCAGTATTACCGGCGGCAGCGTAGTAGGCAGTGTTGTTGGCGCAGCTTTAGGCAATACGCATATTACTAATGCTACAAACAGTGCTTCTGTAACAGGCAATACTGATGTAGGCGGTATTGTAGGTTATAGCGGCGATGAGCTCAATAACACAGAAAATGGTAATATAGATGATATAAAATCAGATTCATATTTTACAAATCTTATCAATACGGGCACTGTACATAGTAATGGTGAAAATAATGTTTCTGTAAGTAATGCCGGTGGTCTTATCGGTTATATGTATAACGGTACTTTAGACGGCAACAGCTACAACCTCGGCGATGTATCTGGAACAAAGGCTAACGTCGGCGGGTTAGTTGGCCGTGCCGTAAATTCTACCATTGGTAATCCTTCTGAAATAAATGGAAAACCTGTTGAAAACGTACAAGTTGTTTATAACCGTTTGGACGTTAGCGGTAAATACAACGTCGGCGGCATCGTCGGCAATATGGAAGGCACCACCGTACAAAACGCCGAAAACAGCGGCAACGTAACGGCAACTAATTTCGATGAGGATGGAAGTTATACATATCATAGTGCTCAATACAATGGTGAAAAA
>CASEIL010000009.1 GCA_949288065.1 uncultured Phascolarctobacterium sp.
AAGCGAATC
Source organism: uncultured Phascolarctobacterium sp. (assembly GCA_949288065.1). Classification (GTDB taxonomy): domain Bacteria; phylum Bacillota; class Negativicutes; order Acidaminococcales; family Acidaminococcaceae; genus Fusicatenibacter_A. The sequence continues at coordinate 10 of CASEIL010000009.1, forward strand.
TGCGGCGGCTAAATAAAGCATATTAAACTTTGTACAGTCCGCTGCTTTGCGCGGACGTATGCCGTTTAGCGCAGTTATTTGCTTGCTGTTGCCATAGTGCAGCCTTTGGCGTGCAATAACTGCTAATTATTCATTACAAAACTTATTATTTTATATTAAATGGTTATTAAAAGAAAAGGGAGCTTTGCCCCCTTTTATTTTGTTATACGGCTATGCCGTTAAAACGTCCAGCGCATACCGGCGTTCCACGCCCAGTCTTTTTCAAAATCGCCGCCTGCTGTTTTCTCAAAATCAAAATAGATATGATTATTTTTACCGGTTTTTATTGCTGCACCAATACCATATTCAAACCATGTATCGTTAAAGGTATCGCTTTCAGTTCTTCTGTTGCCTGCGCTGTCTACCATGTCTACGTCGTAGTCACCACAGAACTCATGCAGTAAGTTGGCTTTTAAGTAAATATTGGTGTTTTCGTCAATATCGCGGCCAATGTTAAAGCCAATGCGCCCCAACACACTGGGTATGCCGCTTTGGTGTACGTCAATATACTGGTCTACATATTTTGCACGGTAGTTATCGCCGCCAAAATAACCAAGCGTTAACTGCCCTTGCGGCTCAATATACCAGCCGTTGTCGTCCATTACTTTTTTGCGTCCGTATTCTGCGCTTAACGATACACCTACATTTTCCGGCTCGCCGGTAATTTTATTGCCGTTGGTGTCATAAACCTTGTAGTCGCTGTCCATGTCGGCAATTCTAAATACCAAATCTAAGTAATGCCCTTTGTTGCGCATTTCCGTGGTATAAAAAGCAATGGATTTACCGTCGTTTTCGCCGCTGCCGCGTGCAAAGCTGCTTGTGCCGTCAATGTAGCTTAAAGCCGCGCCCTGATAACGTGTAAAGCGGTCGGTCTTTTTGGTAATTTCGTCATAGCCAAGTTCATAAACGGTGTATTTGTTTTCAAAGCTGGCTTCGCCGTCACGGCTGATTTCCGCACCGCGTACGCGGAACCACGCGCCTTTTTCATCTTCGCCGTTGTGGCGCAGGTCACCCATACGTTTCATAAGTTTATCTGTTTCAGCACGCCACGTATGGTAACCAAGTGCATTGGCGCCAAGAATGGTATCGACGGAGGTTGTAGGTTCGTCAAGTTGTTCTACTTCTTTTAAATACCAGTCGGTATTATAACCGTCAGTAGCGCTCTCTTTAGAACCAAGAGCATAACGGTTCCAGTACAATGTTCCCTCGCTGTCATTAGCTTCAAAATTACCGCGCTCGTCATTTACGCTTACAAGCACCGTGCCTGCTGCGCCGTCAGTATTAGCACCAATATTGTTTAAAGTAATGTAATGCGTGCCGCTATGCGTACCTTCTACATAAATTCGGTCACTATTATTAATATTTGTGCTGGCGTCAATGTCCATATTAATTGTACCGTTGCCGCCTTTAAATTCTTTATCAATATAAATATTTTGGAAATTTTCAGCATTGTAAGTTTTATCTGTTAAATCAACTAACCCGTTATCTTTTAAAGTTAATGTTGTAAGTCGGCTGTCTTCATCATTTTCATCCTGAACATTAATCCATTTTGCACCATTCATAACATCTAAATTAATAGTACCATTTTCAGAATATATCTGGCTTAATTGAGTATTACCATATAAAAATGAATCTTTATTACTTAAAGTTATATTAGCAATGCCGTTTTCTAACGAACGAATTTTTCCATTTAATTTTACCGTGCCTGTTTTATCATTATTAATATTTATCGTACCTGAATTATTTCCATAGACATCACTAATACCATACAAGTCTTTTTTGCCATATAAATTTACAGCTATAATCTTGTTTGGATCAATAATATTACCATTAAGACCGATTTTCGCAGAATTAACATTAATTATGCCGCCAGTCTGAGTCATTAAACCGATATTAGTTTGCCCCTGATTAAAATTAATAGTAACATTATTTAACGTTGTTGTAGCTTTCATAGAAGAATGAACACCGTAACCAGTATATGAACTATTTAAGTTAATTATGGTATTGCCTTTTAAATCTACAGAACTTTTACCTACAATAGTTTCCTTTGTCTCATCATCTTGGTCTCCAGCCAGTTGATCATAAAATCCTGTACCTATACCATAAATTTTTCTTCCTGTTACATCAATTGTTATATTACTATTTTCTGTAGAAATTATTTTACCAGCGTGACTGGAATACAAACCGGCAATATCGTGATTAGCCTCGCCATCGCCTAATCCAGTTACGTTTATTTCATTATTTTCACCTTTAATTTCTACTACGCCCTGGTCATACGCAAGCACACCCATTACCCAATCTTGATCATAGTCGGTTACTCTAGTATCAGTTACCGTAATATCCAAATCCCCATTAGAAACAATACGTCCACCTTTAGCACTATTATTACCAAAAGTAGAACCGGCAACTAATCCAAAACCTTTACTACCTGTTTCTACTAAAATTTTAGTATCATCTAAAGAGATAGTACCCCCTTTATATTCAGCATCAGGAATATCAGGGAAAAAACTATAAAGGCTATTACTCCATACACCTATAACAAATTTACTCTTATCCTTTGCACCTTTTATATCTATTTCTAAATTCCCTTTAACATCTAAATTACCAGAATTATTATTGTCATCATCTACACTAATGCCATAAACATTGCTTTCTCCGTCTAATGTTATATTACCACCATTATTTATAACTATATCTTTTCCCCTATAAACTAAACCATCAATATCAAGTTCTGCTTTATTATTAATATTAATACTTTCATATTCTCCAGCTTCCGGACTCGACGTTGTAATAACACCGCCATCCGCATATACACTACTCTGCATTAAACTTAACATTACCAAAGTTGCTAAAATTTTCTTCTTATTCAAAATAAATTCCCCTTTAACCTTGAATTTTAAATTTGCATAGCTTTAAGCAGTGCGGATTTTTCCGCACTGCTGTTTTAAATTAGAACGTCCACCGCACACCGGCGTTAATCTGATACGTTTCGTCGTTATCGTTGCCGAAGGATTTTTCAAAATCCATAAACGCATAGCTGTTTTTACCCATTGCGGTTGCAAAACCAAAGCCTACGTCATACCACGTTCCTTTATTCTCAAAGGTTTCGCGTATGCTGCCGGTGGGGTCTGTTGCGGTTATCGTCTGGTCGCCTAAAAATTCGTGCAGCAAATCTGCCTTAACATAAACCGTGCTGCGCTCGTCAAGGTCGCGCCCAAGGCGGAAGCCTGCACGCCCAATTAAGCTGTTAATTCCGTCCACACTTACTTTGGTGTCCTGCATAGTTGTTGTGTATTCCGCACCGGTTACGCGTGCCAGTTGCAGCTGTGCCTGCGGCTCAATGTACCAGTCGTTGCCAAGGTCTTTCTTGCGCCCATATTCCGCGCTGGCGCTAAATACGTTGTTGCTGTAATCGCCGGTTACGCGTTCAAAGCTCTCTTTGTCGCGGATATCAAAATCGTTGGAAAGGTGCCCCCATTTTAATACATAATCGGCATAATGCCCTTTGTCGCCCAGCCAGGTATCGTACAGCCACAAGCCGTAGCGTTTGGTTTCGCCCTTGCCTAAAATATCGCTGTAAGTTGTGCTGCCGCGCATATAGTCAACAGCAAAGCCTATTCTGCGTTCGCCATTATCGCAGTCCTGCTTTTCGTCATAGCCAAGCTCATACATGGTGTTCATGCTGCGGAAGTCGCCGCTTTGCCCAATACGGTCATGGCGCAGGCGCACCCACATGCCCTGGTCTTCTTCGCCATTAATATAGCGTGCTTCGCCGAGGCGTTTATTTAACCTGTCCATGTAAATGGCGTTTTTATAGTTAGCGCGGCTCATGTTAATAACCGTTTTGCCGCTGTCTGTTAAATCTTCGTCAGGGTTAACAACAGGGGTGTCATTTTCAGTACGGACGAGATATACATTATTACTTTCCGAACCAGTACCGTATGTTTTATCAACATAATCCGTACCAGGTTTTACTTCGCCAAAAGCAGCATTGTTGTAAGAATTGTTTTCAAGTTCATTTTGTTCACTTTCGGCATTGTAATCGACATATTCAATATCAAAATTTACGTTTCTAATGCCGCGTCCCTTAACTGTGTAGTTATCCCCAAAACCGCCACCTGCTTCGGCAACTGTAGCAAAACGCAGGCGTTCGTTAACATCCATTTGGTTTAAAAGCTCACGCTCATTACTAATTTCCAAAGTTTGCTGTTCATCTGTACCTTTACCGATATAAATCATGTCACTTACTTCATGTTTATCAGCATTAAGATTTACAACAAAAGTGTTATTACCAGTAAGTTCACCAATATGAACTGCATAACCATCTGTGTCTTCGCCACGCAAATCAATTACACTATTCTCACCGTCAAGCGTTGTTACCCAGCTTTGGCCGGTTACGTTCCACTTGGAACCTTCACCCATAGTTAAATTTACTGTACCGGCACTGTTAACTTTTCCATCCGTAAAATGAGGGTCAAAAAATTCTAAATCATCTTTTAAATCGGCATCCTGATAATCATCTACGCGTCCTTCAAGATAACCATTATTACCCAAATCAAAATTTACTGCGCCAACAGTTACATCCTGCCCTGCATCATTTTGACTCGTACCTCCGTTGCCTGCCAAAATATCGCCATGAACTACAAGCTCGCCGTTGTAATTATCACTATTGATATTTACAACACCATTCCTCGCTCCGATAATATCGCCGGTAATATAGCTGTTATCTGTTCCTTTAAGGTTAATATTTACCTCGCCGTATTTATTATTGCTTGAAGTTCCCTCTTTACCGGCAACTAAAGCAATTCCGTTTTTTTCTTCATTATTCCTATAAACATTTATACCGTCATTATACTGACCGTTTATATTAACAGCTCCCGTAATATTTATATTGCTACCATCGCCAACTGCCCAAATAGATTTATCATTTGAATAAATATTAATATAGTCACCACTAATTTCAACTTTTCCTTTTCGTTCCCCAACAATACCATTTTCGCCATAAATATCAACTTTATTTGCATTAATTGTTACTTCACTACCATCCTCAATCCATAATCCATAATCAAAACTTTCATATTTCTCTTTATTACTACTGCCAACAAAGAACTCCTTAGTAGTAAAAATAGCAGTAGAATTTACTACTTCCAATCCTGCGTCATAAAACCCAGACCAAATTTTTTCATCTTGATTAAAGCTTTTTAAAATTTTTACAGAATCATTATTAACATTTAGCAGAGATTCATTTTCAATCCAAACGGCTTGTGCAAAATCAGCACTAACCAAATCTCCTTCTTCATAATCACTCTGTACCGTAGGATAAACATGTTCAATATAAAGATTGCCATTATTAAAATTTACAGTTGAACCATTTTCTATATGAAACATTTGATTATTATTAGTAATGTTAGTAGTTCCTATTACAGAAAATGTTTTTCCATCATCCAAATTAATAGTAATGTCACCACTTGCAAAATCATAACCGCCAACATAAAATGAGGACTGACCAACTCCAGAATCATTCACTCCTCCATCAAAAACAGCATCATTATGAAAATTTAATACATATTTCTTTCCATCCCATTTATAATTTCCTATATAAAAAATTGTTCCAAGGCCAGTATTTTCATCTCTTTCTATTTCTGAATAAATATTAAAAGTAACTTCGTCGCCATTATTATTTACTGTATCTCGTTCTCCAGCTAAATTATCTTTTACTACTTGATAAACACCATCTACTTTTTTAGTTTTAAAATAGGAATCATTACTCTGATTACGTCCTACATCAAAAAAATCATTAAATTGCGCTTCATTAGCCGCATACACGCTTCCCTGCAACAGGCTTAGCATTACCAGCGTCGCCAGCATTTGCTTCTTTTTCATTTCATCCATTCCTTTCCCACGATTTTTGTAAAAAATACAACCAAGCCTTTGATTATATAATTTTACCACACTAATCCCCCCCGCAAGACACTTACAAAGAAATAATTCTAACTTAAACTAGTCTTGCAACTGGTAACTTTTTTGTGTTAAGCGTAAATTTTTCAGTTTATCATAAAAAATTTTGTAAAAACAGTCTTGAAATTAGCCTTTTGTTTTTGGTAAGATATTTTTCGCCGCTTTTTGTGGACGCCAAAAAGCTGGTTAATTTTTAATTTTAAGGAGGTCATTTTTATGACAGTAAAAGCAAAACTAAATATTGCAAACAACTTTAAGGGTGCTAAAGGCGTGCACCCGCCCAGCCAAAACGCAAACGAGCAGGCACAAAAATTAAAAGCGCTTGTTAGCGCCGCTCAAAACGGCAGCACACAAGCGCTGGAAGAACTTTGTATTATGTTTGAGCCCCTGTTCCGCAAGGAAATGAAACGCGAGATTTTTTATAACGCCATCGGCTTTGAAGAAGGCTTGAGCCTTGCGCGTTTACGCTTTATCGAAATTATAATGAGTTATAATGGTGCGGATTTTACTAACCTGCCCGGTTACATCCGCTGCCGCATTCATTTTGCCCTTTACGATGAAATGAAAAAAGCATGGGAACGCCAAAATAATGAAGCTGCCCTGCCTGCTGAGGACGGCGAAGCAAATATATCCGCCCTGGGCGAAGATATTATAGAGCGTGAAGAACTGGCGATTTTACTGGAACTTGCGTTAAAGAAGCTAACTGAAAAACAACGGAATACCATTAAAGCCTTGTACTTTGAAGGCTACACCGGCAAAGAACTTGCCGCCAAACAAAAAATAACGCCTGCCATGGTTAGCAAAAACCACAAGCAGGCGTTAAAAATTTTGCGCAGTAAAATAGCATAGCCGTTTTTGGGCATAAAAAAAGCCGTGGCAAACCACGGCTATGTTTTTATGGTGATCCAGGAGGGATTCGAACCCCCGACCCACGGCTTAGAAGGCCGTTGCTCTATCCAACTGAGCTACTGAACCATTTGGAGCGGGCGATGGGAAGGTTATACCACTTAACTACACCCGCAATATTAACTTTTTTACCCTGGTCGGAGCGGCAGGATTCGAACCTGCGACCCCCTGTTCCCAAGACAGGTGCTCTACCAAGCTGAGCCACGCCCCGAACACAACGTATATTATACCTGTTAATCTTTTAAAAGTCAAGCCTTTTCGTTCTGTTCAATTTCTTTTAAATGTTTTTGATACAGTTTGGTTTCGGCAACTACCACGCCGCTGAGCGCCAGCAGGGCTATTAAGTTAGGTATCGCCATAAGGCCGTTAACAATATCTGCCAGAATCCAGATTGCTTCCAGCTTTAAGAAGGGGCCGCAGGCAACAAGGATGATAAAGATGATGCGGTACGGCAAAATTGCTTTAACGCCGATTAAGTATTCCACGCAGCGCTCGCCGTAATAGTTCCAGCCTAAAATGGTGGTAAAGGCAAACAGCACCAAGCCAATTAACAAAAGCAGGCTGCCGAAAGTGGGCAGGCCCATGGAGAAGGCCTGTTCCGTCATGGCTGCGCCGTTAAGGTCGCCCTGCCATACGTTGGTAACAATTAAGGTTAAGCCGGTAAGGCTGCAAATGATGATGGTATCAATAAAGGTGCCCGTCATGGAAACGAGGCCCTGTTCAGCAGGCCATTTAGTTTTGGCTGCCGCTGCTACAATCGGTGCACTGCCGAGACCGGATTCGTTGGAGAATACGCCGCGCGCTACGCCGTTGCGCATGGCCATCATTACGCTGGCGCCTAAAAAGCCGCCGGTTGCCGCCGTGCCGGTAAACGCACCGTCGATAACGCTGGCAAAGGCTGCGGGCAGCTGGTCCGCGAAAGCGATTAAAATGCCAACCGTGGTTAAAAGGTACAGCACTGCCATGAACGGCACTATTTTGGAGGCTACGTTAGCGATGCTTTGCAGGCCGCCGATGGTGATTACCGCAACCAGTACGGTAATGGCAATGCCGGTGTAGGTTACGGGGATGCCTGCGGTGATTTGGGTAATTTCTACAATGGAGTTTACCTGCGCGAAGGTGCCGATGCCGAAATAGGCACACAGAACGCCGAAGGCTGCAAACAAAATGGCCAGCGGTTTATATTTTTTGCCCATGCCCTTTTCAATGTAATACATCGGGCCGCCGGAGATATTGCCGTTGCCATCAACCGTGCGGTATTTTACCGCAAGTAAGCATTCGGCGTACTTGGTTGCCATGCCGAAGAAGGCAGCCATCCACATCCAGAACAGTGCGCCCGGGCCGCCTGCTTTAATGGCGGTGGCTACGCCGACGATGTTGCCGGTGCCGACCGTTGCCGCAAGTGCGGTGCACAGCGCTTTAAAGCTGTTAACGTCGCCGTGGCCGTCGTTTTTGGCAAAAAAGATAAGTTTTAATGCAGTGCCCAGCTTAAACACCTGCAATAAGCGCAGGCGGATGGTGAGCCAGATGCCGGTGCCAACCAAAAGCACCAAAAGCGGCGGGCCCCAAACAAAGCTGTCGATGTCATTTAATAGTGCGAGCATTTCCGGATTGTCAAACATTTCATTACCTCTTCCCTAAAGTGATATAAATAAAAACCGCCGGACTCAATCCCAAAATCCGGCGGCAAAATAAGCGTAAGAAAAAACTAAATAAAGCAGTTACGCTTAAAAGCTCTGTCCTTTGGCCTGAGAGATTAGGGGCATTGCCCCGTGCACCTTCGGCACCCTTAAGTGGGATTCTCCAGAGTTGTGTCCACATACGGTTCTCACCGGCGAGCCGGCACCTGAGAGTTTACTCCTTCGGTAGAAAAAATTTCTTCTCCCGCATGTTTCATCCACTGCGATATTCATTTCTAATTATTATAGCACTTTTTACACTAATTACAAGTGCTTTGTTTACAGTTTTGCTAAATTTTTTATTTTAAATAATCTTTGTTTTCATCAAGATGTTTAAAATACAGCTTGGTTTCCTTTACAATTACGCCAGTTAAAAGCAGCAGCGCAATAAGGTTAGGCAGCGCCATTAAACCGTTGGCAATATCGGCGATAACCCAGATAACCTCCAGCTTTAAGAACGCGCCGCAGGCAACCATGGCGATGAAGAACAAACGGTAAGGAATAATGGATTTTACGCCGAAGAGATATACAATGCAGCGCTCGCCGTAATAGTTCCAGCCCAGAATGGTAGTGAAGGCAAACAGCACCAGGCCAATCATTAACAACAGGTTGCCGAACACCGGGAACACCATGGTAAAGGCGCTCTGCGTCATGGCTGCGCCGTTAAGGTCGCCCGTCCACACGCCGGAAACGATAATGGTTAAGCCAGTCATGGTGCAAATGATGATGGTATCAATAAAGGTACCCGTCATGGAAATAAGCCCCTGCTCTGCCGGCCATTTGGTTTTAGCGGCTGCCGCTACAATCGGCGCACTGCCGAGGCCGGATTCGTTAGAGAACAGGCCGCGCGCGATACCGTTGCGCATGGCAAACATCATGCTGGCGCCCAAAAAGCCGCCTGCTGCCGCCGTGCCGGTAAACGCGTCGTGGATAACCATAGCAATCGCGTCGGGCAGCGTATCGCGGAAGGCGAACAGAATGCCTGCCGTTGTTGCCACATACAGCACCGCCATAAACGGCACAATTTTATCGGCAACTTTGGCAATGCTTTGCAAACCGCCCAGCGTGATAATTGCAACCAGTACGGTAAGGATTACTGCGGTGTAAATAATGGGAATATCAGCGCCGACGTTGGTAATTTCTACAATGGAGTTTACCTGTGCAAACGTGCCGCTGCCGAAGCAGGCGCAGATAGTACCGGCAATGGCAAAGAAAATTGCCAGCGGGCGGTAGCCCTTGCCTAAGCCCTTTTCAATGTAATACATCGGGCCGCCGCCGATATTGCCGTTAGCGTCAATCGTGCGGTATTTAACGGCCAAAACGCCTTCGGCGTATTTAGTTGCCATGCCAAAAAAAGCAGCCATCCACATCCAGAACAATGCGCCCGGGCCGCCAGCCTTAATGGCGGTAGCAACGCCTACAATGTTGCCGGTGCCGACCGTAGCTGCCAGCGCCGTGCACAACGCCTTAAAACTGTCAACGTCGCCGTGCCCTTCGTTCTTCGCCTTAAATATCAGCTTTAAAGCCAGCGGCAGGCGGAAAACCTGCAATAAATTAAGCCTGATTGTAAGCCAGATGCCCGTGCCAACCAAAAGGCACAGCAGCGGCGGCCCCCATACAAACGCGTCAACCTCATTCAAAAACTCCAGCATAAAATCTCCCTTTCATAAATAAAATAATAAAATCATAACAAATGCGTAAATTAACAACTTATAAAAACAAACCGTAATTTTTGCACCATTATGTAAACACATTTTCTATTTTACAGAACTTACTCCAACTTTGCAAGGCTTTACAAAAAGTATACTTGTATGCAAAATACGCGGCTTGTATTTACACAAAAAATTAACCCCTGCGCCGCTAAGCACAAGGGGTTAAAAGTTTTAAATTAATCGTAATAATCAATGCCTTCTCCGTTTTTATAGCTGATGAATTTGTCCTTCAACATACGCACCGCCGTCAGCACCGCCTTTTTGGCGCTGGCCTGATAATGCTTTTCAATCAGGGCGTTAAGCTCTTCCAGCCCGTCGTTCATGTTGTAGCCCACCAGCATTTTGGCAATAAAATCGCTGGCCAGCTTGGTTGCAAGGGTACATTCCGCCTGCATAATTTTGCCGGTGTGCATGTCAATTTCCACCACAAGGCCAATCACCTTATGCACCTCGTAAGCCGTAATGCCGGAAGGCAGCTTGGCATAGGCCGAAAATATCACGCTGTTGCGCTGCAATTCGTCAAGCATCCGTATTCCTCCTTATTTGCGTACAGAAAGGCTGCGCACGGAAACATCCACCGCTTTAACCTGCATTGCAGTCATGTACTCAACCTTTTCCTTAACCTTATTTTGAAAAACCTTTGTTACCTCAAACACGCGCACGCCGTAAAACAGCACAACCTCCACGGCAATGGCAATGCCCTTGGTGTTGCTGCTGCGCCGCCTTACGCGGATGCTGGTTACCTTATCAATGCCCAGCATTTTTTGTGCAACAATGTTAATAATATCCTGAATGGCGTAATCGGAAATAAAAATTTTGCCGTAATAACTGAAGGCCGGACGCACAATCGAACGGTCAGGCTCGGCATGCTTGCGCTCCTTGGAAAAAAGGTTATAGGGCAAATCGGCAAAGTAGCCTGTAAAATGCGGCTTTAATTCCACAGTCGGCACCGGCACAATATGCTTGCCGTCCTTAAGGCGCATTTGCTTGGCTTTTTTCATTTCCTGTTTGGTGGCAATCTGCTGAATGTACACCGTTTTTTCCGGCTTGGGCAGGCCAAGGCGCAGCACAATTTTTTGTATCATGTTATCGGAAGTAGCCAAAATTAGCAGCCTGCGTATGCCGCTGGTTGCCAGCGCGTTGCGTACAGCGTCGGCGTGGTCATCCTCCGTAAAAATTGCCCTTTTAACTGCCTGTATTCTGTTGGTTTCATTTTTGGCCGAGGTACCTGCTAAAATTTTGGTGCCCTTAATTAAAAGCCCGTCGTCGATAATAGCGTCGCAGTTATTGTTATGCGCAACGCCAATGGCGCGGTGGCTTTTGCCCGTACCGCTTGGCCCGACAAATGCAACAACCTCCATAAATCTTCCTCCGGCATTATTTTATCATAGTTTTTATAATATCTACTTTACTGCTTTCAACCTTAAACACGCCCAGCTGCTCGGGGAAGCGCCCTTCCACACCGTGAAAATCACTGCCGCCGCTTGTTAAAAGGTTATATTTTTGGGCAAGCTGCGCAAAATGCTGCTGCAATTTTTCATCGGCGCTGGGGTGGTAAACCTCTATCCCGTCAAACGGGATGTTTTTCAGCAGCATTTCCACTAGCGGCAGGTTCTCAAGTTCCGCCGGGTGTGCCAAAACGGCAATGCCGCCTGCGCCGTGCAAAAGCTCCACCGCCTCTTCCGGCGACAGCTTGGGCTGAGGCTCGTAACCCGGTTTGCCGCGCCGCAAAAGCACCTCAAACGCTTCATCGACCGATTCAAAATAGCCTGCCGCCACCAGCGCCTTAGCAACATGCGGCCTGCCGACGGCCCTGTTTTTGGGGTCGCAGTCCTCCACAGTTATATGGTAACCGAGCGCACCGATTTTAGCAAGCATCCTGTGCAGGCGGTGCTCGCGTGCGTGGCGCATTTCTTCAATTTTGCTCAGCAGTTTTTCGTTATGTATATCTATGTTATAGCCTAAAATATGCACGCTGTTTTCGCCTGCCTGCGCGCCCAGTTCCACGCCCGCCACAACCTGCGGGGCGTTGGGCACGGTTTGGGCAGCCTGCTGTGCTTCTTCCATGCCGTTAACGGAATCGTGGTCCGTCAGCGCCAAAACGCCAATACCGGCGCGCGCCGCCATCTCCACTAACTGTGTTGGCGTGTAACGCCCGTCCGAAAACGTGCTGTGCGTATGTAAATCTACCAGCATTTTATAAATCCTTTGCAATGTTCACAAAAGTTCTTACGCCAAAGGCGGTGCAGCCCTTCGGCTTAAAGCCGGAGGTTTTGCTGGCCGTCGATGTGCCGCCGATATCTAAGTGCGCCCACGGCATGCCCTCAGCAACAAATTCTCCGATAAACAGCCCGCCGGTAATGGTGCTTGCCGCACGCCCTGCGCTGTTTAATAAATCGGCAACGTCGCTTTTAATAGCTTCCCTGCATTCCGGCAGCGAAGGCAGGTGCCAGTACATTTCGCCTGCTTTTTTGCCTGCCGCCATAACTTCGTTAATCAGCTCGTCGTTGTTGCCAACAATGCCCGCCGTTTCGTTGCCCAGCGCCACAATAACGCCGCCCGTCAGCGTGGCAATATCAATAACTTTGGCTGCGCCCTTCTGGCACGCATACCAAACGGCGTCCGCCAGCACCATGCGCCCTTCCGCATCGGTGCTTATTACTTCAATCGTTTTGCCATTGGCAGCCTTAACAACGTCGCCCGGGCGCTGCGCACTGCCGGAAGGCATATTTTCGGCGCAGGCCATAATGCCAATCACATTGCACGGCAGCTTAAGCTGTGCAATAGCCTGCATGGTGCCCAGCACAACGGCAGCACCCGTCATATCGTCCTTCATTTCGCCCATGCCTGCTTCCGGCTTAATGGAAATGCCACCGCTGTCGAAGGTTATGCCCTTACCGACAAAGGCGGTGTAAGGCGCATCGCCCGCACCGTTATATTTAATCGTAACCATGTACGGCGGGTTGGCACTGCCCTGCCCCACGGCAAGAATAGCGCCCATGCCTTTGGCCTGCATGGCTTCGGCATCCAGCACTTCGCACTCTAAGCCGCAGTTTGCAGCCACAGCCTGCGCCTCCTCCGCCATGCCCAGCGGCGTAAGCAAATTGCCGGGGCGGTTGGCCAAATCGCGCGCGTAGCAAACGCCTGCGGAGGTAATGCAGGCATCGGCAATAACCTTGCCTGCCCCTTCCACATTGGTTACAATGGTATATTTAATATCTTTTTCTGCTTCGGGTTTGCCCTTGCATTCGTTAAACTTGTAGCCGCCCAAAATCAGCCCTTCAACAAGTGCTGCAAGGTAATGCGGGCGCGCCGCGTTTAAAAGTATCGGCGCAATTACCAGCGCGTCGTTGGCTTTCAGCTTCTGCAAAAGGCATCCTGCCTCACCGGCAGCCTTGCGCAAATCGTTAGGCTTGCACGCGCCCTCGCCACCAAAGCCGAAAATAACAACCTGCTGCAAGCCAGCCTCGCCCAGCATGGCAAATTGGGTTACACTCTCCGTATCGGCAAGTTTATCGTTCTTTTTCAGCAGCTCGTCCACCGCTTTAATTAAATATTCCGGCGCATTCATCTTCGGCAGTGCCGGTATGCAGCCCTTGCACAAAAACAGCACCAAAGTTTCTGCCTGCGCAATTTCTGCCGCGGTCAGGCTATTCGGCCTGCCGCTAAATAAACTGTTATAATCCTTCATGTTCTAACCTCTTTTTATTTAAAACTTACTGCGTTGGTAAATTCATCCAAAAAGCTGCTGCCGCTGGCACGCTGCAATGTTAAATCGCTTACCAGCACGCGCATTTCGGTATGGCGCACGCCGCCCGTGTAATGCGTTGCCAGCGAATGGATAATGTACGGCACATCGCTGGAATTGCCAACATACATCACGGCGTAACCATCCATAAACAGGCAGGAGCCCGGCGTTAATTTTTTAATTGCATCCAGCCTTTGGGCTGACGCCATGCCGTTAAGGCTTGTTACAACACCTGCCTGCGCCAGCTCATCTACCGTGCGCGGCAAAAAGATGCCGACGGTGCGGTAAACATTGGTGATAAGCCCGGCGTCATCCGTGCCCTTGTGCATACCGCCCCAGCCGTAGGGCGCGCCGTAATATTTAAACGCGCCGCGCAGAATGTTGTTGCTAGTATAAGGCAAATAGCCCTTGTGCAGCGCCGCTGTTTTAGCTACGTTGCTGTTGGCTTCTTCAAGGCTGCCGTTTTGCGCACGCAGCGGCATTTTAACGGTGTAAATGCTGCTGCCTTCCGTTACCAGCAACAAGCGTGTGCCCTCGTCGCAGTACACGCTTTCGCCCGACACCTTTATGTTAAAGCTCTGCGCCGTTACCACTAAAAAACTCTGCGGGTCGGCATATTTCAGCCACGCGTCGCGCCCGCAGGTGGCAACGTCAAAGCGGCTAATCCAGCCGCGGTAGTTGTAGCTTTGCACATAGTAAAAAAAGCCGTTGGCGCTCTGGTGCAAAATTATAACCGGCTCGCAGACGCTGATGGCGGTTTCCTGCAAAGCGTCAAAATTGCTGTCCGTCGGGTAATAAAACAGCCCTTCGTTGGTGGGCAGCGCGCGCAAATTGCTGCGCCTTACGGTAACGCCGTAGCGCACGGCAACCTCCGCCGGCACCTTATCCACATTCGCCTCGCGGATTAATATATTTTTATAGTTCTGGCTTACCTCCTTGCCCAGGCGGAACAGCGGGTCGTTCAGCACGCTGAAATCACCAAGATAGCTTTTAACCGTGCTGCCGCTCACCTTCTGCGGGTAGGCCTTTAAATCGTAAACCGAAGCAAATTTATCAACCATGCGTTTGTTAAACGCCGCCGTGCCAGCAGCGTCAAGTATAACCTGCTCACCAGCAGGGTTATTTTTTACCCAGTAATCAGCGCTGATAAAGCTGCTGTAATTAGTAACACCGGCAGCGCTGGCGCCAAAGCCGGGCAAAATTAAACACGCACAAAAAAATAAACAAGCTATTAATTTACCACGCATTTTACTCACTCCTTTATCTGTATTAAATTCTATTTTTTCCGTTAAAATCCTGCCGGTGCTAAAAGAAAAAGACCGTTAAAAAACGGTCTTAATATAAACTATTCTATGGGTTTGTAAATACCAAGCTGGCGTTTTTTCTCCGCCGTTTGCGAAATATAGGTGCCCAGCACCATTTTATAGCCCTTGCGCTCTACAATCTGTTTAATAAAATCCTTATGCGGGCACGGCGGGTTGTGGTAGTTATCCGACACGATACAGCTGGCAAGGTACACGGTAACGTCGTCCCTGCTGTCGCCCCAGCGTTTCAGCTTGCGGTTTAAATCCTCCAGCTTGGCGGCAACGCCCATGCCGCAGCAGCCGCCGCAAGTGGTGGTAAGGTAGTTTACGCCTTCTTCCACACCTTCAAACTTACCCTCGCGCCTTTCAAAGCTCTTCATGCAGGCATAGCCCACACATTTTTTGGCAACAATGTCGCACTGTATTACTAACGCTGTTTTAGCCATTATTTTATCAGCCCGTATTCTTTAAGGGTTTTTGCCAGCTGCTCTTTATGTTCCTTGCCGAGCGGGGTCAGCGGCAAACGCGGCTCTCCGCATTCAATGCCGGTAACCATGGTAGTTGCTGCTTTAATGGGTATCGGGTTAGTTTCGATAAACATGGCTTTGGCAAGCGGCACCATTTTGCTGTTCAGGCGTGCTGCTTCCCTAACGCGGCCATCTTCGTAAGCCTGCATAATGCTTTGCAGAAGTTCGCCGCCGCAGTTGCTTAATACGCTGATAAGCCCTGTTGCGCCAACGGACATAAACGGCAGAATTTCAATATCGTCGCCGCTGTAAATGGTAAAGTCCTCCGGCAGCAGGGTAAACAGCTCGTTAACCTGCGCTACATTGCCTGCCGCTTCTTTAATGGCAACAATGTTTTCATAATCTTCCGCCAGGCGCGCCACGGTTGCCGGTGCAATATTAGAGGCAGTGCGCCCCGGCACATTGTAAACAATAATCGGCAGCCTTGTTGATTCGGCAACGGCGGCAAAATGCTGGTAAAAACCTTCCTGCGTCGGTTTGTTGTAATAAGGCCCAACAATCAAAACGCCGTCAATGCCCATTACCTCTGCCATTTTGGTATTTTTAACGGTTTCTGCCGTGCAGTTGCAGCCCGTGCCTGCAATTACCGGCACACGTTTATTAACGCGGTTTACCACCACGCGGAACAGTTCCAGTTTTTCCTCGGCCGTCATAGTTGCCGCCTCGCCGGTGGAACCTGCCACAACCAAACCGTCGCTGCCGTGGGCAATCAGCCAGTCCGCCAAATCAGCGGCTCTTTCATAGTTTACACTTCCGTCCTCATTAAACGGCGTTACCATAGCGGTAAGCAGCCTGCCAAAATATGGATTTTTCATACCAAATGCACCCCTTTTTATCAACTCAATTATAAATTAAACGCTTTATGCAGAGCGGTAACCGCTTCGGTGATATGTTCTTCTTTTATAATTGCCGAAATCGTCGTATCGGAATCTACCGTCTGCAAAATATTTATTTTATTATCAGCCAAAGCGCTGACGAATTTTGCCATCAGCCCCGGGTAACCGCGTACCGCTGCAAAAATAACGGAAACCTTGGCGCAATCCCTGTTAACGGTGTAATCAAAGCCTGCCTCGTCTAAAACGGCAATGGTTTTATCGGTATCGGCGCTGAACACGGCGAACATGGAGCTGCTCTCCGAAAGGTTCAAACAGCTTACGCTGATGCCTGCCGCCGCCAAATCCTCAAACAAAATCCTGCCGCTGCTGGCATCTTTGGTATCCAGCTTAATGCGGAACTGCACGAGGTCCTTCAAATAGGTTACGCCGCTGATTCTGCGCTCGGACACCGTGTTGTCGATGTCGATGCCCGCTATATCGCTGGTAATCAGCGTGCCCGGCGCGTCGCTGAAAGTAGATTTAACAACGACGGGGATATTCCTGCGCATAGCAATTTCCACCGCGCGCGGATGAATAACCTTTGCGCCCTGCTGCGCCATTTGCGCCACCTCTGCGTAAGAAATCTTCTGCAAAATGGTAGCGTCTTTAACAATGCGCGGGTCGGCGGTCATAACGCCTTCCACGTCGGTATAAATTTCAATCTTATCGGCATTTAAGGCAACGCCCAGCGCCGCTGCGGTAACATCGCTGCCACCGCGCCCCAGCGTGGTAAACTTGCCGTGGTTTTCCGTCATGCCCTGAAAACCGCAGATAACCGGAATCACGCCGGATTCCAGCAAATGCCTTAAATCCTCGGTTTTAATGTTTTTAATGCGCGCCGCGCCAAACTGCGAATCGGTAATAATGCCTGCCTGCCCGCCCGTAAGCGCCATGGCGTTAAAGCCAAACTTTTGCAGCGTTGCCGCCATAATGCAGGCAGAAATTATCTCGCCGCAGCACATCAGCATATCCTGCTCGCGCACATTTACGGAAAGATTAACACTCTTTAAAAAATCAATCAAAGTATCAGTGGCGTAAGGCGCTCCCTTGCGGCCTATTGCCGATACCACCACCACCGGCGCGTAGCCGCTGCGGATGGCCTGCTGCACCTTATCCTTTACTGCGGTGCGGGCATGTTCATCAACGACGGACGTGCCGCCGAATTTTTGTACAAGTATTTTCATTAATTAATCTCTCCGTTAAATCCAGCCGTTTTTAATCATAACTTCGGCAATCTGCAAGGTGTTCAGCGCAGCGCCCTTTCTAATCTGGTCGCCCACCACCCACAGGTTAAAGCTGTTCGGTGCAGATTCATCGCGGCGCAGGCGGCCAACGTAAACCTCGTCAGTGTCAGAGGTATACAGCGGCATGGGGTAAGTCTGCGTAGCAGGGTCGTCCTGCACAATAACGCCAGGGAAGTTTGCCAGCGCGTTTTTAATTTCGTCCAGCGTAACGTCGTGTTCCAGCTCGATATTTACAGATTCCGAATGGCTGCGGTATACCGGCACGCGGATAGTGGTTGCCGTAATGCGCATATCGTAGTCGTCCATAATCTTTTTGGTTTCGTTCACCATTTTCATTTCTTCTTTGGTGTACAGGTTGTCGCAGAACACGTCAATCTGCGGAATTAAGTTAAAGGCAATGGGGTAATGCTTTTCCGCACTGGCGGATGGCAAAATATTGGCTACCATTTCTTCGCCCTTAAGGTAAGCCGCAGTCTGGTTGGTCAGCTCGTCGATACCTTCCTTGCCTGCGCCGCTTACTGCCTGATAGGTAGAAACGATAACGCGTTTAATTTTAGCCAGATCGTAAATCGGCTTTAAAGCCATTAACATAATAATGGTAGAACAGTTAGGGTTGGCAATAATGCCCTTGTGTTTTAAAATCGCCTCGGGGTTAACCTCCGGCACAACCAGCGGCACCTCCGGGTCCATGCGGAAAGCGCTGGAATTATCAATTACTACCGCACCGGCTTTAACGGCATACGGTGCAAACTCCTTGGAGATGCTGCCGCCTGCAAAGAGCGCAATATCAATGCCCTCAAAGGAATCGTGCGTTGCTTCCTCAACGGTGTAATCCTTACCCATAAAATTAATTACCTTGCCCGCGCTGCGTTTAGAGGCAAGCAGGCGCAGCTCGTTAAACGGAAAATTTCTTTCTTCAATTAATTTTAAAAACTCTGCGCCCACCGCGCCGGTAGCGCCCAGTATTGCCACATTATACTTTTTCATAAGCATCCCCCATCAAATTATAATAATTTATCCAAACCGTAAATAAGGCCCTTGGTGCCCAAAATTTTACGGCAGCCCAGCATTACGCCAGGCATATAGCATTCGCGGTTAATCGGGTCGTTAATAATTTTTAAGGTTTCGCCCTGGCTGCCAAACACAACCTCCTGCGAGGCCACATAGCCCGGCAAACGCAGGCTGTGAATTTTCATGCCTTCAAAATCGGCGCCGCGCGCACCCGGCATGGTTTCCTTTTCGTCCGGGTGGCCCTGCTTCATGGCGGTGCGCACCTCGGCAATTTTTTGCGCCGTTAACACGGCCGTGCCGGAAGGGGCGTCCAGCTTGTTATCGTGGTGCTTTTCGATAATTTCTACATTCGGGAAATATTTGGCGGCTTCGCAGGCCAGCTTAATCATAACTACTGCGCCAAGCGCGAAGTTAGGCGCAACTAAAACACCCACGCCTTTTTCCTGTGCCAGCTTGTCAATCTCTTCCAAATTTTCTTTGGTAAAGCCGGTGGTGCCCACAACGGCGTTAACACCCATGCCGATAATTTTGCGCAGGTTATCCATCACTGCGTCCGGACGGGTAAAATCAACCACAACGTCCGGACGGGTACAGGTAATGGCGTTTTCCAAATCGGTATCCACGCCAAGCACGCCGCCATCGTAATAAGGTATTGTTTTATCAGCGCCGTTAATATCAACAACGCCGCTTAAATCCATATCCTTCTGTGCCATAACAGTTTTGCATACTTCCGTACCCATTCTGCCCAAGGCACCGTTAACCAAAACTCTAATCACATTGCCAGCCCCTTTCTGTTATAAACAAAAACCGTTGAGAAAGACTTTCCCAACGGCATAGTTTGCAAAAACATTGAGATAGCCCTCCGCCTTTTGTGGCGACAGTCCGGCAGTTATTCACTGACGGCCCAGCATAAAAAACATGGCTGCTTTTTAAACTTCGGCGGTTGCCCTTTCAAACGCTTCATCGCGCTTCATCGCTCCCGCTCAGCGTCATACTAATGTGTTCCGCTCCTCTATCAAACAATTTATAAAGTAATTATATAACCCATTACAGATGTTGTCAAATAAAGTGTAAATAAAATTCTCCGCAAATTAAATTTTTGTCTTTTTAACATAATTTAGTGTTAATTCTTTACAGTTTAGCGGGAAATGGATTATCTTTTTAATATTCTTTCATAGGCAATGCATTAAACTTTTTTGTCATATATTAAACAAAATCAACTTCCACATTTTCAAGGTCTTTATCAGTGCCTAAAATTTTCATTGCTTCTTCAGAAGAATATATTTTTCTATCCGGTGCTTTTATTCTTCTTATAGCTTCTGTCTTTATTATTAAAATACCAAATAAAAATCTTTAAACAAGCCTTTTATTCCATATCACATTTCAGCCACACTTTAGTTTGTAAAAAGCCATCCGGCAATTTAATTATGGAAAACAATAACCCATCTTTAACGTAAGTAATGCTATTCTCACCTTTTTGCAAAAACTGCCAATTTTCTTTTTCTAATATCTTTTTGTATTCTTCAACAATTTCATCATATGGTTTTTCATACTTATATTTGCTATTGATAGCATAATCAGAAAAAAGTGGTGTCCTCAAATCAATTAATTCATGTTTTTCATCAGGATAAACTTTATACCATTCGTTTAGCATAGGTATATTATTTGTTATATACGGTTGCTTGTCTGAAAGTAAAAACAAATTTAGAAAATTGAGTATAAAATTAATCATAATATAATAAATAAGCACAAATGAAATAAATCCACTGATAAATGTAATACCGTTACAATATTTATTACAAAATTGTTTGAACGTCAAATTAACTCATCCTTCCTACATCTACCAATATAGTTGTTGGATTTTCCTTAATAACTATTATCGCACCCTCAACCCTAAATTTACTAAATAAAATTCTATCATCATCTTTTTTTAATTCTATATTATTAAACAATTTTTTATTTTTTAATTCTTTATAGTAAAATTCTAATACTTCTTCAGAGCTCATATTTTCTACTTCTACTATTCTTTTTAAATAGAACGAAGGAGAACCATAGCGTCCTACAGATTTAGCAGTAATCCATTTGCTATTTTCCGGGTCACGTATATCTTGAAAACTTTCGAAAATATTTATTTTATACACGGGTTGGCTATATTCTTGTACTTGTATTCCAAAAAATGTTGGCCCCCATATACCATCATACATTACATAACTTGTTAACAAAAAGGCTATGACAAAACCTAATTTTATTCCAGATATAATTTGCTGTTTCATAGTAATAAATCACCACCATTTAATTAAGTAATGTATAAAATCTGTCATTCACCAAATTTAGCACAAATGCCGTTTTAGCAGGCAACAATATTAGTTTTACTGTAACCAACCAAAACGGCATTAAACCTTAACTTAATTATATACTATTTTTTAAAAATTATATATTATTTTTCTAAAGAAAGCTGCACAAATTTCTTTACGGTGCTCTCAATATCATCTGCGCTTAAAATGGCGCTGACTATGGCGGCGCCGTTTGCACCGGCGTTAAGCACTTCGCGGTAGTTGGCAATCGTTACGCCGCCGATGCCTACAAAGGGCAGCTGCATCGCCACGCGGATAGCTTTTAACCCTGCCGTGCCAATAACGGAGGTATCTTTTTTAGTTCCGGTTGGGTACACTGCGCCGCAGCCAAGGTAATCTGCCCCCGCTGCTTCCGCCACGCGCGCTTCTTCAGCATTGTGCGCCGATACGCCGATAATGGCGTCCGCCCCCAAAATGCGGCGCGCTATTTCCGCAGGCAAATCGCTTTGCCCCACATGCACGCCTGCCGCACCAACGGCAAGCGCAATATCGGCACGGTCGTCAACCAGCATCGGCACGTTATATTTATCGCACAGCGCCTGCATTTTCAGCGCACGCTCATACAACACACAGCTTTCGGTTGTTTTATCACGGTACTGCACCAGCGTTACGCCTGCCGCCAGTGCCGCTTCCATTTTGCGCCAGATGCTTTCATCATTAAAATACGCCGTATCCGTCACTAAATACACGCTGTAATCAATTACGGGCTTCATTTTAATTCATTCTTTCTTCCGGCTTCAAATTAATCAAATTCCATTTGCCGGTAACGTGGTAAATACCATCCAACAGGCGCACCTTAAACATGCCTGGGCCGTCCTTTTTCTCCATCAGCCCTGCGGCCAGTTCTGCCGCCTGCCCCATTACCACAACGCCCAAAGCTGCCGCCGTCATTAAGTCCTTGGTTACGGCTGCGCAGCATGCGCACAGGGTGGTGGTTATGCAGCCTGCGCCAGTAATTTTCTTCAGCATTTCGTTGCCACCGTTTAATACCAGCACCTGCTTGCCGTTGCTAACGTAATCAACCTGCCCGGTTAAAGCAACCACGCAGTTATATTTTGCCGCCAGCGCTTTGGCTGCCTGCAATTTTTCGCCTTCGTCCGCCTGCAATGCAGCATCAACGCCGCGCCCGGCTGCCTTTTCGTCAACCAGTGCTTTGCACTCGTCGTAGTTGCCGCGCACAAGGCTTACCATACCGCCGCGCAAAAGTTTCAGCGCAAATGTTAAACGCACGGCGCTGCTCATTACGCCCACAGGGTCCAGCACAACGGGTATGCCCTTGGCTTTAGCTGCCGAAGCAGCGCGCTCCATAGCAATCATTTTGGTGTAGTTAATGGTGCCCAGGTTCAGAACCAAAGCGTCGCTGCCTGCGGTAATGGCTTCCACCTCTTCCGGCTCATCCGCCATTACTGGCGAAGCGCCTGCGCAAATAGCGGCATCGGCGCAAGCCTGCGCGGTTACATAATTGGTAATGTGGTGAATTACCGGTTTTTGCTTTTGCAATTCTTCTATAATTTTGCCAAACTGGTTTTGCATTTCCATTATTCCAGCATGCCTGCCTTTCTGTACAAATCTACAAAGTGGTGCGTCGGGCCGCAGCCTTTGCCAATGGCAAGGCTGTGCTTAATGGCGGTGGTAACGTAATCCTTGGCGGCTTTAACCGCTTCTGCCACCGTCATGCCGTTGGCAAGGTTGGCGGCTATGGCCGAGGAGAACGTGCAGCCGGTGCCGTGCGTGTTTTTGGTTTCGATGCGGCCGGTTTTAAAATGATAAAACTCCGTGCCGTCGTACAAAACGTCCACCGCGTCGCCGATGTGGTGCCCGCCCTTAACTACAATGCCCTTGCAGCCCATAGCGCAGATTTTTTTCGCCGCCGCTTCCATATCGGCAACGGTTTCAATCTTCATCTCTGCAATTTTTTCCGCTTCGGGAATATTCGGCGTCAGCACATCCGCCAGCGGGATGATGGTTTTAATTAAGGTATCAATAGCATAGGGCTGCATTAAGGCGCAGCCGTTTTTGGCGTACATTACAGGGTCAACCACCACGTTTTGCGGCTTGTATTCCTGCAATTTGCGCGCCACTGCCTGCATGCACTCCGGCGTGCTGAGCATGCCGATTTTAACGGCGTCGGGGTAAATATCTTCAAAAACAGCGTCCATCTGTTTTTCAATCATATCGGGCGTAACGTCCTGTATATCAATTACGCGCGCAGTGTTTTCGGCAACGACGGAAACAATGACGCTCATGCCAAAGGTGCCGTGCGCGGCAAAGGTTTTTAAATCGGCCTGAATGCCTGCGCCGCCGCTGCAATCGCTGCCGGCAATAGTTAGTAAGTTTTTCATGTTAGCTCCTTTACATAGTAAAACGGGCACAGCCTCAGCCGCGCCCGTACAAATTTTTACAGTAAGCCTTTAACCTTCGAGGCTACGTTTTCGGCGGTAAAGCCGTATTCCTTCAGCACGGTGCCGCCCGGTGCGGACGCGCCGAATTTATTAATGCCGATAACATTGTCCTCGCTGCCGGTGTAGCGGCTCCAGCCAAGGGTTACGCCTGCTTCAACGGCAGCCTTCGGCAAGCCTGCGGGCAGTACGGATTTTTTATATTCTTCGCTCTGCATTTCAAACAAATCCCAGCTCGGCATGCTTACAACGCTTACGCAAATGCCTTCTTCCGCCAGTTTGGCCTGTGCTTCCAGCGCCAGGTGCACCTCGCTGCCGGTAGCAATAATAACGGCTTTGGCTTCGCCCTTGCCTGCGTCAAGCACATAAGCGCCCTTGCCGGCGTTTTCGTGAATAACCTCTGCATATTTGTGCAGCACGGGCAGCTTCTGGCGGCTTAACAAAAGCGCCGTCGGTTTATGCTGGTTCAGGCAGGCTACCTGCCACGCCATAGCGGTTTCCAAAGCGTCCGCCGGGCGGATTACGCACAAGCCCGGAATAACGCGCAGGCTCATAGCATGCTCAACAGGCTGATGCGTCGGGCCGTCCTCGCCAACAGCAATGCTGTCGTGCGTAAATACAAAAATGGAACGCAGGCCCATCAGCGCAGCCATACGCACTGCCGGGCGCATAAAATCGGCAAATACTAAAAACGTGCCGCCAAACGGGATAAAGCCGCCGTGCAGCGCCATGCCGTTCAACGCTTTGCCCATAGCGTGTTCGCGCACACCAAAATGAATGTTTCTGCCGGTTCTGTCCTCTTTGGAATAGTAACCGCAGGTTTTCATAACGGTTTTGTTGGAAGGGCCAAGGTCGGCGCTGCCGCCAACCAGCATCGGCAGCTGCATGGAAAGTTTTTGCAGCACTTCGCCGCTGGCTTCGCGGGTGGAGATGCCTTCAATATCGTTAAACACGGCTTCCAAATCGCTGCGGCTTACTAAAACGTCGCCTTTCATGCGTTCTTCCAGCTCTTTGCCAAGTTCCGGGTAAACTACTTTATAATCGGCAAGCAGGGCTTCCCACGCAGCCTGTTTTTCGGCGCAGGCAGCAAGTTTATCGTCAAAATGCTTGCGCACGGTTACAGGCACATAAAAGCTCTGCCCAACCGGCCAGTCTGCTGCTTCTTTGGTTTTAGCAACACCCTCAGCGCCCAGCGGTTCGCCGTGGCAGGAGGCGCTGTCCTGTTTCGGGCTGCCGTAACCGATGTGGGTGCGTACAATAATCAGGCTCGGGCGTTCGGTATCAGCCTGCGCTTCCTTAACAGCCTGTTCCAAAGCGTCGATGTCCTCGGAATCAGCCACGCGCAGCACCTGCCAGCCATAAGCCTCAAAGCGCTTGCCAACGTCCTCGCGGAAAGCGATTTCGGTGTCGCCTTCAATGGTAATATGGTTATCGTCATAAAGGTAAATCAATTTGCCAAGGCCCAGCGTGCCGGCTAAAGAAGCCGCTTCGGCAGCAACGCCTTCCATCTGGTCGCCGTCGCTGGTTAAGCCGTAGGTGTAATGGTTAACAACTTCAAAGCCGGGCTTATTATATTTGGCTGCCAGCATCGTTTCGGCAATGGCAAAACCAACGCCCATGGCAAAGCCGTGGCCCAGCGGCCCGGTAGAAGCATCTACGCCCGGCGTAACGCCGTATTCCGGGTGGCCCGGAGTAATGCTGCCCCACTGGCGGAAGTTTTTCAAATCTTCGATGGTTACATTATAGCCTGCCAGATGCAGCATAGCATAATACAGCGCGCTGCCGTGGCCCGGCGATAAAATAAACCTGTCCCTGTTAAACCAGTTCGGGTCTTTCGGGTTATAGTTCATAAAACGGTCCCAAACCGTATACATCAGCGGGGCAGTGCCCAAAGGGAAACCCGGATGGCCGGATTTGGCCTTTTCTACTTCGTCGATAGATAAAAATCTTAAGGTGTTTACTGCAACCTGGTCAATCGTCTGCATGAGATAAACCCTCCAATTATTGTACGTTATTTGTATAAATTATAACACATTTAACATCTGCTGCAAAGTTTTAGTACCGCTATTTTTCAAAATCAGCATCAACCTGCCAAAAACGCCGCCGTTGTTAGCGGCGGCGTATGTACAGATTGCTCTGCTTAATTTTAAATTTTACTGCTGTTCTTTGCGTTCGGCAATAATTTTTTCAGCCATTTTTTGCGGTACATCTTCATAATGGTCAAACTTCATTTCAAAGGTGCCCAGGCCCTGGGTCAGCGCACGCAGGTCAACGGCGTATTCGGTAATTTCTGCATAAGGCACCTGTGCTTTAATACAGCCCATGCCGTCCTCAAGGCTTTGCATGCCCAAAATGCGGCCGCGCTTGCTGTTCAGGTCGCCGATAACGTCGCCCATCATGCTTTCAGCGCAGTATACGTCAAGGTTGTAAACAGGCTCCATCAAAACCGGTTTAGCAGCTTCCATAGCCTTTTTAAAGGCGATGTTGGAAGCAACCTTAAACGCCATTTCCGAAGAGTCTACGGTATGGTAAGAACCATCCGTCAGCGTAATGCGGATATCAACTACCGGATAGCCTGCCAGCACGCCGTGTTCCATAGATTCGCGCATGCCCTTTTCAACAGCCGGAATGTACTGGCGCGGTACAGCGCCGCCGAAGATTTTATCAACAAATTCAAATCCGCTTCCAGGCGGCAACGGTTCCATAGTAATGATAACATGGCCGTACTGCCCATGGCCGCCGGATTGTTTTTTATGCTTGCCTTCAACATTGGTTGCCGTGCCGCGGATGGTTTCGCGGTATTCAACAATCGGTGCGCGCAGGTCGGCTTCCACGCCGAATTTGCGTTTCATGCGCTCCATAATAATTTCAATGTGCTGGTCGCCCATGCCGCTGATTAAGGTTTCCTTGGTAGCGGTGTTTCTGGTAACGATAATCGTCGGGTCCTCGTCCATCAGGCGGTTCAGCGCCGAAGCAATCTTTTCTTCCTCGCCTTTCTTCTTGGCGTAAATAGCGCGTGTATACATCGGCAGGGGGAATGCAATGGGTTTAAAGAGTACCGGGGAGTTTTTATCGCTCAAAGTATCGCCGGTAGCGGTAAACTGCAATTTGGTGGTAACGCCAATATCGCCGGCCACAACCTGTTTCATCGGAATCTGCGTTTTGCCGCGCATGGTAAATACCGTGCCAAAGCGCTCTTCTTTTTCGCGGCTGGCGTTGTAAACCATACTGTCGCTCTTAATACTGCCGCTGAACACCCTGAAGAAGCTCAAACGGCCAACAAACGGGTCGCTGGTTGTTTTAAACACCAAAGCAGCCATCGGCGCGTTGGCGTCGCGCACTTCTTCTTCGCCGGTTTCCGGGTTGGTAACAACAAAGTCGTTCAAAATTGCCGGGTAGGTGTAGTCAATAATGGCGTTCATTACGCGGCCCAGGCCGATATCCTTGTACGCGCTGCCGCACAGTACCGGGAAAATAATCGCCTGGCGGATGCCTTTAATCAGGCAGTCCATAATTTCCTTATCGCTGATGGTTTCGCCTTCCAGATAACGCATCATGCAATCATCGTCAGCCTCAACCGCTGCCTCAACCATTTTTTCGTGCGCCTCTTTAGCAGCTTCCATATATTCTTCCGGAATATCCATCTCAATGGAATCGTTGCCGTTAGCCTTGTAGGCCTTCATTTTGTAAATATCAATAACGCCGCAGAAGCCGGATTCCTTGCCCAAAGGCAGCTGCAACGGCAGCACGCGTTTGCCTATTTTTGCGCGCAGGTTATCTAAAATGCTGTCAAAATCGGCATTTTCACGGTCCATTTTGTTTACAAACACTATGCGCGGCAGATGCGCTTCTTCTGCCAGCTTCCAGCACTGCTCGGTGCCAACCTGTACGCCGCTGGTTGCGCACACAACAATAAGTGCGCTGTCAACCGCACGGAACGCGCCCTTAACCTCAGCCACAAAATCGGCAAAGCCCGGGGTATCAATAAAGTTAATCTTGGTGTCGCGCCATTCAACCGGTGCCAAAGTGGCATTTACGGATACGCCGCGTTTGATTTCTTCCGGCTCGTAGTCAGTGGTGGTAGCTCCATCTTCAACCTTGCCCATTCTGGTAATTGCGCCCGAACGGTACAGCAGGCCTTCCGTAACCGATGTAGTTCCTGCCCCACCATGACCCACAATGGCCACGTTGCGAATCCTGTCTCCGGTATACTCTTTCATACATATTCCCCCTTGTTGGTAAACATTGTTGAGTTTTAATTTCTGCAAAAAATTAATATCTCCTTTAATTAACTGTAAATTTAGAAAATTATTTATTTTTAGTACCAAAACTGTTGCATAAGTAACAAAAAACGGCACAGCCGTAAAAGCTGTACCGTTTACAAAATTTGTTTTTATTTAAACTCAACCTTCAAATGCTGGCGCTCAACCAAACGCTGGAACTTAACGCGCGGGTAGCCAACCATTAAAGTGCCGCAAATTTTAAACTTCGGCGGCACGCCCACCAAATCGAGCAGCGGTTTGTAGGCTGCAATGCCGCAGGTCTGAATAAAACCTGCAATAGTCGTGCCAAGGCCAATCGTCGGCGCATAAAGCTCGGCGTAAGCCCACGCCTGCTCTGCATTGCTCACGCCGGTGCGGTTAAGGCGTTTGGCAGTTGCAAAAATAAGGCACGGCGCATTGCGCGCGATAATGTCCTGCCTGCGCTCGTTATAAGCGCGCAGAACCGTAGTAAAATAACGCTTATCGTCGCTGCCTGCGTCAATTTCCTGCTGCATCCACTCAGCGGTAGCATCGGCAATTTTGCTGATGGTTTCCTTATCGCGGATAACGATATAATAAAGTCCCTGCGAATTGCCAGCAGTCGGCGCATAGCGGCAAACCTCAAGCAATTTGGTAATATCTTCTTCGCTGGGCGCTTCAGGCTTATAAAGGCGCACGCTGCGGCGCATACGCAAAAAGTTGTAAGCCGTTTCGCTGTCCAGCACCGGCATCGAGATAGGCTCCTGTTTTTCCAGAGGCGCATATTTGTTATCCAGCGCGCCCTTCGGGCAAATGGCAACACAATGCCCGCAGCTCATGCAGCCGCGGTCAAAATCGCACTTGGGGCCGTCCTCCCCCATGGATAAGATGCAGGACGGGCATGCTGCCACGCACAGCCCGCATTTAATACATTTTTCGGTATCAACTTTTAACAAATCCATGCCGTCACCTCAGTCTTTAAAATAGATAAATTCCAAACCGCTGAAATCAGTTAAAAAATTAGCTTCCTTGTAAGCCTTGCCGCACAGCTCCTTGTCCTTATTCTGCGCGCCCTCGGCATTGGCAATGCCCAAATAAGCACAGGCTGCCTGCGCGTCAAACTTCGCGGCGTTCTCCAAAAGCGCAGCCTTCTCATCGTCGCTGAAGCTGCCCTTGTTGGGGTACACATCCGTCGCCGCAATGATAAATACCAGCTGCCCGTTCTTTTTGGCAATAACATGCGGAAACAGCTGCATATTAGGGTGCATCATTTCAATCTCGTAAGCATTCGCCTCAAGGTAGCGGCTTAAAATCTGCAAGCCAAATTCGTGAATTTCTTCCTTCGTCATTAACTGCGGCATCATCAATCTCCTAAAATAATATATTTATATTATACCATGCCAGCTCAAGCTCTGCCAGTGTTTTTGACTCTCCGGTCACCACTAAACAGACAAATATTTTGTAAAATTATCATCCCCGTGCCCTGCGGCGGATATAGCCTTAAAATATTAAGTTTAACCTGATACAAAAAGGTATACGCCTTATAATATCGTAAAATCATAAATATTGCAACCCTTAACGCACAAAAAATCCGGCCCCAAGGCCGGATTTAAGAAGTTAATATTATACTTTTAAAAGAGGTCTATCTGGTCATTCTCCGGCAAATCGCCCAATGCTCCATACTCTGCCAGTTTCTCTATTACAGATTTTGATACCTTGGAACGCACGCGCAAATCCTCCTGCGAGATGAAGGGTACGCCTGTTTTACGCGCTTCGTCGATGCTGAGCGCCGCGCTGGTGCCGATACCGCTTAACGCGCCAAGCGGTATGCGCACGCCCTTTTCCGTCGGCAAAAAGCGTGTTGCGTGCGATTTATACAAATCAATCGGTTCAAATTCAAAGCCGCGTTCCAGCATTTCCACCGCCAGCTCCAGATACGTTACCGTATCCTTGTCCTTGGCGTTAGCCTTCATGCCCTGCGCGTATACGTCCTTAATAAAACGCTTCATGTATTCCTTGCCGCGGGCAATATAGCTGGCATCAAATTCCGGCGCGCGCACGCTAAAGTATGCTGCATAAAACGCCTTGGGGTAATGCACCTTGCAGTAGGCAATGCGGTACGCCATTAAAACGTAAGCAATCGCATGTGCTTTTGGGAACAGGTATTTAACCGTTTCGCAGGATTTTTTAAACCATTCCGGCACGTTGGCTGCCTTCATGGCCTCCAGCATTTTCGGCTCCAGGCCGTTTTTGGCAGCCTTGCCCTTACGCACATACTCCATTGTTTTAAACGCTAAACTCGGCTCTACACCCATGGCGATGAGGTTCGTCATAACGTCGTCGCGCGTGGCGATGGTGTCCTCAGGCGGTTTGCCTTCTTTAATCAAATCCTGCGCATTGTTCAACCACACGTCCGTGCCGTGCGAGTAACCTGACACGCGCACTATCTGCCCAAAGTTTTTCGGCTGTACATCCTCCACCATCTGGCGTACAAAGCGGGTGCCAAACTCCGGTATGCCATAAGTGCCAACGGCGCTGTTAATCTGTTCCGGCGTTACGCCGAGCGCTTCCGTGTTGCGGAAGATGGACATCGTCGCTTCATCGCCGATAGGAATGGTAGTCGGCTTAATGTGCGTAAACTCTTCAAGCAGCTTAATAACCGTCGGGTCATCGTGGCCCAGTATATCCAGCTTAACGAGCCTGTCGTTAATGGAATGGTAATCGAAGTGGGTAGTTACGGTAGTGCTGTCGCGCTCGTCCGCCGGGTGGTTCATCGGCGTAATATAATGAATATCCATGTTGCGCGGCACAACCATAATGCCGCCCGGATGCTGGCCTGTTGTGCGTTTCAGCCCGGCAATGCCTTCTACAAGGCCTGCCATGTAAGCCGGGTGCTTGATAAGCCCTTTTTCTTCATAATATTTTTTCACATAGCCAAAGGCAGTTTTACTTGCCACGGTCGATATCGTACCCGCGCGGCACACGTTGTCGCGTCCGAACAGCTCTTCAGTGTATTTATGCGCCACCGGCTGATATTCACCGGAGAAGTTAAGGTCGATATCAGGAACCTTGTCGCCGTGGAAGCCGAGGAATACGGCAAACGGAATATTGTGCCCATCGCGCCACATCGGCGTGCCGCAGTGCGGGCAGTTTTTCTCCGGCAGGTCGAAGCCGGAAGCATATTCGTTGTTGGTAAAAAATTCGCTGTAACGGCATTTAGGGCAACGGTAATGCGGCGCCAACGGGTTAACCTCGGTAATATCAATCAGCGTTGCTACAAGTGATGAACCTACCGAACCCCTGGAGCCTACCAGATAGCCGTCGTCCAAAGATTTGCGCACCAGTTTATGCGCAATAAAATACAAAATTGCAAAGCCGTTGCTGATAATAGAGTGCAGCTCGGTTTTAATTCGTTCTTCTACAATCTCCGGCAGCTTCTCGCCGTACCATTCGTGCGCCTTGTCGTACACCATTTGCGGCAGCGCTTCTACCGCACCCGGTATGGACGGCGAATAAAGCTGGTCGCGGTCCGGCACCGGCTTAATTTTATCTACCATGTCGGCAACCTTATTCGGGTTAGTTACACAAACCTCGTATGCAACATCCTTGCCAAGGTATTCAAATTCCGCCAGCATTTCTTCCGTAGTACGGTAATACAGCGGCGGCTGCGTATCGGCGTCGCCGTAGTTCTGCACGCCCTGCAAAATCATGCGGTACTTGCTGTCCTCCGGGTTTAAAAAATGCACGTCGCAGGTGGCAACCGTCATTTTGCCCAGCTTTTTGCCAAGCTCATAAATTTTGCGGTTGTAATTTTTTAAATCTTCAACCGTCGCCTTGCCGTCGCGCACCAAATACATATTATTGCCCAAAGGCTGAATTTCCAGATAATCATAGAACGAAGCAATTTTTGCCAGTTCTTCATCGTTTTTTCCTGCCTTAACGGCGCGGAAAAGCTCGCCTGCCTCGCACGCCGAACCTAAAATCAACCCATCGCGGTGCTCCTGTATAATGGCGCGCGGCAGCGCCGGGCGCGAGGGGCGGCTGTTGTAGTATTTTAAATGGCTGAGCGTAACCAGCTTGTACAAATTGCGCAGGCCAGTTTCGTTTTTAGCTAAAATAATAATATGGTCAAGCTGGGTTTTGGTACCCTTCTTTTTCTTAATGCTGTCAGTCGGCTCAATATCCGTGCCTTCAATGCCGCTGTCGCTGATTAAATAGCCTTCCATGCCGAAGATGAGCTTTAAATCACTGCCTTCAGCAGCGTCGTAGCAGAACGGGAAAGCCTGCACTACGCCGTGGTCGGTAATGGCAAGCGCCTTATGCCCCCATTTAATGGCTTTTTTAACCAAGTCCTCCATCGGCGTTAAAGCGTCCATCTTGCTCATTTTGGTATGACAGTGCAGCTCAACCCTTTTTACCTCGGCATTGTCCATGCGCTCTTCTTTTTCAAGCAGCATAATGCCCTTCGGCTCAATAGTCATTTCGTCAAAGGCAAAGCGATCGCGCTTGGCGTCGCCCATAATGCGCAGGTACACGCCCGGCTTAATAAGCTTTTTAAATTCGTGGCATTCCTCCACCTTTTCAAAAAACATATTTACAAAAATGCCGTTGGTATCGTCGCTTAAATTAAAATTAAGCTTTACGCGCCCGGTGCGCAGCACGCGCTCGTTAAACGAGGTCAGTACGCCGTCCTTATCAAAGCATTTAACAAACTGCCCTTCGATAACGACGTTGTTTTCTTCCTCCGTAATATCGCCGATAGGGCGCGGCTGACCCTTAATGCTTCTGCCCCAGATGACGTTATTGCCTTTTTTGCCGCTGCCTGCGCCGCCGTACAAAATTTCATACGCGCGGGCAAATTCGGCGTCAGCCTCGCTGCCGCAGCTGGCGTCGTCGTAATTATAGCCTTCCAAATCGTTCTGCGGCGGCTCTTCCGGCAAGGGAATCTCCTCCGGCACAGGCTGCCCGCAGCTATCGGTAACAACAACCTCCGCTTCAGGCGGTTCCGGCGGCAAGGGCACTTCTTCTGCCTTAGGCTGCTGCCCGTTGCAGCACGCCAGTTCAACCTTATGCAAACAAAAAGCAGCGGCAAGCTTTTCTGCCACTGCCAAAGTAAGCCTTTCTTCTACCGGAGCGGCAGCCTTATACTCTATCACCCATTCGGATTGCTCCACATCGACCAAAATCTTCTGCGGACGAATAAGACGGGTATGCAAAAGGTCCGACTCCGAAAAGGACAATCCGGCTAAAAAGTCAAAAAACTTAGCTGTATCGGGAACAATGCAATATTTAGCCTTCATTACCTTTACCTTTCATATCAAAAATACTTAGCTTAAATTTTCTAATGTAATAATGCCGGGAATGCTTTGCAGCCCGCGCACAACGCCCTCGCGTTCAGCCTCGCGCCCCAGCTTGATGTACAGCTCAAGCACAACCTCGTTTTTCTGCGCGTTGTTTTTTATGTTTAAGGTTTTAACCTTTATATCATTTTCCGCCAGATACGAGGTTATGCTGGTAATAATGCCCGGTTCGTTTTCCGCTACAATGCGGATATAACGGCGGCCGTTGCTGGCGGCAACGCCGAAGCGTTTTTCCCACTTGCGGAACGACACCAGCGTAATCAACATAATTGCCGTTGAAATAAAACTGATAACAAACATGCCCGCGCCCGCCGCAAGGCCGATGGCAGAAACCATCCACAGGCTGGCCGCAGTGGTAAGCCCGCGCACGGTAACGCCCTCGTGCATAATAGTGCCGGCACCCAAAAAGCCAATGCCGCTGACAACCTGCGCCGCAATACGTGCCGAATCTCTGTTGTTGGCATTGCTGATGCCGCTCACATAGCTGTCATCAAAGCCGTACATGGAAACCAGCATAATCAGTGCCGAGCCTACACAAACAAGTATATGCGTCCTGAACCCGGCAGGGCGGTCGCCGCTGCCGCGCTCAATACCGACAGCGCCTCCTAATACGGTTGCCACCAGCAGCCGCAGGATCATATCCCAGTTATGGGGATTAAAAATAAACTGATCCATAAGAGACACCTCCAAAAATTTTACTTACAGCGGATATTACAGCTCTTTCAGAATATCCTTAATGCCGCCGATGCAGTCGCCTTCAAGCGGCAGATAGCGGATTTCGCCGTTTTTGCGGATTTTTACTTCCAGCTGGCCGCTTGCTAAAGTTTTAGGCCCAACTACAACCCTCAGCGGGTAACCGATTAAATCGGCGTCTTTAAATTTAACGCCCGGGCGTTCGTTGCGGTCGTCAATAACAGCCTCAACACCGGCCTTGCGCAAATCGTTGTAAAGCTCTTCTGCCTTCTGGCAGGATGCTTCGTCCTTAGTGTTAACAGGCACAACCAGCACTTCATACGGTGCAATGGCTGCAGGCCAGATAATGCCGTTTTCGTCGTGGTTCTGCTCGATAGCGGCAGCCATGGTGCGGCTTACGCCGATGCCATAGCAGCCCATAACCATCGGGCGTTCCTTGCCTTCTTCATCAAGGAAGGTTGCGTGCAGAGCGTCGCTGTATTTGGTGAACAGCTTAAACACCTGGCCAACCTCAATGCCGCGGGCCTTCACAACAGGCGCGCCGCAGTGTGGGCAGGGGTCGCCTTCCTGAATCATACGGATATCGGCAACGTAGGTTACGTTAAAATCACGTTTCGGTTCTGCGTTTACAAAGTGGTAGCCTTCTTCGTTAGCACCGCAGCAAATATTGTGCATGTTCATAACGGTGCTGTCCACAACAACGGTAGCTTTGGTTAAATCAATGCCGACAGGACCCATATAGCCGCCGACGGTGCCTGCTGCTGCCAGTTGTTCTTCGCTTGCCATTTCCAGGCTGTCCTCCAGCACGCCGCAGGTGTTAACAATTTTAATTTCGTTAACCTCGTGGTCGCCGCGCACAAAGCACAAAATTAAGCCCTTGTTGCTGTTGTAAGCAACTGCTTTTACGGAATGGTCTACCGGCAGTTTAAGGTATGCACAAACATCGGCAATGGTCTTGCAGTCCGGCGTAACAACCTTTTCCATGTCCTTAACTTCTTCATCTGCTGCTGCCAGCGGTTTCAGTTCAGCCTTTTCAACATTGGCTGCGTAATCGCATTTGCTGCAGAATACAATTTCATTTTCGCCGCTGCCGGCAATAACTGTAAATTCGTGCGAGCCGCTGCCGCCAATCGCGCCGGAATCAGCCTCAACCGGGCGGAAGTTCAGCCCGCAGCGGGTAAATACTTTACTGTAAGCGTCGTACATTTTTTTATAGGAAACATCAAGCCCTGCTTCGTCGCGGTCGAAGGAATAAGCGTCCTTCATAATAAATTCGCGGCCGCGCAAAAGCCCAAAACGCGGGCGTTTTTCGTCGCGGTATTTGTTCTGAATCTGGTATACGCATAAAGGCAGCTGCCTGTAAGAGCGCACATCCTGACGGATAAGCGTGGTAACCATTTCCTCGTGCGTCGGGCCAAGGCTGAACGGTCTTTCGTGGCGGTCCATCAGTTTAAACATTTCCTGCCCGTAAACATCCCAGCGGCCGCTTTCCTGCCAGATTTCCGCAGGCTGCACAATCGGCATTAACAGCTCCTGCGCGCCGGTAGCGTCCATTTCCTCACGCACAATGTTTTCTATTTTTTTCAGCACGCGCCACGCCAGCGGCAGGTAGCTGTAAATACCCCCTGCAGCTTTGCGGATAAAGCCTGCGCGCAGCATCAGCTGATGGCTGATAACCTCCGCTTCGGCCGGTACTTCCCTTAAGGTAGGAGCGTACATTTGCGATACTCTCATTATTTATTCTTCCTTTCCATCAAAATTTTATCAATTTCTTTAAACAGCTCGTCAACTATTTCTTCTTCGCGCACCTTGCGCAAAATTTCGCCCTTGCGGAACAAAAGCCCTTCGCCGATGCCGCCAGCTATCCCAACATCAGCCTCGCGCGCTTCGCCCGGGCCGTTTACCACGCAGCCCATAACGGCAACGGTTATGGGTTCAGTAATATCCGCCAGCTTCTTTTCCACCGTCAGCGCCAGCTTTTCAAGGTTAATCCTTGTTCTGCCGCAGGTTGGGCACGAAATTAAGGTCGGCCCGTATTCACGCAGCCCCAGCGCCTTTAAAATGGCAAAGCCGGTTTTAACCTCCTCTACCGGGTCGCCGGTAAGCGAAACGCGGATGGTATCGCCAATGCCTTCGGCCAGCAGCGTGCCAATGCCCACGGCAGATTTAATAATGCCGGAGTTCACCGTGCCCGCTTCCGTAATGCCAACGTGCAGCGGATAATCGCACTGCGAGGCCAGCAAACGGTAGGCCGCAATCGTCAGCGGCACATCGTGCGCCTTAAGCGAAATTTTTATGTTGCGGTAATCCATGCCCTCTAAAATGTGGATATGCCGCCAAGCAGCCTCCACCAGCGCTTCCGGCGTCGGGTGCCCGTATTTTTCCAGTAAATCTTTGGGCAGCGAGCCCGCGTTAACGCCGATGCGGATGGGTATGTTCAGCGGCTTAACCGCTTCCACAACGGCACGCACCTTATCGTCGCCGCCGATGTTGCCCGGGTTCAGGCGCAGCCCGCTCACACCTGCTTCTACCGCCGCCAGTGCCAGCTTATAATCAAAATGGATATCGGCAATAACAGGTATCGGGCTTTGTTTAACAATTTCCTTTAGCGCCTCTGCCGCCGCCATATCCGGCACGGCACAGCGCACAATGTCGCAGCCTGCCGCCGCCAGCTCGTTAATCTGCGCCAGCGTTGCCGCCGCATCGTCGGTTCTGGTGTTGGTCATCGACTGCACGGCAACAGGCGCACCGCCGCCGATTTTTACGCCGCCAACATCAATTTGCCTTGTTTTCCTGCGTTCCATCAGGCCACCTCTTTATCTGGATATATCGCTGAATACAGCCCACACGGTCAGGCTCAAAATCAGGCACACGCCGATGCTCTGAATCATCGTCGCCGCCTTTTCGCCCAAAGGCTTGCCGCGCAGGGCTTCCAAAATCAAAAGCACAAAATGCCCGCCGTCCAGCGCCGGCAGCGGCAAAAGGTTAATAATGCCAAGATTAATGCTTAAAATGGCAATTAAGTTCAAAAGCGGCATCCAGCCGTTTTCTGCGGCCTCGCCGGCAATTTTGGCAATGCCGATAGGCCCGGTTACATCTGCCGGAGCAGCGCCGCTAACGATTTTATACAAACCGTCCAGCATCATCAGCATAATATACTCTGTATATCTAAGCCCCATTTGCAGCGATTCAAAAATGCCAAAGTCCTTATGCTCCAGCTGCGGGGAAATGCCTACCAGAGCCTTGCCGTAATCTTTATCAAATTCCGGCTTTAAGGTGTAAGCCTTCACCTCGCCGTTGCGTTCAGCCGTCAGCGTTACCTCGTTTTCACCGTAGGTGTTAATCTCGGTAACCATGTCCGACCACGTTGCAACCTGTTTGCCGCCAACCGCCAAAATGCGGTCGCCCGGCTGCAAGCCTGCTTCAATAGCCGCCTTGCCCGGCATTACGCTGCCCAGCACCGGCTTGTCAACAGGCACATCCATGCCGTTAGCGGCAAAAATGCCCGTAAACAAAAATACCGGCAAAATAAAATTCATCAGCACGCCTGCCAGTATAACCAGCATGCGCGCAGGGATGGATTTTGATTTAAACGCGCCCTCATCGGCAGGCTCGTCCGGCTCCATGCCGGCAATTTTGTTATAGCCGCCCAGCGGGATAATCCTTAAACTGTATAAGGTTTCGCCATATTTTTTCTGAAAGATGTTCGGGCCAAAGCCGATGGCAAATTCATCGACACGCATACCCGTCATTTTAGCGGTAATAAAATGCCCAAATTCGTGTACTGTTACCAGCACGCCAAACACAAACAGGGCTGCTAAAAGTGTTGTCACTAATTTCCTCCCGTATTACAAACTGCTTAAATACTCATGCGCCGCAGCCCTTGCCGCAGCGTCAGTATTTTCAATATCCTCAAGCACCGGCTGCAAAACATTTTGATGCTTTGCAACAACGTGTTCAATGGTTTTGATAATATCCGTATATTTAATTTTGCCGTCCAAAAAGGCGTAAACGGCCTCCTCGTTGGCAGCGTTAAAGGCACACGGCAGCGTACCGCCCTGCCTGCCGCATTCCACAGCAATTTTCAGCGCGGGAAAGGCTTCCGTATCGGGCGCTAAAAAGGTCAGCGTGCCTGCCTTAACAAAATCAAGCTGCCCAAAGGCGTTGTTGTAGCGCTCGGGGTACGAAAACGCGTACTGTATCGGCAGCCGCATATCCGGCAAACCCATCTGCGCAATAACGGAACCATCGTTAAACTCCACCATAGAATGCACAATGCTTTGCGGATGCACAACCACATCTATTTTATCATAAGGCATATCAAACAGCCAGTGCGCTTCAATAACCTCCAGCCCTTTGTTGGCCAAAGTAGAAGAATCAACCGTTATTTTTTTGCCCATGCTCCAGTTGGGGTGCTTCAGGCACTGCTCCAGCGTTACGTCTTCCAGTTCGGCTTTGGTTTTGCCCAAAAACGGGCCGCCGCTCGCCGTAATAATCAGGCGTTTTACTTCATCTTTTTTGCCGCCTTGCAGCGATTGAAAAATTGCGCTGTGCTCGCTGTCCACCGGCGTTAAGGATACATTATGCTTTTTAACGGCGTCCATTACAATACTGCCCGCCGCCACCAGCGTTTCCTTGTTGGCAAGGGCGATATCCTTGCCGTGCTTAATGGCTTCCAGCGTCGGCAAAAGCCCTGCATAGCCAACCATCGAGGCTAAAACGGTATCGACGCCGTCGTAAGTTGCAGCTTCCAGCAAGCCTTCCCTGCCTGCCAAAATTTTTGTTTGGCCGCTGTAACGGCTTTTTAAGCGCTGCGCCGCTTTTTCATCGGTAAGCACCGCCATATCTGGTTTAAAGGCTTCAATCTGCTCTTCCAGCAGCTTATCGTTTACATGCGCCGCCAAAACCTTAATTTTTATTTTGTCCGGGTTGGCAGCAGCAACCTCCAGCGTCTGCTTGCCGATAGAGCCCGTACTGCCAAGAACGGCTACGTTTTTCATCGCCATACCTCCATTAAAGGTTTTACATCATAAAGCTGTTTACCACAACGCTCAGCAAAAATACATAATAGCCTACCGGAATGGCAAACAAAAGGCTGTCGCACCTGTCCAGCACGCCGCCGTGCCCAGGGAAGATTTTGCCGGAATCCTTAACGCCAAAATTGCGCTTCAAAATGGACTCCACCAAATCGCCCAAAGGCGCAAAAAACGCCACGCCAAGGCCTAACAGCACGGAAAGCAGCAGCGAGCCCTGAAAAACATTGGCAACATTAAGGTAGTGCATGCCGCCCATAACCACGGCTACGCAGCCGATAAAGCCAGCCACCGCGCCCTCAACCGATTTATTGGGGCTGATAGTGGGGCACAGCTTATGCTTGCCCAGCGCCGAGCCTGCAAAATACGCAAAAGTATCGCTCGCCCAGGTGCCCAGCATAATTACCCAGAACAAAATTTCGCCGCGGTCAATCGGCAGCCCCCACAGGCTTACCTGCAAATCGGCAGATGTAAAATACAGCGCGTCGCGCAGCAAAATAAAGTGCGCAAAGCCAAAACCAATGTACACCACCGCCATTACGGAAAGCGCCGTGTTAAACGCCCATTTGCCGTCGCCGTGGTGGCGCGCCATGCCTTCCAGCATTACAAAAATGCAGCCCAGCACCAGCACTGCCGGGAAGATTATAAACGAATACACGCTTACAAAACGGAAAATGGCCGCCGTATAAATAAGCGCCAGCATCGTCATACCGGTCGAAAGCCAGTACACATCGTGCCCTGCCTGCCGCGCCATGTTTCTAAATTCAAACAAGCCCACCGTTGCCAGCGCAAATACGGCGGCGTCAAACAAATAACCGCCCTGGTGGATTAAAAATATTACTACCGGCAAAGCAACAACGCCGGTTAAAATCCTCTTTAACATACTATCCTGCACCGCCAACTATTTAGTAATTAAGCCGCCGTAACGGCGTTCGCGCCCGCCGTAAGCCTTTACAGCCTCCAAAAACATCTCAGGCGTAAAAGCAGGCCAGTAAACATCCGTAGTCCAAATTTCAGCATAAGCAATCTGCCACAGCATAAAATTGCTGATGCGCAAATCCCCGCCCGGGCGGATTAACAAATCCGGCGCAGGCAGCCCTTTGGTGTACAGATAATCTTCAAAATGCTGCGCGTCTATATCTTCAACCTTCAGCGAGCCGCTCTCTACATCGCTGACAATGTTCTTGACAGCGTGTAAAATTTCCGCCTGCCCGCCGTAGTTTATAGCCAGGTTTAAAATAATGCCGGTATTTTCTGCCGTAACCTTTTCGGCGTGTTCCATTTTCTGGCGCACAACCTCGGGCAAACCCTCGCGGCTGCCCATAAAACGCACCTGCACGTTGTTTTTGTGGAACTCTTCAATCTCGCTTGTTAAATAGCGGCTTAAAAGCTCCATAATAAAATTAACCTCAGTTACCGGGCGTTTCCAGTTTTCGGTAGAAAAAGCGTAGGCGCTGATAATTTTAACGCCTATCTTATCGGCAGTTTTAACAATGTTTTTTAAGGTTTCCGCACCGGCCTGATGCCCAAAGGTACGCGGCTTGCCCTGCGCCCTGGCCCAGCGCCCGTTGCCGTCCATAATAATGGCAATGTGCTGCGGAACCTTCTCCAAATCAATCGTACTTAAGTCAAGGTTTAAATTGGTATTGCCGGTTTTAAACTTAAATAATGTATTAAACACAGTATCACCTTTCCGTTAAAGGCAATAAAACTGCCTTGCCTCCCCAAAAAGAGGAGGCAACTGCAGTTCTATGCAACAAATCAGGGTTGTTTAATTGCACCAACCGGGCAAACGCCTGCGCATGCGCCGCATTCAACGCATTCTTCGCCAATTTCGTATTTGCCGTCAACTTCTTTAATTGCGCCAACCGGGCAGGTTGCAGCGCAGGAGCCACAGCCTACGCATTCTTCTTTATTGATTACAAGTGCCATCCTTTACGCCTCCTTTCCTATACCTTCTTACAGTAGTAATTGCTGCTTTATTGTTATCCAGCTTACGCTGTCTAACTACATATTCAGTAACGCTGCCTTCCTGGGGCTTACCTTTAAAAAACGGCGGTTCCGTAACGGTAATTTCACATTCAAAGCCTGCCTCTCGCAGGATTTTAACCGCCTCGCCCACCTCAAGCGCCAGCACGTCCGGAAGCTGCATCAGATTTCCATAACTTCCTTTTCTTTGTGTTCCATTACGGTGTCAACTTCTTTGATGAATTTATCAGTCATTTTCTGAATATCATCATTAGCCTTTTTAGCCTCGTCTTCCGTAATTTCCTTAGCCTTTTCAGCCTTCTTAACAGCGTCGTTGGCATCGCGGCGCAGGTTTCTTACGCTTACGCGTGCGTCCTCTGCTTTTTTGTGTACGGTTTTAACCAGCTCTTTACGTCTTTCCTCGGTCAGCTGCGGCAGGTTCAAACGGATTACGCTGCCGTCGCTGTTCGGGTTCAAACCAAGGTCCGATTTCATAATAGCACGCTCAATATCCTTCAGCAGGTTCTTTTCCCACGGCTGAATAACAATCATGCGCGGTTCCGGCACGGTAACGCTTGCCACCTGGTTAACAGGGGTCGGCGTGCCGTAATATTCAACCATAACCTTGTCCAAAAGCGAAACGCTGGCGCGGCCTGCGCGCACGGAAGCAAGGTCTACACGCAGCACATCGACGGTTTTATGCATTTTCGTTTGTGTTGTTTCCAAAATCTCTTTCAATTCTGCCATTTTACTTTCCTCCCACCAAAGTTCCAATCTTCTGCCCCAAAGCGGCCTTTAAAATATTGCCGGGTTTATCAATGTTAAACACAACAATGGGTATCTTATTATCCATGCACAGGCTGATAGCGGTAGAATCCATTACGCTCAGCTTACGCTGGATTACTTCGATATAATCGAGTTCTTCAAACATTTTAGCGTCCGGGTTCTTGGCCGGGTCGCTGTCATAAACACCGTCCACGCCTTTTTTAGCCATTAAGATAGCGTCGGCTTCAATTTCTGCCGCACGCAGCGCCGCCGTAGTATCAGTAGAAAAATACGGGTTGCCGGTGCCTGCCGCAAAAATAACTACCCTTTCTTTTTCCATGTGGCGGATAGCCCTGCGCCTGATATAGGTTTCCGCAATCTGGCGCATTTCAATAGCCGTCTGCACGCGGGTCGGCACGCCAAGGTTTTCCAAAGCGCCCTGCAAAGCCAGCGAGTTGATAACCGTTGCCAGCATGCCCATGTAATCTGCCGTTGCCCTGTCCATACCTTTCGAGCTGCCGGACAGGCCGCGCCAGATGTTGCCGCCGCCGTTAACAACTGCCACCTGCAAGCCGCATTCCGTTACGTCCTTAATCTGCCTTGCAACAGAATCTACCACGTCCGGGTCAATGCCGAAGCCCTTTTCACCTGCCATGGCTTCGCCGCTTAATTTTAAAACAACACGTTTAAATTTACTTTGTTCTGCCAAAATGCACGCCCCCTATACCGGTAAATTTACATACTCATACATCTTGTTCTTTATTCTACAAATACTTTGTTTTTCCTCTTTTTGTAAGGCAAAATTCAAACTAAGTTTGCAAAAAAGGCAAAAAATAAAGAGAACACCTAAGTGCTCTCTTTATTAAACAAGCATTATTTTACAAAAGACATAACTTCTGCTGCAAAATCTTCCTGTTTCTTTTCAATGCCTTCGCCCAGCTGATAACGGGTGAAGCGGCGGATGGAAATGTTTTCGCCGATTTTAGCGATGGATTCGGTAATCAAATCGCTGATGGTTTTGTCCGGGTCTTTAACAAAGGGCTGCTCTAACAGGCAAACTTCTTTGTAGTATTTTTCGATACGGCCGGTAACCATTTTTTCAATGATTTTTTCCGGTTTGCCTTCATTGCGTGCCTGTTCGGAAAGAACCATTTTTTCGTGTTCCAGCTCAGCGGTCGGAACTTCTTCGCGGCGCAGGTAGCTGGGGTTAGCAGCTGCAATGTGCATTGCAATATCTTTAACAAGGGTTTTGAAAGCGTCGGTTTTGGCAACGAAGTCGGTTTCGCAGTTAACTTCAACCAGTACGCCGATGCGGCCGCCGCCGTGGATGTAGGATTCTACCAAGCCTTCGGCAGCAATGCGGCCTGCTTTTTTAGCTGCGGCAGCAAGGCCTTTTTCACGCAAAAAGTCAATTGCTTTATCCATGTCGCCATCGGTAGCGGCAAGTGCTTTTTTGCAGTCCATCATGCCGGCGCCGGTGCGTTCACGTAACTCTTTTACTAATGCAGCGGTAATTTCAGCCATTTATTTGTCCTCCTGAAATTTTAAAATTATTCTGCGTCTTCAGCAGCTGCGGTTTCTTCAACAGCTTCAGCAACTTCTTCGGTCTGCATGCCCTGACGGCCTTCCAGAACAGCGTCAGCCATTTTTGCGGTTAACAGTTTTACAGCGCGGATAGCGTCGTCGTTAGCCGGAATTACATGGTCGATAACGTCCGGGTCGCAGTTGGTGTCAACGGTAGCAACGATAGGAATGTTAAGTTTGCGAGCTTCCATAACTGCAATGTTTTCTTTGCGCGGGTCGATGATAAACAGAGCGCCCGGCAGTTTTTTCATATCTTTAATGCCGCCGAGATATTTGGTCAGTTTTTCCATTTCATGGCGCAGGCCGATAACTTCTTTTTTCGGCAGTACGTCAAAAGTGCCGTCAGCTTCCATAGCTTCTAACTGGCGCAGGCGTTTAATGCGGCCCTGAATGGTTTTGAAGTTGGTCATCATGCCGCCCAGCCAACGTTCGTTTACATAGAACATGTTGCAGCGCAGAGCTTCTTCGCGGATAGCTTCCTGAGCCTGTTTTTTGGTGCCAACGAACAGAATGCTTTCGCCGCTTGCAGCAACGTCGCGCATAAAGTTATAAGCTTCTTCTACCTTTTTAACGGTTTTCTGCAGGTCGATGATGTAGATGCCGTTTCTTTCGGTGAAGATGTACGGAGCCATTTTCGGGTTCCAGCGGCGGGTCTGATGACCGAAGTGTACGCCGGCTTCGAGTAATTGTTTCATAGAGATGATTGCCATTTTTTCTTGCCTCCTGTTTTTTCCTCCGTCTGTTTCAGCTTTGCCCTAACCTTGCGGACAGCGGGCAAATCCGCAGACGTGTGTATTTTTACACGCGTAATAT
This sequence comes from uncultured Phascolarctobacterium sp., assembly GCA_949288065.1. Classification (GTDB taxonomy): domain Bacteria; phylum Bacillota; class Negativicutes; order Acidaminococcales; family Acidaminococcaceae; genus Fusicatenibacter_A. The sequence continues at coordinate 44,223 of CASEIL010000009.1, forward strand.
TATATCACAAGCCTTTAAGCGCAGGCAAGCGTATTTTGTAAAATTTTTACAAAAATTTACCGTAAAGCAGCGCAAGGTACTCCTTCAGCGCCATTGCCGTTAAATCAAGCGCGTAAGCCTGCGGCGCAAAACTGAACGCCGATATGTAAACTTCTCCGCTTACCAGGTAATCGCACGGGTAAGGCACAGGCTCCACACCAGTGGCTGCCGCCGCTGCTTCAAAATTCTGCATGGCACGCGGCAGGTGCAGGGCAGAAGTTACCACTGCCACACGCTGCCAGCCTTCGTTTCGGCAGGCGGCAATAATATTCTGCGCATTTTGTTTAGTGTTTAACGCTTCGGCATCTGTATAAATCATCTTTTCATCCAGCCCCAGGCTGATAAGCACGCGTTTGGAAACCTCTGCCTCGACGGCGCTGTCGGCAAACACCTTGCCGCCGCTGACGATGATGGGCACATTAAGCATCCGCTGCAAACGCGCGCCGGTTATTAAGCGGTTCATACCAACAGCTGTGATTGCGCCTTCTCCATTAACATCCGGCACGCCGCTTACCGCACCGCCGCCAAGCACGGCGATTGCATCTGCATTAATATGTACCGGCTGCGTGTACTGCCGCTCCAGCCCGCTGGTTAAAAGCTGCGCCACCGGCATTAATGATAACAGGTATAAAACCAAAGTTATCAGCGCCAGAGCCTGCCTGCCCCGCGCCCTGCGGTTAAACAAATACGCCGTAAGAGCTGTGAGCAGCAGCACAATACAGCCCGGCGGCAGCAGCCACAGCAAAATAAATTTTAAAATATACATTAATCACACTCTTCCAGCATGGTTAAATACAGCTGGCGGAAGAGCTCCTCCGTTAAATTAATTTTGTTCAAAATTGTGTAGCGTTCCTTGCGCACCTCTTTGGCAAACATCCACGCTTTAATGAACATATCTTCCGTAATGCCCAGTTTGGCGGGGTTTACGCAAATATCGTACGCCTTTAAAAAGTTAAGTACCACGCGGTGGTCGCGCCCCTGCAATTTGCAGGCCACCACGCTGCCCATGCCTACCAGAATGCCGTGCGGAATATTGTGGTCAAAAAGTTCGTCCATGGCATGGCTGAAAAGATGCTCCGAACCGCTGCACGGACGCGAATTGCCCGCCAGCTGCATAGAAAGCCCGCTCAGCACCAGTGACTGCGCCAGCATTTTAATGCCTTCTATCGTCGTCAACGATTTGGCTTCCGAATACAGCAGCGAGTTAAACGCCGTTTCACTCAGCATATAGGCAAAATCGTTGGGGCGGTCGTTGTTTTCGTCGCAGCCCAGCTGCCAGTCGTACAGCGCCGTGTAGTTGCTGATGGTATCGCCCACACCAGCTTTTAACAACAGGCGCGGCGCTTCAAAAATAATATCGGTATCAATTAAAAGACCGTCCGGAATTTTAGAAGTAAACGAATGCCTGCGCCCGTTCTGCGCCAGCAAAACCGAAACCGGCGAACAAACACCGTCGTTGCTGAGCGCCGTCGGTATGGCAATATAGGCCACGTTGGCCACAAAGGCAGCGTATTTGGCAGTGTCCAGCGCCGTGCCGCCGCCCAGCCCGATAACGAGGCGGATGTTGTTCATTGCCACTTTTTTGGCAACCTCTACCGCAAAATCAAACGAGCTTTCATTAACGGTTACAATTTCGTAGCCGCGCAGCTGGTTTAAAAGGATTTTTACTTTTTTATCAAGCGTCTGTAAAAGCCCTTCCGTCGTTAAAATCAGCGTTTTGGCAAACATCAGCTTGGGCATGTATAAATTAAGGTTTTTGTTAAGGTCGGTAACTGCGTTTTCTTTAACCTGCATAAACATCGGCAGCGAATAATTGCTCATTTAGTTTCCCTCCAACAGTACAATTAATTTTATTATACCATTTGCCAAACTGCCCAAGCCCTGCCGCGCCTAAATTTTACACAAATTATACAAAAAGCAGGCAGCTATTTAACATAACTGCCCGCCCGTGTTACCGTGCCGCCTGCAAAAGCTCTAAATATCTGCCCTTTACAAGGTCCGGCTCAAAAATATTTTTTAAATATTTAAGCTGCTTTTTGCTGGTTTTTGGCTGCTGCCCTGCCCAATAGCCCAGCGTCAGCTGGATAAACCTGCGCAGGCGCTGGCAGTATTTGGGGCTTTTGCCCTCCATTCCAAAGCTGAACCAGTTCTGATACAGCTCCATTTCGTCCTGCATATTCTGCCTTGCCGCTGCGGCGATAAAATCGCGCCACGCGCGCAAAATTAAACGCACATAAGCCGTTGCTGCTGCCGCGTCCTTTTCTTTTACTGCACGCTGCAATACCAGCAGCGAAAAGTTCTGCACCGGTGCGTAAACCTTAAAGGCTTTTTCCACGCCGTCCCACGCGGCATACATTTGCATGTGCAGCATTACATATAACAGCACGCTGCGCGTGGCGGCAAAGCTGCCCTGCTTAAGCAGAATGTAAAACAGCCCGTTTAACAAAAGGCCTGCAATATCCTCCCAGCCGCGCCGTGCCGATTGCGCCGCCAGGCACGCCCACTCGCGCAGAAAGGGCAGCAAAAGTTCATCTGTTACCGCTTCGCTGCGGCACAAACGCAGGCTCAGCCAAATCAGCATCGGCAGCACATCTTTATAGCGCCTGTCTGACGCCATAAACAGCAGCGCCGTCAAAAGCCGCATAAATACTGCGGCGTTTTCCTCAGCACAGCCGGTTTTGGCATAACGCACCGCCAGCCTGCTTACCGCCGCCGCAAACAGCTCCTTATCGTGCGTGCGCGCCGCCATAACAGCCACATGGCGCAGGCTCTGCAAAAATACGCCCTCCGCCGCCGCGTCGCCCTGCTCAATATCAAGCGAAGAGACCGCTAAAAGGTTCAGCGCCTTAAAGCCGCTGCGGCGGCAGTTTTGCTTTAAGGCAAGACACGCCAGCCAGCCCAGTGTTTCCATTTTAAACGCCAAATCCTGCGGCTGAAACTCCTGTAAGCTTGCAGCAGCCGCCTCAAACGCATCCTCTTCGCCCTTGCGCAGCGCCGCAATGCAGTCCGTTTTTAAGTTTTCCAGTCCTGTATCGGCTGCCATAGTTAACCTCTGCTTACATTATATTGCTGGTGCCTTCATAAACAATGCCGCTGACGGTATCTACCGTTACGGTTGCACCGTCCGTCAGCGCCTGCATAGCGCCCGCCGCACCAACGATAGCCGGTATGCCGCAGCCTACCGCCACAATTGCCGCCGTCGATGTTAAACCGCCTTCTTCGGCAATAATAGCGCCTGCCGCAGCAGCAAATTTGCCAGCTTCTTCCGGCAGTACGCCAACTACCAAAATGTCACCGGCTTTAAACTTAGTTTTAAAATCTTCAGGGCTGGTGCATTTGCAAACCACGCCGGTGATGGATTTAAGCCCAATGCCAACTCCGCTGGCCAGTTTTTTGCTCATTGCAACCACCTTGATAAGGTTAGTTGTACCGGGCCTGCCCACAGGCACACCAGCGGTAACGATAACATTATCGCCGTCTTTAATATAGCCGTGCTGTTTGGCACAGGCCAGTGAATTTTCAATAAGTTCATCCGTATTGCCGCTCCACGGACCCAGCACCGGGTAAACGCCCCAGTAAAGCTGCATCAGCCTTACGCTCTGCACATGGCGCGATACGCCGATAACACCTGCGCACGGGCGATATTTAGCCAGCATGCGCGCCGTAAAGCCCGATTCCGTAATGCTCACAATAGCGTCGCTGCCCAGCTCCTGCGCTATCTGCACCGTCGCGTGGCTGATGGCCTCCGTAGAATGGATGCGCTCGCCAATGCCCTTGTTTTTAAAAATCTGTGCATAATCCAGCGCCGTTTCCGTCTGTTCGGCAATTTTCGCCATTGTGCGCACCGCCTCCAGCGGATATTTGCCGCTGGCAGTTTCACCGCTCAGCATAATGGCATCCGTGCCGTCAAAAATGGCGTTGGCAATGTCGCTTGCCTCCGCGCGGGTAGCACGGTAGCTGGTTATCATGCTTTCCAGCATCTGCGTAGCGGTAATAACCGGCTTGCCTGCCCTGTTGCAGCTGCGGATAATACTTTTCTGCACCAGCGGCACCACTTCGGCGGGGATTTCCACGCCCAAATCGCCGCGGGCAACCATCACGCCGTCCGAAACAGCAATAATTTCTTCAATGTTTTTTACACCGGCATGGTTCTCAATTTTGGAGATAATCCCCATTTGGGAGCCTTCCTGCTCCAGCACGCGGCGGATGGCCAGCACGTCGTCCGCCTTCTGCACGAAGGAAGCCGCCACATAATCCATGCCCAGCTTAGCAGCGCAGGTAATGTCGCTGATGTCCTGCTCCGATAAAAACGGCAGCTTCAGCTCCACACCCGGGCAGGCCACGCGCTTACGCGAGCTGATTTCGCCGCCGTGCACAACTTTGGTGTAAATTTCGCCTGCCGCTCTGTCAACGCCTGTTACTTCCAGCGCCAAAAGTCCGTCCGAAAGCAAAATAGCATTGCCAGGCTCCAGTTCATCCGGCAAACCGGCATAATTAACGTAAGAAATTTCTGCCGTGCCTTCAATTTCGTGCGTTGTTAAGGTAAAGCTGTCGCCCTCTTTTAACATAACCCTGCCCTCTTTAAAAATACCAAGGCGCATCTCCGGCCCCTTGGTATCAGCAATTAAGGCTATTGGTTTGTCAACTTCGACAGCAGCTTTGCGCACCAGCTCCGCACGGCGCGCGTGTTCCTCGTGCGTTCCGTGCGAAAAATTAAAACGGGCCAAATCCATGCCGGCACGCATCATGTCCGCCAGCAGTGCGGCATCGTCGGTACTCGGCCCCATAGTGCAAATAATTTTGGTTTTTTTCATAATAACCTCCGCTTATGCGCGAAAACGGTTCTCGCAAAGCACCTCATAAGCATCTTCTGCTTCGGAGTAAGGGACGCTGATTTCGTAAGCGCCCCCCTGTCCGCCTTTTTTAGCTCCCGCTACATTAACCTGTATCAAAAAGCCGTTGTTTGTAAGCAGTTCTTTTATCTCCTGCGCATTCTCTTTAGTCTGCGCAATGTAAACTACTTTCCACACAAATTTTAAACCCCCATTAAGCCTCTTTAAAAGCTTTAATTTTGGCAATAAGCTTAGGCAGAATTTCTTTGGCGTCGCCGACAATGCCGTACTGCGCTACCTTAAAGATAGGCGCGTTGGCGTCCTTGTTAACGGCAATGATAACGTCCGAAGAGCTCATGCCTGCCAGATGCTGGATAGCGCCGCTGATGCCGAATGCAAAATATACCTTCGGCGTTACGGTTTTGCCGCTCTGGCCTACCTGATGCGCATGGTCAACCCAGCCTTCGTCAACAACGGCGCGGCTGCCGCCTACGCTGCCGTTTTCAAACAGGGCTGCCAGCTCTTCCAGCATTTTAAAGTTGTCGCAGCTGCCAAGGCCGCGGCCGCCGCTGCATACAACCTCAGCGTCCTCAATTTTAATGCTGCCAGCTTCGGTAAGCGCTTCCTTGCGGATAATGCTTACTTTGGATTCTACTTTATTTTTAACTTCAAAATCAATTACTTCGCCGGTGCGGGAAGCGTCAGCCTCTTTAGCCTTAAACACTTTCGGGCGCACGGTGCCCATCTGCGGGCGGTGCTCGTCGCAAACGATGGTTGCCAGAATGTTGCCGCCGAGTGCCGGACGGGTCCATTCAACCAGTTCGCCTGCCATGTCAAGACCGGTGCAGTCTGCGCACAGGCCGGTTTTAAGGCGTGCGGCAATGCGCGGTGCCAAATCGCGTCCGTCAACAGTTGCGCCAAACATAACAGCGTTCGGTTTGTAGGCTTCTGCCAGTTCGCAGAAGGCGTTGGTATAAAGGTCGGTGTTGTATTCTGCATATTCTGCGCCGGTAACTGCATAAACAACATCTGCGCCGGCAGCAATTAATTTAGCCGGTACGTCGCCTTTTTCGGCAGCAACAAGCACTGCGCAGCAGCGCTGGCCGCATTTGGCAGCAAGCTCTGCGGTTTCGCCCAAAAGTTCGTAGGTTACGCCAACGGGCTCGCCGTTTTCCAGCTCAACCATTACCCACAGGTCTTTGCCTTCGCTGTTTTTAACTTCTGCTTTGGCTTCTGCCTTTTCCAGGCTGATTGCTCCAACCGGGCATTCGCCTACGCATGCGCCGCAGGAAATGCAGGTATCAACATTTACGTCTGCTTTGCCGTCCTGCATTTGCAGGGCGCCCGCCGGGCAGGTTGCCACGCAGGATTCGCAGCCGATGCACTGTTCTTTATCTATTTTAATTGCCATGTCACTTCACCTCAACGAGTAATAATATTTGCCTGAACGAGCTTTTCGAGCAGCATATCAACTGCTTTATCGGTATCTTCTTCGTTAATAATTTCGCTGTGTACTTCCGGTACGGGCGGGGTAAATACCTTTTTAACCTTCGTCGGGGAACCGGCAAGGCCAATCATCGTGGTATCAATGCCCAGCTCTGCCGCCGTTTTAACGGGGATAACAGCCTTTCTTGCCTTCATTTTGCCTTTAATGCTGGCAAAACGCGGTTCTTTTTCGGCTCTGGTAACAGTTACAAGCGCCGGCATTTCCACAGCAAGGGTCTGGCTGGTGCTTTCGTTTTCGCGGTCCACCAAAACTTTGGCGCCGTCAACGGCAACCTTTAATGCGCCGGTAACCTGCGGGAAGCCAAGGTGTTCTGCCATTTCCGGGCCAACCTGTGCGGTGTCGCCGTCCACAGCCTGTTTGCCGCACAAAACAAGGTCAACCTCGCCCAGGCTTTTTACAACGCCTGCCAGCGCAAAGCTGGTAGCAAGGGTATCGCTGCCTGCCAGAGCGCGGTCGCTTACCAGCACGGCATCGTCAGCGCCCATCGAAATAGCTTCCTTCAAAATTTCTTCAGCCTGCGGCGGCCCCATGGATACAACCGTTACCTTTGCACCGCAGTTATCCTTTAAAATAAGCGCGGTTTCCAAAGCCTGACGGTCAAACGGGTTCATAATGTTCTGCACACCGTCCCTGATAAGGGTGTTGGTTTCCGGATTGAGCTTAACCTCGGAAGTATCCGGAACCTGTTTAAGACATACTACAATATTCATAAGCGACCTCCCAGTATCTTTTGTTAACTATTATACATACTTATTATTGTACAGTTTTTATTGCCTGCTTGCAAGCCTAATCGCTATTTTACTTTGCTTTATTTATTGCAGGCAATCATCACCAAGCAGCTTTTTAATTTCTTTATAAAAGCCGCCATTGGCGGAATCAATCCAGAAGCAGCGGTCCGTTTTAATGATTTTGCCGGACGACAACAGGTGCAGATACAGCGGCGTGCTGCCGTGATAGGCTTCGAAAATGCGGCGCATCTCCTTCTGTACAAAGCCGTTTTCCTTTTCGCGCGTTATTTTTAAGTGGATTTCCAGCGGCCCCTCGTTCAGCTGGCGAATGCTCTGCGCATGCAGGGAAATACTGCGTTCATCCACGCGCAAACGCCCTTCAATGGCAACTACGTTTTCCTTAAACAGCAGGCGTGCAAATTCGTGGTACTGGCGTGTAAACACAACCACCTCAATCCTGCCGCTGAAATCTTCCAGTGTTAGCACTGCCATCGTGTCGCCGCGCTTGGTAGTGCGCAAACGCATATCGCTGATAAGCCCTGCTACTGAAAACAGCCTGTCCTCATTATCCTCGCCCGCCTCGGTAATTTTATAAATCTGCGTATAGTTTTGCAGCGTTTCGGCGTAGCTGTCCAGCGGGTGGCCGGTTACATAAAAACCGACGATTTTCTTTTCGTTTTCCAACAGCAGCTTTTTGGGCATTTCGTCAAGCTCCGGCAGTTTAATATCCTGCACCTCTTCAAACATATCGTCGCCAAAAAGCCCTAACTGCCCGCTGGCAGAATCCTTCTGGTGCGCGCTGCCCAAATCGGCTGCCTGCTCATACACAGCCAAAAGCTGCGAGCGTTTGGCGCCGAAGGAATCCATCGCGCCGCAGTTGATAAGGTTTTCCAGCACGCGCTTATTGATGAGGCGTGACGGTACGCGCTTGCAGAAATCAAGTATCGAGGTAAACCTGCCGCCCTGCCCGCGCGCCTTAACAATAGCGTCGATAGCCTGCTCGCCCACGCTTTTAATGCCCGCCAGACCAAAACGGATGGCATTGCCCTTCACCGGCGAAAATTCTTTGCCGCTTTCATTAACATCCGGCGGCAAAATTTTAATGCCCATACGCTTAACCACGCCCAGATACCAGCTCAGCTTGTCGTTGTCGTTCATTACGCTGCACAAAAACGCCGCCATAAACTGCGTCGGCCAGTGCTGCTTTAAGTACGCCGTCTGGTAGGCAACCAGCGCATACGCCGCCGAATGCGACTTGTTAAAGCCGTAGCCCGCAAAATGCTGCAAAAGCGCAAAAATCTGCGTGCTGGTTTCTTCGTCGATGCCATGCTCCGTCTTAGCGCCGTCGATAAACTTCTGCTTCATGCTGTCCAGCTCTTTAGCTTTCTTTTTGCCCATGGCGCGGCGCAAAATATCGGCCTGTCCAAGCGTAAAGCCTGCCAGCACAGAGGTTATCTGCATAACCTGTTCCTGATACAAAATAACGCCAAAGGTATCTTTCAGCACCGGCTCCAGCAGCGGGTGCAGCATCTCTGCTGTGCGCGTGCCGTGCTTACCGGCGATAAAATCCTCCACCATGCCGGTGCCCAGCGGGCCCGGACGGTACAGCGCCACCAGCGGAATTAAATCGCTGAATTTTTCCGGCGCCAAATCCATAACCAGCTTCGTCATGCCCTCAGATTCCAGCTGGAACACGCCCTGTGTATCGCCGCGGCGCAGCATGGCGCAGGTAGCATCGTCATCCAGCGGAATATTATCAATATCAATTTTTTCACCCGTCGTTTCGTGAATATAACGGATAGCGTCGCCGATAACGGTTAAGGTGCGCAAGCCCAAAAGGTCCATTTTTAAAAGGCCCAGGTTTTCCACCTTATCCTTATCGTACTGCGTAATAACAAGTCCTTCGTTGGATAGCTGCAAGGGCACGCAGTCAATCAAATCGCGCGGGGTAATAACCACGCCCGCCGCGTGAGTGCCGCTGTTGCGTGGCATGCCCTCTACCTTTTTGGCAATGTCAATCAGGCGGCGCACCTTTTCGTCGCTGTCGTACAGCGCTTTAAAATCGTTGCTGGTTTCCAGCGCCTTTTCCAGCGTAATGCCCAGCTCGCGCGGAATCATTTTAGCTACGTTGTCCACAAAGCTGTATGTGTAATCCAGCGCACGCCCAACATCACGCACGGCGGCACGCGCCTGCAAAGTGCCGAAGGTGATAATCTGCGCCACGCGCTCCTTGCCGTAGCGCTTAATAATGTATTCCAGCACGCGCCCGCGGTTTACATAGCAAAAATCGGTATCAATATCCGGCATGCTAACGCGTTCCGGGTTCAAAAAACGTTCAAAAAGCAAATCATATTTCAGCGGGTCGATGTTAGTAATGCCAAGTAAATATGCTACAATGCTGCCCGCCGCACTGCCGCGTCCCGGCCCAACCGGAATTTCGTTTTTACGGCTGTAATTGATAAAATCCCAAACAATTAAAAAGTAGCAGCTGTAACCCATCTTGTCGATGATGTCCAGCTCGTAATCCATGCGCTGCATAACCTTAGCGTCCGCATTGGGGTAACGCGCCGCCAAACCCTGCATGCACAGGCTGCGCAGGTATTCCGTCGCGTTGGCAAACTCCTGCGGAATGGGAAACTCCGGCAAAAGCAAATGCCCAAACTCCAGCTCCACATTGCAGCGCTGCGCAATTTTTACGGTGTTCTCCAACGCCTCGGGGCAATCGGCAAAATGCTCTGCCATTTCCTCGTAGCTTTTTAAATAAAACTGGTCGTTGGCAAACTTCATGCGCTTGGGGTCGTCCACCGTACTCGCCGTCTGTATGCACAGCAAAACGTCCTGCGCCTCGGCATCCTCGCGCTCAACATAGTGCAAGTCGTTAGTCGCCACCAGGCCAATGCCGAATTTTTTTGCCATGCGTTTCAGCTCGCGGTTAACAATGTGCTCCTCGTCCAGTCCATGGTCCTGTATTTCAAAAAAGTAATTTTCCCTGCCGAAAATATCAATATATTCCTGCGCCGCACGCTCCGCGCCGTCGATATCGCGCTGCAAAATTTTTACCGGCACCTCGCCCGCAATGCAGGCGCTAAGGCAAATCAGCCCTTCGCTGTATTTGCGCAAAATTTCCTTATCAATGCGCGGCTTGTAATAAAAGCCTTCCAAATGCGCCAGCGATACCAGCTTCATCAAATTGTGGTAGCCAGTGTTATTTTCTGCCAGCAAAATTAAATGGAAAATGCCGCCGCGCTGGCTGCGGTCAAACCGCGACTGCGTTATATAAACCTCGCAGCCGATAACAGGCTTAATGCCCATTTTGCGCGCCTGCTGATAAAAATCAACAACGCCGTACATAACGCCGTGGTCGGTAATGGCAATGCTGTCCATACCCAGCGCTTTAGCGCGCGCCAAAAGCAAATCTATTTTAGATGCGCCGTCCAGCAGACTGTACTGCGTGTGGACGTGCAGATGTGTAAATTGTCCCAAAGCTAACTCTCCTTAAAAACCTATTTGCTGCGGCGCAGCAGGCTGAGCGCAACCGCCGGCACCAAAAACAGCAAATTAAAAAATAAACTGATAAACAAAGTATACGGCGACGCCGGATACAAAACATGCCATACGCAGCCCGAAGCGATGCCGCCGAGCATGGATAGCAGCCCCGCCGTTTTGCCGACCCTGCCTTTAAAAAAGATAACGAAGGTCAGCGGCAAAAATACGCCCGCGCCGCGCAAAGCCATGGAAAGGTAATTCCATTGCAGCACGGAAGAATCGAGATGCGAATGGATAAACACCAGCGCCAGCAGCGTAACGGCCAGCACCGTTAAACGGTTAATCCACAAAAGCGTGGTGCTTTTGGTAACCTTAAACACAGCACCAAAAATATCGCGGCTGCACAGCGTGCCCACGCCCAGCGACAGCCCGGCAATAGAGCCGACGCACGAAAGCACAAGCGCCGCCAGCCCCGCGCCGCCCAGCCAGTCCGGCAGGTAGTTGCACATAAAAAACGGCAGCGTGTCGATGCTGTTCAGCTCCGGATGGTGCAGCTTAATAAACATGCCGATAATTACTGAAGGCAGCCCCACCGGTATGGCAATGCAGGCCGCAAGCAGGCACCCCAGCGCCGCTGTCCGGCTGTCGCGCGCCGAAAACAGCGACTGCACATAGCTCTGCGTCGATATTACGCCCACAATCATCGAAAGCAGATTGAACAGCGCGTGCTCTGCGCCGATGCCGAACAGGCTGAACCACGGCAGTTCCGGAAAGCTCTCGTGCATGCCGCCAAGCCCGCCCATATCGTTAAACGCCAAAAAGCCGCCTAAAAAAATAGTGGCAAAAATCAGGCAAATTTTAAATAATCCGGCCATGCCGCTGCTGTTAATGCCGCCAAAAAACACAAAACCCATCACCAGCAGCACCACAATAACGGCGGAGGGCAAAAAATCCAGATGCAGCACGCCGCCGATTAAATGCACCGAGCTGAGCGAGCTGGAAACAATGCTGAAAAAAATGCCCAGCGAGGCAGCAACGCTTGCCAAAGGCCCGGCCTTGGGGCCGAAATTAATTACCAAATATTCCGAAATGGTTGTTAAGCCGCTTTTGCGCAAAGGGCGCGCATAAAAAGCAGCCATAATTAAAAAGCCGATGCCGCTGCCCATGGTAAACCACCAAGCGCCCAGCCCAAAGGTAAAACCGCCCTGCGCCGTGCCAATGGTTGCCGCACCGCCGATAATGGTAGCGACAATCGAACCTGCAACCATAATCACGCCCGCACTGCGCCCGCCAACGTCAAAATCGTCGGCCGATTTTACCCGGCGCGAGGAATAAATGCCGCAGCCCAGCACCACGGCCAGCGTCAGCACCAGGCTGATAATATGAACAAGAGATAACTGCATAAAACTCACCTTACTTATTTTAACAGGCTGCCGCAAGCGGCAAAAGCCTTATCTAAATCAATTCGCTGTAAAAAATCAATTTCCTGCCAAAAAGTTTAAAGCTCTTTCTGTTCAGTTTTAAACAATTACAGCAGCTTATTTTTACACTTTTAACCGTTTTAACAAAAATTTGTAAAAATTACTTGCATTTTGTGCTTTGTAATTATACAATTATACCAACAGTTTTGTAGTGTACATTTATTCGCTTGCAAAGCACAAAAACTGTTTATTTTTTAATAAAGGCAAATGAGGGGGTTTTTTAATGAAATTTATCAGCAAAAGGAAACTGGCAGCGCTCTTAACCGGCGCAATTTTGGCAATGGGGGCGCTTACCGGCGGCTGCGGCGGCAACGAAACTGACGCTAATGTTATCCGCCTCGGCGTCGTCAGCGAAATGACGGGCGCCAACGCTACCTATGGCAATTCCATTGTTAACGGCATTAAGCTGGCAGTGCAGGAACAGAACGCTAAAGGCGGCGTTTTAAATAAACAAATTGAAATTACCGTCGCCGACGATAAATCCGAACCGGCAGAAGCCGCCAACGCCATGTCCAAGCTCATCAATCAGGATAATGTTAAAGCCGTTATGGGCATCTTCCCCAGCTCCAATGCTATCGCCGCTGCCAACGTCAGCGAGGCTTCTAAAATTCCGTTTCTCGCCATTGGCGCAACCAACCCCAAAGTTACAGTTAACGACGACGGCAGCGTTAAGCCGCACACCTTCCGTGTGTGCTTTATCGACCCGTTCCAGGGCACTGTCGGCGCTAACTTTGTTTATAACGAGCTCGGCGCTAAGCGCACCGCAATTTATATAGATAACAGCTCCGACTACGCAAAAGGGCTGGCCGCTGCTTTTAAAGAAGCCTACACCGCAAACGGCGGCACTGTCATCGCCGAAGAATCGTACCTGCAAAAGGATACCGACTTTAAAGCCGTGCTGACCAAAATTAACTCGGCCCAGCCGGATGCCCTGTATGTGCCCGGCTACTACGAAGAGGTTGGCAAAATTATTAAGCAGGCGCGCGAGCTTGGCATGAACCTGCCCATTATCGGCGGCGACGGGTGGGATAGCCCCAAACTTGCAGAAATTGCCGGCAACGCAGCCTTAAACAACACCTATTTTACCAACCATTACAGCGTGGATTCCAGCGATACAGCCTCCAAAACCTTTGTTGAAAACTACAACAAGGCCTACGGACAAAACCCGGATGCCTGCGCAGTGCTGGGCTACGACGGCGCTAATTTGATGATGGAAAGCATCGCCAAAGCCGGTGCCTACGATGCCGCCAAAATTACCGAAGTGCTGGCAGCAACCAAAGATTTTAACGCCGTTACCGGCAAAACTTCGCTTAACGCAACGCACGACGCCGTTAAAAGCGCCGTCATCCTTGAATATAAAGACGGCAAACAAACCTACCGCGCCACTGTTAACCCTTAATATACTAAAAAAGAGTGCGCCATGCACTCTTTTTCTTTGCCCAAAACAGGTATTTGCTGTATAATAAGCAGGTAAAATTTTTTATTAGCGGAGCAATTATGACCCAACGAAACTATACTATTGACAAGCTGCGCGGCATCTGCATGCTGGGCGTGCTGGGTATCCACACCGGCTCGCTGGCGCTGATGTGCCAAAACCCCAACCCGCATCTGTATATGCTGCTCGAAATACTCTCGCGTTACAGCGTACCTGCCTTCTTTTTCATCTCCGGCTACGGGCTGTTTTGCCAGTATAAACCCGGCTGCGATTTAGACTACCGGCAGTTTATCAAAAAACGCTTTCAAAGCAGCGGCGTGCCGTATTTAAGCTGGTCGCTGTTTTATATGGTGTACTTCAGCACTGTTGTGCCCGGCTGCATACCGTGGTTCTCACCGCTCGGGCTGCTGCACCTGCTGTTTTGGGGGCTGGCATGCTACCACCTGTATTTTATGATAATCCTGCTGTGGTTCTACGCCTTCTTTCCCCTCTTTCAAAAACTCATGGCGACAATGCAAAGTATCGGCTTAAAAACAGGCTTCGCCCTGCTTTTTGTGCTGCAAATGCTGTTTAACTACTGGACAATGCACCCCGGCATCACCGCACAGCAGCTGCCCCTTGTCTTGCAGGATTTCTTCACTTACCGCCTTAACTACCTGCCGCTGCACTACCTGTTTATTTTTATGCTCGGCGGCCTTGCGGCGATAAAAGAAAAAGAGTTTTTTCAAGCAGTTACCGCTAAATTTAAAAGCGTAACAGTGCTGTATATTCTTTCGATTGCTTACATCTGCGGCAGCTATTACTACTATTATTACAAGCACGGCTACGATTTAATCAGCCTTACCAACACCTTCCAGCAGCTCAGCCCGCAGGGCTTTATTTACACCATCGCCTCAATTTTATTCTTCTGCGCACTGTTCAGCAGGCTTCAAGCAAACATCTTTACCAAAGCCGTAGATTTTATATCAGCCAACTCCATGCTCGTTTACTTCTGTCACCCCTTCTGGCTAAGCATGATAGAACGCACCAGCCACCACTTCGGCATCGTAATGACCACAAAACGTGTAATAGCGGCGTATCTTGTTTTATTAGCCTTGTCGCTCATAACCAGCGTAATACTAACAAAACTTTCCAAATACATCGCACCGCTGCATTACTTGTTAATGGGAAAAAAACTAAAAAAGTAACTCTTAATAATTTAATAAAACATCTAACCAAACACACAACCCTTTTGCCAAAACATTCAGGCAAAGGGGTTTGTTGTATAAATACAATTTTTTAACTTCATATCGTCATTAATTCAATACCCAAATTCTTAACAAACACAACTAAAAAACATCTGCATTGCATTGTTAATATCATCATTTAAATCTTAATACTGCGTGAGAAGTATGACTAACGCTGATGGCTGCCTGGTCAACGTTGTACCAATTTCAATACACGTACTTCATGAGAAGTACGACTGTGACAAGGCAAGCAAAATTTTTGCCGAACAACAAATTTCAATCCACGTACTTCGTAAGAAGTACGACTCCCGTGCCTGTTAAGCGGTTTACGCCGCCCAAAAATTTCAATCCTCGTACTTCGTAAGAAGTACGACACGGCTGGAAATGCAAAGATAAATGGGATGACCAAATATTTCAATCCACGCTGCCTACGAAGGCAGTGACATATCAATATCTTCGCCTGTAAAATACCCAACAGATTTCAATCCACGCTGCCTACGAAGGCAGTGACTATATATAAATAAATTAAAATATAATCTAAAGAAATGGATTCAAAAGTGCGAAGGTAATTTTAAACTAAAAACATCAGCAAAATAACAGTATCTAAAATAATAAAAATATCTGTTTAACTCTACTTCGCACTTATAAATTTAAACTTGTAAATCCTGTATATAAATATTGTATCATCAATACAAACATACAGCAATTAAATAAAAAAGATAAAGTAAAAGAAGCAGTACCATAAGGTACTGCTTCTTTTACTAAACCGGCAGCTATCTATCCTCCCAGGCCGCCTCCAGCCAAGTACTTTCGACGTGTAAGGGCTTAACTTCTGTGTTCGGGATGGGAACAGGTGAACCCCCTTAGCCATTACCACCGGATATATTCTTTTGTTCGTTTTTATGAGTCGAACCCTCAAAGCTATATAGAAGAAACGCTGCGGTTACGCGCGCATGTTCCTTATTCAGTCACATGCTCTGCGTAAGTTCGCTGTCACGTTTATCAGCTTCGCTTTCACTCGCTGCTAAACGGCGAGACTCACTTAAAGTCAAGCCCTCGACTTATTAGTACCGGTCAGCTCAAAACATTACTGCTCTTACACTCCCGGCCTATCTACCTCATCTTCTTTAAGGTGTCTTACCAGATTAATCTGTGAGAGATCTCATCTTAAGGATGGCTTCACGCTTAG
>CASEIL010000010.1 GCA_949288065.1 uncultured Phascolarctobacterium sp.
TGCCAAAACATCGCCCTTAAAATCTGCATAATCAACACTGTTAATAGTTACCTTGCCGCCTGTTGCATCGCTGTTATCTATGCCGCGCCCGGCGATAATGTCGCCATAAATGCCTGCTGCATTATCCAATGTAATTTCAGAATTACGGTTTGCACGGATTGCAGAATTGGTACGCATGCCCTGCTTATCTGCATGGTATTCTTCATCGCCCTGTGAATTGATAAAGGTTGCCTGTTTAAACAAAATTTCAGCAGCAGCTTCTTCATCAGATGTTGCTGTTACAGCGTCAGAAGTTGTATGCACAACTGTTGTAACGCCTGCCTCATTTTCATTTGCCGAAGCAAATGTTGCTACACCGCCATCTAAAACTCTGACCTGACCGTTTACTTCATTATCATTAGCAAAAGCATTAAAAGTTGAGCCGCTTACATAAACATCTTCATAATATTTTGCAGTATTAGCTTTCAAGTTTGCTGTTGAACCGCTAAACAAACAAACTGACCAGCCGTCATTTGCACTTATAGTTAAATTATCAGTAGTGGTATTTATTACTCCTTCCTTACTGCCATAAATACCATATTCATCACCAGCAATATTTATTTCAGTTGCATTGGCATTAACTTCAGCATTTTCAGTAGTATAAAGCCCTCTGCTTTCATTATCTTTATTTTTAACTTCTAATAAATTATCAGCATTTAATTTAATTTTACTATTATTCGCATACAAACCATAATTTTCATCAGATATTATACTAACATTATTTGCAATAACCGTAACTTCATTAGTATTTTTATCAAAATAACCTTTAGAATAGATACCTTGTTTTTCTGTTCCGTGTAAAGTTATATCTCCATTCTCAGCTTGTAATAAAGTCGGCGTATTACCATAAGTATACAAAGCGTAACCTTGCGCATTAATTTTAATATTTCCATTATCCGAAATCAGATTTGTAGTACTTGAAGTATTTTCATCTTTGTAAGACAAACTATAAACACCAGCACCACGATACCCCGAAGCAGAACCTCCATCAGATCTTTCGGCATTTAATGTGATGTCACCACCTGCATGAATATCAGCAAAAGCATAAGTTCCAGAACCTTGCGTCTGCAAAGCAATACCCATATCAACATTTTCCGCTGTAAAGGTGCCTGTTACATCAATATCAACCGTATTGGCATCACCGGCCATACTGATTGCACCAACATTGTGCCTATCTTCGGTACGCTTATTCCCCATCCACATAGATTCAGCGTTAATTTTCAAAACACCGCTGCTTTCCATATGAATACCGGAATTAGTATTATCCATACCGTTAGTAGAGTTAATACCTGATTCAATTAAAATATGTCCGCCTTCAATCGAAAGCGTTGCACCCTCTTCAGCTTCTAATGCACCATTTCCTTTATAAGCTTTAACCGTAAAAGTTTTTCCGTCACCAATGTGAAAAATCTCTGCTGTTTCCGTATTTAAATTACCCCAATTATGTGCAAGAACAGCAGTGTGCCAACCTCCATTTGAGGCATCTAGTGTTGCACCTTCATTGAAGTAGTAATGATGTTTCTCACCTTCGGTTGAGCCTTGCAACGAGAATTCTTTTGTTCCACCATTATCGAAATATAAAAATTGATCGTATTGTTTATCTGGAATTGGCTTTTCGTTTATTTCAGCATACACATTCCCCTGCAACAAGCTTAACATTACCAGCGTCGCCAGCATTTGTTTTTTTTTCATTTCATACATCCCTTTCCAACAAGTTTTGATAGAAAACACAACTTCTCTTTTAGTTATAATATTCTACCACAAAATTACCCCCCCGCAAGACATTTTGGTTGGAGTAAACCTTACTTTTTCTGGTCTTGTGGTAACTTTTTCCCTGCCGGTAGGTTTGTGCGGCGGCGCAGGCTGCGGTAATCCGCAGTTTACGCTGTGCGTGTTAAGCAATTTTTGCCTTTTTTGCAAAAATGTAAATTTTTTACATCAAAGGGCTTGACAAGCATTACCTGTTTTCGCTATAATCTTTTTCACGCCGCTTTTACAGGGTGCGCACCACAAAAGCAGGTTAAAAAATTTTTTATCAAGAAAGGAGTCATTAACAATGACACAAAACCAAAAATTTAATACTGTTAACCATTTTGCAGGTGCCAAAAACGAGCACCCGCCGCAGCAAAGTGCAGGCGAGCAGGCAAACAAATTAAAAGCGCTCGTAACCGCCGCACAAAGCGGCGATACCAAGGCGCTTGAAGAACTTTGTATTATGTTTGAACCCCTTTTCCGCAAAGAGATGAAGCGTGAGATTTTTTATAATTCGATAGGCTTTGAAGAAGGCTTGAGCCTTGCACGTTTACGTTTTATTGAAATTATAATGAGTTATAACGGTGCAGATTTTACTAACCTGCCCGGTTATATCCGCTGCCGCATCCATTTTGCCCTTTACGATGAAATGAAAAAGGTGTGGGAACGCGAGAATAACGAGGGCACCCTGCCTGCTGATGACGGTGAAGCAAATATATCCGCCCTTGGCGATAATGTTATAGAGCGTGAGGAACTGGCGATTTTGCTGGAGCTTGCGTTAAAGAAGCTAACCGAAAAACAACGGAATACTATTAAAGCCTTATACTTTGAAGGCTACACCGGCAAAGAACTTGCCGCCAAACAAAAAATAACGCCTGCCATGGTTAGCAAAAACCACAAGCAGGCGTTGAATAATCTAAAACAGAACATTGCTTAACAGATAAAAAATAAGCTCTCATACAACAGGTATGAGAGTGTTTTACTTTATGCAGCTTTTTTGGAAAACCAACCCAAAATAATATTCCCCCTTTACTTTTAAACCGGCAGGATTTTATTTTTAGCTGCCGAAATTTTAAAATAAATAATATAAATTTAAGCAGCATGGGAAGTGATTGGTTATGCAGCAGTTTTTCAGCAAATTTAAGCTTACCAAAAAGCAGTGCTATTTTGCCGCTGCCATTATTGCCGCCGGCCTTGTGTACCACTTTGCCGGTGCTGTTTTTAATAAGCCGCAGCCTGCGCCGGTTGTGCCCTATGTGCGCACTGTTACGGCCGGCACCGAAACCGCGCCCGGCAGCCTTGTTTACCCCGGCGAGGTGCGCGGGCGTTATGAAAGCAATCTGGCCTTTCAGGTAAGCGGCAAAATTATCAGCCGCAATGTAAATTTGGGCGATACCGTACAGGCGGGCGATGTATTAATGCAGATTGACCCGCGCGACGTTGAAGAAAGCGTTAACGCTGCCCGCGCAGGGCTGGCCTCTGCCAACGCTAATTTTTTGCTGGCCAGCGATAACGAAAAACGCTACCGCTCGCTTTTGGCAAGCGGCGCTGTAAGCCAGGCTGTGTACGACCAGTACAACACGCAGCTGAAAGCCGCGCAGGCAGGGCTCAATCAGGCCGAAGCGCAGATGCAGACGGCGCTGAACCAGCTTAATTATACGCGCCTTACCGCCGGTCACGACGGCGTAATCTCCTCCATCAGCGGCGAGGTTGGGCAGGTTGCCGCTGCCGGTACGCCGGTGGTAACGCTTGTACGAAAGGGCGAAAAGGAAGTGCGCATTTACATCCCCGAAAACAATGTAGCCACCATTCAAACCGGGCAAAACGCGCAAATAACCTTCTGGGCGCTGCCCGATGTTGAAGTCAGCGGGCATATCCGCGAAATTGCCCCGATGGCAGACCCTGTAACGCGTACCTACCAGGTTTGCGTTGCGCTTGATAATATGCCGCCGCAGGTTCAGCTTGGCATGACGGCCAAAGTACATTTTTCCGGCGGCAGCGAAAACATGCTCATCCTGCCCAAGGCAGCCATTTACCAGACCGGCGATACGCCGCAGGTTTGGGTTGTAAAAGATAGCCATGTTAAACTGGTGCCGGTAGAAATTGCCGGTTACGAAAACAACAGCATTATTATTAAAAGCGGCGTGCATAACGGCGACGTTATTGTTACCGGCGGCGCTGCCAAACTTACGCCCGGGCAGGAAGTGCGTTTGGAAGGTGATGCAGAGTGAAGAACGGAAACCTTGCTTCGTGGAGCATTACGCACCGGCAGATAATTTACTTTTTTATGTTTTTATGCCTGGTGGCAGGCATTTACAGCTATAACACCCTTGGGCGTGCGGAAGACCCCAGCTTTACCGTTAAGCAGATGGTAATTTCGGCCGCCTGGCCCGGCGCTACCGCACAGGAAATGGAGGAGCAGGTTGCCGATAAGCTGGAAAAGCAGGCGCAGGCTTCTACCGATATTGATTATATTACCAGCTATTCGCGCCCCGGCATTTGCGTGGTAAACGTCTATTTAAAAGAGGACGTTGACAAGGAGGACGTGCGCCCGCACTGGCTGGAACTGCGCAATATGATTAATGATATTAAAGGCGACCTGCCCAGCGGTGTTTACGGCCCGTATTTTGACGACCGTTTTGACGATGTTTACGGCAATATTTACGCGCTTACCTCCGACAGCTTCAGCTATGAGGATATGCGCCGCAAGGCCGAAGAAATAAAACGTGTTTTTTACACCGTGCCCGATGTAAAAAAAGTAGAGCTGATTGGCGTGCAGCCGGAAAAAATTTATCTGGAAGTATCCAACAGCAAGCTGGCGCAGCTTGGCATACCGCTTGATACGCTGGCCGCCGCCATTCAGTCGCAGACAGCGATGGTGCCCGCCGGTATGAGCGAAACGCCGGACGATAATGTTTACCTGCGCCTTACCGGCATGCCGGACGCAGTGGAAAACATCGCCTCGCTGCCGATACAGGCTAACGGGCGCGTGTTCCGCCTTGGCGATATTGCCAATGTTAAACGCGGCTATGCCGACCCGCCCGAGCCGAAGTTCTTCTTTAACGGGCAGCCTGCCGTAGGCATTGCCCTATCGATGGAGGACGGCGGCAATAACATCCGCCTTGGCGAAAATTTAGCCAAGATTATTACGCAGATTACCGCCGAGCTGCCGCTGGGCTTTGAGCTGCATCAGGTTGCCAACCAGCCGGAGGTTGTAAAAAACTCTATTGACGAATTTACGCAAAGCCTGAAAGAAGCCGTTATTATTGTGCTGGCCGTCAGCCTTATCAGTTTGGGGCGGCGCTGCGGCTATGTAATTTCCGTGTGCATTCCGCTGGTGCTGCTGGGCACGTTTATAGGCATGTACGCGCTGGGCATTGATTTGCACAAGGTGTCGCTCGGCGCGCTGATTATTGCGCTGGGCATGCTGGTTGACGACGCTATTGTAGTGGTAGAGCTGATGGAAATTAAGCTTGCCGAAGGCTGGGAGCGCAAAAAGGCCGCCAGCTATGCGTTTGAAACCTGCGCCATTCCGCTGCTCGTCGGCACGGTTATTACCTGCGTTGGCTTTACGCCGATATATTTTTCCAAAGGCAATGTGGGCGAATTTGCCGGCAGTTTGTTTATAGTTATCAGCCTGGCGCTGATGCTTTCGTGGGTGGTATCGGCAACGGTTGCGCCGGTGCTGGGCTACGAATGGGTGCACCCCAAAAAGATTGCCGAAGGCAGCGCCTACACCACGCCGTTTTACCAGAAATTCCGCAGCCTGCTGGAATGGGCGCTGGCGCACCGTGCCGTTGTGATAGCGCTTACCGTGGGCGCATTTTGCGGCTCGCTGTTTTTAACCAAATTTATAGATAAAGAATTCTTCCCGCCTTCCGTGCGGCCGGAACTTTTGGTTGAAATAAACATGCCCGAAGGCAGCAGCCTGAAGGCTACCGAAAAAACTGCGCTGAAACTGACGGATATTTTAAGGGACGACCCGGATATTTTAAACATCGGCACCTACGTTGGCGAAAGCGCGCCGCGTTTTGTGCTGGTTGTTGAGCCGGTGCAGCCGCGCGAAAATTATGCGCAGCTGGTTATCCTCACCAAGGATGTGGAAGCCAAAAACAGGCTGGAACAGAAAATTAACGAACTGGCTGCCCGCGAAATACCGGAAGCCGTTATTTACAGCAAATCCATTCCGCTCGGCCCGCCTTCCGCCTACCCTGTTATGCTGCGCGTATCCGCACCGACGGAGAGCATGGCTAAAGATTACGCGCAAAAGGTACGCGAAGTTACCTTGCAGCACCCGGCCGTTACCATGACGCGCTACGACTGGATGGAGAAAACGGGCGCGGTAAAAGTTGCCATTGATAACGACAAGCTGCGGCAAATGGGCATTGACCGGCAAACCGTGGCCGTTGCCTTGCAAGCAGAACTCAGCGGTTACACGGTAGCCCAATATTATGAAGGCGACCAGGCTATCGACCTTGTGTTCCGCCTCGACGCTGCCGACCGGGCTAAAATTTCCAACCTTGGCCAGCTTTCCATCCCCACCAGCAAGGGCAGCGTACCGCTGGCGCAGGTGGCAAATATCAGCTACGAGGCTGAAGATAATATGATTTGGCGGCGCAATCTGCTGCCTACCGTTACCGTTAACGCAGGCATTGCCCCGGGCTACACCGGCAACGACGTTACGCAACAAATTTACGATAACCTTGCCGAAATGCGCAGCAAGCTTCCGCCCGGCGTAAGCATTGAAATAGGCGGCCCGCTGGAAAGCAGCAACAAAGCCTTAAACTACCTGCTGGTGCCGATTCCCATTATGTTTATTACCATGCTGGTGCTTTTAATGCTGCAATTAAAGGACATCCACAAGCTGTTCATCATCATCTGCACCGCGCCGATGGGTATTATCGGCGTTGTAATTGGGCTGCTGCTGTTCAATTCTTCCATGGGCTTTTTAGCGCAGCTTGGCATCCTGTCGCTGACGGGCATTATCATCCGCAACTCCGTAGTGCTTATCGACCAGGTTGATTTGCACTTAGCGGCAGGCATGCAGCCATACAATGCCGTGCTGGAATCTGCCATTGTGCGCTTCCGCCCCATTATGCTGGCGGCGCTTACCACTGTACTCGGCCTGGTGCCGATGTTCACCAACCCGTTTTGGGAATCCATGGCCGTGGCGATTGCCTGCGGGCTTACCGGCGCCACCCTGCTGACGCTTGTAGTATTGCCGGTAATTTATTCAATAATGTTTAAAATAACAAAAGCCTAAAATAAAATTTGCACTAAGACGCAGAAAAGCGCACCATACTTTTATAGTATAGTGCGCTTTTGTTGTTTAAGTTTTTAGTTCTCATCCGGCAGCGCCGCCAAGGCACGCAGGGCAAGGGCATAGCCCATAAAGCCCAGCCCGCAAATCTGCCCCAGGCAGGCAGGCGCCGTTACGGATTTATGGCGGAACTCCTCGCGCGCGTGCACGTTGCTTAAATGCACCTCAATGGCGGGCAGCGCCACGCCTTTCAGCGCGTCCAAAAGCGCCACGCTGTAATGCGTATAGGCCGCGGGGTTGATGACAATGCCGTCGTATTTGCCGTAAGCCTCCTGAATAAACGTCACCAGCTCGCCCTCGTAATTACTCTGGCGGATATCGACGTTAACGCCGATTTCTTTGGCCTGCTGCAAAATAAACGCGCACAAATCGGCGTAATCCTGCGCGCCATATACATTTTTTTCGCGGATGCCCAGCAAATTAATGTTAGGCCCGTTAATTACCAAAATATTTTTCATTTTTCCATCTCCCCGGCAATGTTTACAAGCTGTTTTAAAGCGTCCTCAACGCCGTTTGCATTATCCACGGTGCAATCGGCGTATTTTTTATATAAATGCTCACGCTCGCGGTACAGCTCAAAAATACGCTGCACGCCCTGAGCCAAAAGCGGACGGGTGTTAATTTCCACGTCACCTACAATCGCCTCCGGCGGACGGTTTATAAAAACCACGCAGCCGGTTTCTTTATAGGCTGCCATGCTGCCAGCACGCTTAACCACACCGCCGCCTGCCGCGATAACGCAGCCCTGCTTTTGCGCAAGGTACTTGGCCGTGCGCTCCTCCGCCGCGCGGAACACATCCTCGCCCTGCGCGAAAAATTCTTTAATGCTGTAAGGCTCGCGCGCTTCCAGCACATCGTCGGCATCATAAAACTCCCTGCCCAGCTGCGCCGCCAGCATTTTGCCCAGCGTGGTTTTGCCGCTGCCCGGCATACCGATTAAAACTATGTTTTTCATACCGCACCAGCCAGCCTTTGCGCAATTTTTACGGCTAAATCCGCACCCAGCTTACGCTGCTGCCAAATCTCCTGCGCCGCCACCGCCTGCGCCGCCAGCATTAACAGCCCGTTAACAGCCTGCCTGCCGCTGTTTTTGGCAAGGCGCAAAAATTCCGTTTCGGCAGGGTTGTAAATCAAATCCACCGCCGCACCGAAGTTTTTAATTACTTCTTCGCCCACGGGGCTGACGCCTGTTTTGGGGTACATGCCCACCGGCGTGCAGTTTACCAAAAGCCCGCCGCTTTCCTGCGCCAGCTGCGCATAGCTCAGGCAGCGCGTTGGTATGCTGCCGCAGATTTTTAAAACTTCTGCCGGTATTTGCTGCGGGCTGCGCGATACCAATAGCAGCTCTGCCGCGCCGCGTTTGGCAAGATATTGCAGCACTGCGCGCGATGCGCCGCCGATACCCAGCACCGCTGCCTTTTGCCCGCGCGCTTCAATGCCGTTGTGTTCCAAAAGCATGCCAAAACCCAGCCAGTCGGTGTTATAGCCGCAGCTTTTGCCGTTAACAAAACTGATGGTGTTCACCGCGCCGATAGCCGCCGCTTCGGGTGCTATCTCATCCAAAAAGGGAATGACATCCACCTTGTGCGGAATGGTTACGTTAACGCCGGTGTAGGTTTGGGCAAGTTCCTTCAGCCCTGCTTCCAGCGCTTCCGTCGGCAGCTCCAGCAGCTTGTAATCTGCTGCAAGCCCCAGTTCTTCAAAAATCATTTGATGTATTTGCGGCGACAGGCTGTGCCCCAGCTTAGCGCCGAGTAATGCAAAATGCTGCATAATCATCTCTCCTGTCCCATATCGCTGCGGTAATTGCCCAGCAGCTTAAAATACGCGCAGTTGTCGCTCAGCACCTGCATGGTTTCCTGCACGTTGGCGTCGGCAAGGTTGCCGCGCAGGTCGATATGGAAAAAATATTCCCACGATTTGCCCTCAATCGGGCGCGATTCCAAATTCGTCAAATTCAAACCGCTGTGGTAAAAATACCCCAGCACGCGGTACAGCGAGCCCGGCTCGTGCTTAACGGCAATTACCAGCGTAATTTTATCGGCGTCGGCGCTCTGCTCCGGACGGTTGGCAATAACAATAAAGCGTGTGGTGTTGTTGCCATTGTAATTAATATTGGCCGCCAAAATTTGCAGCCCGTAAAGCTCCGCCGCCTGTTTGCCAGCCACAGCCGCCAAATGCAGGCTGCCGCTTTCCTTCACCGCCTCCGCGCTTTTAGAGGTGCTGTAATAAGGCACCTGCTTCATCTGCGGGTAGTCCGCAAAAAACTCCTTGCACTGGGCAAAGCCCTGCGGGTGCGAATATACCTCGGTAATGCCGCCAAGCGTTGCACCAGGCAGCGCCATTAAATTATGCTCAATTTTTACGCATTTTTCGCCGGTAATATAGCAGCCGTAATGGCGCAAAAGGTCGTACACCTCGGTAATGCCGCCGGTGCTGGAGTTTTCCACCGGCAGCACGCCGTAACGGATTTCGCCGTTTTTAACGGCTTTCACAACGTCCTCAAACACGCCGTAATAATGGCGGTTAATATTTTTACCTGCAAAGTATTCTTCCATCGCCTTATGGCTGTACGAACCTTCCACGCCGAAGCAGCCCACCTCTATGGCAGGGGTATGCTTATCCTCTGCGTTTTGGAGCTCGTCCTCTTCCAGGCCGCGGGCGATAGCCATAATGCTTTCCATTAAATCTTCCGCCGCTTTGCTGTACTTTTTATCCTGCAAGCGCCCGATGGCTTTGGCGATGACCTTCAGCTCGCGAGCGCGGTCGCGCACCGGCAGGTGGTTGGCTTTTTTGTAAGCCGCAACCTTAAGCACCGCGCGCAGGCGGCGCTCAAACGCCTGTATTAAAATGTCATCCGCTTCGTCAATCTCGCGGCGGATGGCCTCCAAATCAAGTTGTTCCGTCATTTTATCGCTCCCCCACCAGCAGCATATCCAAAATTACCCACGCCGCCACGGCTTCAATAACCGGCACCGCACGCTGCACCACGCAGGGGTCATGCCTCCCGGTAATAACAAGCTCCGTGTTTTCACATTTAGCTAAATCCACCGTTTTCTGTACTTTGGCAATGCTCGGCGTCGGCTTAAGCACCGCTTTAAAGCACACCGGCATGCCGTTGGTAATGCCGCCAGTAATACCGCCGTTGTTGTTGGTATAGGCTTTAACCTCGCCGACGTCAAAATACAGCTGGTCGTTCGCTTCGCTGCCCGACAGCTGCGCCAGCGCAAAGCCCTTGCCAAACTCAATGCCCTTCACCGCAGGTACGCTGAACAGGGCGTGCGCCAGGCGGCTTTCCAGCGAATCGAAAAACGGTTCGCCCACACCGGCAGGCACGTTAATTGCCATGCATTCAATCACGCCGCCTACAGAATCGCAGCTTTGCTTAGCCGCTAAAATCTGCTGCTGCATTTCTACTCCCGCAGCATCGTCCAGCACGGGAAAGCCCTTTTGCGCCAGTTCTGCCAAAGTTTCTTTGCTTTCGCCCAGCGGATTAAAAATTTTATCCTGCACTTCTGCAATGGAAGCAATATGCGCACCGACGTAAATGCCGCGCTGCGCCAGCATTTGTTTGGCAACCGCGCCAACAAACACCAGCGGCGCCGTTAAACGTCCGGAAAAATGCCCGCCGCCGCGGTAATCGTTAAAGCCCTTGTACTTTATTTTGCCACTGTAATCGGCATGCCCGGGGCGCATTACGTTTTGCAGCTTGCTGTAATCGCCGGAATGCTGATCGCCGTTAGGAATAAGCACGCACATCGGTGTGCCGGTGGTTCTGCCTTCAAAAAAACCGCTCTGGATGATGAACGCATCCTTTTCCTGCCGCGCCGTTGCTAATTTACTTTTGCCCGGCGCTCGGCGCTGCATTTCTGCCTTAACGGCTTCCAAATCTATCGCCGTTCCCGGCGGCAGCCCGTCGATAACGCAGCCAATCGCCAAACCGTGCGATTCGCCAAAAATTGTCATTTTTATTTTTTCACCAAAGGTTGCCGTCATAGTTCTTCTCCCTGATCAAGTTTGCCGCCCAAAAGCGCAAAATCCTGCCAAAAGGTTGGGTACGATTTTTTAACGCTTTCGCTGCCTTCTATTATAACAGGCCCTGCGCAAACCGTACTTGCCACAGCCATACTCATGGCAATGCGGTGGTCGTTCCACACCGATACGCGCCCGCCCGTAAGCCCCTGCGGCCTGCCGTTAATAACAAGGCTTTCGGCTTCTTCCGTTACGTCCGCGCCCAGCTTGTTCAGCTCCGCGGCAATGGCATGCAGGCGGTCGCACTCCTTAATGCGCAAACGCCCGGCGTTAATAATTTTGGTTGTACCCTCCGCCACGGCAGCTGCCACCGTCAAAACGGGGATAATATCCGGGCAGTCCGCAGCGTCGATAACAGTGCCGTGCAGGCTGCTTTTTGCCGCCGCAAGCCCGCCGTCCGCCTGCGTAATGTTACCGCCCATGCGCAGCAAAATATCTTTTACCACGCGGTCGCCCTGCAAAGATGTGCTATCCGCGCCGCCGCAGGTAATTTTGCCGTTAAGGCAGCCAGCAACTAGCCAGAACGCCGCCTGCGACCAGTCGCCTTCCACATCGGCATTGCCGCTTTGGTAGCGCTGCCCGCCTTTTATAATAAAACTTTGGTAATTGTTGTTGGTAACTTTTATGCCGTATTTGGCTAACGCCGACAGTGTTAAATCAATATAGCTCTGCGATTCCAGCGGCGTGGTGATGACGATTTGCGAATCGCCCTCCAAGAGCGGCAGCGCAAACAGCAACCCGCTGACGAACTGCGAGCTGACATTGCCCGGCAGCTGAAACATGCCGCTTTGCAGCCTGCCTTCCACCGTTACCGGCAAGCCCTGCGCAGGCGCATATTTTACGCCCTGCTCCTCAAAAATATCGTAATAAGGCTTCAGCGGGCGCTCGCCCAAACGCCCTGCGCCGCTAAAAGTTACCGGCGCGCCGCACAGCGCCCCCAGCGGCAGCAAAAAACGCAGGGTCGAGCCCGATTCGCCGCAGTCGCAAACCGCTCCCGTAGCATTAACCGTACCCGTGCCGTAAATTTTTACGGCGCTGCGCCCGTTAAACCTGCCCGCCATAAGCTCCGTTTGTACGCCAAGCGCGTTTAAGCAGCGCAGCGTCGCATTAATATCGTCCGACATGCTGATGTTATCAATAACGCTTGTGCCCTGCGCCAGCGCCGCGCAAATAATTTCGCGGTGCCCCATGCTTTTTGATGAAGGCACGTTCACCGTGCCCGCCAGCGCCCCGGGCTGTATTTTAACTTTAGCCATAATTAACTCCGTTTAACATAGTCCGGCAGCGCCTGCCAGTCCGTTTTCTGCAAAAAGCTGCTGCCAATTTCCTTCAATATAATTAAAGTAATGCTGCTGCCGCTTTTCTTTTTATCCATGCCGATGCCCGCCAGCAAATCTGCTTCCGCATAAGGCGCCTCCACCGGCAGGTTGTATTTTTGCAAAACTTTACAAATGGCGTCCGCCGTGCCGGGCTGAGTTAAGCCCAGGCGCTCTGTTTGCCTCGTTAAAAGCGCCATGCCAATGCCGACTGCTTCGCCGTGTGTGTAGGTTGTGTAACCGCAGCATTTTTCCACTGCGTGCCCAATGGTATGCCCAAAGTTCAGCACCATGCGCTCGCCGGTGTCAAACTCGTCGTGTTCAACAATCTCTGCCTTAATGGCGCAGCAGCGCTCCACAATACCGCCGATGTTCGCCAGCAGGTCCTCGTCGTCACGCATAGCGGCAATCTGTTCAAACAGCGCCTTATCGCGTATGCAGCCGTATTTAATGGCTTCCGCCAGCCCGTCGTGCAAAAAACGCACCGGCAGCGTACGCAAAAGCTCGGTGTCAATCAGCACCAGCCTGGGCTGATAAAAGTTGCCGACAAGGTTTTTTCCTGCCGGTAAATCTACCGCCACCTTGCCGCCGACGCTGCTGTCAATCTGCGCCAAAAGTGAGGTTGGCACCTGCACATACGCCACGCCGCGCAAAAAGGTTGCCGCCGCAAAGCCGCCCAAATCGCCGGTTACGCCGCCGCCCAGCGCCACAACAAGGTCGCTGCGGGTTATGCCTGCCGCCGCTAACTGGTCGTAAATTTTAGCAAGTTCGGCTAAGCATTTACTTTTTTCCCCGGCTGGGAACACAATGCGCGTTACAGCAAAGCCGCTGCCCTCCAGCGCTTTTTTCAGGCGTGCGCCGTACAGCGCATCCACATTGCTGTCACTGATAACAGCGGCACGCTGCGCTTTGGCGCATACGCTGCGTATTTTGGCACCGGCTTCGTCCAGAATGCCGGGCACAATTTCTATCTGATAGGATTTTGCACCTAAATTTACATTAATAATGCTCATAAAACAATGTCCTTCCTGTGACTGGCGGCTGCGTGCAAAAAGCTTTGCAGCCCCTCACGGTCGTTGTCCGCAATCAGCCCTTGCAGCGTTTTTATCTGCGCTTTAAAGTTGGCCAGCTCATCCAGCACGTTGGCGCGGTTTTCTATAAATAAATCGCTCCACAGCGCGGCGTTAATATCGGCAATGCGCGTTACATCCCTAAAGCCGCCGCCGATGAACCAGCAGCTTTGCCCGCTGTAACGGTCGCTGTTAATCAGCGCCGCCGCCACGGCATGCGGCAAATTACTGGTGTAGGCAATAATCCTGTCGTGCCGCTCGGGCGCAACCTCTTCCACATGCGCGCAGCCCAAAGCCAGGGCAAAATTTTTCAGCCACGCCACCGCCTGCGGCGTGTTGGATTTGGTAGGCACCACAAGGTAATTGGCGCCGTCAAAAATTTCCGCCTGCGACATCGCAAGGCCGCTGCCCTGCCGCCCAGCCATCGGGTGGCCGGAAATAAACTCCACACCCTCCGGCATCAGCTGCTGCGCCTCGTAAGGCAGGCTGCCCTTGCGCCCTGCAACGTCCGTCACCAGCGCGCCGCGTTTTAAAAACGGCGCTGCCTGCTGCAAAAACGCGGTAATTGCTTTGGGGTAAATGCAGCAAATAACCACGTCTGCCTGCGCCAGCCACTCGCCCGCGCCGCTGTGCGCTTCGTCAATTACGCCCTGCGCCAGTGCTTCTTCCAAAACCGTTTGGTCAGTATCTGCACCGGCAATATTTTTTACGCCCAGCCGCCGCAGCGCCTTGGCATACGAGCCGCCCATTAATCCCATGCCGATAACGGCAAATTTTTGTTCCTGCAATCTGCTGCAAAAGCCAGCTTCCACAATTTTCACTCCCTGCATTTTGCTTAACGCAAACCTTCCATCCTACGCTTAAAATTCTTACAGTTCCCTGCCGACAATTTTGGCAATACCGCTCAGCTCGCCCATCAAGCGTGCAAATCGTTCCGGCTTTAAGGACTGCGCACCGTCGCACAAAGCGTGCTCAGGGTCGTTGTGCACTTCAATAATTAAACCGTCGGCACCTGCTGCCACAGCGGCTTTTGCCATCGGCTCAACCATCCACCACAGGCCCGCAGCGTGGCTCGGGTCTACAATCACCGGCAGGTGGCTTAACTTTTTAACCGCGGGGATTGCGCTTAAATCCAGCGTGTTACGGGTGTAAGTTTCAAAGGTGCGGATGCCGCGCTCGCACAAAATTACGTTATCATTGCCGCCAGCCATAATGTATTCCGCCGCCATCAGCCATTCTTCAATAGTTGCAGAAAGGCCGCGCTTTAACAGCACCGGCACGTTGGTCCGGCCCAGCTCTTTTAACAGCTCAAAGTTCTGCATGTTGCGCGCGCCAACCTGAATTAAATCCACGTCCTCCACAAAGCGCTCCAGCATACGGGCGGACATAATTTCCGTTACAATCGGCAGCCCGGTTTCCTTGCGGGCAATTTTTAACAGGTCAAGCCCTTCTTCCTTTAAGCCCTGGAAAGAATAAGGAGAGGTACGCGGTTTGAACGCGCCGCCGCGGAGCAGGCTGGCACCGGCCAGCTTAACTGATTTGGCCACGCCGACAATCTGTTTTTCATTTTCAACGGAGCAAGGGCCTGCGATAACAGCTAATTTGCGCCCGCCAATTTTAACGCCGCTGACGTCGATAACGCTGTCCTCCGGGTGGAAGCTGCGGTTAGCACGTTTAAACGGCTCCTGCACGCGCATTACCTTGTCAACACATTCGTTAACCTTCAGCATGTTCATATCCAGCGCGCTGGTATCGCCGATAACGCCTAAAATAGTCTGCCCGCTGCCGACGATTTCGTTAATCTGGTAGCCCCTGCTTTCAAGGTTCTCCTTAATTTTTTTCCAATCCTGCTCGGGGGTGCCGGGTTTCATTACAATTACCATGTTTCTCTCTCCTTTAAGATTATTTTAATTTTTGGTTTAACTTATAAAAAAAATCAGGCCTCGTAAGAAGAAGCCTGATTAAAAAAACTGTTTATTTACAGCTTACGCTGATTTATCGGCATCTGTTTACGGTGTAAATGCTATGAGATTTTACGCATGCAAAACGGCCAGCGCTAAAGTAAAAGTAGCCCTGGCTAAAGCCGAAAAAGTATGCACTTTTAGCATTTTGCTGCCAAATCTGTTCCATGTTACACACACCTTAAAAATTATTTGATGTTGTAATTTTAACCTGCCTGCAAACAGCCGTCAAGCAAAAATACAAAATAAATTAAAAATATTTTTTTGCGTTTATTTTTTGTAAACAATGTTACAGCAATGCCGTTATGCCGCGGTAAAGCGCCGTGCATGCGCCGATAACGACAAAAATCTGCGTCAGCCTTATAAATAAATGCTGGTTAATTTTATGGAAGAAGCGTTCGCCAAGCCAGGTGCCCAAAAGCATCGGCAGGGTTACATAAGCCGCCAGCAGCATTAAATCCGCACTGATGCGGCTGCCCGAAAGCGCCAGCGATGCCATGGTGCCGATGTTGCCGAATGCAAAAATCCAGCACATATTGGCGCGCGTCACCAGCTTATCGCGCCCTTCCGTTAAAAAGTACAGCGCCACCGGCGGCCCGCTGATGCTCGTCGTTGATGCGGAAAAGCCGCTTAAAAAGCCCGCAGCCATGCGCCCCAGCGTTTTATTTTTAACGCTTAAATCAAAGTGCAGGCCCATAAGCGCAAGCACAATTACCAGCACCGTGCCCAAAAGTATTTGCAAATAGGCAGAAGGGATGGCGTTTAACAGATAGCCGCCCGGCAGGCTGCCCATAACGCTGCCAAACACCGTAACCACCACCGTGCGCCATTCAAAATTTTTGCGCGTATTCCACAGCACCACCATTTTTACCAGGCAGGTGCCAAAAATAATAAACACAACGGTTTCCTTCGGCCCTAAAACGGGCATTAAAAAGGGCACTGCTACCAGCGCAAAGCCAAAGCCGGTAACAGTGCTGAACAGCGACGCCATAAATACACTTATTGATACGATAGCAATAAGCAGAGCGTCCATTATTTATTGTTGTCCTTTACTTCGCCAATAAGGATGGTCCAGCCTTCCTCCTGGCGGATAAGCCCCTGACGCAGCAGGCGGCCCAAAGCGCGTTTAAACGCAGCCTTGCTGATGCCGAATTTTTCCTTAATAACTTCCATCGGCGTATCGTCGCAGTACGGCATTTTGCCGCCGCGTTTTTGCAAAAAGCTTAAAATGTCCTCAGCATCGGCAACCATGGCGTGCTCTTTCTGCTGGCGCATGGAAAGGTTCAGCCTGCCGTCCTCGCGGATATAGGCCACGCGGGCGGTAATTTCCTGCCCAAAATCCAGCCTGCCGCCCGGCACCTCGCTGCGGTGCAAAAAGCCCAAAAAGCGCTGCGTAGTAAAGATAAAAAAGCCCTCCGGCAAAATGTTATACACCGTGCCGGTAACATTATCGCCAACCTTTACGCCAATGGCGGGCTTGCTGGCCTTCAGCATTTCCTTTTCCACGCGCATGCTTACGGCCTGACGGCCGGTTTTATCGCGGTACAGCTTAACCCAGACTAATTGCCCTGGCGAAACATGCCCGCGCATCTGGCTGTAAGGCAAAAACACGCCGCGTTCAGCGCCGATGTCCACAAAGCCGCCGTCGCGCGTAACGCTTAATACTTTAACATAACCAAGCTGCCCCTCGCGCATTTTCGGCAGCTTCATGCTGGCGGTAAGGCGCCCATGCGGGTCAAGGTACAAATACACCTTTACGCTGTCGCCAACCTTTACCTCAGCATCGTGCTGCTGCATTTTGTGCAGCAAAATATCGTCAGCCGTATTGCCGGTGCCGGCGTCCAAAAACACGCCCATTTCAGAGGCGCGTACAGCCTTTAAGGTTACAACGTCGCCGGGGCGGAATTTTGGATGCGGTTGTGCGTTATTCATCTTCGTCCTCCGCAAAGCTTTCAGAAGGAGCGTCAGCCCAGAGCTGCTCCAGATTGTAAAAATCGCGGTCCTCTTCGATAAAGATGTGCGCCACGCAGTCGCCGTAATCCATTAAAATCCAGCGGCCTTCGGCATAGCCTTCCGTATGAGACGGCAAAATCCCGTCCTCAGCCAGCTTTTCTTCGATATTATCGGCAATAGCCTTAACCAGCGTTACATTGTTAGCGCTGGCAATTACAAAATAATCGGTCAGCGGCGAAAGGTTTTCCATGTTCAAAAGCAAAATATCCTTCGCCTTTTTGTCAGATGCTGCGGCGGCAATTTTGCGCGCCACCTCCTGCGGGGTAAAATTCATTGTTCAGCCTCCTTTGGTCTGTTAATTATTATCAGTATCAGTTGTTTCTGTTTCTTCCGCACCACCGGGCGGCATGTGCGGTATGCCAAGCTCCGTTAAGGTGCGCTCTACTTCTTCCGGCGAGGTACGCCAGTAACTTACGCCATCGGGCGAATCGTAAAAATCGCCGTACAGCATACAGCTTTTCAAATTCTGGTCGCCAAACAGCTTAAAGGTGTTGGCAGCCTTAATCATCGTCATGGTGTCCATGTCGGTTTCCACATGCCTGTCCACGGTGGAAAACAGCGCCGGTATTTTGGTAACGGTATCAATATTAAAAATCTGCGCCGCCAGTGCCATCATAAATTTTTGCTGGCGCTGAACGCGGCCAATGTCGCCCAGCTCGTCCTTGCGGAAACGCACATACTGCCCGGCCAGTTCGCCGTTAAGGTGCTGGTAGCCGTGCTTAATGTCGATAACAAGATCTGCATACGGGTCTTCATAATACATATCCTTATCAACATACAAATCCACGCCGCCGATAAGGTCGATGGATTCCTTAAACGCGCGCCAGTCTACCAAAACATAATAATGTATCGGCACGCGCAAAAGGTTGGCAACCGTCTGCTTGGCCAGCATTACGCCGCCGTAAGCATAGGCTGCGTTAATTTTATCGTAACCCTTGTGCCCGGGTATCTGCACCATCGTGTCGCGCGGCATGGATACCAGCGCTACCTCGTTGCCCTCCGGGTCGAAGCTCGCCAGCATCATCGCGTCGGTGCGTTTCGGTTCGGTTTCCGCCGCCTCGCTGTCGCCGTCGTCCACGCCCAAAAGTAGCACGTTAATGCGGCTGTTCAGCTTTGCGTCCTCAGTTATTTTGCTGTCCGCGCCCACAACTGCTACCTGCGGCGGCGCAATCAGGTTATCATAGCACCACACGGCGCCCCAAAAGCCTGCCGTAACCACAGCTGCCAGCAGCACCACAACAAATACCAGCCTGCCCCATCTCAGCTTGCGCTTGCGCTGAGGGCGCTGAGGTTTGTTATCTTCTTCTAACGCCATATAACTCTCCTAACCACAGCAGTTTACTTTTTTAATTTAGCAATCAGCTGGTTATAGCCAAAAATGCAGTCCGGATGGATTAAAAGCTTATTGTCCAGCAAATATTCAATCGTGTTGGCATAGGATTTTATCATGCCCTTTTCCAGATTTTCAAAGCACACCTTGCGCAGCTTTTCCACGCCGTCAAAATCCCTGCCCGGCTCAATTAAATCTGCCAGGTACACCACCATGTCAAGCTCCGTCATGTCCAGCGCGCCGGTGCTGTGCAGGCGGATGGCTTCCAAAATTTCCGGGTCGGTTACGCCATATTTATGCTCCGCATAATATGCGCCCATTTTGGCATGCAGCAAAATCGGCTGGCGGCGTTCCACCTCGTCCACCTCAAGCCCTAAGGCTTCGGCGGTTTCCACCTGCTTATCCGTCGGCACCTCGCGCCCGCAATCGTGCAAAAGCGAGGCAACGGCAACCTTTTCCGCTGGCATACCGTAATGCTCTGCCATGGCCAGCGCCGTTTCATACACGCCCAGCGAATGTTTAAAGCGTTTGGGCGGCAATGCCTGCTGCAATTTATCCTTCATTTCGTCAATCGTAAGCACAATTATCCTTCTTTCTAACGGTACAGCCCTTTTTGCAAAATATAATCGCGCACAGCTTCAGGCACCATCTCCGAAAAATCCTCGCCGTTTTTTACGCGTTCGCGGATTTCTGTGGATGACACTGCCTGCTCCGGCATTTTTAAAAGCATAATTTTTTCTTCGCCCAGCCCGCCGAAGGCTTCTCTTGCTTTGGCAAAGGCTTTGGCGTAACCCGGCCTTGCCACCGCTACAAAGGTTACCTCGTTTAGCAGCTCGTAAATATGGTTCCAGGTGTTAAGCTGCGGCACCGAATCCGCACCGACGATAAAATACAGCTCGCTTTCGGGGTACTGTTTTTTCAGCTCCAGCACCGTGTCATAGGTATAGGAAATGCCGCTGCGCTTTAACTCCACGTCGCTAACTTCAAAATAAGGGTAAGGCTCCGCCGCCAGCTCCGTCATGCGGTAACGGTCCTGCGCCGCCGCATACTCCATGCCGATTTTATGCGGTGCAATATAAGCCGGCACAAAAAGCACCTTATCCAGATTTAAGCTGCGGTAAACAAATTCCGCGCTGCTCAGGTGGCCCTTATGAATGGGGTCGAACGACCCGCCGATAATGCCAAGCTTTTTAACTGTCACAGCTGCTTTCCTCCAAAATAAAACGTATCATCATGTAATTATATCACATCTCGACAAAAAATTGAGCAATTTTCTCCAATATATAAATAATTATTGCAAAAAAAATTAAGGCTTTTAAACGATCCTTAATATCAAAAACAGTTTTAGGCCTTCTAAGATATTCATAGAAGGCCGTTAAAACTTCTTTTAAAGTTGTTTTGTGTTTGTTATGGCCGTTATTCATAGCGCAGCGCCTCAATCGGGTCAAGCAGCGCTGCCTTGCGCGCCGGGTAAATGCCAAAGAACAGGCCAATGCCGACGGAAAACAGCACGGCAATTAAAATTACCGGCACGGAAATTATCGTCATCCACCCCGCAAAATAGCTGATGGCGTAGGATGCGCCGACGCCGAGGGCTACGCCCAGCGTACCGCCCACAATGCCGATAACCATTGCTTCAATTAAAAACTGCAAAAGTATGTTGTCGTACGTTGCGCCCAGCGCCTTGCGGATGCCAATTTCACGCGTGCGCTCCGTTACCGATACCAGCATAATGTTCATAATGCCGATGCCGCCTACAAGTAAGCTGATAGCAGCGATGCAGCCAAGCAGCATGGTAATGGTGTTGGCAGTTTCCATCATCGTATCCATTAAAGCCGCCAGGTTGCGCACCGTAAAGTCGTCGTATTCGTCGTCCTGAATTTTATGGCGCACACGCAAAAGCGCTTCCACGTCCGCCTGCACCTGGTCGATTACGTTTTCGTTCTCTGCCTGAATGGTAATGCGGCTGATGTAGGTAATGCCCATCATGCGGTTCTGCGCCGTCGTCAGCGGAATAAATACCACGTCGTCCTGGTCCTGCCCGCTGGAGGACTGCCCCATTGCCTGCAATACGCCTACAACCTTAAACGGCGCTTTGTTAATGCGCACGGTTTTGCCAAGCGCGTTGCCGTCCGGGAACAGGTTTTCTACAATCGTCTGGCCAATAACGCACACGCGGTCGCGGCTGGTAAGGTCGCGCTGGGTTAAGTTGCGCCCTTCCTCAAGCTGATAGTTGCGTATATCAAGCACATTCGGCGTAGTGCCTTCCACGCTCGCCGTCCAGTTCTGGTTGCCGGCAACAAGCTGGTAGCTGCGCGATACCGAAGGCGCAACGTGCGCAATGCCGTCAATCTGCTTTTCAATCGCTTCGGCGTCCTCCGCCGTCAGCCTTGCGCCCTCGCCCATAGGCAAACGCGCGCCGCTTGGGGTACGCCCGCCGCTCATTACAATCAGCAAATTGCTGCCCAGGCTGGAGATATTGCTTTTAATCTGTTCCTTAACGCCAAAACCCAGGCTCACCATGGCAATAACCGCGCCCACGCCGATAATAATGCCCAAAAGCGTTAAAAACGTGCGCAGTTTATTGGTGAACATGCCGTCCAGCGCCATTTTGATAGATTCGTTAAACACAGGCGTCACCTCCACTCGTCGCTGACGAGCCTGCCGTCGCGCATAACCAAAATGCGTTTGGTCTGCCCGGCAATATCCGGTTCGTGCGTAACCATTACAATGGTCTTGCCCTCATCATTCATCGCTTTAAAAATATCCATAATTTCATAGCTGGATTTAGTATCAAGGTTGCCGGTAGGTTCGTCCGCCATAATAATGGCAGGGTTGTTTACCAAAGCGCGGGCAATCGCCACACGCTGGCGCTGGCCGCCGCTCATCTCGTTCGGCTTATGGTCAAGCCTGTTGCCAAGCCCTACTGCCTCCAATGCTTTGGCGGCGCGCTCCATGCGCTCATCCTCTTCCACACCGGCATAAACCAAAGGCAGCGCCACATTAACCTGTGCCGTCAGCTTCGGCAGCAAATTAAAGTTCTGGAACACAAAGCCTATTTCCGCATTGCGGGTATGTGCCAGCTCGTTATCGTCGTAACCGGCAATATCGCGCCCGCGCAGAAAATAATGCCCGCTCGTCGGCCTGTCCAGGCAGCCCAAAATGTTCATCATCGTCGATTTGCCGCTGCCGGAAGGCCCCATAATCGAGGTAAACTCGCCGTCGCCGATGCTTACATTAACATGGTCCAGCGCATGCACTATGCTGTCGCCCATTACGTATGATTTTACTATATCTACAAGCCTGATTATTTCTGCCATGTCCTGCCTCTTTCACGGCCTGTTAAATCGGCCCTCTCATATTATTCTGCTGGGTAGCGCGCTGTTTAACCAAAAGCACGTCGCCCTCTTTCAGGTCGCCCGTAACGGCAATGTTTTCCTCGCCGCTAAGGCCCACCTTCACATCAACATCCCTGCTGGTTTTGGCAGCTGCATCGTAAACCTTAACATAGCTGCGCCCGTCCTCATAATAAATGCAGTTAGGCGGCACCATTAAGGTGTTGTCCTGCTGCTCAATAATAATATTCGTCCTTGCCGTCATCGTCGGCAGCAGCTTGCCTTCGGGGTTGGCAACATCAACATAAACGGTGTAGTAAATTACGTTATCCTCCGTAACGGCAGAACGCGAAATTAAACGCACCGTGCCGGTGAAGGTTTCTTCCGGGTAAGCGTCAACCGTAAACTCAACCGTCTGCCCAACTTTTACGCGTCCAATGTCCGATTCATCCACCAAAGTATCAATCTGCATATCGTCAAGGTTAGCGACGGACATAATTACCTGCGGCTCGCTGATACCGGAGCTGATGGTCTGCCCGACAGGCGTCGGCTCGCCGATAATATAGCCCGCAATCGGGGAAGTGATAACCGTATCGTTCACATCGGAAACCGCCTGGTCGTAATTAGCCTTGGCAACGATGTAATCGGATTCCGCCAGGTCATAATCACTGCGCGAAATCGCGCCCTGCGCTAAAAGCGCCGTGTAACGGTTATAGGTAAGCTCGGCATTATCAAGGCGC
Organism: uncultured Phascolarctobacterium sp.; assembly: GCA_949288065.1. Taxonomy (GTDB): domain Bacteria; phylum Bacillota; class Negativicutes; order Acidaminococcales; family Acidaminococcaceae; genus Fusicatenibacter_A. The sequence goes on from CASEIL010000010.1 coordinate 22,909, forward strand.
GCCTTCATCTGGCGTGCGGTTGCCTCCAAAGCCGTGCTGTCCAGCTTAACAAGCACCTGCCCTGCTTCAACGTGCTGGTTTTCCTCAACCAGTACCTCAACAATGCGGCCCGTAATTTTAGAGCTGATGTCTACGTTATCGACAGCGCTCAAACTACCCGTTGCCGAAATGCTGTCCTTCAGCGTGCCGTATTCCACCTTCGCCGTTTTAACGGTAGTTTCCACCTGCGTAACGCTCTGGTAGTACGAATAGCCGCCGTAGCAAATAGCCGCCAGAATAACCAAAAAGCCGATAACATATTTATTACGTTTAATAAACTTCATTCCTGCTCCCCTCCTGATAATTTTAATTAGCTTTCACTAATCTAATTATAGCATTTTCAGCTTTGTTCTTAAATATATATTACACATAAACTATGGCAAATTTATGTCAGTTTTTATTTTATTTTTTAACGGCAAAGTGATATACTAAAAATATAAAAGCATTAAAGGAGGCTGACCTTTATGAAAAAATCGTCGTGGCTCATTTTGCTGGCGCTGGCATTTATTGCTTACTGCCTGCTGCGCAAAAAACGTAAGGAGCAGCATACCGCTGATGAAAACTAAGCGCCTTCCCCTTATCGACACCCTGCGCGGGCTGGCGCTTATAAATATGTTTGTTTACCACGCCCTGTGGAGCATGGCAAACCTGTTCGGCAAACAAATAGATTTTTTAAACAGCACGCCCGCTTATTTGTGGCAGCAAAGCGGAGCCTCGCTGTTCATATTGCTTTCCGGCTTTTGCTGGGCGCTGACGCATAAACATTTAAAGCGCAGCCTTGTAGTTTTGGGCTGCGCCTTTTTTATATTCATCTGCACTTTTTTATTTAATAAAAATAACGTCATTACTTTCGGCATTTTAGCCTTCATGGGCTCAGCCATGCTCATCATGGTGCCGCTTAGCAAAATTTTGCGCCGCCTGCCGCCCTGGGGCGGATTATTTTTAAGCCTGCTTTTATTTTTCGCCTGTAAAAATATCCGGCACGGCAGCATCGGGCTTGGCACATGGCAGATAGAACTGCCGCAAGCGCTGTACAGCAATTATTTTACTGCCTGGCTCGGCTTACCACCGGAAGGCTTCCACTCCGCCGATTACTTTCCCATCCTCCCGTGGCTGTTTATGTACACGGCAGGCTACTTTATCTATTACGCCTGCGGCAAATTACTAACAAAAACCAGCGCCACCAGCTTCAACATCCCACCGCTTTCCCTGTTAGGCCGCCACTCCTTAGCCGCCTATTTAATCCACCAGCCGGTAATTGTAGCGTTGCTGTGGGTGTGGTATTAGGTAATTGGGTAAAAATATAAATCAAAATTTTACACCATTCAGCAAATAAAAAACACCGGTTAAACCGGTGTTTTTTATTGTAATTACACATTTAAAATTTTAATATTATCTCACTCCGGCACGTTTATCTGTGTGGTTAAAATGTTTTCAATGGCAAGTCCGACGCCGTCGTTGTCGTTGCTGGCAGTTATCATTTTGGCGTACTTTTGCACCTGTGGTTTGGCGTTGGCAACTGCCACGCCGATGCCCGCATTTTTAATCATGCTTAAATCGTTGTTGCTGTCGCCGATGCACATAATTTCTTCCGGCTTAATGCCAAAACCTTCTGCCAGCTGTTTAACCGCCTGCCATTTGTTTACGCCCGGCTCCATCAGCTCTAAATAATTATCCTTGGAGCTGGTTACATCCACGCGCCCCTTAAAGGTTTCTTCAACGTCCTTCCACGTCGCTTCAAACTTATCTGGCGCAGTCATTAACAGCAGCTTGTTCGGCGCTTCTTCAATATTATAAATCTTCTCACCAAGCGCAATCGGCTGAATGCCGGATATTTTGGCATACATGCGCGAAAAGTCGTTTTCTTCTTTAACATATAAATTGTCGCCCATGTAAACCTGCACATAGTGCCCCTTTTCCTTAACGTAAGCCAGCAAATCCAGCGCAGTTTCCAGCTTCAGCGGATGGTTAACGTAAACCTTGCCGCTCAGCGCGCCTTTAACCAAAGCGCCGTTGTATGATACCAGCGGCACATCAAGCCCCAGCTTTTGCGCATAAGGCTGCATGGAGCAGTACATACGCCCGGAAGCGAGCGTAAAAACAATGCCTGCCTCAATGGCTTTTTTGATGGCTGCCTCATTGCGGGCAGAAATTTGCCTGTCGTTATTTAAAAGCGTATCGTCCATATCGCTGGCGATGAGTTTTATCTGCATAGTAAAAATTCCTTTCCTTTAACAAATTATAAACCTATTATAACATAAAACGCTTTGCTTTTGCGCGCTGCTCAAGTATAATAATAGCAGCAAATTATTTCAGGCGGAGGAGCTATGTTTGAAGATTTTATTAAACGCATAACGCAGGGCTTTGGCGGCACCATGTTTTTAATCAGCCTGCCGGTGGTTATGCTGGTGGCAGGGCTTATGTGTTACACCGCCGCCGGGCGGATTGGGCTGCCGGACGACGCTTACCGGATGGCGTTTGGCGGTGCCGTTATTGCAGGCGTTATTTTTGCGTGGAACTGGAACGGCTTTTTAGACCCCCAAAGCAAAAAGAAAACAAAAAAGTAACCGGCTATGCTGTTAGCATAACCGGCCTTTTTTATTGCTGTCCGTTCAAAAGCTTTGCGGCTTTAATTAAATCGCCGAGTGTGTAATTTTCTATACTGCCTTCGCTGATTGCCGGTACGGCTTCCGCCTTGGGGCGGATACCGGGGGTACCATATAAAAGGGCGTCCGTTTCCACTTCAAAAATATTTGTCAGCTGGTTAAGCATGGTTACGGTAATGCCGCAGCGCCCGCGCTCTAAATTGCTCATGTGGGTCTGGGTTACGCCAAGCAGCCTCGCAAGCTCAGACTGGCTCATCATTTTTCTCACCCGCGCCAGCCTGATATTGGCGCCGATTTTTTTGTTGTTTATAACTCTCTGTACAGACATAATAACTCCCCCTTTGTATCCATCGTTTTGCGTATTATAAACCGGCAAAACAGCAAAATTTTACCCGTGTTTTTAACTGTATAAATATTATACACTATTTTTTACCGATTAGCCACCAAAATTTTATATTTTATGCAAAATAACGCAATTTGCATAAAAATTTTTTGTTTTTTAATATTTTAGATATAATTTATAATATTTAAGATAATAGAACATAGCGGCACAAAAATAACAGCCTGCCTTAGAGTTAAAGCAAGCTGTTATTTTTTATTATCAGTTTAAAAAATTTTCTTAATTTCTGCGGCTATATCGTCGGCGTTTTCAAGGTTCTGCACCAGTGCGCAGAGGGCTTTTGTTTTGCTGCTGCCGCAGACAGGCTCTGCCAACGCAGTAAATTTAGCAACGCTCTCCTCCCACGTCATCGGGTTGGCCGGGTCGCCTTTGGGGTAATCCACCTGCCGCTCCAAGCGGTGACCATCTTTCAACGTAATGATAATTTTCGACGCCAGTTTATCCGGGTCGGCTTTGTTAATAGCCTCCTGCTCTGCATCGCGCGTAACCGTAATTTTTGCCATTAAGCTGCGTAAAGCAGGGTTGGCCTGCGCTTCGGCGCTGAACTCTGCCACGCCGACGCTGCCGTAAACAAGCGCCGCCGCCACGCAATACTGTATGCTGAACTTGCAGCCATAGGCATTTTGCGGCGCAGGGTTGTTAATGAGGTAATCGGTAATGCTGTTGACTTTAAGTTCAACACCTGCAACCGCATCCGGCGTAATGCCGTGCGCACTGCGCAGCACCTGCGCGCCGTAAATAGCGGCATGGGCGTGCTTACAGCAGGCATAGGGCTTAAAGGAATTGTGCTGTATTTTTAAATCCTCGTAAGTTAAGTTTTGCGTAATTTTTTCTAAATGCGGTGCTATTGAAAGCGCACGGCAAAAACCTTTTTCGCCTTCCAGTATTTTGCTCGCCGCTGTAAAGCCGCTTTGCGCCAGGTATGCCGAAAATACGCCGCCGCTGGCAGTTTTGCCAGCGTGCAGGGCTTTGCTCATTGCGCCTTCCTTTAAAAATTCCCACAAGCCTGCGGATTGCGAACCGGCGCTGCCAAGGCACATATTGGTAGCCTCTGCGCCCAGCCCCAAAAGCGATGCCGCTGCCGCCGCACTGCCAAAGATGCCCGCCGTACCCGTGGTATGCCAGTAAAAGTAGGATTCCGGTATTACCGCTTCACCGGCACGCGCGCCCGCCTCATACCCGGCGCAGACTGCCGTTAAAAGCTCTTTGCCGTTTTTGTGCTCTGCCTCGGCCACAGCCATCGCCACAGGCACAACCACCGTTGCTAAATGAATAATAGAAGGATTGTGCAAATCGTCAAAATCCAGCGTGTGCGAGGCAGCGCCGTTCATCAATGCCGCGCTTACTGCGTCTGTACGTTTAGCGCCGCCGTCAAACACGGTGGCCTCGCCCTGCCCGCACATTTTCAGCGCCACGCTGCGCAAAAGCTGTGCCGGTTCCTCCTGCGCGCCGCGGATGGCAACGCCGAGCCAGTCCAAAATGCACTGTTTGGCAACGGCAACTGCCTGCGGCGGCAGTTTAGCATAAGTCATTTCCGAAGTAAATTTTGCCAGCTGAGCAGTTTCGTTCATAAGCTGTTCACCTGCTTTCTATTTTAAAACATGCTGCCGCTTTGTTTGTATTCGCCAAACTCCTCGCGCAGCACGCCGCAAATTTCGCCCAGCGTTGCGTAGGTTTTAACAGCGTCGATAAGGTACGGCATTAAATTCTCCGTGCCTTTGGCTGCCTCGCGCAGTTTGGCCAGCGCTGCCGCAACAGCTGCGTTGTCGCGCCCTGCCTTCATCTTGTTCAGGCGGGCAATCTGGCGCTCGCCCACGCTTAAATCTGCCGTCAGCACTTCCTGCTCGGCCATTTTTTTGTTGTCGGCAAATTTGTTAACGCCGATAACCGTGCGTTTGCCAAGCTCTACATCATGCTGGTATTCATAAGCATGCGCCGCCATTTCCTGCTGCATATAGCCCTGCTCAATGGCCGCTACTGCTCCACCCATTTTATCAATCTTTTCAATATATTCGTAGGCTTCCTGCTCAATTTTGTTGGTAAGGCTTTCTACATAATAAGAGCCTGCCAGCGGGTCGATAGTATCAGTAACGCCGCTTTCGTGCGCCAAAAGCTGCTGTGTGCGCAGGGCAAGGGTTGCGCTTTCCTCAGTCGGCAGGGCAATCGCTTCGTCGTAAGCGCAGCACGCCATGGACTGAATGCCGCCCAAAACGGCGCTAAGCGCCTGCCAGGTAATGCGCACCACGTTGTTCAAGGGCTGCTGCGCCGTCAGCACGCTGCCTGCCGTATGCACATGCACGCGCAGCATTTGCGCTTTGGGCACGGTTGCACCGTAGCGCTCCTTCATAATGCGTGCCCACAGGCGGCGCGCGGCGCGGAACTTGGCAGCTTCGCTGAAGAAATCAAGCCCTGCCGTAAAAATCCAGCTGATGCCGGGCGCAAAATCGTCCACCTTCTGCCCTGCCTTAACAGCGGCGTCGATATACGCCATCGCATTGGCAAACGCAAAAGCAATTTCCTGCACCTCGGAAGCGCCTGCCTCGCGGATATGGTAAGCGCCGACGCTGATAGTGTTCCACTTGGGAATATTTTTAGAGCAGTATTCAAAGGTATCAGTAATTAAGCGCATGGAAGGGCGCGGCGGGAAAATATAGGTGCCGCGGGCAATGTATTCCTTCAAAATATCGTTCTGAATGGTGCCTTTTAAGGCTTCCGGCGCAACGCCCTGCTTTTCGGCAACGGCAACGTACATTGCCAAAAGCACCGCCGCCGGGCCGTTAATGGTCATGGAGGTGCTTACCTTGTCCAGCGGTATGCCGTCAAACAGCGCTTCCATATCCGCCAGCGAATCAATAGCAACGCCAACCTTGCCAACCTCGCCGTGGCTCAATTCATGGTCGCTGTCAAGCCCAATCTGCGTCGGCAAGTCCATAGCGACGGAAAGGCCCGTCTGCCCTGCCTCTAACAAATATTTATAGCGGGCGTTGGTTTCCTCCGCCGTGGCAAAACCGGCATAGGCGCGCATCGTCCACAGGCGGCCGCGGTACATCGTCGGCTGCACGCCGCGCGTAAACGGATATTGCCCGGGAAAACCGAGCTTTTCGTTGTAATCAAAGCCCTCTACGTCAAGCGGGGTGTATAAACGCTCTGCCGCAAAATTTTTACGCTCCGGAAACTTCGCCGTCGCCTTGGCCACCTTTGCCTCGTAATCCTGTAAGCCCTGCTGCAATTTTTCTTTATCCATGGTAATCCTCCTCAAATTTTCATCGTTCCGTATTTTTCGTAATGTGCCTGCATATCAAACGCGTGCGCCAAATCCACAGGCATGTGGGCGTTTTTTCTTTGCGCCTCGCGCAGATATTCCCACAGCTGCGCCTTGTAATCCGGGTGGGCACAGTTTTCGATAATCAATTTGGCGCGCTTAACCGGCGAAAGCCCGCGGATATCCGCCAGCCCCTGCTCGGTAATAAACACCATCGTGTCGTGCTCGGTGTGGTCGGCGTGCGTCACCATCGGCACAATGCTCGATATGCTGCCCCCCTTTGCCGTGGAAGGCGTGCAGAAAATTGTTAAATAACCGTTGCGCATATAATCGCCGCTGCCGCCGATGCCGTTCATCATCTGCGAGCCCATAACATGCGTGCTGTTAGCCTGCCCGTAAATGTCAAACTCCAGCGGCGTATTGATGGAAATTACGCCCAAGCGGCGGATAACCTCCGGGTTGTTGCTGATATCCAGCGGGCGCAAAACAATGCTTTTGCGGTATAAATCCGGGTCTTCATTATACGTTTTCCACACATTGGGCGACGGCGTAAACGCACAGCCCGAAGCCTGCGAAACCTTGCCCATTTTAATTAAACTGAACACGGCGTCCTGCAAAATTTCGGAATACATTTTTAAATTTTCGTATTTCGATTTGCTAAGCCCCATTAAAACAGCGTTGGCAATGCTGCCCACGCCCGATTGTATCGGCAGCATCTCCTGCGGCAGCCGCCCGTGCTTTTGCTCGTGCTCCAAAAACTCAACCAGGTATTCAGCAATTTTAATGCTGTTTGCGTCCGGCGCGTTTAAGTTGCGCACATGGTCAACTATGTCCGATTCCACAATGCAGGTAATTCTATCCAGCCCGCATTCCAAATACGGCGAGCCAATCCTGTCGCCGACGTGGTAAATGGGTATTTCCGTTCTGCGCGGCGGCTTCTCACAAATATAAATATCGTGCATGCCCTCCATGGAGAGCGGAATGGTGGTGTTAACCTCCACAATTACCTTTTTGGCGTGCTTAACAAACATCGGTATGTTGCCCACGCCCGGGCCCAGCACAATGCTGCCGTCGGCGTTAATAGCCGCCGCTTCCACAATGGCAACGTCCACATCGCCGTAAAAACCATAATCCACCTGCTGGGCAAACTGGCTTAAATGCAAATCAATATAATCTATTTTGCCGCCGTTAATGCCCGCCCGCATACTTTTGTTGGAAGCCGCGTAATATGGCATACGGCTTTTTACGCCGTCCACCGCCGCCAGCGCTTCTTCAATTTCCGGCCCGACGGAAGCGCCGCTCCAGATATTTATGCGGCACTTTTTGCCGTTTTTTATGGCTTTCGCCAGCGCCATCGTGGTCTTTTTGGGGTAGCCCGAAGGCGTAAAGCCGCCCACACCGACGTTCATGCCGTCCTCAATCAGCGCGGCGGCCTCTTCCGGCGTTACAATTTTTTCAAACAGCGCAGGGCTGCGCAGCCTGTCATCACCTAACATTTTTCTCCCTTCTTTCGCGTTCACATATATCTTACTTATAGTGTAAGCGCAAAAGCATATAATGTAAAATACTGTTTTATTACCTAAAACATAATTTAATTTTATATGTTATCACCCCTAAGGCGCAGATTTTTTATTAAACAGCGCTTTTAAAATGCGTTTGGCGCTGCGCACCGCAAAACTTATAAGATTTTTATATACAACTTAACCGTTTTTGCTATAACTTTATATATTTTTGTTTTTGTAGTATAATCAGCTTAACGAATAAATTTTAAGGAGCAAGCATGAACATAGAATATTACCGCAACTTTATCGCTATTGTGGAAGCAGGCAGCATCTCCGCCGCCACCAAACGCGTAGCCGTAGCGCAGCCTGCCCTAAGCAACCAGCTGAAAACGCTGCAAAAAAAATTCGGCACGCCGCTGCTGAACCTTAAGCGCGGCGGGCACACGGTAGAGCTTACCGAAGCAGGCTGCATTTTGTACAACAAGGCCAAATACATCTGCTCTACCGAAGATAATATTATTAAGGAAATTGCCGACTGCGCAGGCGGCTTTAGCGGTACGCTGCGGCTGAGCCTGTCGCCGTCGATGTCCATTTCCTTCATAAAAAACTACCTCAGCAAATTTGCGCGCCAGTACCCGCAAATTAACTACGAACTGTACGAAGTACCTATTGACGAGCAGACGCAGCAGCTGTTGGACGGCAAAACAGAAATCGGCATCGCCAACGCGCCGCTTTTGCAGGTAAACCGTTTTGAAACCATTTACCGCAAGCGCGACCGTTTAATCGCCCTGTTCCATAAGGACAGCCCCTACCTGCAAGGCAATAAGCCCCACATTTTGCTGGACGATTTGGAGGACGTGCCGCTGTGCCTGTCGCGCGGGTGCAGCACGCTGTTTTTAAACACTTGCAGCGATTCGCGTTTGCTGCCGCAGGTGCTGAGCATTAACACCACCAAGCTTTCAACAATAGCGTGGGCCACACAAAACATCGGCGTCGCCGTAGTGCCTGCCGAACGGTACGAAATATTTGACGAGTGCCTGGTGCCCAAGCAAATTGAGGATGAGCGCTTATTTGTGGAAAAAACGCTCTCCGTCGTTAAAGGCAGGCCGCTTTCCACCGTCGCCAAAACCTTTGTGAATTTCTTTTTAGAAAATTTTTAAATAAAGAAGGTGTTTTTTATGCTGAAACTAAAATCGAAAGGCGATTGCTGCGGCTGCACCGCCTGCGCCTCCATCTGCCCCAGGGGCTGCATTGCCATGACGGCTGACGTCGAGGGCTTTTGCTACCCGCAGATTGACGAGGCCAAGTGCATTAACTGCGGGCTGTGCGAAAAGGTGTGCCCGCTTTTGCATAAACCTGCGCAGCACGAGGTGCTGAATGTGTACGGCGCTAAAAACAGCGACGATGCAGTGCGCCTGCAAAGCAGCAGCGGCGGCATGTTTACGCTGTTTGCACGCCATATTTTAGCAGGTGGCGGCACTGTGTTCGGCGCAGAACTTGATGAAAACTTGCAGGTGTGCCACACCGCCGTTACGGACGAAGCAGGGCTTGCCAAACTGCGCGGCAGCAAATATGTGCAAAGCAAAATGGCAGGCGTTTTTAAAGAGGTGCGCACGCTTTTAAACACCGGTAAACCGGTGCTGTTCAGCGGCACTCCCTGCCAGATTGCCGGGTTGAAGGTTTTTTTAATGAAGGATTATGCCAATTTATTTACGGTAGACGTTGTGTGCCACGGCGTGCCCAGCGCCAAAGTTTATAACAAATATTTGCAGGAGCTTGGCGAAGCAGCTGGCGAGCCGGTTACACAGGTAAAATTCCGCGATAAAACCAAAGGCTGGCTGCACGGCGAAACCGTTTTTATAACCGGCACGCAGCGCCTTGCCGCCTCCAAACGCAAGGAAACCTATATGCGCCTGTTTTTAAACAACGTCAGCATCCGCCCCAGCTGCGCGGACTGTGCCTTTAACAACAAGCGCAGCCAGGCCGACATTACCATTGCCGATTACTGGGGCGTTAACAAGCAGTTCCCCGAATTTGACGACGATAAGGGCATTACGCTGGTGCTGGTTAACACCGCTAAGGGCGAGCAGCTTTTTGACGAGGTAAAAGGCGAAACCACCTTTATCGCCACCGATTTTGCCAAAGGCGCCCAGTACAACGTCGCCGTCAGCAAATCGCTGGGGCTGCACACCAAACGCCAGTACTTTTTTGATAACCTTGATACCAAAACCCTAAAAGAGCTGGAAGCCGAAATCCTTCCGCCGGTATAAAATAACAAGGCAGCGCCATGTGCTAATGCACAGCAGGCTCTGCCTTAATTTTTTGCCTATTTTATTTTGCTGTTTCTATTTTGCAGGTGCCGTCCTTTACGCGGTGCTCGTCCAAAATAATTTCGCCAATCGCGCCCGCGCGGATATAGCCGCTGCGCGGATTTTTAACGCTGACGATGCTGCCCTTAATATCGGCATTAACGTCGCTGTATTCAAAGGCGAGGTCGCAGCCTTCGGTAGTGCAGTCCTCCAGCACTAAGCCTTTGGCATAGCACAGCGGCTGAGTGCCGATGATTTTGCAGCGGATGAGGTGCAGGTTTTCGGAATACCACGCCAGATACTCGCCCTTAACCACGCTGTCGGTAACCGTTACGTTTTTGCTGTGCCAGAAGGCGTCCTTCGTATCCAGCACAGAATTTTTAATCGTCACATTTTCCACATACTGAAATGAATATTTGGCCTGCATATTAAGCCCGTCTATTTCCAAATTGCGGCTTTGCAAAAACGGATAGACGGAAGTTAAACGGCAGTCTGCCATTTTCATGCCGCGGCAGAACCAGCCGAACTCTTCGGAATTTATATCACAGTTTTGCAGCACCGTGTTGTCACATTCGCGCACGGCTTTAATGCCGCCAATTTGGGTATCCGCAATAGTTAAATCTTTATCGTACCACATAGCGGCGCGGCAGGTATCAGTCATCACGCTGTCAGTCAAACTGCCGCCGGTAACATGCCACAGCGGGTAGCGCAGCAAAAAACGGCAGTTTGCTATTTTTACATCGCCGCACTCTTTCAGCGCCGATTCGCCGTCCGCAGGCCCAGCAAACTCACAATTAATAATTTCTGCGCCGTGCACGCCATATAACGCGCGCTCTTCGTCAAAGGTTCTATCTTTAAAAACTTGCATTTTTATGCCCCCGTTATAAACTAAATTCCATCTGCACTCTGCCCCGCCCAACAGCTTTTGCCAATGCGGCGGCGTTTTCTATTTTGCCAAGCGGAGTATAGCTGTAAGACGTGTTAAAACTTTTGTAAAACACCACCAGGCAATCATTGCCGAACAGCATAATATCACCGGCATTAATTTTGCCAACGTGCTGCGCTTTGGCAGGCAACGGATTATCCAAATAATAATATTTTTCGTTGCCGTGCAAATCCTTCATGTTTAATGTTAATGGCAGGCGCTCTTTTAATTTTTGCGCAGCAGGGTTGTCATACAATTCTGCCGTAAAAGTTTGCCCGTTTATTTTTATTTTCACTGTCTGCATTTTCTGTTCACCCTCTATTTTATTTACCGGTGTATATTTAGCAGCTGGCGGCTGCCCTGCACCTTGCGCACACCCGGCAACACTCAATGCTATCAATAAAACATAAAACAAAATTGAAAATTTCAATTTGTTCCTCATGCGTTTTTACCAAGATCATAAGCCTCTGCCATGGCAGGCATGGCTTTAACATCGTCCGGTTTTTCTGCGCCCAGCCCGCAAACTACGCCTTTCAGTTCTGCCTGTTCAAAGCAGTCTATCCAGCCCTGCAAGCCCTTTAACGGGCCTTCGGCAGCCGTTTTTTCCGTATCGGCGGCAGTCAGCAAAAAGTAAATATCCCTAAATTTATATTCTGCCGGGAAGAGCGGGTTGGTACGGTCTAAAAATGTTTTCAGCTGCCCGCACATATCATAAAAATATACCGGCGAAGCGAAGCAAATAACATCAGCCTGCTGCATTTTGGGCAAAAATTCTGCCATATCGTCCTTAAGCACGCAGCTGCCGGTTTGCTGGCACGCCAGGCAGCCAATGCAAAAATTAATTTTCCTGCCGCGCAGGCTTATTTTTTCAACGCTGTTACCTGCCTCGTGCGCCCCGCGGATAAATTCATCCGTCAGAATATCGGAGTTACTGCCGCCCCTTAAACTGCTGGAAATTACCAAAATATTTTTAGACATTTTTAAGCCCTCCCTGTTTAAGTTTAAAAATTACATAATCCAAAATATCAAGTTTTTTCTGTTCGGCGTGTATTTTTTCAAGCAGAATGTACCGCTGCCGCTGCAAAACTGGCAGCAAAGCCTCATCGCTGCTCTTTTCTTTAAGGCAGGCGGCAATTACCTCACGGGCGCAGCCGCAGTCCTTTAAAATCTGCCGCAAAGCAGCCTCGTCACCGGTTTTCACATTGCACCGCCCCCTTCAGCAATAAGTATAGCCGTTTTAAATTACAACAGCAAATACCTATATTGAATTACCTTTTATGCTTGACGGGCATATAATAAGCGCTTATAATTTTTGCTGTGGAGGTGTTTTTATGGAACTGAGGGTTTTGCGTTACTTTTTAGCGGTTGCCCGCGAGCAAAGCATATCCGGCGCAGCCGAATACCTGCATATTACGCAGCCTACGCTTTCGCGCCAGCTGATGGATTTAGAAGAGGAACTGGGCAAACAGCTTTTAATCCGCGGCAAGCGCAACCGGCGGATAATGCTGACAGAGGACGGGATGCGCCTGCGTAAGCGCGCCGAGGAAATTGTAGAGCTGGCAGACAAAACGGAAGCCGAATTTTTAGCAGGCGGCGATGCTGTAAGCGGCGACGTATATATAGGCTGCGGCGAAAGCGACGCCATGCGGATTATTGCCAAAACCGCCGTTAAGCTGCGGCAGGATTACCCCGGCATCCATTTTCATTTATACAGCGGCAATGCCGATGACGTATCGGAACGCATGGAAAAAGGCCTCCTCGATTTCGGCATTTTCATTACCTCGTCCAGCATTGAAAAATACGATTATTTGCAGCTGCCCGCCTATGATACCTGGGGGCTGATTATGCGCAAAGAAGATAAACTTGCCGAGAAAAAGTTTATTACGCCGCAAGATTTGGCGGGGCTGCCGCTTTTAATATCGCGCCAGGCGCAGGTACACGAGGAAATGAGCAGTTGGAGCAGCGAGTGCAGCGGCCGGTTAAACGTAGTTGGCACCTACAACCTTATTTACAACGCGGCAATTATGACACGCGAAGGCTTTGGCTACACGCTGACGCTGGATAAACTTGCCAACACCGGCGAAGGAAGCGGCTTGTGCTTCCGCCCATTGAAGCCGGAACTGCGGGCAAATTTAAACCTCGTCTGGAAAAAGTACCAGATTTTTTCCAAAGCAGCACAAAAATTTTTGGAATATCTGCAAAAAGAAATAAACGCATAAAAAATAGAGGACTGCGGCCTGACACCGTAATCCTCTATTTGTATTTTATTAAACAATCGCTTTATCCGGTTTGACAAACAGCCACAGCACCGCACCGGCAATGCCCGATACAGCCGTTACCACCAAAGCCGCCTGCCAGCCGTAGGTGGTTGCCACCCAGGCAGTTACGCTCGGCGCCAGCACGCCGCCGATGTTGCCCCAGAAGTTCATCCAGCCGGAAACCGAACCGGCAAACTGCCCACCCATGGTAATTACGCTGGACCACGATGCGCTCATGGTTAAACCGAGCGAACCAAGCGCTACGGAAAGCCAGAACACGTTCATCATCGGGTCGGCCGTGCGGGTGGCGATAAACAAGGTGCAGGCGCACAGCAAAATGCCAAGCGCGCCGGTAGAAGTTTTAACAAGGTTCTGCGAAAAACCTGCCGCAATTGCCTTATCGGAAAAATAGCCGCAGCAGGAAACCACTGCCATCAGCGAAAGCCACGGAGCCGCAGCCCACAAGCCCATTTTAGAAAGCGAGAAGCCGTGAACCTCCATTAAATACAGCGGCAGCCACGCCAAAAATACATACATAATGTAGTCCGTAATCATAAATTGCAGCCCCAGCGACCAGAACTGCGAGGATTTTAACAATTTGCCCCACGGAGCAATTTGTTTTTCCTGTACGGCTTCTTCCCTGCCGTCGTTAATGTGGGCAAGCTCAGCCTCGTTTACATAAGGGCTTTTTTCCGGGCTGTCCGGAACATATTTAAACCACAAAACGCCCAGCAGCACGCCGATGAGGCCAAACAGCCAGAACACTGCCTTCCAGCCTAAAGCTGCCATTAAAGCAACCGTAACGGCAGGGCCAACAACCGGGCCGAAGAAACAGCCGTTTAAAATAAAAGAACTAACCTTTCCCTTTTCACCCTTGTTAAACCAGCGGTGGCCGGCAATGGCGGCAGCCGGATAAATAGGCGCCTCGCCGATGCCGAACAAAAGGCGCACTGTTGCAAACGAAAACTTGCCGCTGGCAACAGCTGTCAGCGCCGTAAAGATGGACCACCAGATTACCGCCACAGAACCCGTAAGGCGATGGCCAAAACGCTCTGCCATCATGCCGCCCGGCACCTGAAACAGTGCATAACCCGCAAAAAAGAAGGACTGGATAAGGCCCATATCAATTTTGGTAAAGCCAAATTCCTGCATAATTACCGGCGTAGCCACCGATAAATTAACCCTGTCCATGTAAGAAACAAAGCTGATGGCAAAAATCAGCCAGGCAACCTTCCAGCGAAAATTAGTCATCGTTTTCTTTTCCATCTTTCCCTTATCTCCTTTACAATAAAATAAAAATTACGCTGCCCTTTATTTATATCTGTATACAAGGGCTATTTCTATCTATGATAAAGGGATAAAAATGTTAAGTCAAGCATTTTAGTGCAAAACGCCTAAATTTTATGTTTACTTCACTTTTTAGCTACAATATTTGCAACAATGTTTACAGAGTGAAAGAAGCTGGTGTTTGGGTTTTGAAGACAAAAAAGCGCCTATGTACAAACATAGGCGGGGTTAATCGTTGAGTTTTTCAAGTTCAGCGTTGATTTTTTTGATTTTAGCCCAAAAAACACGTTTTATTTCTCGTTCTTCCTCATCATAAGGAGTCTTACAATCTAAACCACCTTTACAGTTTTCTTTAACCCATTCATCTACCTTTTTAAACAGTTCTTTGAGTTGCCTTAAATGCTCATCTGTTAATCGTTGACGTTCAACTAACAATTCTTCTCTTTTATTCACGCAGCATTCTCCTATACATAAACTTATAATTTTAAATCTTTTATTTATTGTTTTATATAATCCTTAATCATAATTCAACTAAAAATAAAATAACATTAAATTACTTTATAAAAATAAAAACAAGCAATTCCACAAGAACCCATAAAACCATATTATATAACTTCAATACATGATGCCTGAATGGGGTACGACTGGTATAACTCCGGATATTCTAAACCCGTATCGCAATTTCAATCCACGTACTTCGTAAGAAGTACGACTGCCGCACTTAAATATCACAAAAAGGAGTGAGACGATATTTCAATCCACGTACTTCGTAAGAAGTACGACGGAACTGCCGGACGTTACCGCGGTGACGGTTTACATTTCAATCCACGTACTTCGTAAGAAGTACGACCTCACGCCATCAAGCTTATTTAACCCGTCCGGCGGATTTCAATCCACGTACTTCGTAAGAAGTACGACCTATCCCACTTTAAAGCCTTATTAGCTTCAATAGATTTCAATCCACGTACTTCGTAAGAAGTACGACGGTATATAAATAAATCAAGATGTCATCTAAAGAAATTAATTCAAATGTGCGAAGGTAATTTTAAAATAAAATGCTGTATTAAAAGAACGGAATAAAAGTATATAAAAATATCTGTTTAACCCAGCTTCGCACTTAAATGTTTAGGCTTTAAAATCCTGTATATAAATATTGTACCACCAATAGATATTTACAGCAATTTAATAAACAATCAAAGAAATAATAAGAGCTAACCGGCATTTATCTATGCACGCTCCATATGCTCCTTATTCAGCCCTAAACTCTGCTAAGCTTTCTGCCACTCATATTGCCGTGCTGTCATCTCGGCACTAAACGGCGGCTCGCTTGCACTCTGTGGGCTGTGCTGCACGCGCTTCAGCGCTGGCAGCACATGCCTCCCACGCCCCCTGCCCGAATAAAATTGCAATGTTTAATATAG
>CASEIL010000011.1 GCA_949288065.1 uncultured Phascolarctobacterium sp.
TCAGTTTTCAAGGTGCTGCCGTTTTCCGGCGACTTGTATAGTTTATTACACTTTCAAGGATTTGTCAAGCGCTTTTTTTAAATCTTTTTGAGATTTTTTAAGGAGCTTTCAAATCGCAAGCCGCTGTTTGAAACAGCTTGTTTATATTACCATGCTTTTGCGGATGTGTCAACTACTTTTTTACAAAAATCTTAGAATTCTTTTAGTTTTTCTGCGCGCGTACCGTCTGCGCCATAGATAAACAGGTAATAACAACGCCCTTCTGCGCCGCTCACAGGGTCAAAGTCAAAGCTTTCAATAGCGTATTTTTTCTGTATCTGCCGCCAGGTGGCAAAATTATAATCCGGCACATAGCCGCGCACTTTATCAACATCGCGCCAAAACGCCATTACTTTTTCGTTCAGTTCTTCGTTATGCCAGTTTAAAAATTCCGGCTTCCAGCCCGGCTGCGCCAGCAAAATATCAAAACGCAAAAGCTCGCAAATTTTGCTAAACTCGCCGCTGTAACACTCCTGCGCAAACTGCCACAAAAGTCTGGTTACACCGCGCGCATTATGCCCCAGCGGGTATTCGCCGCGCGCCTGCCACCACGCCGCCAGCCTGCTGTAAAAGGCAAAAGCGTCGCCCTCCAGACCTGTTAAATAACGCAGGGTGTATTTAAACCTGCCGCTGTTGTAGGTGTTTTCAAAAACGTCCTCCAGCACCTTTAAAAAGCGCAGCTCTTCATAATTAATGTACTTCGTCGATAAAATTTCATACGGCGGCTCATCCATCGTACCCGGCAGAACCTTTAAGAACCCTAATTGCAGCATGTGCGGCTGTAAACCGTACACGTCGTTAAAGGATTTGCGGAACTCCTGCAAGCCCTCATACGGCAGCCCTGCAATTAAATCGAGGTGCAGGTGAATGTTGCCCGCCGCCAAAAGGCGCTGCACATTCGCCGTCAGCCGCACCCAGTCATCGCGTCGGTTAATGGCTGCCAGCGTCGGCGCATTCGTCGTCTGCACGCCAATTTCAAACTGAAAGCGCCCCTTCGGCACGCCCTCTAAAAACTTCAGCGCATTTTCACTCAACAAATCAGCCTTAATTTCAAAATGGAACGTCGCGTCTGTTTCGGCTTCCGCCAGATGGCGCATAATGGGCAAAAAATAATTTTCGTCAAGGTTGTAAGTTCTATCCACAAATTTTACCAGCGGCACCTTCGCGGCAATCAGCCTGTCTAAATCGGCAAAAACGTGCTCCAAACTGCGCCGCCGCACATTGTGCGAGATGCCCGACAGGCAGTACGAGCAGTTAAACGGGCATCCGCGCGTACATTCATAGTAAACAATTTTTTTAGCGGCAACCACCTCGTCCAAATCGGGGTAGGCAAATTCCAGCGCGTCCAAATCCTGCACCACAGTTGTGCCGCCTTTGGCAACAACCTCGCTGCCGTTTTTATAAGCCACATGCTCCGGCAGTTCGCCGCCGCTTTCCAGCACCCGCACAAGTTCGGCAAAAACTTCTTCGCCCTCGCCCATTACAATAAAATCAAGCTCGCGGCATTCCGCAAAAATGCGCTGCGGGTCAAACGCCACCTCCGGCCCGCCCGCAACAATTTTCACAGCGGGCAGCACCTTGCGCAGCAGGCGCACCAGGCTGTACACATAATTTTTGTTCCAAATATGTACGCTAAGCCCCACTAACTCCGGCTTATAAGCCGTTATTTCCGCCAAAGCGGATAAAAGTGGCGTCTGCACCGTGCTCTCGATAAGCGTTGCTTCAATGCCGCATTTTTGCGCGTAAGCGCGGATGCTGCGCAGCCCCAGCGCCGTGTGGATATATTTACTGCCGATTGCCATTAAAACTATTTTCATTGTTTACCGCCTCAAAGTTTATTCTCTCATGTGTTATAATAATGGAGTATCAATATTTTTGCAAGGAGTGATTTAAAAATGACGCAGAAAGTTCCCGCGCACGGCAGCAATGTTGCCCGCAAGGAAATTAACGACATTTATAAATGGAAAATTGAAGATTTATACCCCACCAAAGCTGCGTGGCAGGCTGCCGCCGATAAGCTTAAAACACAGCTGCAAAAGTTTGCAGGCTTTAAAGGCTGCCTTGGCGACAGCGCCAAACTTTTGGCTGCACTGCAAATGCAGGCAAAACTTTCGGAAGAAATTTCTAAAATTTATGCTTACGCACGCTTGCAGCTGGATGCCGATAACACGGACCCGGAATTGCAGGCCATGGCAGGCAGCGCCGAAAGCCTGCTGGCAGAATTTAACAACGCAGTGTGCTTTGTAGAACCGGAAATTATTGCCCTGCCGCGCGAATTTGCCGAAGGCTGCCTTGCCGACCCTGCCTTTTCCGAATTTAAGTTTTACCTTGACAATTTGCTGCGCCTTGCGCCCCACGTTTTGCCGCAGGCAGAAGAAGCCCTGCTCTCGCAGGCCAGCCTTGCCACCTCGGCACCGGCTGCTATCTTCCGCAGCCTCGTCAGCGCCGATATGGAGTTTCCGCCCATTACCGACAGCAGCGGCAACACTGCCACCGTCAGCGAAGGAAACTACCTTTTGAACATGACAAGCCCCGACCGTACACTGCGCCAGAACTCCTTCCGCACGCTGATGGGCACCTATCACAAATACCGCAACACGCTGGCAAACACCTTAACCGGCCAGTGCCGTGTAAGCCGCTTTTACGCAACGGCGCATAAATATGAGGACACGCTTGCCGCCAGCCTTGCCGAAGACAACATTCCGCAGGAGCTTTACCACAACCTAATCAAAACCATACACGACAATTTACAGCCGCTGCACGAATATATGGCGCTGAAAAAAGCAGCGCTGAAGCTGGACGAGCTGCACCCATACGATATTTACATGCCCTTATCCGCCGCAGGCGAAAGTTTTGCCTGCACCTTTGAAAAAGCCTGTGAGCGCGTAACCGAAGCGTTGGCACCGCTGGGCGAAGATTACGTCGCCACCCTTAAACAGGCCTTTAAAAGCCGCTGGATTGACATTTACGAAAACAAGGGCAAACGCAGCGGCGCGTATTCCTGGGGCATTTACGGCGTGCACCCCTATGTGCTGCTGAACTACCAGCCGCGCTACAACAGCATCTCCACCATTGCGCACGAGATGGGCCACGCCATGCACAGCTACCTTGCCAACCAGTCGCAAACCTACGCCAACAGCGATTACTCCATTTTCTGCGCCGAGGTTGCCAGCACCACCAACGAAATTTTGCTGCTGGAACACACGCTTGCCACCGCTACCGCTGAGCAGAAAATTTACCTCATCAACCAGTTTTTAGAGGCCGTGCGCACCACCGTTTACCGACAGGTGCAGTTTGCCGAATTTGAACTGTTTACCCACGGCGAAATTAACGCCGGGCGCAGCCTGCAGGCTGAAACGCTGGAAAACTACTGGCTTGAAAGCAACAAAACCTATTACGGCCCGGCGCTTACCGCCGATAAGGAGCTGGCCAGCGAATGGTCGCGCATACCGCATTTTTATACACCGTTTTACGTTTATAAATACGCTACCGGTTACAGCGCCGCCACGGCTTTTGCCGCAAGCATCTTAAGCGGCAAGCCAGGTGCGGTAGAAAAATACCTGGGCTTCTTAAAAGCAGGCGGCAGCGATTACTCGCTGAACATCCTCAAAAACGCCGGTGTGGATTTAACCACGCCGCAGCCGGTTGCCGTAACCCTGCAAAAATTTGCGGAAAAAGTAAAAGAATTAAAAGCACTGCTGAAAAAATAAGCGCTTATACAACAAAAGAGACGGTTCACAACGAACCGCCTCTTTTTTATTGGCAATTATAATTTTTGTTTTAATTCTTCGACTTTGGCTTTTTGTGCTGCGATTATTTCATCGCCGCGCACAAACTGCTTGTCGTTTTCGGTAAACGCCGGGCCGCCGTAAGAAGTACGCGCTGCCACGCAGTTTTCCGGTTTTAAAGCGTCCAGCAAATCTGCTTCAAACAAATCGCTGAACTTTTTATATTCGTCAAGCGAAATTTCCGGCAGGAATTTGCCTTCGCCGATAGCATAAGCTACGCACTTGCCGACAACTTCATGTGCCATGCGGAAAGGCAGACCCTTGCGTACAAGGTAATCCGCCAAATCCGTCGCGTTGGAAAAATCCTTGCTTACTGCTTCGCGCATACGGTCTACATTTACCGTCATGGTTTTAATCATGTCGCTGTAAACAGCAAGGCTGAATTTTAAGGTGTCAATAGCGTCGAAGAAGCCTTCCTTATCCTCCTGCAAATCCTTGTTGTAGGTTAAGGGCAGACCTTTGGCTGTGGTCAGCATCGCCATTAAATGGCCGTAAACACGGCCGGTTTTGCCGCGCACAAGCTCAGAAATATCCGGATTTTTCTTCTGCGGCATCATGGAAGAGCCGGTTGCAAACGCGTCGTCCAGCTCGATAAAGCCAAATTCCGTGCTGCTCCACAGGCAAAACTCCTCGCTTAAACGGCTCATGTGCATCATCAGCGTCGATGCAAAGCTGAGGAACTCAATAATATAATCCCTGTCGCTTACTGCGTCCATGCTGTTGGCGTACACGCTGCCAAAATTAAGCTGCTCCGCTACAAAAAAGCGGTCAATCGGGAAGGTTGTGCCCGCAATAGCGCCAGCACCAAGCGGCATAATGTCCGCACCATCCCACACGCCAAGCAGGCGGCGGAAATCGCGCTGTAACATATTAAAATATGCCAGCAGGTGGTGCGCAAAGGTAATCGGCTGCGCACGCTGCAAATGGGTGTAGCCCGGCATTAATGTTTTGTCGTGCTTTTTGGCAACGGTTAAAAGTGCTTCTTCAAACTGCACCAACAGCTCGGCAATTTCCACAACCTCGCGCTTCATATACATGTGCATATCCAGCGCAACCTGGTCGTTGCGGCTGCGCGCAGTGTGCAGCCTTGCACCGGCAGCGCCGATGCGTTCGGTTAAGCGCGCCTCGATATTCATGTGAATATCCTCCAGCGCAATATCAAAGTTAAAGTTGCCTGCTTCAATATCTTTTAAAATATCCTTCAGCCCGGCAACAATTTTTTCTGCATCTTCTTTGGGAATGATTCCGCATTTGGCCAGCATTGTAGCATGGGCGATACTGCCGCGTATATCCTCATGGTACAGGCGCTTATCAAACTCAATGGACGCGTTAAACGCGTCCACGAGCTCATTGGTATTTTTGCTGAATCTTCCGCCCCACAGCTTAGCCATTATTTCAGTTTACCCTGTTTCATAAGGGCACGAACAGTCAGCGGCAGGCCAAACAGAGTGATAAAACCGGTAGCATCAGCCTGGTTGTAAACTTCGTCAGCGCCGAAGGTTACATATTCCTTGCTGTACAGGGAATACGGGGATTTAGCGCCGGCGCTCATGATGTTGCCTTTGTAAAGTTTCAGGCGTACGGTACCGGTAACGGTTTTCTGAGTTTCGTCAACAAAAGCTGCCAGTGCTTCGCGCAGCGGGCTGAACCACATGCCGTCGTAAACCAGTTCTGCATATTTAATGGCAACCATTTCTTTGTAGTGCATGGTAGCGCGGTCAAGGCACAGTCTTTCCAGTTCCTGATGAGCGTAAACAATAATTGCGCCGCCCGGGTTTTCATACACGCCGCGGGATTTCATACCTACAAGGCGGTTTTCAACCATGTCGCAAATGCCTACGCCGTTGCGGATGCCGATTTCGTTTAATTTTTCCAGCAGTGCTGCCGGAGAAAGTTTTTCGCCGTTAACGGCAACGGGAACGCCTGCTTCAAATTCCAGCTCTACATATTCGTCTTTGTCAGGTGCTTTTTCCGGGGTGCTGGTAACGATGAACAGTTCATCTTTCGGTGCATTCCAAGGGTCTTCCAAATCGGAGCCTTCATGGCTTAAATGCCACATGTTGCGGTCCATGGAATAGTCGTGTTCTTTGGTTACAGGCACGGGAATGTTGTGCGCTGCTGCAAAGTCGATAGCATCCTCGCGGGAACGGATGTTCCATTCGCGCCAGGGCACGATAACTGCCAGCTGCGGAGCCAACGCTTTAACGCCCAGTTCAAAACGAACCTGGTCATTACCTTTGCCGGTAGCGCCGTGAGCAACAGCGTCAGCACCTTCTTTAAGGGCAATTTCAACCAGTTTTTTAGCAATCAGCGGGCGTGCAAAAGAGGTGCCGAGCAGATATTTCTGTTCGTAAATAGCGCCTGCTTTAACAACCGGCCAAACGTAATCGGAAACAAATTCTTCTTTTAAATCAAGAATGTAGCATTTGCTGGCGCCGGATTTTAAAGCCTTGTCATGAACGATGTTCAGTTCGTCGCCCTGGCCAAGGTCTGCGGTGCAAGCAATAACTTCGCAGTTATTGTAGTTTTCTTTCAGCCAGGGAATAATTACGGAAGTATCAAGGCCGCCGGAATAAGCGAGCACTACTTTTTTAATTTTGCTTTTGTCAATTTTCATTAAGGTACAGCCTCCTAACAGGATATGGAATTTATCAATTCAATATGCGTATTATTATACACATTTTGTTATAAATATGCAAGCGTTTATTAAATAATATCGTCGGTCATCAAAAGTGCCATAATGGCCTTCTGCACATGCAGGCGGTTTTCAGCCTGGTCGAACACCTTGGATTGCGGCCCTTCCAGCACTTCCTCGGTAATTTCTTCGCCGCGGTGTGCGGGCAGGCAGTGCAGCACCATCGCATCCGGGCGTGCAACGCTTAAAAGCTCTTTGTTAATCTGGTAATCGCCTAGCGCCTCCTGGCGGATACTCTGTTCAGCCTCCTGCCCCATGCTTGCCCAAACGTCAGTGTAAAGCACATCGGCGCCTTTGGCTGCGCGGAACAAATCCTCGTCAACCTCAATGGTGCAGCCGGTGTGGGCAGCATCTTCCTGCGCGTTTTTAACAATTTCCGGGTCGGGCTGGTAGCCTTTCGGCGATGCACAAACCATGTTCATGCCAACCTTGGCGCAGGCATACATTAAGGAATGTGCCATGTTATTGCCGTCGCCGACATAAACCAGCTTACGCCCTTTCAGCACCTCTTTATGCTCCATAATGGTAAACATATCGGTCAGCGCCTGACATGGGTGCAGCAAATCCGTTAAGCCGTTAATTACCGGCACGGTTGCATATTTAGCCAGTTCAATTACGCTGTCGTGCGAGAAGGTCCTAATCATAATGCCGTCCACAAAGCGGGAAAGCACCCTCGCCGTATCGCGTACCGGCTCGCCGCGCCCAATTTGCGAGGCGGAATCGTTTAAATAAATCGGGTGGCCGCCCAGCTGATAAAAGCCGGTTTCAAAGGAAACGCGGGTTCTGGTGGAAGCCTTGGAGAAAATCATCGCCAGCGTTTTGCCTTCCAGATACCTGTGCGGCTCGCCTCTTTTTTGTTTGCGTTTTAATTTTTTAGCCACATCCAGAATGGTCGCCACTTCGCCGACCGTTAAATCATGGATGGAAATCAAATCCTTGTTTCTTAAACCCATTTTATACCCTCACCAACTGATTAAAATTCTGCCAGTGCTGCGTCAAGCGCCGCCACAGCCGTGTCAATTTCCGCTTTGGTTACAATAAGCGGCGGCACAAGGCGGATAACATTGCCTGCCGTGCAGTTTACGATAACGTGGTCTTTTAAGCAGTGCTCAACAACAGCGCCGCCGGCTTTGACAAGCTCCATGCCCAAAATCAGGCCGCGCCCGCGCACATCCGTAACCTTATCGGGATATTTAGCCTGCAATTCTTTCAGCTTATCCATAAAGTATTTGCCGTTTTCGGCAGCCTTTTCTACAAGACCTTCTTCTTTAATGGTGGTCAGTGCTGCTTCAACAGCGGCGCACGCCAAAGCGTTACCGCCGAAGGTGCCGCCGTGGTCGCCCGGTTTAAACACATGCGCCAGCTTTTCATCCACGCAGAAGCCCGCTACCGGGAAGCCGCCGCCGATGCCCTTGGCAAAGGTCATGACATCCGGCTTAATGCCGGTATGCATATAAGCAAACCACTGGCCAGTCCTGCCCACGCCGGACTGAATTTCGTCGAACACGAGCAAAGCGTCGTATTTATCGCACAGTTCGCGTGCGCCCTGCAAATATTCGTCGCTGGGCACATGCACGCCGCCCTCACCCTGAATAGGCTCCAGCAGAACGCAGCAAACATCCTCGTCCATAGCATCCTTTAAAGCAGCCAAATCGCCGTAAGGCACATAATCAAAGCCTGCCGGCAGAGGCTCATAGCCGTGCTGGTATTTGGGCTGGCCGGTTGCAGTTACGGTCATCATGGTGCGCCCGTGGAAGGAATGTACCGCGGTGATAATACGGTATTTGCCATCGGATTTGCTGTGCCCGTATTTGCGCGCCAGCTTAATTGCGCCTTCGTTGGCTTCCGCGCCGCTGTTTGCCAAAAATACGCGGTCAAAGCCGGTAACTTCGCTGATTAATTTAACGGCGCGCGCCTGCACGTCGGTATAAAACACGTTGGAGCAGTGCATAATTTTGCCTGCCTGTTCGCTGATGGCTTTAACCAGCGCCGGATGCGCATAGCCCAGCGAGTTAACGGCAATGCCTGCCAGAAAATCCAAGTAACCTTCGCCGTCAGCATCGTAAACCATGCAGCCCTTGCCGTGCGTCAGCGCCAGCTGATAGCGCCCGAACACGGGCAGATAATACTGCTCTGTCTGTTCAATTATTGTTTTATGGTCCATTATTGAGCCCCCTCAAAAATCAAAATATTATAAGGTTTTTACAACCTCGGTGCCAACGCCCTCGTCGCTGAACACTTCCATCAAAATGCTGTGTTCGGCGCGTCCGTCAATAATCTGTGCTTTTTTAGCGCCGCCGCTGAGCGCGGTGATGCAGGCTTTAACCTTCGGAATCATGCCGCCGTCGATGTTGCCTTTAATGATAAGCTCCTGTGCCTTTTCAAAGCTCATGGTGGAAAGGAAGGTGCTTTCGTCGCGGTAATCGGCATAAATGCCTTTAACGTCGGTAAGTACCAGCAGTTTTTCTGCTTTCAGCGCGCCTGCAATTTCACCGGCAACGCTGTCGGCATTAATATTGTAGGTTTCGCCGGTTGCGCCAACGCCGGTCGGTGCAATAACGGGGATAAAATCATTATCTAAAAGCACATTCAAAAGCTCGGTGTTAATGTGTTCAACAGTGCCTACATAACCAATATCGACAAGGTTTACCTCGCCGTTTTCGTAAACGTCAGCCAGGTGCTTTCTTGCCTGAATGAGGTTAGCGTCTTTGCCGTTAAGGCCTACTGCCTTGCCGCCCAGGCGGTTCAAACGGCCAACAAGGTCGGTGTTAATTTTGCCAACCAGAGCCATTTCCGTAATGCCTACGGATTCCTCGTCGGTTACGCGCAGACCGCCCACAAACTGGGTTTTCTTGCCTGCTTTAACCATCTGCGCAGTAATTTCCGGGCCGCCGCCGTGTACAACAATCGGGCGCAGGCCGGCGCATTTTAAAAAGATAATATCCTGTAAAACTTTGGTTTTAATATCGTCGTTCAGCATAGCGTTGCCGCCATATTTTACAACAACGGTCTTGCCTTTAAAATCTCGCAGATACGGAAGCGCTTCCACTAAAATTTTAATTTCTTCATTGCGTAACATTGATTATTCCTCCTGTTATCGGCAAAAGCCGTTAATAATCTGCCCTGTTAATCAGGTGTGGTATTCACCATTTATTTTAACATATTCGTAGCTAAAATCACACGTCCAAACGGTAGCTTCTTCGCTGCCCGCGCCAAGGTCAATCTTCATGCTTATGTCGTGCTGCTCCATAATGTCCTTCAGGCTTTCCAAAGGCACGTTGCAGTTCATGCCGTGCTCAACCAGGCGCACGCCGCCGATTTCAAGGTTAACTTTATCAGGCTGCATGGCCGCGCCACTGTAACCTGCTGCGCACACAATGCGTCCCCAGTTGGGGTCCTTGCCAAAAAAGGCCGTTTTAACAAGCGGAGATTTGGCAATCGCCATCGCCGCCGTTTTTGCCTCATCCCAGGTTGCCGCACCGCATACGTTCACTTCCAAAAACTTGGTTGCGCCCTCGCCGTCGCGGGCAATCATTTTCGCCAAATCCTGCGCGCAGGCTAAAAGCGCTTCAAAAAATACCGGGTAATCGGGGTGCTCCTCACTCAAAATAATTTCGTTTTCAGCAAGGCCGTTTGCCAGCACAATCATGCTGTCGTTGGTGCTGGTGTCGCCGTCCACTACAACCATATTGAATGATTTATCAGCCGCAGCCTTAACCGCACGCTTTAAAACGTCCGGCGCAACAGCAGCGTCCGTGGTTAAAAAGGTCAGCATCGTGGCCATGTTGGGGTGAATCATGCCTGCTCCCTTGGCGATACCGGCAATTTTGCAGGTTTTACCGCCAATTTCAAATTCATAAGCAGCGTGCTTGATGAAGGTATCCGTCGTCTGGATAGCCATAGCGCAGCTTTCGCCCTCGCTCTCGTCCATCGCATCTACAGCGTCGGCAATGCCTTTAGCAACCTTGTCCATCGGCATAAAATGTCCGATAACGCCGGTGCTGCACACATAAACAGCTTCCGGTTCCACGCCCAAAAGCTCTGCGGCCTGTGCCTGCATTGCTTCGGCGTCCTTTAAGCCCTGCTCGCCAGTGCAGGCGTTGGCGCAGCCGCTGTTAACCACAATGGCCTGCGCGTAAGGCTGCGCTGCAACCTTGCGGCTAACAAGCACCGGTGCAGCGCACATTTTGTTTTGCGTAAACACAGCGCCTGTTGCTGACGGCACAGTGCTGTAAATAACGGCCACGTCGTGGTTGCCGCTAACCTTAATGCCGGCCTTAACGCCCGCCGCCAAAAAGCCCTGCGGCGTTGTAACCCAGCCATCAATTTTCTTCATTAAAAATTCCCCCTTAAGGATAAACGGGCAGCTGGCGCAAACCTGTGGTTTCGTCAAGCCCAAACATAACATTCATATTCTGCACGGCCTGCCCCGCTGCACCTTTAACAAGGTTATCCAGCGCGCTCATTACAATTACGCGGCCTGTGCGCGCATCCGTCTGCCAGCCAATATCAACGTAGTTAGAGGCGCGGATGTTTTTAATTTCGGGGCATGCGCCCTTGCCCAGCAGGCGGATAAAAAATTCGCCGCCGTACATATCGCAAAACGCTTTGGCAACATCGGCATCCGTCACGCCCGGCTTAAGCATAGCGTAGCAGGTTGCCAAAATGCCGCGGTCCACCGGCAAAAGGTGCGGCGTAAACTGAATTACCACATCCTCACCGGCAAATTCGGAATAAATCTGCTCAATCTCCGGCGTGTGCCTGTGTGTTGCCACACCGTAAGCGTGAAAATTATCGTTAACCGAACAGTACAGGCTGCCCAGCTTTAAGCCGCGCCCTGCGCCCGTCGTGCCCGATTTGGCATCAACAACAATGCCTTTGGTTTCTATTAAACCATTTTTTAACAGCGGCACCAAAGCCAGAATGCTGCAAGTGGTGTAGCAGCCCGGGTTTGCCACCAGTTCGGCACCGGCAACGTCGCTGCGGTACAGCTCCGTCAGCCCGTAAACAGCCTTCGCCTCCGGGTCTGCATGCGGCACCTTGTACCACTGTTCAAACACCTTAACATCCCTAAAACGGTAGTCGCCGCCCAAATCTATAATTTTAACGCCGCTGCCGCGCAGCTCTTTGCCAATCTTCATGGCATGCCCGTGCGGAAGCGCGATAAAAATCACATCGCTGCCTGCTGCAATTTTTTGCAGGTCATTCATCGAAACCAGCTTTTTATCAATGCGCCCGCGCAGATGCGGATACATAGCGGCAATATCCTCGCCCGTGCTGCTTTCGGAAGTAATATACGCCAGCTCAGCCTGCGGATGCCCGTCCAAAAGGCGCAAAAGCTCCGCTCCGGCAAAACCGGTTGCACCGATAACACTTGCTCTCATATCGAACCTCCTTTAAAAACATACTCATAATTATACAACTTTATTGTATAATTAATCAATAGTATTTTTAATTATTTTTTATGGAAGCAGCCTTCTTTTTGCAAAAAGAAAACAAAACCCCATTATTATTAATTTTACTACTTTAAAGTGTATTTTTCAAAACTTTTTCAGCAAAAAGATATAAAAAGTTTAATTTTTAAATTTTACACCCGCCGAATTTTTGGTAAAATAATAAATAAGGAAACAGGAGAGATTATTATGAGCAAACTTATTAAATTATTGATAGTTTTTGCCGTTGTGGCAGGGCTGTTTATGTATTACCCATCAAGTACCGGCGATGACAAAACCGCACCCATGCCGCAGAGCGCACAAACCGAGCAGCAGCAAAGCGCCCAAAGCCTGAAGGAAACCGAAAGCACATTGATGACGCTTTTGCCCTACCTGCCGGAGCGCAGCACATGGCCCGACCCGCTGCAAAAAATGTTTATGCTGTTTACGCTGGAAAACACCGTTCAGGAACGCACCGCCGGCATGGAATGGACGCCCCTGCCGGAAATACCCACCGCCATGCAGCAGGCGCTGATTGCCATTGA
Source organism: uncultured Phascolarctobacterium sp. (assembly GCA_949288065.1). Lineage (GTDB taxonomy): Bacteria > Bacillota > Negativicutes > Acidaminococcales > Acidaminococcaceae > Fusicatenibacter_A. Next base: position 12,500 of record CASEIL010000011.1, read on the forward strand.
GGACCACGATTTTTACCGCCACGGCGCAGTTGCGCTGGAAGGCATTTTGCGCGCCACTTTTGTGAATATGACGGCGGGCGAAATTGTGCAGGGCGGCAGCACGCTGACGCAGCAGCTTGCCAAAAATATGTTTTTAAGCCAGGAACAGACCATGAGCCGCAAGGTTTATGAGATAATGTTTGCGCTGATGCTGGAGGATAAATACAGCAAAGACCAGATTTTGGAAATGTATTTTAACACCACCTATTTCGGCAACGGCGCCACCGGCATTACCGCCGCCGCGCGCAGCTACTTCGGCAAAGCACCGGCAGATATGAACCTTGCCGAATGTGCCGTTATTGCCTCGCTGCCCTATGCGCCCTCCGCCCTCAACCCGTACGAAAACCCCGAAGGCTGCAAAAAACGCCAGCACCTCGTGCTCGACACCATGGTTAAACGCGGCTTCATCGGCGAAACCGTCGCCAATGCCGCCAAAGAACAAACTGTATATTTAGCGGATGGGAGAGAGTTGTAAAACTGCATACCAAAACGAGGATATCACAATCGTGATATCCTCGTTTTATTGTTTCTTTCCCCTATTCTTTTTAAATCACATTCTATATCTTCTATCTCACTGTTCCTGTCCGTGGTGGGCTTCGGCGCGATTGATGGCGCAGAGGATGCCCTGAATTGCTGCCACGTTGATGTTGCTGTTAATGCCGACGCCGAAGATATGGCCGTTGCCCGGCACTTTCAGTTCAATGTAGCAAATGCCCAGCGCGTCGCTGCCGCGGCTGATAGCGTGTTCATGGTAGTTTACAAATTCATAACCTACAACGCCGATACTGCTGATGGCCTGGAAAAAGCTGTCAATCGGGCCGTTGCCGCTGCCGACAATCATTTTAATTGCGCCGTTATCGTTAATATAGCCTTCAAAGCGTGTTTCCGTTGTACCGTCCAGTTCGCGCAATTCCGTAAAGCGGTGCTGCAACAAGGTGTATTTGCCTTTAAAATCAAGGTATTCCTTGTTAAACAGTTCTACAATCTGCTCTTCTTTCAGCTCGTCGCCGTAAGCATCGCTGGCAGCCTTAACAATCGCGCCAAATTCGGGGTGCATTTCCTTCGGCAGGCGGTAGCCGCAGGCATGCTCCAGCACAAAGGCTGCCCCGCCCTTGCCGGACTGGCTGTTGATGCGGATAACAGGTTCGTATTCGCGGCTGATGTCCGCCGGGTTGATTGGCAGGTAAGGCACCTCCCAGTACGGCGTTTCAGAAGTTTCCATATACTCGTAGCCTTTGCGGATAGCATCCTGGTGCGAGCCGGAAAAAGCGGTAAAGGCCAGTTCGCCCGCATAAGGCTGGCGTTCATGCACGTGCATTTTGGTGCATTGTTCATAAACTTTTTTAATTTCCAAAATATTGGTAAAATCAAGCTCGGGGTCAACGCCCTGCGTAAACATATTCAGCGCTACGGTTACCAAATCAAGGTTGCCGGTGCGCTCGCCGTTGCCAAACAGTGTGCCTTCAATGCGTTCTGCGCCGGCCATCAGCGCCAGCTCTGCGGAAGCAACTGCCGTGCCGCGGTCGTTATGCGGGTGGATGCTGATAATCGCCGCCTCGCGGTTTTTAAGGTGCTTGCAGAAGTATTCAATCTGGTCGGCGTAGGTGTTGGGCGTACTCATCTCTACCGTGGAGGGCAGGTTTAAAATTACCGGGTTTTCTTTGGTAGCACCCAGCTCCTTCATAACCTCCTCGCAAATGCGGATGGCAAAATCAATTTCGGTGCCGGTAAAGCTTTCCGGCGAATATTCATAGCGGATGTTCATGCCGCTTTTGGCAACCTCTTCCTCCGTCAGCTGGCGGATAAGGCGTGCGCCTTCAACGGCGATGTCGATAATGCCGTCCATTTCTTTTTTAAACACGACTTTGCGCTGCAAAGTGCTGGTGGAATTGTAAAAATGGATGATGACGTTTTTGGCGCCCTTAACCGCTTCAAAAGTTTTTTTGATGAGCTCGGCACGCGCCTGCACCAGCACCTGCACGGTAACGTCGTCGGGAATGTAGTTGCCTTCAATTAAAGTGCGCAGAATTTCGTATTCCGTGTCGGAAGCGGACGGGAAGCCCACTTCGATTTCCTTAAAGCCGATATCGACAAGGGTTTTAAACATTAAAAGTTTTTCATCCAGCTGCATGGGGGTAACCAGCGCCTGGTTGCCGTCACGCAAATCAACGCTGCACCACACCGGCGCTTTGGTAATTACTTTGTCCGGCCATTCGCGGCGCTCCATTTTTACAGGCTGAAAAGGAATATACTGTTTGTTTGCTTTTTGCATTGTCATTACCTCCGTTCTTTCCTTTGAGCGGAGAAATAAAAATCCCCGCTCCCTACTATAAGCATAGGGGCGGGGAATAATTCCACGCGGTACCACCCTAATTCAGCCGCAGGCGCGGCCCTCAGCAGCCTCTAACAAGGCCCGGCCTTTTAACGCTGCCACACGTCCTGCCCTACATATCAGGCAGGCAACTCCGGGATGAGCTATACATAAACCTCCGCCGCTGCCTCGCACCGCCCGGCAGCTCTCTTAAGGCACTTTGGCTTATCTTATTCCCTTCACAGTCTTTCAGGTGAAAAATATGATGTTAAAAATATTATAAATAAATCTGAAAATTATGTCAAGCCGTTATTCTGCTTTTTGCACGCTGGCTTTGCTTTTGCTTACAGAGTAAATGGTTTCCACAGCAACGAGTACGGAAAGCACAACGAGGATTACGGAAACCACCGGTACTGCCGGGTGGCCAAGGCCGAGTACCCAACCATCGTAAATGCTTAAGAACAGCGCCCAGTTGCTCATTAAGAACATCAGCACGGCAGGGATGCAGGCTGCCAGCCACACTTTGGAATTGCGACGGGTGTTGTACAGCCAGATGCTGATGCCAATCAGTGCCAGCGCCGCTAACAGCTGGTTGGAAGCGCCGAAGGTGTTCCAGAATGTTTTCCACGCCGGAATGACGTTGCCTTTAGCGTCCGTCATGGTTTGGAAGATGAAGAAGATAGGCACTGCGGAAGTAAGCACCGTACCCAAAATTTTGCCCTTCATATCGCGCCAGCCGGTAAGCTCTTCAATAACGTAGCGGCCAAGGCGGGTGCAAACGTCAAGCGTATCGTAAACAAAGGTAGTAAACGCCATTAAGCCAAAGCTGATGCCGAAGGCTGCCGGTACGCCGATAAGTTCCATAAAGCTGCCGATGCCCATAGCATAAATGAAGTTAGGCGCTTTGTGAATAAGCTCGGAATCCTGTGCGAGAATCATTACGCAAACGATGGAAACAACTGCAACCATGCCTTCCAGCAGCATTGCGCCGTAGCCGATAGCGGTAGCGTCGGTTTCCTTAGCCAGCTGCTTGCTGCTGGTGCCGGAAGAAACAAGCGCATGGAAGCCGGAGCACGCGCCGCAGGCGATGGTGATAAACAGTATCGGGAACATCGGCGTCCAGAAATGCTCGCCTAAACTGCCATCCGGGTTCAGGTTGGTGAAGGCAGGATAGTTAATTTCGTAACCGCCGAACATAATGCCGATAGCGGCAACCACAAGGGCAATGTACAGGAAGTACCCGCCCAGCGCGCCGCGCGGCTGAAGGAGCAGCCACATCGGCATCATAGCCGCAACAAGGCAGTAAACCAAAATCAAAACGCCCCAAACCTTCTGCGCAGTGGCAGGGTCAGCAACAGGCAGCGCCAGAGGCAGGGATTGCCCGGCCCAGATAGCCACGCCGACCAGCGGCAAAAAGATGCAAACCGCCAGGCTTTCTTTTAATCCGCCAAAGCGCATTAAAAGGCCCATAACAATAGGCAGTGCCAGATACATAGCCGAAGAACTTGCAATGCCGGCGCCCGAAACAACCTCGCCGTTTTCCAGCGTTACGTTGCCAACAAAGGACGATGCCGTAATATCGGTAAACGCTACAATAACGTAAACCAAAGTAATCCATACAAAAATCATAAACAAAATCCACGCGCGCTGCGATACGTTAAGGCGCACAACCTCGGTGATGGATTTTGCCTTATGGCGCACGGAAGCAACCAGGCTGCCCATATCGTGAATGCCGCCGATAAAAATGCAGCCCAAAATTACCCACAAAAGCGCCGGCGCCCAGCCGTAAATTACAGCTGCCAGAATAGGCCCGTTAATAGGCCCCGCAGCGGCAATGGCCGAAAAGTGCTGACCTAAAAGCATGCCTTTTTTGGCAGGCACATAGTCCACGCCGTCCTCCATCTCAACAGAAGGCACGGGATTTTTGTCATCCAGCTTAAAAACAGAATTGGCAAGGAATTTGCCATAAGTGAAATACGCGATTGTTAAAATTATCGCGCTTGCCACAACGATGAATAATACCATGAAGCTCCCTCCCATTTTAATGACGCCGTTGTCATTTTAATCAATCATCAGCTTCAGCTTTTTCTTCCGGCTGGGGCAGCTGCGTAACCATTATTTTGTCCACGCGCGTGCCGTCCATATCGACAACCTCAAAGCGGTAGCCTTCCCATTCGTAGCAGTTGCCCGCCTCAGGGATATGCCCAATGTTTGTTACCACAAACCCGGCCACGGTGTTGTAGCCGTTCTTTTCCTCAAGCGGCAGCTCTTCAAACTCAAAATAGTCCTTAAATTCGGTAATAGGCAGCATGCCGTCCACCAGCCAGCTGGTATCGTCCCGTTTAACAATTTCCTGCTTAACATCTTCATCGTAAGAAGGTAAATCGCCAACCAGATGCTCAATAACATCCCTCAGCGTTACCATGCCTGCAAGGCCGCCAAACTCATCCATTACCAGAGCAACCTTAATGCGCTTAACCTTAAACATATCAAGTAAGCTTTGCGTGTGCATTGCCTCAGGCACATACAGCGGCTGCTGAATATACTTGCGCAAATCGCGCTCAGCGCCGTTAAGCCACGCCGCAAACACCCTTTTGGTGTAAACAACGCCCGAAACATGCTCCAAATCATTTTCCGCAACGACAAAGCAGGAATACATCTTTTCTGACATTTCAGAAAATTGCACATCTGCGGAGTCGTTTAAATCCAGCCACTCTATTTTGGTGCGCGGCGTCATAATTTCGCTGACGCGCAAATCGTCAAGGGAGAACACGTTTTCAATCATCATCTGCTCACGGTCGTCAAACACGCCGTGCTCGCGTCCCTGTTCAATTAACACGCGCACCTCTTCTTCCGTCACCGGCGGCTCTTCGTTCGGCTTAATGCCGATAACACGCAGCAGCACCGTTGTTGACACGCTTAAAAAAATGGTAAGCGGGCGGAAGAGGGTGATTAAGGTTTTGATAAACCCGGCAAAAAACATGGCCATTTTTTCCGGATTGTTAAGCGCTATTTTTTTAGGCAGAAGCTCGCCCAAAACAAGGCTTAAATAAGTTACTAAAACTACTACCGCCGTGTAGGAAACAAACCCGGCGTAAGGCACCATAAAAGGTATCTTGCGCAGCAAAAGCTCCAGCGGCTGTGCCAGCATGGCGCCGCTGTATACGCCGGTGCCGATGCCGACCAGCGTAATCCCAATCTGCACCGTTGATAAAAACACCGTCGGCTCATCGGCGAGCCTTGCAATATACGCCGCGCTTTTGCTGCCTTCCTCGGCAAGCTGCTCCAGGCGGCTTTTGCGCGAGGAGACAACTGCCATTTCCAGCATCGAAAGTAAACCATTTAATAAAATTAAAACTAAAACTATAATACACTCAGCCACAGACCCAAGAGGATCCATACATTAACCAACTCCTGTTAAAACACGCTTATTTAGCCCATACAAGGCTCATCAGTCTGGGATATTCCTCCGTTAAATGCCTTAAAATAACGTCGATAACAGTGTGCACAAGGCGCGGGTCGAAGCTGTCGTCCGTATCGGTAAGGCAGCTGTCGAGGCAGATATCGCCGTTATCGCTAAGGTAATATTTAAATACTTTAAATTTGCCGTTCATGCCGTTAATGTGTTCCAGCACTGCCTGTTTGTTGCCTTCGTTAATAACGGCGACAGCCACGCGCACCTGAATCATGGTATAAATGCTGTCGTCGCACACAACCATCGTCGGCAGCATCTGCCCGCTCACTTCCATGTGTGCGCGGTACACAACGGTATGCAAATCATTTTTTACCTCTTCTTTAGAAAAACAGGTAATTTTATTTTCTGCAAGAAACTTATCAAACTTTCCGGCTTTGCTCATAAACCAGGCCTCCTAAATATATAATTACTAATATGATACACTATATACTTAATTTTGTACAGTTTTTAAATAAATTTAACGCAGGTGTAAACAAGGCTGTTCTAAAACCGTTAAATTTTTAACATTCTGTATTTTAATTTTGTAAACCGTACATTATACGGCACAGCCTTCTGCCCGCTTCTGTTTTAAAAATGCGGCTGTAAGCCGTCCGCACCGCCTCTTTTCTTACGCCGTCCTCATACAGGTTTACCAAAAAATCAGCCTCAACCAAAATTTGGTAATCGGCGCTGTCAATATTGGTATAGGTATGGTGGTGGGCAATCAGCCAGCACACGCGCTCAATCACGTCAGCCTCAAAACCAAGGCTCTGCAAAAGTTTCTCCGCTTCCGGCGGGCCTTCCAGCTCCTGCTGTTTGCCGTTACAGCTGCCGTATTTTTGTTCGCTAACGCGGATGCCAATATCGTGCGTTAAAGCCACAGCTTCCAAAATATACTGCGTTTTGGCATCCAGCTTTTCTTCTTCACCGATAAGTTTGGCCAGTGCATGCACCTTAATAAAATGCTGAATGCGTTTGGCGTCGCCGTTGTTGTAGGCAATCATGCCCAGCATTAACCGGCGTAATTTTTCTTCCATAAAAATCCCCTCTTACACAACCTGAAAAATATAAAATTTTAAATAGTACGTTTCGGGCACGTTCCACAGAACCGGGTGGTCGGGCGCCTGCTGGCGCGCTTCAATCTGGCGCAGGCTTACGCAGGCGTCGCGCGCGGCGTCCTTCAGCATCTGCACAAAATATTCTTCCTTCATAAAGTGCGAGCAGGAGCACGTTGCCAGGTAACCGCCGCGCGGCAGCAGCTTCATGGCCTTTAAGTTAATTTCCTTGTAACCACGGATAGCGTTTTTAACCGTGCTGCCTGATTTGGTAAACGCCGGCGGGTCGAGGATGATAAAATCGTAAGCGTGCGATTTTTCTTCCGTCAACTTCGTCAGCAAATCAAAAACATTGGCTTCCAGCGGTTTTACAACATCCTTAAAGCCGTTCTTTTCGGCGTTAATGCCCGTCATGCGCACCGCCTCGGCAGATACGTCCACCGCCGTTACGGAAGCAGCACCGCCCGCCGCCGCATTCAGCGCAAACGCGCCGGTGTGGCTAAAGCAGTCCAGCACATGCTTGCCCTTAGCAATGCGCGCTACCGCCTGCCGATTGTATTTCTGGTCAAGGAAGAAACCGGTTTTCTGCCCGTTTTCTACATCGACGCTGTATTTAATGCCGTTTTCACAAATTTCCGTTATGGTTGTTTTATCAGCTACGGTTTCCGGCTTAAACCAGCCTTTGTTTTCCGTCATGCCTTCCAGTTCACGGATTTTTACATCGTTGCGCTCGTAAATGCCGCGGATGTTTTCGCCCTGCGCGCGCAAAAGCGCCAAAAGCTGCGTAAAAATTTCTTCCTTGCGCAGTTCAATGCCCAGCGAAAGCGTCTGCGTTACCAGAATATCGTTAAAGCGGTCCACCGTTAAGCCCGGGAACATATCCGCCTCGCCGAAAATTAAGCGGCAGCATTTAAAATCATCGCCCGGCATTACGGTGCGGCGGTAATCAACAGCGTATTGCAAGCGGCGCTGCCAGAACGCGGCATCAAACTTATCGTTGGTATTGGTAGAAATAATCCTTACCTTAATTTTGCTATTGTCGTTAATAAAGCCGGTGCCGATGTATTTGCCCTTGGCGCTCAGCACATCCACCAAATCGCCGTTGGTGTAGCTGCCTTCAATGTTGGTAATCTCATCGGCATAAACCCAGGGGTGCCCGCCTTTGGCGGCACGCTCGCCCTTGAGCGTAATGTATATTTTAGTGTAGTTGCGCATAAATAGCTCCTTTTTTGTTTTTAAAGATATTATACAATACTGCGGCCAAATAAAAAAGCCTCCGGGTTAAACCCGAAGGCAGTTTATTAATGTCAGTTAAGATGGCATACGCGGTCGGCAACTTCTGCTTTTTTAGCGTCGTTAAAGCGCGGCAGGGTGCTAAGGTAGCCCGTAATTCTGCGTACCCTTACAATGGTGTCGTAATGCGGCTTAACCACCACATTATCGCCGCTCAGGCTTAAATCCAGCGAAAGCAGGGTTTCGTGCGGTTTAACCTGCAGCTGGTTCTTTAAATAAATCGCCGCTTCTTCTTTCGTAATGCCGTCGGCGCAGTTTACTTTAATGCCGTCCATTTCGTATGTCATAAAACTCACTCCTCGTTATTGCTTCATGACCTAATTATAAAACAATAATAATTATTTGTAAAGCCCTTTATACAAAATATTGTTGTTTGCGCGTTTTACAACCGCAATATTTTGTAGGCTCATTCTATAATCGGGCGGCCTTCCATCAGGTTTACCTGCTTGCAGATAGCCCATTTCATAATATCTACCGGGTCCTTCTGGTTGCCCATCGGCTCAACGTCGCGCTCAAAAATTTCTTTTTTAGAGAAGCGGTTGCCGTCATGGCGGTAAACGTAAATATCGGCGTTGGCAATGCTTTCAATATAAGTATCGTCAAAATCGTTGCGGAAGCCGAAAAAGCGGTTCACCATGTAGGAATTCAAATCGTCCACCATTACCAGCACCAGCGCTTCTATCTGCGCCTCTTCGGCAATGCTCTGCATAACGGCGGCGTCAATTTTAACCTTCCCCTTGCCCGTAAAAATTTTTTCGGCGGCAACGGCTTTGGCGGTATCCGGCTCTACCATTTTAAAATCCGGGAAATGGTACGCCCACCTTACCGGCTCACGCCAGATGCGGTACACGTCCTGTGTTACATTGCCGCTGCGGTCAAACACCACCAGCGTGGCAGGCTGCTCGGCAAAAGCCGCCATTGCCTTAGGCGTAAAGCCGATAAAAGAGCAAAGCATTAATACGACAGCGAAAAATATATTCAGCCTTTTCATCTTTATCACTCCCCCGAAATTTATTTAAACACTGCGGGCGTGCCGTGCGCCAGCGGCGGCAGGCCTAAATGCGCCGCCATAGTCTGCCCAATGCAGCTGAAACTTTGCATCGGCGCCAGCTGCTGCGGCTTAAGCCCCGCGCCGTAAAACAGCACCGGTATGTGCTCGCGCGTGTGGTCGCTGCCCTGCCAGGTTGGGTCGCAGCCGTGGTCAGCGGTTACCAAAAGCAGGTCGCCCTCTTTCAGCAGCGCCAAAATCTCCGGCAGGCGGCCGTCAAAATACTCCAGCGCCTCGCCATAACCAAGCGCGTCGCGCCTGTGCCCGTAGGATGAATCAAAATCTACAAAATTGCTGAACACCAGCGTGTTGTCCGGCGCATCTGCCACCGCCTGTCTGCTGGCGTTAAAAATTGCCTCCAGCCCCGCTGCGGGGTAGTGTTTTGTTATGCCGCGGTGCGCAAAAATATCGGCAATTTTACCAACAGCGTACACATTGCCGCCAGCTTCCGTCAGCTTATCAAGCAGCGTCGGCTGCGGCGCGGGCACGGCGTAATCGTGCCTGTTGCCGGTGCGTACAAAATCCGCCGCACAGGTGCCAACAAACGGGCGGGCAATTACGCGCGCAATGCGGTAGGGCTGCACCAGCTTGTAGCACAGTTTGCACAAATCATACAAACGCTCCAGCCCAAAGGCTTCCTCGTGTGCGGCAATCTGCAAAACGCTGTCCGCACTGGTATAAATTATCGGCTTGCCGGTTTTTATATGCTCTTCGCCCAGTTCCTTAATTATTTCCGTGCCGCTGGCGTGCTTTTCGCCAAGCACTCCGGGCAGCGCGCCCTCGCGGATAATCGCTTCCACCAGCTCCGGCGGGAAACATTTGGGTTTATCGGGAAAGTACCCCCATTCAAAATCGACGGGTACGCCCATCATTTCCCAGTGCCCGCTCAAGGTATCTTTGCCGCGGCTTACCTCCTGCGCGTAGGTGTAGGCGCCGGTAAGCTTACTATCTGCCGCAAGGCTGTGCGCCAGCGTTTTGCCGGTGCTTAATTCAGAAGCCTTTTGCAGCCCCAGCGCCGCCAGATTGGGCAAATGCAGGTATTTGGAGCTGCCGTCCGCATTTTTGCGGTTTTCAGCCATCCACTGGCAAATATGCCCCAGGGTATCGGCGCCCTTATCGCCAAAACGCTCAGCGTCCGGCGCACTGCCGATGCCAAACGAATCTAAAAGCAATATTATCGCCCTTGCCATAATTAGTCCTCCTTTAAAAGAGCCGTCAGCGCCAGCTTAACAACGGCGCCGAAACGCTGCGAGGCCAATGCGTAAACCTCCGGCGGCGCCACGCTTTCGCTTTGCGTGCGCTTGGCAATAACCCCGCAGATGGATGCGGCGTTCAGCCCGAAGGCCTGCGCCACCACAAACAGCGCGGCGGTTTCCATTTCGTAGTTCAGCGCGCCCAGCTGCTGCCACTCTTTAAGCGTGCCGCGCAGGCTGTTGCAAACATAGCCGGTAAAGCTGTCGTAGCGTTCCTGCCCCGGCCAGAAGGTATCGGACGATACGGAAATGCCGACGTGATGCGGAATTTCCAGCTCTTCAGCGGCGTAATTAAGCGCGTTGGTTAAACGCAGCGATGCCACCGCCGGAAAGTTTACCGGCGCGTAATGCAGCGAGGTACCCTCCAAACGCACAGCGGCGTTGTTAATAATAACGTCTCCCAGTTCAACGTGCTCCTGAATGGAGCCGGTAGTACCGACGCGGATAAAATTTTTAATGCCGAGCCGTGCCAGCTCTTCCATGCCGATAGCGACGGACGGACCGCCCATGCCGGTGGAGCAAACCAGTACGTTTTTGCCCTCCACCTGCGCCAGCCAGCTGGTGTATTCGCGGTGCGTGTTTAAATATTCTGCCGGGCCAATGGCTTTGGCCAGCGCCTCCACGCGCCCCGGGTCGCCGGGCAGCAGGGCGTATTCTGCACCCTTCAGCATTTTGCGCGATAGCCCAACGTGATATAATATTTCATCTTCGGAAGCGTAATTTTTCATCGTCATACCTCCACTAAACAATCTAATTTTATATAATAAATAATTCGACTAAATTTAAAGCACTCCTGCAATGATGGATTTTTTACGGAAATGTTACAAATAAAAACGGGCGTCTTGGCGCCCGCATTTTTATTTGTAATTTTCCTCCCCCAGTTCCTTTTGCAGTTCGTCCAAAAAACGTTCGGCGACGGGGGTGAAGATTTGGCGTTTTTTCCAGATGATATACATATTTGTTAACAGCGGCGGGTGCAACGGGCGGAAGGTTAAGCCGCTCTGTGCGCCGGTATTAACTAAATGCTCAAAGGTTAAAAGGCAGCCCAGCCCTTCACGTGCAAACACCGCCGCGTTATACGAAAGGCGGAACGAACCTTCCAAAGTCAACTGGCTCATTTTTTCGCCGCACCAGCGGGGCAAATCCTTCTGCCAGCCCTGCCCGGAACAAAACAGCGGCAGGCCAATTAAATCGTCCACTGTAATTTTTTCTTTATCCGCCAAAGCGCAACCGGCAGGCATAACCAGCCCCCAGCGGTCGCCCTGCGGCACTTTAAGCACATTATATTTAGCGTAGTCCGGCTCTTCCACAATAACGGCAAAATCCAAAAGCCCCCTGTCCAGCTTTTCTGTTACCAGCTCCGTATCGCCGCTGGTAATGTGGTAATGAAACTGCGGATAGCGCTTTTTAAACTTCTTTATCACGCCCGCCAGGTAGCGTATTTGATACGATTCCGCGCAGCCAAAATAAATATTGCCGCCCACAATGTCGTCCATAGCAGCAAACTCCGCCGTTATTTTATCTGCCATCGCCAGCAAATCCTCCGCGCGCTTGCGCAGAAGCATGCCTTCCTCCGTCAGCTCGATGGAAAAACTATGACGGATGAACAACTTTTTGCCCAGCTCCTCCTCCAGCCCTTTCAGCTGCTTGGACAGCGCCGACTGCGATACATGCAAGCGTTCTGCGGCTTTGCTCATATTCTCTTCGCGTGCCGTTTCTAAAAAGTAGCGTAAGGTTCTTATTTCCATAATTCTGCCTCCGCTTTCATTATAGCATGAATTGATTTTTTTTCATATCACGATATGAATTTTAACCATTAGCGAAGCCATCAGCGAAACGCTATAATAAAAACAAGAAGCGGGGTATTAAAATGAAAGCAATCAGCATAACCGATTATCAAAGCGGGCTGCAAAAGCTTGGCTGCGACAACAAAATGACAAGCGAAATAATGAATCTGCTGCAAAGCGGGCAAACCGAAAGCGCTGCCGCACTTTTGCGCAAGCACAAAACGCAGCTTTTGGCAGAATTGCACGCCGTTAGCGAAAAAGTTGATTTGCTGGATTTTTTGCTGTACCAGTTAAAAAATTACCCAATGAAATGAAAGAAAGGATGGCTGCCTTATGAAACTTTTACCTGTACTTGGCTTATCGCTGCTGCTGTGCTCCGGCTTTGCAGCAGGTTACGCGGCACCGCAGCACGCCGCAGAAAGGACTGATGTGAACATGGCTTACGAGGAAAAATTAAATTTAACAAACGAATGGGACAAAACCTTTGCCCAAAGCAATAAAGTAACCCACAGCAAGGTAACATTCCACAACCGCTACGGCATTACGCTGGCGGCGGATATGTATGTTCCCAAAAATGCCAAAGGCAAGCTGCCTGCCATTGCTGTAAGCGGCCCGTTCGGCGCTGTTAAGGAACAGGCTGCCGGCTTTTATGCGCAGACCATGGCCGAGCGCGGCTTTTTAACCATTGCCTTCGACCCCTCCTTTACCGGTGAAAGCGGCGGCAGGCCCCGCTATATGGCGTCGCCCGATATTAACACCGAAGATTTTCAGGCTGCGGTTGATTTTTTAAGCACCAACGAACTGGTTGACCCTAACAGAATCGGCATTATCGGCATTTGCGGCTGGGGCGGCATGGCGTTAAACACCGCTGCGCTGGATACGCGCGTGAAAGCGACGGTTGCTTCCACTATGTACGATATGGCGCGCGTTAACGCCAACGGCTATTTTGACAGCGAAAACACAGAAGAAGCCCGCCACGCCAAACGCGTTGCCCTTAATGCGCAGCGCACTGCCGATTATAAAAGCGGCACCTATGCCCTTGGCGGCGGCGTGGTTGACCCACTGCCTGCCGACGCACCGTTTTTTGTAAAGGATTATTACGATTATTACAAAACTGAACGCGGCTACCATCCCCGTTCCTTAAACTCCAACGGCGGCTGGAATGTTACCGGCACCATGAGCTTTTTAAACCAGCCCATTTTAGCATACAGCAACGAAATCCGCAGCGCGGTGCTGATTATGCACGGCGAAAAAGCCCATTCTGTTTACTTCAGCCGTGATGCTTATAAAAACATGATTAACGGCAACCCCTATACCGATAACAAGGAGCTGTTAATCATTCCCAATGCCGTACACACTGATTTGTATGACGGCGGCGGCAAAAACGCCATCCCCTTCGATAAACTGGCAAGTTTCTTTAACACATATTTAAAATAAAACACAAAAAAGGCACTGCAAAGCCATAGCAAAGCTCTGCGGTGCCTTTTTATTTTTGCCATTTTTAGTTTCAGCCGCGCACAATAACTTCCAGTCTGCCGCTGTCCGGGCAAAAGAGCAGCCCATGCACAATAACATCCTGCGGCAGCAGGGGGTTATTTTTAATAGCGGCAACGGTTCTTTCCACGTTTTGCCGCGGGTGATGGAACGCGTCCACCCATTTGGCAAATTCACCTTCAATTTCTGCAATCGCTTCCGGTTTAACGCCGCGCGCCAACATCCGCTGTTTCAGCGATTCGGAGGTAGAGTGCTGCATGCCGCAGTCCTCGTGCCCCACAACCATAATTTCGGTTACGCCAAGCTCGTACACCGCCACCAAAAGGCTGCGGATTACCTCGTCAAACGGTCCGGTTATCATATTGCCCGCCGCCTTAATTACCTTGGCCTCGCCGCGCGCAATGCCCATGGCAGGCTCCAGAAAATCTACCAGCCGCGTATCCATGCAGGTGTAAATGGCCAGCTGCTTAGCCGGGTATTTGCTTACGCGGTCGTTGCGGTGCAGGTAGCTTTCGGGCAGCGCCGCCACAAATTTTGCGTTTTCTTCTAATATATTATCCAAAAGCGCCACAATAAAGCCTTCTTTCAATCAGTATTCGTCAAAAAATTGCTGTAATTTTTGCTGCTCTGCCGTTACGGTCAGCGCCAGCTGTAATAAAATGCGCGCCTTTTGCGGATTTAAGTTGCCGCCGCTGATGAACCCGGCAGCGTCCCATTCCGGGTTAGCTGGCAATACGCGCCCTTCGCTGATGCGAGTGCTGCGCACAACGGCAACGCCATTCTGCGCCGCCTGTTTAAGCGCCTGATAAGCGCCGCTGTGCACGCTGCCCATGCCGCTGCCGGCATACACAATGCCCCTGGCACCGGCGTTAACGGCGGCGTTAATCAGCACGTCGTCCTCGTCGCAGTGGGTGTAAATAATATCGACGCGCGGCAGTTTGTTATAGCTTTTTCCGCTAAAAACGGACTGCGTGGTGTGGTATTTTAAACATTCCGCCTCTATAAACACCCTGCCGCCTGCCACGGTGCCAATCTGCCCGTAAGGCTGCGCCTGAAAGGCCTCCACCTTAAAGGCGCTGGTTTTAGTGGCATAGCGCGCTGCTAAAATAATGTCGTTCATCACAACCAGTGCGCCCTTGCCGCAAGCCGCGGGGCAGGCAGCGGTTTTAACGGCGTTCAGCAAATCCAGCGGGCCATCGGCGCTGATAGCAGTTGCCGGGCGCATAGCGCCGGTAATAACCACGGGCTTGGTGCCGTTAACAGTTAAATTTAAAAAGTAGGCGGTTTCCTCCAGCGTATCTGTGCCGTGGGTAATGACGATGCCATCCACGCTGTCGTCCGCCATCAGCTTGTTGCAGCGCGCCGCCAGCTTAAACCACAAAGCACTGGTCAGGTTGCAGCTATCGATATTAGCCAGCTGCTCGCCGCTGACGCTGGCAATTTCCCGCAGCTGCGGCACCGCGTCAATCAGGCTCTCCACACCCAGCGAGCCTGCCGTGTAGCCCGTAAGCTGCCCGGCGCTTGCCGCACTGCCGGCAATGGTGCCGCCCGTTGCTAAAATTTTTATCTGCGGCAGTTTTTTAAGCTGCATTTCGCCCACGCCCTTCGTTTAAAAATGTGTTTACGCGCAGCTCCACGTTCTGCTGCAAATTGCGGTAAAAAAACTGATAATCATAAATATGGTAAATGCCCTCCGCAAACAGCGGCAAACCGGGCGGGTAATCCTTTTTATCCACGTCCGTCACCTTCAGCGTGCCGCGTTTGGTGTCAATGTAACAGCCCGTCAGCTGCGGCACCTCACGCACCACGCTGCCGCTGTAATCGGTAAAGCACGCGCCATGGTTCAGCGTTTTGGACGCAGGCCTGTTATCAGCACGCCACGAGAGCGGGTTAATGGCAACGGTTTTTACGCCTGCCGGAACCATCATGGAAGCCGTTACCTCCGGTGCTTCGGTGTTAAAGGTAATCAGCGTACCCAGGTCATCCGCGCTTTGCGCCGGGCGGATGTAAGGGTACTCTGCCGCCTCCTGCGGCGTAAACACCCAGCCGATAGCGTAGCAGGCCACCATATTATTTTTTACAAAAGCCGTATCGCCAAATTCTTTCAGCAAACGCAGGCACATTTCCGCGCCCTGCGAAAACCCGCTGAGCACAAACGGGCGGCCGCCGTTTTCGTGCTGCATATAATGCACAAAAGCTGCGCGTACATCGCTGTATGCCGTATCAAAATACGGCGCGGCTTCCTGCGGCGGCAAAATGTAATCAGCCAGCACAGCCTGCCGGTAAAACGGTGCATACATACGGCAGGCGCCGTCGTAAATGCCGCGCTGCATGTTCAGCGCACCGGTAAAATTGGCTTTAATCTGTTCATCAGCAAGGCTCATGTTGGTGTGCCCGTCCGCGCCCAAATCTACCGTGGGGCAAACAATAAACAAATCCGCCGCCTTGTTTTCGCCCACGCGCCAGTACGCCCAGTTAGCAGCGTTAGTATAATCCGGCGTTTGCGCCGATGCCAAAGCGCACAGCGCCCACAGCAAAAGCGTTAATACTAAGGTCAGCCTTTTCATTTTACATCACTGTTTAAATAATCGTAAGCAAACTGCGCGTAGATGCCTGCGCCGTATTTAAGCTGCTCCTCGTCCACCGCAAATTTTGGGTGATGGTGTACGCAGTTCAGCCCTTTGGCAAGGTTGCGCACGCCCAAAAAGCCATATACGCCTTTTGTTTTATCCATAAATACGGAAAAATCCTCCGCACCCGTCATTTTATCAAGGTGCGCCAGCGAGCCCTCGCCCATAATTTTTACAGCCGCCTTACGGGCAATTTCGTTCAGCTCGTGGTGCTCGTTAATCAGCGGCGCAGGGCCGAAGAAGTAAGTGCCGGTTACTTCGCAGCCGTAAACCGCCGCCGCTTTTTTGGCAGTTTCTTCAATTAATTGCGGCATACCGTTGCGGAACGCCTTGTTAAAGGTGCGTACCGTGCCGACAAGCTGCGCCTCACCGGCAATAGCAGGCTCATCGCTGCCGCCGTGCATCATGCCCGTGGTTACAACAAGGGTGTTATTGGGGTCGTTAATGCGGCTGACGATGCTTTGCAGCGCCATAACCACCGCCGCTGCCGCCAGCACTGCATCGCTGCCCTGCTGCGGTTTATCCGCCGGTGCGGTTTTACCGGTAATGTTAATGGTAAAACGGTCGCTGCACGCCATGCGCTCGCCGTCTTCAATGCTTACAAAGCCGCTGTCCATCAGCGACCACACATGCTGCCCAAAAATAGCGTCCACGCCTTCAAGGCAGCCGTGTTCTACATAATGGCGCGATTCCGTTCCAATTTCCTCTGCCATCTGGAACAGGAGCTTAACCGTGCCGTGCAGCTCATCCTTATGCGCAACCAGCATTTTGCCTGCCGCCAGCAGCATGGCAGTGTGGCAATCGTGCCCGCAGGCGTGCATCACACCGGCGTTTTGCGAGCAGAAGCTGCAATCGTTCTCCTCCTGTATCGGCAGCGCGTCAATATCGGCGCGCAGCATAACGGTTTTTCCGGGGTGCGCACCGCGAATGGTGCCGATGCAGCCGGTAATATCGTCAAAGGTTTCTACCTCTATGCCCATTTGGGTTAATTCTCGGGCAATATGCTCCGTTGTTTTAAACTCTTTGGTGCCCAGCTCCGGGTGCGCGTGCAGCCAGCGGCGCTGCTCCAAAACGTAATTTTCTTCTGCCAGTGCCAGCTCTTTAAAATCCATCACTCCGCACCCCCTTCACATTCGCCAAACTCCAGCTCTGCCGTGCAGCCAAACGCTGCCGCCGTGCTTTCGGCAAGGCCCAGCAAATTAGGCAGCATTGCTTCCAAATCAGCAGCGTCTGCGGCATATAAATACGCCGTCATTTTTACAAAATCGGTAATAATATTAAACTGCGTGCCGCCGCTTACGCCGCTGACGGTAAACACCAAAGGCTTCAGCGGGTTGTTAAAGCGGCTGACCAAAGTCTGTGCATTAAGGATAAAGGCAGAAGCGGCCACAATAGCGTCTTTGCCCAAATGCGGCGTAGAGCCGTGCGCCGAACTGCCGTGCATTAAAACGGTAATTTTTTTGTAATACATAGCCATACTCCTTAAAAGCGGCCGCCATTATGGCAGCCGCTAAATTAATTATTAATCAGTTCAGGAAGATACCGCCGCCCGGGCCCAAAGGCAGGTCGAGGAAAATCCACACTAAAAGCTGGATAATCCAGATAACCGTAAAGGTAACGGAAAACGGCACCATGTTAGCGATAACAGAACCCAGCCCCATCTCCGGCGCATAGCGGCGTACAAAGCCCAAAATAACCGGGCAGTACGGGAACAGCGGGGACAGCGGGTTGGTAATGGAATCGCCGATACGGTAAGCAACCTGCGTAACGGCAGGGTCAAAGCCCATCAGCATCAGCATCGGCACAAAAATCGGCGCAAGTATCGCCCACTTGGCAGATGCCGAACCGATAAGAATGTTAACAATGCAGGATACAAAGATAAGGCCGATAAGAAGCGGCGCGCCTGTAAACTGCATGCTCTGCAAAAATTCCGCGCCCTTAATCGCCATAACAATGCCAAGGTTACTCCATGCAAAATAGCTGGTAAACTGCGCAATAAAGAAGCACATAAAAATGTAGCTTGCCATATCCTTAAAGCCCAGCGTAATATCAGCAAACAAATCCCTGTCGTTTTTGTATTTGCCGCAGCCAAAGCCGTAGCACGCACCTGCAACAAACAGCGCAATGGTAACAGTTAAAATAATACCGTTCATAAACGGAGAACCGTTTGTTAAAACAGAATGTGTTTTCGGATCTGCCAAAAGCGGGTCATCGCCAACGCAGGCAGCAACCAGAGCCACAATAAATAAAACAGTGCCGATAAGCGACCATTTTAAGCCGCGTTTCTGTTCATCGGTAACCTTGCCTTCGCTTTCGTCAAAATCGTATTTGGCAAGCTCTTCCTTCGTCATGGGAAAGCGTTTTACCAGAAACTTCTCCGTCAGCAGCGTGCCAAAGATAGAAAGCGCAAAGCAGGAAGCAATTAAAAAGTACCAGTTAATCGCCATCGTTGCCTGGTAGTTAGGGTCAATCATGCGCGCGGCGTTTTCGGTAAAGCCGTAAGCCAAAGCGTCCGTCATGCCCAGCATAATGTTGGCACTAAAGCCGCCCGCACAGCCTGCGTAGGCAACAATCATGCCTAAAACCGGGCTGCGCCCCAAACCCATGTAAATAACCGCCGCCAGCGGAGGCATTACAATAAAGCCCGCATCACCGGCAAGGTTAGCGTTAATGGCAACAAACAAAATGGCAAAGGTAACAACCCACGATTTGGCGTCGCCCATAACGTGCTTCATCATCGTTACCAAAAAGCCGCTCTTTTCAGCAACGGCCGCGCCGATAATACATACCATAACCATGCCCAGCGGCGCAAAGCCGGAATAGTTGGCAACCGCCTTGCTGTACATATCGCGGATGCCTTCCTTGGTTAACAAATTAACAACGGCAATGGTTTTGCCCGTGCCCGGGTGCACTGCGCTGTAACCCATGCTGCCCAAAATGGCAGATAAAATTACAACCGTGATAGCCAGAATGATAAACAGGCTGACCGGGTCCGGCATGGCGTTGCCGATTTTTTCGATAAAGTCCATCGCCCTATCGAAAAACCCCTTCTTTTGAACTTTACTTTCCGTCATTAAATCACGTCCTTCCCTTATTTTATTAAAAATAAAGGGACTCCACCAATTAGTGGAGCCCCCGTTGGCTTACTTTATTATAACATTTTAACGCGGTAAAATAAACAGATTTCCATTTATTTTTATTAACGCAAAATTAGTACGCCAAAATATCGCTTAAACCATCAGCCGGAACAACAAAACTTACAACGCCTGCCGCATACGGTGCAACCTCGTACGGTGCGTAGGTAACAACCAGCACCTTGCCGTCAAAATAAAATTTATCGCCGTCTTTTACTTCAACAGGGCCAAAGAACCTTTCCGGATTAGCCTTTACCTGCTCGTCAACAACCTTATTAATGCGGGCAAGGTAATCGCTGCCGGGCTTGAACAAATCGGCAAGCGCCAGCTCCTTGCCGGTGCTTAAATCAAAGGTAGAAACATCATACAAAGTTGCGCCGTGCGCGCCGCCGGTAAACAAATAGCCCTGCTGCTCAACGCACAGCAGTTTATCGCCGTTGTACAGCACCTTGTACTCGCCGTCAAGGCCGTAACGCTCCACCAGCGTGCCGCCGTACATTTTGTCCTCCTGCCATCTGCTGTGCAGGTTGTAATTTACAAAGCTGCCCACGTCCTCAACAAAATCGCGGGCTTCCTTTACGCCCTTCGGCCCGGCAAAATTGTTGTCGAACGATACGCGCATGGCTTCCACGGTTTTATCGCTCTGCGGCAGCGGCGAATATAATTGCAGCATGGCGTTAAAGTTCAGCGCGTTGTTAATTTTGGCATCCACCACAGGGCCTGCGCCTTTTATTTGCGGCACCTGTATTTTTACCCAGTCCTCGTCAACATCGTAGCCTTTAACAGCCACGCCGGCAAAGGCAGAAGCGCAGACGGACAACGCCGCCAGTGTCATTACAAGTGTCTTTTTTAATTTCATAAAAAATCCTCCTTAGGTTTTCTGCGCTAATTATAACACATAAACCAAAGGAGGTAAAATTTTATAAATCGTCCGCAGCCTGCCGCCTGCAAGCCGCCGCAGCGGGAATAAAGCTGAACACGGTCGCCGCCAGAATAACTACCGCCAGCATAACGCCCTCCTGCACGGTAAAGCCTGCCGTAAGGTTAACGGCAGTTTTTTGCCGCAAAAGATACGCCAGCGCGCTGAACGCACCGTGCCCCGCCGCCGTGCCCAGCAGCGTGCCGATACAGGAAAGCAGCATACCCTGCATAAAATTAATTTTAATAATTTGCTTTTGCCCCGCACCGATAGCGCGCATAATAGCGTTATCGTGCCTGCGCATGGCTGCCGCCCAGTAGGTTGTGCAGGCAATTATTACCAGCGCCAGCGAAATTACGCCACAGCTAATAATTTGCAAAAGTTTTTCGGCGTCGCCCATAACGGCAAACAGCTCAATAATAATCTGCGAAGGGAACACCACCTGCATTTCCTTACTATTGCGGTACTGCGAAAGCACTGCCAGCGCCTGCGCATAGCCTGCCGGTTTAATCAGCACGCCCGTTACGCCCTGCGCCGCCGCGCCGTGCCCGGCGTGCGCCGCCCAGATGCTTTTAATATCCGTTAAAACGCACTGATCATACGGGCCGTTAACCGGCTGCAAAATGCCCACAACCTTGTAGCTTTGCGCGTGCCCCTTGCTGCCGGGCACCTGCACCATTCCGTGCGAGGTCTGGAAGGTATCGCCAACCTTCAGCCCCGTCATCTGCGCCATGCGTGCGCCCACAACGGCTTCAAACGGAGTTTCAAACGCACGCCCTTCGGCAAGGTGCAGCCATTTGCCGCGTTTGGGGTTTATTTCGTAATCAAAAATTTCTTTTTCGGTGCCCGCCAGGCGGAAGCCGCGGTAATTATCGCCGTAGCCGAAGGGGATTGCCAGCGCCACGTTTTTGTTGGCGCGCAGCTTTTCTACCTCTTCATAGCTGATGTTACTCATCGGCGTATCCTTTAAAAATACGGTGTTCAGCACCAGCTGGTTAGGGCTGCCCTTGCTGCCTGCCACAATGGGGAAGGGTTCTGCCGCCGTGCTTAAACCGCTGTGCACGCCGTCCGCCATTAAAAGCACCAGCACCGCCATGGCAATGCTTGCCATAACCGCCAGGCAGGCGATGAGGCTTTGCAGCGGTTTAAACATAATGTTGCGGCGTACCAGTTTAATTATGCTCATGCTCTGTCAGCCTCCCGCATTTAATATCAAACCATTCGCCAAACTGCTGCTTAACGCTTTCGTCGTGGGTAGAAAGCAAAAGCGCCGTGCCGTTTTCGCTGCACAGGCTGCGCAAAAGCCCCAGCACAACGCGGCTGTTTTCCGAGTCAAGGCTCGCCGTCGGCTCATCTGCCAAAAGCAGCACCGGGCTGTTAATAACGGCGCGCACCACAGCCACGCGCTGCTGCTCGCCGATGCTTAATTTCCCGGGTAATACGTCTTTTTTGGCAGCCAGCCCCACACGCTCCAGCAAATTCTGCGCGCGTTTTTTCAGTGCTGCCATATCGCCGCCGGCAAAGTAACCCGCCAGCAAAATGTTTTCCTCCGCCGTCAGCGCTTCAATCAGGTTCAGCTTCTGGAACACATAGCCAATGTTCTGCGCGCGCCACAAATCGCGCTCACGCTCCGGCATGTTGTCAATGCGCCGGCCGTTAAAATAAATTTCGCCGCCGCTGGGCGCAAGCAGCCCGGCAATCATGTGCAGCAGCGTGGTTTTGCCACTTCCGCTCGGCCCCGTTAAAAGCAGCTGCCCGCCCTTATCCAGCGTAAGCTGATTGGCGTGGCTGATGGTAATTACCTCGCCCGAGGGTTCCGTTACCTGTTTAAAAACATTTTTTACTTCCAGCAGCATCACAAAGCCTCCAGCGACTGCGCCTGTATGCGCACCAGGCTTACAAAGCCGGTTTCAGCATCCACCTCGGTACCCAGTTCCAGCGTACCGGTTACCATAATAGGCCTGTCAAACGGCAGCGCCACCACCGGTTCGTCCAGCTGCACCACTACAATGTCTGCCGGCCAGTCGGCGTCGGTGCTGCAAAACGGGCAAATGCTCATCGGCTCGCGCGTCAGCACAAAAAAGTTAATCGTCGGCGTCAGCGGCGGCGCCATAAAGCCCGCCATCTGCACCGTCTGCCCCTCGGCACTTTTTAATTTGTCCGAGAACGTAATGCCCAGCGAGGAAACACCGGCATACATTTCATCAAAGGTCATGTTAATTGCGGCTTCTGTCCTGCTGCACAAAAAAGGCGGTTCGCAGTGAACCGCCTTGAAAGGCAAGTCTTGTGCGGTAAAAGCACCGCCTAAGCACAGCAGCAGCGAGAGCAGAAAGCTTTTCAAAAGTTTCTCAAGCATCTGCCTGCCCCCATTTTATTTTGCGTTTTTGGTGCCGTCAATGCCCAGCGCCCTTACCATGCCGAAGAATACCTCGGTGTTATCCATAACGCCGTTAAAGTATTCGCTGCCGGGGCCCATGGCGTTCAGCAGAATGTCGTCGGCAGAGTGAACTTCCTGCGATTCGTTGGCAGGAATGTTGCCTTTATAGAATTCGCCTTCCAGTTTCGGGTTGGCAATGGCTTTGCCGTCAGCCCCTACAATAGCCGGGGAAGTCGGGGTTTGTTTAAATTTGTAGTTAATGTTGGTATCCGGGTGGTTGGCAAACTGCACTGCCAAAGTTACATCCGGGTCCGGGTTATCCGGATAGCCGTCGCCGTCGCGGTCCTCAAAGGTCGGCCAGCCTGCGGCAGCATAGGTGCGTACAGCTTCGCGGCCGGTTTTGCCGTCCAGTTCGTGATAGGTGCCGGTAATGCTTGCGCCGTGTGCGTGGTCGGCAACCACGATGATGAGGGTATCATTATTTTCAGCGGCAAATTTCTGTGCTACACCAACAGCCTGGTCAAGCTCGATGTTGTCGTAAGCAGCGCGCTGCCAGTCCATGGTGTGCAGCTGTTTATCAACGCAGGCGCCTTCAACCATCAGGAAGAAGCCGTTTTCGTTTTTGCTCAGGGTGTCGATAGCGCGTTCAGTCATTTCCACAAGGCCGGGCTGGTCGTTAAAGCCGCCGAGTACTTTCGGGTTTTTCAGCATAGCGCGGTCGATGTATACGTTCATATTATCCAGCTGGTACAAACCAAGGATTTTATCTTCGTCAGCAGGAGTGTTCAAAAGCTCGGTTCTGTTGCCGGAGAAGGTGTAGCCCAAATCCTGGAATTTTTCTACCACGTTTACGTTATCCTTACGTTTGGAACCGGGCGCATCCATCGGGATGAAGTGGCGGGAGCCGCCGCCCATAATTACGTCCGGGCGGTGATAATCTTCCGTCATCGTTTCGGCGATGAAGTTCTGTTCCGCACGGCGGCGGGTATGGCTCAGCATAGCTGCCGGGGTAGCGTCGGTAATGTTAGCAGTGGAAACAATGCCGGTTGCCATACCTTTGGTGCGTTTAACAAGCTCGATAATGTTTTCAACCTTCGGGTCGTCAAACGGGTCTTTAGTGCTGTTAGCGTAAACACCCATGGCGTTGTTAACGGATTTTTGGCCGGTCGCATAAGCGGATGCGCTGTTGGCGGAGTCCGTTACAAGAGAATCATAGCCGGAGGTGGTAATAACTGCCATGTGCGGCATTTTTTCCATATTCAGCAAATCGTTGTATTTGCCATCGCTAAGCCCTTTGGAAAGAATACGTGCCATTTCACGGGCTTGCAGGCTCATGCCGTCGCCAACAAACAGAATGACGTTTTTGGCTTTCTTTTTAGCTTTAGCGTCGGTAACGGTGTAATTTACCACGTTCTTCTGGCCGCCGCTTACAGCTTCAACGGTAACGTCGCCTGCTTTGTTAAAGGCAACATCAGGGATGCAGTATACGGTTACGCCGTCGGCAGTTTTAACCTCGCCCTTTTTGCCAAAATAAGTTTCGGCGTCGGTGCCGTTAACAGTTACTTTAAAATCATTGGCAAGGCCTTTAACCTCTACCTGCAAATCAAAACGCTGGCCCTTTAAAAATTTAGCGCGGTTAATCGGCATTACGCTTACAGGGTTCTTCTCCTGTACGGTGTAACCTGCTGCTTCAACATGCGCGGGCATGGTTAAATTAGCTGCTGCGGCGCAGCCAAAAATGCTTAAAAACGCGCAAATAGCGGCTGCGGTTTTTCTTTTCCTGCTGGATAATTTCATAAAACTTTAGTCCTCCTTTAAACTGGGGTTTGTAATTAGCTTTTTGAATTACCCATATTATAAACAACGCGTTTAAAAAATCCGCTTAAATTACGTAAAAAATGTGTAAAAAAAGTAACACCGCCTGCCAGGCTTATGCAAACGGTGTTAAAAAAGTTTAATGTTATTTTAAAAAGCCCTTTGCTTCAAGGTATTCCGCCAAAAAGCGTGCCATGCGGTTAACCAGCTTTAAGCAGTTCAGCAAATGCTCGCGCGTGTTAAACTCATACGGCATTAAATCCTTACATTCGGAGGAGCCGAATTCCTTAACAAACAAATCGTGATATTCCTTGCTGTAAGGGTAAACCTCCGGCAGGGGCTTTTCCTGCGGTGTGGTGCGCCCCACAAAATAGCTGATAATCATAATGGAAGCCACCAGCGCCCCGCAAACCACTCTGGCGTGACCCATGCCGCCGCCAAACGCCGTAGTCATGCGCAGCGTATCGTCGTTTATTTTTAAGCCGCCCTCAGTGCGGAAAGCCTGCAAAACTGCCTCGCCGCAATTAAAACCGCTTTTAAAGGCATTGCCCGCCGCCATGCCGATTCTTTCACTCAATTCACTCATACTATCCCCTCCTGCACTTTATGGTTTTAGTTAACTATATACTTCGGCATCAGCATGGCAAATCCTTTATTTATTAAGGAAGATTATGAGGAAGGGCTGAGTTTGGCAAGGCTGAAATTTATAGAAATTATTATGGGCTACAACGGCGCGGATTTTACCCACCTGCCCGGCTATGTGCGCTGCCGTATTCATTTTGCGCTTTATGACGAAATGAAAAAAGCGTGGGAGCGAGAAAATAATGAGGCAGCCCTGCCCACCGGCGATGAAACAGAAGCAGCATTTGCCGATAATTTAATAGAACGCGAGGAACTTGCCATTTTATTAAGGCTGGCGCTTAAAAAGCTGACAGAAAAACAGCGCCGCACCATAAAAGCCTTATATTTTGAAGGCTATACCGGCAAAGAACTTGCGGCAAAAGAAAAAATAACGCCTGCCATAGTAAGTAAAAACCATCAGCAGGCGTTAAAAATTTTGCGCAGCAAAATAGCATAAACAGGTAAATTATACAATCAGTACCACCCGTCAAACGGGTGGTTTGACTATGGCTATAAGCCCATGTTACCGGCCAGCGTCTAAAGGCGCTGGCTTTCACTTTTTGTTCAAGCC
>CASEIL010000012.1 GCA_949288065.1 uncultured Phascolarctobacterium sp.
TCAGTTTTCAAGGTGCTGCCGTTTTCCGGCGACTTGTATAGTTTATTACACTTTCAAGGATTTGTCAAGCGCTTTTTTTAAATCTTTTTGAGATTTTTTGGAGAGCTTTTCAAATCGCAAGCCGCTGTTTGAAACAGCTTGTTTATATTACCATGCTTTTATGGATGTGTCAACACTTTTTTACAAAAATCTTAGAAATCTTTTAGCTTTTCTGCGCGTACGCCGTTTGTGCCATAGATAAACAGGTAATATGGCACTTCAACAGCACATACACAGCAAAAAAAGAGAGTGCCGCAGCACTCTCTTTTAACGTATTTAACTAAGTATCAGCGCAGTTTGGCGCCCGCCGGGATATTGCTATCCAGCATTAAGAGATTCAGGCCTTCTTTGCCGTCGTAGTCGTACACTGCACTAATCAGCATGCCTTCGGAATCAATGCCCATCATCTTTCTCGGAGGCAGGTTGGTAATAGCCACGCAGGTTTTGCCAACCAGTTCTTCCGGCTCATAGAATTCATGGATACCGCTTAAAATAGTGCGTTTTTTGCCGCTGCCGTCATTCAGGGTAAACTTCAGCAACTTTTTGCTCTTGGGCACAGCTTCGCAGGCTTCCACTTTTACCACGCGGAAGTCAGATTTGCAGAAGGTATCAAAATCAACAAAATCCTCAAACAAAGGGTCTACCTTCACTTTGGAAAGGTCGATTTTGGGCAGCGCTTCGCTGCTTACAGCTTCGGCTGCATGGGTTTCTTTGTTAGCAGGTTTTTCGCCGCCGATGTTTTTCATCGTCGGGAACAGCAATACATCGCGGATGCTGCTGCTGTCAGTCAAAAGCATAACCAGACGGTCTACGCCGATACCCAAACCACCCGTCGGCGGCAGGCCGTGTTCAAGCGCGTCAAGGAAGTTTTCGTCCATCATGTTGGCTTCTTCGTCGCCTGCATTGCGCTCTTCCACCTGTTTTAAGAAGCGTTCGCGCTGGTCAATCGGGTCGTTGAGTTCGGTAAAGCCGTTGCAAATTTCGCGACCGTAAATAAAGCCTTCAAAACGGTCGGTAATTTCCGGGTTATCCGGATTGCTCTTGGCAAGCGGGGAAATTTCTTTCGGATGGCCGGTGATAAAGGTCGGCTGAATGAGTTTTGCTTCAACGTATTCTTCAAAGCAGGCGTTAATAATTTTGCCCACGCCGAAAGAAGGCTCATACGGAACATTGATTGCATCCGCCATTTCGCGGGCAGTTTCCACATCGGTAACGCCCTCAAAGTTCTGGCCGGTGTATTTGTAAACAGCTTCAATCATGCTCATACGCGGCCACGGCGGAGTCAGGTCAATTTCCTGCCCTTCGTAGGTAATTTTCATGGTGCCCAAAACTTTTTGCGCAATTTCGGACACAATTTTTTCAGTTAAATCCATCATGTCGTTGTAATCACCATAAGCCTGGTAAATTTCGACACTGGTAAATTCCGGGTTGTGCTTAATGTCGATGCCTTCGTTGCGGAAAACGCGGCCCAGCTCATAAACACGGTCAAAGCCGCCTACAACAAGGCGTTTTAAATGCAGCTCGGTAGCAATACGCAAATAAAGCTGCATATCCAGCGCATTGTGGTAAGTGATAAACGGACGCGCAGCAGCACCGCCGGGAATGGTGTTCATAATCGGCGTTTCAACTTCCAAATAGCCATTCTCGTCCAGAATATCCCTCATAGTTTTAATAATTTTGCTGCGCAGCACAAAAGTACGGCGTACTTCCGGGTTAACAATCAAATCCACATATCTCTGGCGGTAACGGATGTCAACATCCTTTAAGCCGTGCCATTTTTCCGGCAGCGGGCGCAGGGATTTGGAAAGAATTTCAATCGCAGCCGCTTTAACAGACAGTTCTCCCATGTGGGTGCGGAACACCGTACCGGTAACGCCGATAATATCGCCGATATCCAGCAGCTTAATCAGCTTATAGTTTTCTTCGCCAATAGCGTCCTTGCGCACATAAAGCTGAATGCGGCCGTCTTTATCCTGCATATCCATAAAGCAGGTTTTGCCGTGGCCGCGGATGGCCATAATACGGCCTGCCACGCGCACAACGGTTTCATTGGCAGCAAGTTCTTCAAAATTTTCATTGATATCGCCGGAATAATTGGTAACATCAAATTTATGGCCAAAAGGCAGCCAGCCGTGCTCTTCAATCTGGTGCATTTTGTTAATGCGCACCTGCATTTGTTCGTTAACTTCTTTTTCGTTCAGCGCTTCCTCTTCCGGCGCCTGCACATTCTTCGTTTCTTCAGACATTATTTCCTATCGCTCCCCAACAAATTATTCTACTTTTAAAATTTTATACGAAAGCTCGCCCGCAGGGGTATGCACCTGCACAACAGAGTTAACCTTCTGCCCCAAAATAGCTGCGCCTACCGGCGATTCGTTGGAAATACGGTTTTTGGAAGGGTCAGCTTCCGTGGTGCCCACGATGGTGTAAGTTTCCTCATCGCCGAATTCCATATCCTGAACCACAACGGTGGAGCCGAGCTGTACAACGCCTTTTTTAGCGGTGCCGCTGTCGATAATGGTAGC
This sequence comes from uncultured Phascolarctobacterium sp., assembly GCA_949288065.1. Taxonomy (GTDB): domain Bacteria; phylum Bacillota; class Negativicutes; order Acidaminococcales; family Acidaminococcaceae; genus Fusicatenibacter_A. The sequence continues at coordinate 2,565 of CASEIL010000012.1, forward strand.
CGTGCTAATCATCTGTTCCAGCTCTAAAATGCGGCCTTCAATAAAAGCCTGCTCGTTTTTAGCATCGTCATATTCGGAGTTTTCGCTTATATCACCATAGCCGATAGCTACTTTAATACGTTCTGCAACCTCGTGGCGTCTTACAGAACGGAGATTTTCAAGCTCATCTTCCAGTTTTTTCAAGCCTTCGGCCGTTAAAATAGTTTCTTTACTGCTCATAATAATGCTCCTTTTAATAAGTTCCGCCCCTTAGGCAATACTAAACAGTGCCAAGCTGCTGCCTGACACTGGGGATAACGGAACGGATTTATAGTATTATAAAATAAATTATAATTTTTCCGGGGCTTTTTGTCAACTTAGTTGCCGTTTTCCGCCTGCGTTAAAAATTGTTTTTTCGCCGCCAGAAATTTGCCCGCCTCGCTGCGGTATTCTGCCACAACCGCCTTAAACTCGTCAAAGGTGTTCAGCGCGTTAATGCGCCTGCGGTATTCTGCCGCCATGGGCATGCCCTTTAAATAGGCGCTCGCGTGGCGGCGCATTTCCTTCACGGCAATTACCTCGCCTTTAAAGGCGATAAGCATTTTTAAATGGCGTAAAACCATATCCATACGCTCGTCAAGGCTCGGTTCAAATCTTTGTACATCGCCGTTTAAGGCGCTGATAATTTCTTTAAAAATCCACGGATTGCCGTCCGCACCGCGGCCAATCATCAAACCGTCGCAGCCTGTTTCTTTAAGCATACGCAGCCCATCCTCTGCCGAAAAAATATCGCCGTTGCCGAACACCGGTATTTTAACGGCGTCCTTCACGGCTTTTATCACACTCCAGTCGGCGCTGCCGTTGTAAAACTGCTCGCGCGTCCTGCCGTGCACGGCAATGGCTGCCACGCCTGCTTTTTCGGCAAGTTGCGCAATCTCCGGCGCGTTAATGTGGTTTGCGTCCCACCCAGCGCGGATTTTAACCGTTACCGGTATTTTTACGGCATCCGCCATACGCGCCAAAATTTCATACGCCAGCTGCGGATTTTTCATTAACGCCGAGCCTTCGCCGTTATTAACAATTTTCGGCACCGGGCAGCCCATATTAAAATCAATAATGTCCGCGCCGTCTGCTTCAACCACCTGCGCTGCGCGCGCCAGCTCCAGCGGGCTGCTGCCAAAAAGCTGAATCGCCGCCGGGCGCTCGTCCTTATCAATGCGCAGCATGTCAAAGGTTTTTACGTTTTTATACAGCAGGCCCTTGGCGCTTACCATTTCCGAAACCACCAGCCCGCAGCCCAGCTCCTTGCAGATGAGCCTGAACGGCATATCGGTAATGCCTGCCATCGGCGCCAGCGCAACGGGCGCGCTCAGCACGATATTGCCAATTTGCATTTTTCACCTCATAAAATAAGGCCTGCCGCTCAGCAGGCCCTAACCACTAATTTTTTATTTTGCGTTTTTTTCGTACAAAATACGCAGGCCTTCCAAAGTGAGGAAGGGCTCTACCTCATCGATAACGTCGGATTCTGCCGCCATGGTGGTAGCAAAACCGCCGGTAGCAATAACAATCGCCTCGCCGCCCAGCTCTTCCTTCATCTTGCGGACGATTTCGTTCATCTGGCCCACAAAGCCGATAAGAATGCCTGCCTGCATCGCGTTAACCGTGTTTTTGCAAATTACGGAAGGCGGTTTAATCAGCTCAACGCGCGGCAATTTAGCAGTACGCTGGAACAGAGCTTCCGCGGAAATACCAATGCCTGGCGCAATGGAACCGCCCAGATATTCGCCGCCGGGCAGCAGCGCGCAGAACGTGGTTGCCGTGCCAAAATCGACAATAATCATCGGTTTGCCCTTATGCGCATATTTTTCGTAAGCGGCAACGGCGTTAACAATGCGGTCCGCGCCAACCTCGCGCGGGTTATCGTAACGCAGCGAAATGCCGGTTTTAATGCCGGGGCCTACAACCATCGGCATCTGCTCAAAATAGCGCTCGCACATGTGGCACAGCGGCACAATCAGCGGCGGCACAACGCTTGAGATAATAATTGCCTTAACCTCATCCATCGGCATTTTGGTGTAATTAAACATGCTTCTCAGCAAAATGCCGTATTCGTCCGCCGTTTTGGAGCGGTCGGTAGAAAAACGCCAGTGCGAAGCAAGTTTTTGCCCGTCGAAAACACCGGCTACAATATTGGTATTGCCAACATCAATAACTAATAACATGGCATATCCTCCTGCGGAGTAAAATTACTTTCTAAAGAACCTCGCCTATTATATCAGAAAAACCAAACGCTGTACAGCAAAATTTATCAGGCATATTTGCCCGTACCCGCCGCCGGGCGGATGGAAACGTCACCGGCGATAACCTTTTCAGTCGTGCCATCCTCTTTTTTTACAACCAAAAGCCCGTCCTCGTCGATGTCCACAGCCAGCCCGCAGTAGGTTTCGTCCGGCGCGATAACCTTTACCTGCTGCCCCAGCGTGCAGGAATATTTACGCCACTCGGCCAGTACCGGTGCGAAACCGTTTTGCAGCACGCTTTCGTACAGCTCTTCCAAATTATCAAGCACATCTGCCAGAATCTGCACGCGCTCCACCGGCTCTGCTGCAGCGTCGGCGACGGAAACAGCGCAGTCCTTAATATCATCCGGCACAATGCTGTGCGGCACGTTTACGTTAATACCGATGCCGATAACTATATAATTAATTTTGCCAAACTCAGCGCTCATTTCCGTTAAAATGCCCACCAGCTTTTTGCCGTTTAAAAGAATATCGTTAGGCCATTTAATAGCGGCATTAACGCCCTTATATTTGTTAACCGCCTTAACCACGGCAACTGCTGCCAAAAGCGTGCATTTGGAGGCCTCCTGTGGCAAAAACGGCGGCTTTAATACAACGGAAAACCAGTTGCCGCACGCAAAGGGCGAGAACCACCCGCGCGAAAGACGGCCCTTGCCGCCCTTTTGTTCCTCACTGACAACAACAAGCCCATTGTCGCAGCCTTCCTCAGCTAAACGCTTGGCAAGATTGTTGGTGGAGTCCACGCTCTCCACATAATGGATGCTGTGCCCCAGCCATTTGGTTTTTAAATGCGTAATAATTTCCGCCGGTTTTAATCTGTCCGGCGCAGCCTTTAAAACATAGCCCTTTTTAGGGACTGATTCAATATCATAGCCTTCGGCCTTTAAAGCCTGAATATGTTTCCACACAGCCGTGCGCGATACCTCAAGCCTTTTGGAAAGCTCCTCGCCCGATACAGGCTCCGCACCGCCGGCGCGTAAAATCTCTAAAATGCGTCCACGCATAAAATCACACTCCTCGTTACCCTAAAGAGTATCATTCTGTTAACGTAAAGTCAAGCAAAACAAAAACACCGGCGGTTAAACCGGTGTTTTTATGTCAGTTATTTGGTTTTTAGTTAAGCGCGTGCTTTTCTTCGGTGCTTACAGCGCCCGGCACTTCTTCATACTGTGGTGCCTGCTGCGGCTGCGCAGCTTCTGCCGGTGCGGTAATTACCTCCGGCGGAATAACTGCGGGCGTGCCGCTGTTATCATCGGGCGGCTGCTCGTTTTTATCCAGAATGCGCCCGTATTTCATCAGCTGCTCAATTTCACTGCCTTCCAGCGTTTCTCTTTCAATTAACGCCTGCGCAATTAAATGCAGCTTATCAAGATTGTTTTGCAGCAGCTCTTCCGTTTTCTGGTAAGCCTCGTCAAGGAATTTGCGTATTTCCTTGTCGATTTTAGCTGCAATTTCCTCACTGTAATTTTTATCGCGGGCAATATCACGGCCAAGGAACACCTGATCCTGACGGTGCCCAAAGGTTACCGGGCCCAGCTCCTGGCTCATGCCGTATTCGCAAATCATCTGGCGTGCCAAAGAGGTTGCACGCTGCAAGTCGTTGCTGGCGCCGCTCGAGATCTCCTTCAGCACCAGTGCCTCGGCAACACGGCCGCCCAAAAGCACCTTCAGCTCGTCCAGCATCTCGCTTCTGGTAGCGTAGTAGCGGTCCTCTTTCGGCAGGCTTAAGGTGTAGCCGCCTGCCCTGCCGCGCGGAATAATGGTTACCTTGTGCACGGGGTCGGCGTTATCCAGCAGCATACCGATAAGGGTATGCCCGCCCTCGTGGTAAGCGGTAAGGCGTTTTTCCTTGTCGCTGATAACCCTGCTGCGGCGTTCCGGCCCCATAATAACGCGTTCTGCCGCTTCTTCCATCTCGGGCATATTAATCTGCTTTTTGTTTTTGCGCGCCGCCATCAAAGCAGCCTCGTTCACAAGGTTGCTTAAATCCGCGCCGGTAAAGCCCGGGGTGCGCCTTGCAATAACGTCCAGCTCCACGTCGCTGCCAACAGGTTTGCCCTTAACATGCACGTTCAAAATCTGCTGGCGGCCCTTAATATCCGGGCGGTCAACCACAATCTGGCGGTCAAAACGGCCCGGGCGCAAAAGTGCCGGGTCTAAAATATCCGGGCGGTTGGTTGCGGCAATCATAATAATGCCTTCGTTAACGCCAAAGCCGTCCATTTCAACCAAAAGCTGGTTTAAGGTCTGTTCGCGTTCATCATGCCCGCCGCCAAGCCCGGCGCCGCGCTGGCGTCCCACAGCGTCAATCTCGTCAATAAACACAATGCACGGCGCGTTCTTTTTCGCCTGCTCAAACAAATCGCGCACACGCGAAGCGCCCACGCCGACAAACATTTCCACAAAGTCCGAGCCGGAAATGCTGAAAAACGGCACGCCAGCCTCGCCTGCAACAGCCTTGGCAAGCAGCGTTTTACCCGTGCCCGGAGGCCCGTACAGCAGTACGCCTTTGGGTATTTTAGCGCCCAAATCGTTATATTTTTTCGGGTGCTTCAAAAATTCAACAACCTCTTCCAGCTCCTGCTTGGCCTCATCGGCACCGGCAACATCCTTAAAGGTTACTTTAATTTTGTCCTCATCGTAACGGCGCGCACGGCTCTTGCCAAAATTCATCACGCCTCGGCCGCCACCGCCGCCCTGCATCTGCTGCATCATAAAAAACCAAACGGCAACAATTACAAGAATCGGCAGTAACTCGCTCAGCACAGCCGTCCACCACGGAGGCTCGGGCGGAAGCTCGGCCTTAATTTCAATATCGCGCGCGCGCAGGGTCGGAATCAGGCTCTCATCCTTCGGCACAACGGTAGTAAAATCGCTGCCGTCCTTTAGCTTGCCGCTGATAACATTTTCAACAATCGTTACCTGCTGCACCTCATCCTGCTGCACATGCTTCATAAAAGCACTGTAACTAATATCTGTTTTCGGCACCACGTTATTCGCGTAAGAATCGAACAGCATAATGGCGCAAATTATTATCAGCAGGTAGAGTACAACATTTTTTAAAAATTTAGTCAAAATCTACCCTCCCTAAGTAAATTTATTTTAACGCTATTTTTATATTATAATCTATTCTTATTATTTGCACAACCGTTATTATTTGGCATAAGCCTCCGGCTTCAGCACGCCAATGTAGGGCAGGTTGCGGTAATCTCCGGCAAAATCAAGCCCGTAGCCCACAACAAACTCGTCCGGAATTTCAAAGCCCACATAATCAGCGTTAAGCTGGTTTACGCGGCGGCTCGGTTTATCGCACAGCGCCACCTTTTTAACGGAGGCCGGGTTCTGGCGCTGCAAAAGCCTGGTAATGGCTTCCATGGTTACGCCGCTGTCGATAATATCGTCCACCAAAAGCACATGGCAGCCTTCCAGCTTTTCAGAGCAGGTCAGCCTTACATCCACGCTGCCGCTGGTTTCCGTGCTGTTGCCGTAAGAAGACGCCACCATAAAATCAATGCGCAGCGGCAAATCAATCGCCAGCGAAAGGTCGGTAAAAAAGTAAATAGCGCCCTTTAAAAGGCCAATCATTACAATTTTGTCTTTATCCTTATAATCCTCGTGAATCTGTCTGCCCAGTTCCTTCACACGTTTTTGAATTTCCTCTTCGCTTAATAAAACCTTTGCAATATTGTTATGCATTTTGCCCATCCTTTCTTTCTATAAGCTCCATAACCAGCCACGCGCCTTGCGGCGGATTTTTCCAGCCCGCCTGCCGTTCGCCGGTTATCCATAAAATCTTATTACCTGCCGTTACCAGCATTTTTTTATCGCGCTCTGCGCGCGGGACTTTGGCGTCGATAAAATAATCCTTCAATTTTTTGCTGCCCGCCGAACCGTAGGGGTAAAACCTGTCGCCGTTACGGCGCGTGCGTATGGTAATTTCTTCCCCCGCCAGCTCAAAAGGCACAGCGGCAATGTTTTTGGCAAGCCGCGGCATTTCCGCCTCAATGCTTAATTGCAATGCCCTGCCACCCGGCAGCTGAACTGTTAAGCCGCTGCCAATGTTTTTGGTTAAAACGGTAATAACGTCAAAGTTTTCAGTGACGCTGCCGTTAACAAAAGTAACAATTTCTTTTTGCGCACCGATATACAATTTGCCGTAGCTGTACGCAGCAGCCGTTTTACCCGGCAGCATTAACGCTTTGCCGCTGCTGGCGTTTTGCACCAGCTTTAACACCGCCTGCACATGTTCAAAACCAAGTTCGCCGCCCGTTGCCCTTTCATCCCACATCAGGCGGATGACGCGCGTGCTTACAGCGGCAAACACTTTATTTAAGGCTTCCGCCCTGCAGCACAGCAGCGTGCCTTCCGTTTGAACAAACTTTTTATAAAACTCCTGCGCGTGGTAGTTGGCAAAATCATTATCTGCCCGTGTAAGCTGCGCCGTTTGCCCCAGCGCCGTTACCAGCTGCTGGTTAAATTTTTGCTCCAGATACGGCAGCAGTTCCTTGCGGATACGGTTGCGCGTGTAGTGCAAATCGCTGTTGGTGCTGTCCGTGCAGTAATCCAAACCTCGTGCCTCGCAGTAGGCTTCAATCTCGCTGCGGCGCACAAATAGCAGCGGGCGCAGCAGCCTGCCGCTTTGCACCTGCATACCGCCCAGCCCCGCCGTGCCGCTGCCGCGCAAAAGCTGCATCAGCACCGTTTCCGCCTGGTCGTCGGCGTGGTGCGCTGTCAGCAAAAAATCCGCTCCCAGCTCATCAACATACTGCCACAACTCGCGGTAGCGCAAACGCCGTGCTGCGTCCTCTACCGAAAGGCCTTGCGTTTGGGCATACTCGCCTGCTTTTATATGGCGGCAGGCAAATGCAATGCCGCGCTCTGCGCAAAACTTTTCCGTAAAGGCAGCGTCACGCAGCGCTTCCTCGCCGCGCAGGCCGTGTTCAACGTGCATAACGGCAATTTTGTAGCCGCATTCGCCGCCAAGGTGCCGCACAGCGTCCGTTAAAGCAACGGAATCCGCGCCGCCGCTGCAAGCCACAACCACAAAGCTGCCCTGCGGCACATATTTTTTTATTTCCTTCAGCACTTTAGTTACAACAGCGCTGCCCGTCATTTTAACTCCTTAAAACAAAAAGGCACCCACTATGGAGTGCCGTTGTGTTGTTATCTTTCACGGCTGGCACCGCGGCCGCCGCGTTTCGATTCCGTGTTGCGCTTCAGGTCCAGCAGCCTGTCATCGCTGTCTTTTAAGAACTTGGACAATTTATCTTCAAAAGAAAGGGCCGGAGCCGGTTTAAAGCTGCGGCGCTCCGTATTTCCTGCCGGACGCTGCGGCTTGGGCTGCGGAGCCGGAGGCGGTGTAAGCTGTTTGATTGACAGGCCAATTTTGCCGCGCTCGTCAATAGATAAGACCTTAACCTTCACCTTATCCTTTTCCTTTAAGAAATCATGCACATCCTTCACATATACATTGGAAACTTCGGATATGTGAATAAGCCCTACCTTACCTTCAGGCAGCTGTACAAAGGCACCGAAATTAGTAATGCCTGTTACTTCGCCTTCAACTATTGCACCTACTTCAAGTGACATAAAGCAGACGTTCCCCCTTAATTAACTTTATATACAAACATTATACCTTCCTTTTTAAAACAGTGTCAACCCAAAAATAAAAAACAGACGAACAATCATAAGATAATTCATCTGTTTTTTGTTTCTGCGCCTGTATTTTCTTTCGTATTTTCTTTTTCATCGACGATAAACAGCGGCACCTCATCCTTGCCGACCATGTTATGGTCCTCGCGCGCCAGCTTTTCGATGTACTTCAAATCGTCAAGGCGTTTTTTCTCGGCTTCCAGCTCCGCCTTGTCCTTTTTTAAATTTTCCACGCGCTGGGCCGTCGCTTCCAGCTCTTTGTTTACCTGGTAAATTTTATACTCCTGCCGTGCAATTATAAAACCGCAAATGGCAAGTATAAACAGGCAAATCCACAAAAAATCGTGCCTGCTGCGTTTTTTTGTTCCCGGACGGGGCATTGCTTCCTCCTTTCTTACGCCAATAGCAAAAATACCGGGCTGTAATAGCCCGGCATCTTAAAAATATTAAATTATTTAGCGTTAACCATGTCTTTGAAAGCTTTGCCTGCTTTAAAAGCCGGAACGGTAGCTGCCGGAATTTCAATTTCTTCGCCGCTCTGCGGGTTTTTGCCAACGCGGGCATTGCGTTTGCGTGCTTCAAAAGTGCCAAAGCCAATGAGCTGTACTTTTTCGTCTTTAGCAACTGCTTCTTTCACGGTTTCAATCAATGCGCCCAAAGCTTTTTCAGCGTCTTTTTTAGTCAAGCCGGTTTTTTCTGCTACTGCAGCAATAAGTTCTGTTTTGTTCACAGGAAATCCCCCTTAAAGGTTTTTTATTTTGTCTATGGCAGGGCGCGCCAGCTGCGCATAATCCACCCATAGCGTTTTATGTAATTGTTAGTTCGCTGTTAATTAAAATAATCCTGCCTGCGGTATTATAATTTTTAATTTTTTTCACAAGTTAACTCTAATTTTTTGGCTTCGTCCCAAAAAGCGTCCATCTCTTCAAGCGTAAAAGCCTGCCAGCCCTTGCCGGATTGTTCCACACGCTCTTCCACATGGCTGAAGCGTTTTACAAAACGGTTGTTGGCCATGTTTAAAGCCGTTTCGGGCTCCAGCCCGATATGTTTGGCATAAGCTGCAATGGCAAACAGCAAATCGCCCAGCTCGTGCTCCTGTTCTGCCTGCGTGCCGCTGGCAACCGCTTCTTTCAGCTCAGCCAGCTCTTCTGTGATTTTGTTCCACACGCCCTCGTTGTCGGGCCAGTCAAACCCAACCTTGGCAGCCTTGGAATTTAATTTATAGGCGCGCATCAGCGCAGGCTGGCCTTTTGTTACGCCGTCCAGCACATGGGTACGCTCGGTTTTCTCCTGCTGCTTAATGGCTTCCCAGTTTTGCAGCACCTCGCCGCTTGTGCCAACCTCAATCGTGCCGTAAACGTGCGGATGGCGGCGGATGAGCTTTTCAACAATTTCGTCCACCACATCCTGCATGGTAAACGCACCCTCTTCTTCCGCCAGACGAGCATGGAACACCACCTGCAAAAGCACGTCGCCCAGCTCTTCCTTCATGTTTTCGTAGTCAAGGTTGTCAATGGCTTCCAAAAGCTCGTAAACCTCTTCTATCAGGCTTTTGCGAATGCTGGCGTGGGTCTGCTCCATATCCCACGGGCAGCCGCCAGGCGAGCGCAATGTTGCCATGACGTCCGTCAACGGGCGCACATCCATTACGGAAGCGCCGCCCTCCTGCGCAGGCACAAACACGCTGGTTAAGTGGTCGATGTTGGGCTGGCGGTCCAGCTCATACAGCGGCACACTGCGGCACTCCTCATCCGGCAGGCCAAGGTTTCGTAAAAACCACACCGGCGTTTCATCGTCCAGCACGTCCATCAGCGCCAGCTTAACGTCCGAAGCTACCAGCTGGCTGTACACCTGCGTTACCATCAGCGGGTATTTGCCGGCGTCGGCGAGCGCTTCAAAATCGCTGCTGTCAATAATTCTCAGCCCGGCAATGGGGTCAATGCCAAGCTCAACATACGCCAAATCCAAAAAGCTCATGGAAGGCAGAATTTTCAGCGCCACGCCGTTTGCCGCCGCACGCTCGCGCAACAGCACCACGGTGCGCTCCGCCACCAGCGGGCTGCCGGGCACGGCGTAAACAACGTCCTGCGTTTCAGCTTTTTGCAAAACAAAGTTTACAATGCTGTCGTATACGTCCTCAAACGAAGCGCCCTTTTCGTAAAAATCATCGCAGGCAATAAACTGCACATTCTCCTCCGCCAGCCTTGCCACGCTGGGGTGCACGGCGGTGCGCAAAATTACACATTCGCCGTTTTTTAAAAGCTCCATGGTTTCCACCGAAAGCTGACCGGCGCTGCCGGGACCCAGGCCAACCACTGTTATTTTCTGCATTGGTGTCACCTCCGTTTTATTTTAGAACCGATAAACGGTATTTTTTCCAAATCATCCCTGCTGACGGCTTTAAGCGCAAACAGCAGCACGGCGTACAGGGCTATGGCCGTAAAAATGGTAGCAATGGTTGCTACCGTGTTGCCAAACGCCGCGTTTAACAGGCTGTACACGGCACTTGCGCCCAGCGCCATTAAAAGCGTCGCCGCCGCCAGCTTGCCCAGCACTTTTATATCAAACGTAATGCCGTAGCGCAGCAAAAAAATGATATTCAGCGTTGCCGCGAGCCCAAAATTAATGTTGGAGGCCCACGCCGCGCCGACGATGTTCAGCGGCGTTACCGTCAAAAGCATCACTGCGCCGATTTTTACCACCGCGCTAATCAGCATATTCCACATCGGTATCGCCGTGCGCCCAATGCCCTGCAGCATGCCCGTCGTTACCTGGTGGATGCCCAAAAGGCACGCCGAGGGCGCCAGATGGCGGATAGCCTCGCCCGCCTGCGGTGCGTTGTAAATCATCTGCGCTATCGGCATTGCCAGCACCCATAAGCCCGCTGCGGCGGGAAGGGTTATTAAGCAGCAAATATTCATCGCCGTGCGCGATTTTCTGGTAATGGTTTCCCTGTCGCCCAGCGTAAACGCTTCCGAAATGGCTGGCACAATGCCTGCCGCCAGCGACAGCGTAACGATGGTTGCCATCATGACGAGCGGCATGCCCATACCGGTAAGGTAACCGAACAGCGTCGTTGCTTCTTCAATGGCGTAGCCGCTGGCATACAGGCAGTTGGGCACCAGCAGCATATCAATACTGCTGGTTACCGGCACCATAATATTGGCGCACGAAACAGGCAAAGCCAGAAGCGCCAGCCGTTTGGCAATGGCGGCGACAGATTCCGTCTGCTGCTGCACCAAATCTGTTTCGGTTTTAAAGCTTTTGCGCAGGCGGCGGTAAAAAAAGCTGAGCACAATAAGCCCAGTTACCGCGCCCGGCACAGCGCCGAAGGCTGCACCCGCAGCGGCGTATTCCAGCCCGTAAGGCAGCAAAAAGTACGCCAGCGCAATCATTGTTATCACGCGCGTAAACTGCTCTAAAATCTGCGATACGGCAGGCGGCGTCATCATCTGATAACCCTGAAAATAGCCGCGGAAGCTGGCCAGAATGGTGGAAAAAAACACGGCCGGCGTTAGGGCAACCAGCCCGTAATAAGCGCGCGGGTCACGCACAAAGCCGCTTTCCACCAGCCAGCCCGCGCCAAAATACAACAGCGCCGCAAAACATAAACCTGTTGCCACCATCAGCCCCAGCGAAATTTTAAACACTTTTTCCGCCGCTTTGTACTGCCCTTTGGCAACCTTTTCCGACACGATAATGGAAATGGCAATCGGTATGCCGGCGGAAGAAACGGAAAGCATCAGCAAAAACACAGGGTATGCCATCTGGTACAGGCCGATGCCTTCGCCGCCCAAAAAGCGCGACAGCAAAATGCGGTTGACCGAGCCTAAAATTTTTACCATTAAGCCCGCCATGGTTAAAATCATGGCGCCGCGCAAAAATTTATCTGCCATTTGCCGATGCCTCCTTTCTTTTGGTTATTTCAAGCCTGCCAAAAGCGGCAGGTTCTTTTCGAGCCACGGCAGCGGCTCTGTTTTTAAAACATTCATGCGCACTAAAAGCTGCGGCTGCGCGCCGGTTTTCAGCTGCATGGCGTTGCGCCCGGCATTCAGCATTTTTACCAGCACCTCCGTATCCAACACGGCGTTTTCCGCAAAGGAAATACGCAGTTCGTTGCCACGGGTGCTGATGCCCAGAATGCGCATTTTACGGCACAAGCCGCGCACCGCCGCCACGCGCCACAGGTTGATAATTTCTTCCGGCGGCTCGCCGAAGCGGTCGGTAATTTCATCCAGCAAATCGTCCTTATCGGCGTAATCCAGCTCGGCAAAGCGGCGGTACAGTTCCAGCTTGTAGCGCGGGTCGCTGATATAAGTATCTGGTATATAGCCGTCCACGTTCAGCTCCACAATCGGGTCCGGCTCCGGCGCGCCTTTTTCCGCGCCGTTCTTTAAGCGCTTAATGGTGCTTTCCAGCATCTCGCAGTAAGCGGCAAAACCGATGCCCGCAATATGCCCGTGCTGCTGCGCACCCAGCAAATTACCCGCGCCGCGGATTTCCAAATCGCGCATAGCAATTTTAAATCCTGCGCCCAGCTCCGTAAAATCGCGGATGGCCTGCAAACGCTTTTCGGCAATTTCGCTGAGCTGCTTATTGCGGCGGTACACAAAGTATGCATACGCCAGCCGCGCCGAGCGGCCAACCCTGCCGCGCATCTGGTACAGCTGTGAAAGCCCGAAGTTTTCCGCACCGTCGATAATAATGGTGTTGGCCAGCGGCACATCAAGGCCGTTTTCTATAATCGTCGTCGAAAGCAGTAAATCGCATTTGCCTTCGTAAAAATCAATCATTGCATCTTCCAGCATTTCCTCGCTCATGCGCCCGTGCGCGATGCGGATGCTGATGCCCGGCACCAGCTTGCGTATTTCCTCCGCAATGCGTTCCAGCCCGGTGATGCGGTTATGCACATAGTAAATTCTGCCGCCGCGGCGCAGCTCGCGCTCCAGCGCTTCCTTAATCATGCCGCTGTCGTATTCGGCAACATAGGTTTCCACAGGCAGCCTGTCCTCCGGCGGCGATTCGATAACGCTCATATCGCGCCCGTTAACCAGCGCCAAGTGTAGCGTGCGCGGTATCGGCGTTGCGGAAAGGCACAGCACGTCGATGCCGGTTTTCCACTTTTTAATTTTTTCCTTCTGCGCCACGCCGAAGCGCTGCTCCTCATCAATTATAAGCAGCCCCAAATCGCGGAACACCACGTCCGATTGCAGCAGGCGGTGCGTGCCGATGAGAACATCGACATTGCCTTCTTCCAGCGCGCTTAAAATACGCTTTTGCTCTTTGGTGCTGGTAAAGCGGCTGATGCACTCCACGCGGATGCCGAATGGCTCCATGCGGTCACGGAAGGTCATAAAATGCTGCTGCGCCAGCACCGTTGTCGGCACCAACAGCGCCACCTGCTTGCTGTCCATCACAGCTTTAAACGCCGCGCGGATGGCAACCTCCGTTTTGCCGTAGCCAACGTCGCCGCAAAGCAGCCTGTCCATCGGCACCGGCTTTTCCATATCGGCTTTAATTTCGGCAATAGCCTTTAACTGGTCCGGCGTTTCCTCATACGGGAATTTTTCTTCAAATTCTTTCTGCCATTCGGTATCGGGCGCAAAAGCATGCCCCGGTACAATTTTACGCTGCGCGTACAGGCGCAAAAGCTCCTCCGCCAAAATGGTAATAGCTGCCTGTGCGCGTTTTTGCGTGCGGCTCCAGTCGCTGCCGCCCATTTTGCTCAGGCGCGGCGCCTGCCCTTCGTTGCCGATGTATTTGTGCAGCATGCCAACCTGCTCCACCGGCACATACAGCTTATCGTCGCCCGCGTATTGCAGCAAAAGGTAGTCGCGGTGCCTGCCGTCAACTTCAACGTTTTCTACGCCAATGTAGCGGCCAATGCCGTGTACGGCGTGCACAACGTAATCACCGGCTTTAATCTCCGAAAAATATTGCAGCTGCGCGCCCTTGTTTTTGCTGTGCAGGCGGCGTTTTTTCTGCATGCCGAAGATATCGCCCTCGGTTAGCAGCAGCCAGCCCTCGTTCCAGAAGCGGAAACCAGCCGCCAGCTCGCCGCTGATAACGCTGACGCTGCCCGGGTGCAGCAGCGGCGCTTTATCAACAAATTCTGCCTCAATGCCCTTATTGCTCAGGGTATCGGCAATGCCGCGCGCCTTAATGCTGCTGCTCATCATTATCACGGGGCTGACGCCGTCCGCCAGCCAGCCGCGTAAATCGCTCGCTAAAAGCTCCGTATTGCGGTTATAGGGCGCAACCGTGCGCACCGGCATATTTATTTGCCGGTAATTTTTAAAGTAATTGTGCTGCAGGGCAGCCATAGCCGTGGCCTTAGCACCGCCGCAGGCGGAAATAAGCTCCTCCGCTGTCCAAAGCTCTGCGGCGTAGGTTTTATTTTCGTTATAAATTTTTTCTGCCAAATCCCACAGGCGGGTCGGCTCATCCACAAACAGCAGCGTATTTTCGCCGGCGTAATCAAAAACGGAGGCGTTGTAGCCTTCTTCCGCGGCTTCCTCCAGCGGCACAATTTTTACGCGCTCCAAATTTTCCACGCTGCGCTGATTATCAAGGTTAAAACTGCGGATAGCGTCAATCGTATCGTCAAACCATTCAATACGCAGCGGCAGCTTGCTGTTAATGGGGAAAATATCTAAAATATCGCCGCGCACACAAAACTGGCCGATAGCGTCCACCTGCTGCGTGCGTTCATAACCGAAGGCGGCAAATTTTGCAATCAGCTCCTGCTGCTCGGTTACGCTGCCGCAGGTAATTTCCACGCCCTGCTGCGCTGCTTTTTTATCCGGCAGCTTCTGCAAAAGAGCTTCCGCCGTTATAAACACTATGCCGCATTCCTCGCCGCGCAAAAAGCGCAGCGCCGCCACTCGCTCTGCCTGCACCTCGCGGCTTTTGGTTTCCGCCTGCACGCGCGGCAAATCGGCAGGGTACAGCTCGTACATCGGCAAATCGGGGTAAAACCAGTTTAAGCTGCGGCGGTATTCGCGTATTTCATCGCGCCCTGCAACAAGAAACGCCAAAGAGCCCTGTTCAGAAAAAATCCTGTCCAGAGCTGCCACAATAACCGGTTTTACCGGCCCGCTGACGCCGTTTAAGCTTACGCCGCCGGTTTTTAACGCCGCTGCCGCGCTTTGCACCTCGCCAATGGCGGCAACATTATCAAGCAATAAGTTTTTCATAAACAAATCCTGCAAAATATTAAAACGAAACAGGGTTTCAGCGCTGAAGCCAAAACCCTGCCAACAACCTAAAAATTAAAGTTTAACTGCAAAATCCTTGCGGTCAAAGCTGTGTACGGCATCTACAAAGCGTACCGTGCCGGTTTTGTAACGCATGGAAACGGTATGCGTGCGCACACCGCCGCCAAAGTAACGCAGGCCGTGCAGCAGCTGGCTTTCGGTAATAGCGGTAGAGGTAAACATGCAGTCGTCGCCTTTTACCATATCGTCAATGGTCAGCACCTTGTTAACATCGGTAATGCCCATCTCTAGGCAGCGTTTTACCTGCGCGTCGTCTTCCGGGCACAGGCGGGCCTGCATATCGCCGCCAAGGCATTTAATGGCAGCTGCAGCCAAAACGCCTTCCGGTGCGCCGCCCTTGCCGATGTACATGTGCACGCCGGTGCCTTCAATGCCGGCGTTAACAATCGGGTTAACGTCGCCGTCTGTAATAAGATGAATGCGTGCGCCTGCGCGGCGGATATCATCCATTAAGCCGTAATGGCGTTCGCGGTCCAGCAAAACAACGGTCAGGTCGCTTACTTTTCTGTCCAGCGCTTTGGCAACGCGTTCCAGGTTTTCACTTACCGGCGCGTTGATGTCGATGCAGCCTTTGGCGCGCGGGCCAACGGCAATTTTGTCCATATACATATCAGGAGCGTGAAGCAGGCAGCCTTTCGGAGCAATAGCAATTACGGCAATCGCGCCGGGCTGGCCTTTTGCAACAAGGTTGGTGCCTTCAACCGGGTCAACGGCAATATCAACTTCCGGCCCGCCGGCGCCTACATGCTCGCCGATATACAGCATCGGCGCTTCGTCCATCTCGCCTTCACCAATTACAACCGTACCGCTGATGTTCACCGTATCAAACATTTTTCTCATTGCGTCAACGGCCAGCTGGTCAGCGCCGTTTTTATCGCCGCGGCCAACGCTGCGCCCGCAGGCAATGGCGGCTGCTTCCGTTACACGGACGAACTCCATGGATAATTCTCTGTTCATTCCTACCCCAACTCCTTTATTTTTTATAACTACTTTATAACAATTATGCCACGTTAACGTAGTTTCTGCAACAAAAAACTCTTAGCATACTAAGAAAGTTTAAGCATAATAAGCTTAAACAAAAACTGAAACGGCAAAACTATCGCCGTGTAAATCAATAAAAAGCTGAACAGCACCGTTGCCAGCGCCCGCTTAAAATCAATTAAATATACCGATTGCAGTGAGCGCACCAGAAGGTACAGCATCCACAGCAGCCCAAACAAAATAGCCGCCGCCAGCACCACAATCCCCATCAGCGAAAGCCTGGTGCTTAACAGCGCTACCGGCGTCAGCATTAAAAACGGCAGCGTGGTGTAGCCCAAAAGGCAAATCAGCCCCACGGCGTCGCCAGCCAGCGCGCCCATGGTACACAAAATGCCGTGCAGCAAAAAGCCATACATCGAAAGGCACACGCCGCTGATAACAAGTATTACCGCAATAATGCCAAAACGCACCGTCAGCGGCTGCTCAATAAAAAGCTGGTTGGTTATAACGCCGCAAAAAAGCCCCACGCTCATGGTAAAATACCACAGGCTGCGCCACAGGCACGGCTCCTTCACCAGCATTTCCATGCCGTCGCGGGTTGAAAACAGCACATCAAAGGTTTTGCGCCGCATAAGGCATCACCTCTCCGCCTTCGGCACCGGCGCCGCGTTAACCTCCGCACCGGCACCCTGCAAAGCCTGCTCCAGCTGCCCTAAAATTAAATCGTTCAGGCGCGCTTCAAACAAAAGCTGCCACGGCTTATTGGCAGGCTTTTCTTTAATTTCCGGCACGCCGCTTACGCCGATTAATTTACCGGCAGCCTCCAGCGCGTCGTAATAGTTGCCAATCTCGTCAACCAGCCCCAGCTCTTTAGCCTGCTTGCCGGTGTAAACGCGCCCGTCAGCCAGCCCGCGCACAACGGCAGGGTCCATTTTGCGCCCTGCTGCCACAACGTCAATAAATTCGCCATACAGCTGGTTTACAATGCCCTGCAAAATGGCGCGCTCTTCCGGCGTCATTTCCCTGTCGGGGGATAAAATATCCTTATGCGGGCCGCTTTTAATTTTGCCGGTGTACACACCGATTTTTTTATACAAATCCTCAACATTCATATAAGGCATATATACGCCGATGCTGCCCGTCAGCGTTGAAGAATTGGCGTAGATCACGTCGCTGTAAGAAGCCAGCCAGTACGCCGCCGATGCCGCCTGGTCGCCCATGGAGGTTACAATCGGCTTTTTAGTGGTTTCCTTAAAGCGTGCCAGCTCGCGGCCTACTTCTTCCGCAGCCGTTACGCTGCCGCCTGGCGAATTAATATGCAAAACCAGCGCTTTAACAGTGTTATCTGCCGCAGCGTCGCGGATTTCCTTCATCAGCTGGCCACTGGTGGCTGCCTGCGTGCCGCCCAAAAGCGTCTGCTCAACGGAAGCGCCGTCCACAATAGGCCCGCTGATATTAATAACGGCAACCCTGTCGCCAATAGCTGCCTGCGGCTCGCCGTTATTGTTGCCGCCCAAAAGCGAAACAACAAAAGATAAAACGGCAATCAGCAAAACGGCACTGATAAATATTTTCTTCAGCATTTTTTCATCTCCTTATACGCAAAAAGCAGACCGTCAGGCAGTCTGCTTTTTGGTTATGTTACCGGCTGTTATTTTTGTTCCCTCAAAGCAGCGGCAATAAAATCTCTAAAGAGCGGATGCGGATTGGTCGGGCGGGACTTAAATTCCGGATGGAACTGCGCGCCTAAGAACCATGGATGAACATCTTCCGGCAGCTCTACAATTTCCACAAGGCGTCCGTTCGGCAGGGTGCCGCCGATACGCAGGCCGCTTTCCACAATCTTTTCTCTAAATGCGTTGTTAAATTCATAACGATGGCGGTGACGTTCATAAATCAGCTCTGCGCCGTAAGCCTTTTCGGTAAGCGTGCCCGGATAAACCTTGCACGGATACAAACCAAGGCGCATCGTGCCGCCTTTTTCCTCAACGTCCACCTGGTCGGGCATCAGGTCGATAACAGGGAATTTATTGGTTTCGTCAAATTCGGAGCTGTTAGCGCCTTCCAGTCCGCAGCAATGGCGGGCGTATTCAATAACGGCGCACTGCATGCCAAGGCAAATGCCGAAGAACGGAATTTTGTTTTCCCTTGCATACTGCACGGCCATAATTTTGCCTTCAATACCGCGGTTGCCGAAGCCGCCCGGCACGAGAATACCGTCAACGTCGCCCAGCATTTCGGCAACATTGTTCTCTTCTTCCATGGTTTCGGAATTAACCCATTTAATTTCCAGCTCAGCCTCGTTGGCAACGGCAGCGTGCTTCAAAGCCTCAGCAATGCTGATGTAAGCGTCGTGCAGCTCAACATATTTGCCAACAACGGCAATTTTAACCTTGCGGTCGTAATGCTTCAGGATGCGTGCCACCATTTCATGCCAGTGCTCCATATCCTTCGGCTTGTCTTCCATGTCCAGCTTTTTCAGCACAACAGTGTCAAGGCCCTGTTCTTCCATCATCATCGGCACTTCGTAAATGCTTTCGGCAGTCAGGTTCTGGATAACCGCTTCGGGGTCAACGTCACAGAACATAGCCATTTTTTCGCACATTTCCTTGCTGATGGGTTTTTCACTGCGGCAAACCAGAATATCCGGCGCAATGCCGATGCTGCGCAGCTCTTTTACACTGTGCTGGGTCGGTTTGGTTTTTAATTCGCCGGCAGCGGCGATGTAAGGAACAAGCGTTACATGGATGTACAGTACATCGTTTTTGCCAACTTCTTTTTTAACCTGGCGGATGGCTTCAAGGAACGGCAGGCTTTCAATATCGCCAACCGTGCCGCCGATTTCGGTAATAACAAAATCAGCATTGTCATCGCGGCCAACGCGGTAAACGCGCTCTTTAATTTCGTTGGTAATATGCGGAATTACCTGCACGGTACGGCCAAGGTAATCGCCGCGGCGTTCTTTATTGATTACGGAAAGATAAATTTTACCGGCAGTTACGTTGGAGCTTTTGGACAGGTTGATGTCGATAAAGCGTTCGTAATGGCCAAGGTCAAGGTCGGTTTCCGCACCGTCGTCGGTAACAAAAACCTCGCCGTGCTGGTACGGGCTCATGGTGCCGGGGTCTACGTTAATGTAAGGGTCAAACTTCTGGATGGTTACTTTATAACCGCGGCTTTTTAACAGCCTGCCCAGCGAAGCAGCCGTAATGCCTTTGCCGAGAGAGGAAACAACACCGCCGGTTACAAAAATATACTTTGCCATAATTATCCTCCAATCAAAATTTTATTTAAACTGCATTACATTCTTTCCGGTGCGGATACGCCTAAAATACCAAGCGCATGGCGCAGCACATGCTGCGTTGCTTTTACAAGCTTAATGCGTGCCTGCTGAAGTTCCGGGTCAACACCCAGAATACGGCACTGGTTATAGAAGGAGTGGAACAGCCCTGCCAGCTCGTGCACATAATGCGCAACGCGGTGCACGGCGCGCTCTTTAGCTGCCGCAGCAATCAGTTCGGGATATTCGCCCAGCTTTTTAATCAGCTCGGTTTCGGTAGGCTCTGTCAGCAGGCTGTAATCTGCGCTGGCGGCTTCTTCAATGCCAGCCTCTTTTAACTGGCGGAAAATGCTGCAAATACGCGCATGTGCGTACTGAATATAGTAAACAGGGTTTTCGTTGGATTTTTCGGTTGCCAGAGTCAAATCAAAATCAAGCTGGCTGTCGATGCTGCGCATAACAAAGAAGAACCTTGCAGCGTCGGTGCCTACTTCTTCAATCAGTTCGTTCAAAGTTACGCTCTGGCCCGTGCGTTTGGACATTTTTACCAGCTCGCCGTTGCGGTACAGGCTGACCATCTGCAAAATCAAAACCTCAAGCTGGTCAGGGTTATAGCCCAGCGCGCCCACAGCGGCCTTCATGCGGGCAATATAGCCGTGGTGGTCTGCGCCCCACAGGTTAATAACACGGTCAAAACCGCGTTCAAATTTATTGCGGTGGTAAGCAATATCGGCAGCAAAATAAGTGGGCACGCCGTTATCGCGGATAACGACGCGGTCCTTATCGTCGCCGTATTCGGTAGCCTTCAGCCACAAAGCGCCGTCTTTTTCATACATATAGCCGCGCTCGGTTAAATAATCGCAGGCTTCCTTAATTTTGTTGCCGTCGTGCAAAGTCTGCTCGCTGAACCAAACGTCGTAGGTTACATTAAACGCTTCCAAATCCTCTTTCAGCGCTGCCAGTTTTTCCTTCAGCGCAATGGTGCGGAATTCTTCAATGCGTTTTTCTTCATCCATGTGCAGGAACTTATCGCCGTAAATACGTTTAATGCGTTCTGCTGTATCTATTATATCATGCCCGTGGTAGCCGTTTTCCGGAAATTCCACGTCGATGCCGAACGCTTCCAGATAACGCGCGTTTACGGAAGCCGCCAGGTTGTTAATCTGGTTGCCGGCGTCGTTAATGTAGTATTCGCGGGTTACGTTGTAGCCTGCCGCTTTCATCAAATTAGCAAGCGAGCTGCCAACTGCTGCACCGCGGCCATGGCCTACATGCAGCGGGCCGGTCGGGTTGGCGCTTACATATTCAATCTGAATTTTTTCATCGCTCGGCGCGGTTAAATTGCCGTAGTTTTCTCCTGCTTCCACAATATGGGCAAACATATCGCTCAGCCAGTTATCTTTTAAATAAAAATTAATAAAGCCCGGGCCTGCAATTTCTGCTTTTTCCACATAGGCGCAGTCTAAATTATCAATTACGGCCTGCGCTACCATTCTGGGGTTGCATTTTAAAGTTCTGGCAGACTGCATGGCAAAGTTGCTGGCAAAATCGCCAAACTCTTTTTGCGGCGGCACCTCCAAAAGCACCTCCGGCAATTCGCCTTCTTTAATGGTTCCCTTCGCTATGGCGGAAAGGGCGGCATTTTTAATTGCACCTGCCAAAATTTCTTTAATGTCCATGCGCATCCTCCTCGATAACTATCTGTATTTTCATCTCATTTTGTTCCTGTCCGGCCAGCTCCAGCATATATTCCAGTTCAATATGCCAGATGCCGTCACGGCAGTAAACATATACATATTCGGTCTTTGTTTTCAGCCCAAAGCTCATATACGGCGTTTTGTAAACGCTGATATACTCAAGCCCGTGGGCAAACTCCTGCCGCGACTCTACCGTGCCGCTGCGGATAATGACAACGCTGTCGTAGTTCCATTTAATGGTAGTTTTTGTGCCCTGCATGCCGACGGCTTCGGTTTCATCGTAAAACACATAAAACTTGCCGTTTTTTTCGGCCATGCGCCCAAACGATACCGTTTCAATAGCGGTCTGCTCGTTATTACTTTTTTCGTAACTTTTAACGTGAATTTTTACTTTTTTCATTTCCATATTAAAAAGCACTCCAAAAATGGCCGGAGCCTGCTTCACTTTAAGATTTCCCTACTAAAAAACGAAGCAAGCTCCTTAACAATTTTATCACGGTTCAAAAACTGCCAAAACTTCTTAAATATTATATCTCACCGTTACGGTACAGTCAACCGCATAAAACAACACTAATAACGATTTTGCTTGCTTTAAACTAATAAAGAAGTGTATAATTAATATATTATTTACATAAACCATATATGGGGAGGATTTTTTATGCAACAGGATTTGGGAAGCATTTTAGCCTACGCCCTGTACTTTTTGGTACTGTTCGGCATTGGGCTTTACCATATTAAGGACACCGGCGATATGCAAAGCTATATGCTGGGCGGGCGCAAAATAGGCCCGTGGGTATCGGCCATGAGCGCCGAGGCCTCGGATATGAGCGGCTGGATGCTGATGGGCCTGCCGGGCTATGCGTATGTAGCAGGCGTCAGCGCTTTTTGGATTGCCATTGGCCTTGCTCTGGGCACCTGGCTGAACTGGCGTTTTGTGGCGCAGCGTTTGCGCATTTACACCAAAATCGCCAACGATTCCATTACGCTGCCTGACTTTTTTGAAAACCGTTTTAACGACAGAAGCAAAATTCTGCGTATCGTTTCCGCCGTTTTCATTTTTATTTTCTTTTTAATTTACACCGCTTCCGGCTTTGTGGCAGGCGGCAGGCTGTTTACCACTGTTTTTGACATTTCTTATGTAAGCTCGCTTTTAATTACCGCAGGCATTGTAATTTTTTACACCTTTACCGGCGGCTATTTAGCGGTTTGCCGCACTGACTTTTTCCAGGGCACCTTAATGTTTTTTGCCATTATCGTAGTGCCTGTTACCGGAATTATGCTGGCAGGCGGCCCGGCTGCAACCATTGCCGATTTGCACGCCTTAAACCCCAACTATTTTAATATGTTTACCGACGCTACAGGTCTGACGCTGAGCATTACCGCCATCGCCTCCCTCATCGGCTGGGGCCTTGGCTATTTTGGCCAGCCGCATATCCTCGTGCGTTTTATGAGCATCAGCTCCGCTAAGGAAATCCCGCAGGCCACCCGCATTGCCATGGTTTGGGTAATCTTCTCGCTGTTCTTTGCCGTTGCTTCCGGCCTTGTGGGCCGCGTTGGGCTGGGCGACAGCTTAACCGGCGTTAATGCCGAAACCGTTTTTATGGTTATGAACGAGCAGTTCTTCAACTCCTTTATGGCGGCCATCATTATCTCCGCCATTTTGGGCGCGATTATGAGTACCTCCTCCGGCCAGCTTCTGGTTACGGCTTCTGCTATTTCCACCGACTTTTACCAGGCGCTGCTCCGCAAAAACGCCAGCCAGAAGGAACTGGTGCTTGTCAGCAGGGTTGCGGTTATTCTGGTTTCCGCCTGCTCGCTGGCGCTGGCTTATAATCCTAACAACTACATTCTCGACCTTGTTGCTTACGCGTGGGCAGGCTTTGGCGCTTCCTTCGGCCCGCTGATGCTGTTCAGCCTGTTCTGGAAACGAACCACCTTAAAGGGCGCAGTTGCAGGCGTATTCTTCGGCGGCAGCACCGTGCTTGTGTGGAAAGAATGCTTTGCCTACACTGGTTTGTATGAAATTATTCCGGGCTTCTTCGTTTCCTGCCTGGCAATTTTCATCGTCAGCCTGCTGGATAAAAAACCTTCTGACGCAATTATTAAGGATTTTGAAACCACCGAGCAGCACATTAACGATTTATAATTTATAACCAAAAAAGTAAAACTCCTGTACAGCAAAGTGCAGGAGTTTTTTTATTGCCTTTTTTTAGTTTTACAGGCTTTGCCCTAAACGGAAGGCTTCTTCCGGATAAGCAGTTTTGCTGATGACTTCGCGCGTAGGGCAGCCGGGTGCCCGAACCCTGCCGCGGTCAGTCCAGTGCATATAGCGTGCCAATGTTTCGTAATGTTTGGCAATGCTGCGCAGCGTCAGCGGCGTATCGCTGGCGGCAGCAGCAAGCAGCACCGATTGTTTATCGTTAATATCATAAGTACGCGAATAAAAACGGTCGATAACAGTTTTAAGCTGCGCGCTGAACGCAAAATAATAAACCGGCGTAACCAGCGCAATAACATCAGCTTCCACAAATTTTTGGATGGCTTCGTTTTCAATATCGTCCTTCTGCACGCAGGGGCCGCTCATGCCGCAGGCATCGCACCCCAGGCACGGGTGAATATTGCGGAAAGCTGCGTCGAAGCGGTAAATTTCGTGCCCTTTGCTCTCAGCGCCTTCAATAAATTTATCTGCCAGCAAATCGGTAGTGCCGTTTTTATGCGGGCTGCCGGTTATAACTACTATTTTCATCTTCCTCCCTCTTTTGCGTTAAACTTAAAGGCTCATGCCCAGGCGCTTGGCCTGCTCCGGAAAATCCGTGCGTTCAATCATGCTGCGGGTGCCGCAGCCAACTGCCAGCACCTTGCCCATATCCTGCCACTGCATAAACTGCACCAGCGAATCATAATGGTCAACCAGCGCTTCCATCGTCCAGTCTGCACTGTTCCACGCCGTCGCCATTAAAATGCTCTTTTTGCCATCAAAGCGGCGCAGCCTGCCGTGCATACGGTCAATTACCGTTTTCAGCTGGGCAGACATATCGTAATAATACAACGGCGTTACCAGCACAATCAAATCCGCCGCCAGCATTTGCGGCATCAGTTCTTTTTCAATATCGTCCTTAAAAACGCAGGGTCCATCCATTTCGCAGGCGTTGCAGCCGCTGCACGGCGTAATGTTTTTAAACGCCGCGTTAAAGCGGAACACTTCGTGCCCTTTGCTTTGCGCCCCTTCGATGAATTTATCGGCCAGTAATGCCGATGTGCCTGCCCTGTGCGGGCTGCCAGTTATAACTACTATTTTCATTTTGCCGCTTCCCTTCTGCGCTTCTGCGTTAGCCGTGCCTGCCGCACCGCCGCTTTCCAGCATATTCAGCCCGCAGCCGCTTAAAAACAATGTTAACAAGCCGGAACAGCTTACTTTTAAAAATTCCCTGCGGTTCATAGCGCCCCTCCTGTAAAAAATTTTAGCTTAATTAAATTATAGGCGGCGCAGTGCGGTGCGTCCAATGCTTAGTGCCGAACCATGCCTGTAAGTAATAAAAAATCCTGCGGCGCAAAACTAACACCACAGGTTTTTCATGCCTTAACGGCATAATATTTTGTTATTTTAAGCATTGGTAATTTTGCCGCCGCTGTTTTACAATTAAATAGTATAAGGGCTTAAAAAATTTTCTGCACCAAAAACATATACGCCAGCGTGCCGCCAGCAATGCTCAGCAGCATGCTGCGCCGCCAAAAATGCAGCGCCAGCGTAAGCGCCACGCAGATAAATTCCGGCAGACCGTGCCAGGCGTTAAACGGCGCATCCTTAAGGCTGTACACCACCAGCATGCCCGTAACGGCATACGGCAGCACCTTGCCAAGGTAGTTTATAAAAGGCGGTATGCTGCGCCCGCCGCCGAAGATGATAAACGGCAGGCTGCGCGTCAGCACCGTTGCCAGCACAATGGCGGCAATCATAATTATGCTTTGCCAAACTGTCATCGTCATGCCTGCACCTTCTTTCGGATAAACGCAAAAATTACCAGCATTAAAAGCATGGCCGGTATCATAAAATTATCGGTGCCAAACAGCGCCAGGCACGCAGCCGACGCCAGAATGCCCGTCAGCGCCGCACCGTGCGCATCGGCGTTAAGCCACTGCTCGGCAAAAATAACCACAAACAGCGCAGGCAGCACAAACTCAATGCCCTCCGTCGGCAAATTAAGCGCGCTGCCGATAAGCGCCCCCAGCGTTGCGCCTGCCACCCAGTAAATATGGTTAAACAGCGTTACAAAAAACATAAACCAGCCGTGGTCAACATCCTGCGGCACCTTCGTCATGCTGTTAATGGCAAAACTTTCGTCGCACATGCCAAAAATAAGGTAAAGCTTCTTCAACCCGGTATCGCCGTAAGGCTTAAGCATGGAAATGGCGTAAAATAAATGCCGCGCGTTAAGCATAAACGCCGCTATAAAAGCGTTAACCGGCTCAAACGCACCTAACAGCAGGTTAACGGCAACAAATTCTACCGAACCCGCAAAAATTAACAGGCTCATAAAAAACGGGTACAGCGGCGAAAAACCTTTGCTGACCATTAAAAAACCGTAGGACGCGCCTAAAAATATAAAGCTGGCGCCAATGGGCACCGTGTAGGGAAACGCCGCCTTGAGCGCTTTGAGCTTAACCTGTTCCAATTTATAACCCCCGCAAACTATAATTATTTTGTTTAATTTAGCCAAAAATATTGCTATAATATTTTTAGGAAGTAGTTATATAAAACATTCTTTTAATATTATAAGCACGCTGCAAGGCTGTGTCAAGTTTAGCCTACAACCGTTCAATTTATTTTACGCGCAGGTTTTATACTTAACACCGCCCGGCATTTTAAAGGAGGAAGAACTATGACTGCACTAAAACCTGGCACCGGCGGCGACCGCTACATTCCTTACGAAGAGCGCACCGGCGCAGAATCAGTTGTTTATTTTACCAGAGATTTATCTGCCGAAGGGCTGCTGAAAATTTTTAACCGCATCAGCGGAAGCCTGAGCGGCAAGGTTGCCATTAAGCTGCACACCGGCGAGCCTCACGGCCCGAATATTATTCCGCGCCCGTGGGTTAAAAACTTAATGCAAAAGGCTTTGCCTGAGGCGACTGTTGTGGAAACCAACGCTTATTACGAAGGCGGGCGCTACACCACCGAGCAGCACCGCGAAACCTTAAAAATTAACGGCTGGAATTTTTGCACCGTTGACATTATGGATGAGGACGGCGTCGCCACGCTGCCTGTTAAAGGCGGCAAATGGTTTACGGAAATGCACGTTGGCAAAAACCTTTTGAATTATGATTCGCTGTTTGTACTGACGCATTTTAAGGGGCACGTTATGGGCGGCTTCGGCGGCAGCGATAAGAATATCGGCATCGGCTGTGCGGATGGGCGCATCGGCAAAAAAGCCATTCACACCATCCCCGGCTCCAGCAACCAGTGGAGCATTGCTGCCGAAGAATTTATGGAAAGAA
Organism: uncultured Phascolarctobacterium sp.; assembly: GCA_949288065.1. Classification (GTDB taxonomy): domain Bacteria; phylum Bacillota; class Negativicutes; order Acidaminococcales; family Acidaminococcaceae; genus Fusicatenibacter_A. Next base: position 29,230 of record CASEIL010000012.1, read on the forward strand.
TGACGGAATCCGCCAAATCCGTTGTTGACCACTTTGGCGAACACATTGCCTTTGTAAACGTGCTGCGCAATATGTCCGTATCGTGCGACTGCGAGGGCACGGCAGCAGCGCCGGTTGTAACGCCGAACATCGGCATTTTGGCTTCGCTGGATATTTTAGCGATTGACCAGGCCAGCGTTGATTTGGTTTACGCACTGAAAGAAAGCGACCGCCACGACCTTGTGGAACGCATGGAAACACGCCATGGCCTGCGCCAGCTGACCTACATGAAAGAACTCGGCATGGGCAACGACAAATACAAACTCATCGACACCGACAACGGCGATAAGGAAATCACCCTTGCCGAAGCCGTTAAAGACGTAGTGCCGTTTAAGGCGGAGTGAGGATAAGTTTGTAACAGGCAAAAAATAACTTTTCCATACAACTGACTCGAAATCAAACACTTAAAAAGCCACCCATTATTACAATGGGTGGCTTAATTTTTATATGCACCAAGAAATTTGGCTTTGCTATTTTTTATTTTTCCTAAAACGTCTTATCTAAATGCCCCACTGTTTTTTTGTTGCCTTTAACGTGGGAGCGTTCTTCCAACACCGACATAACATCGTTCATCGTTACGCCGACCGCTTCCCACAGCACGGCCAAGTGGTACAGCAAATCGGCAGATTCGTTGCAAACCTCGGCTTTGCCAGCGTCAAGCATTTTTTCTTCGCGCGCGGCGCTAACATTTTTAGCGCCAATAATAACCTCCGCGCTTTCTTCGCCGATTTTTTTACAGATTTTATCCATGCCCGTCTGCAACAAATATGCGGTGTAGCTTTTTTCTGTCGGGTGCAGTTTTTTCTCCTTTATTTCAGCGCACAAATCTGCCAGCACCGCCGGGCTGCCGGTGTAAGCGCCGTTCCAGCCCTCCATACGGCGGAAGAAGCAGCTTTTGCTGCCGGTATGGCACGCCGCGCCGGTTTGTTCAACCAGCACCAGCAGCGTGTCCTCGTCGCAGTCCACCAAAATATCCTTCACCTTTTGGATATGCCCGCTCGTTGCACCCTTATGCCAAAGCTCCTGCCTGCTGCGGCTGTAAAACCAGGTTTCGCCGCTCTCCAGCGTTTTTTGCAGCGATTCGGCGTTCATATAAGCAACCATCAGCACCTTGCCGCTGCACGCCTCCTGCACCACGGCAGGCACCAGCCCGCGAGCATCAAAACGTATTTTTTCTAACGCAACCGTTTCCATCAAACCTCTGCTCCCCTCATGGCAATTCCCTGCTTTTGCAGATATTGTTTTAACTCCGCAATGGAAATCTGCCCAAAATGGAATACCGACGCTGCCAGCGCCGCATCGACGCCGACATCGAACACCTTTTTAAAGTCCTCCATCGTGCCCGCACCGCCGGAGGCGATAACAGGCACCGGCAGTTCTTCCGCCAGACGGCGGTTCAGTTCTAAATCGAAGCCTGCCTTTTCACCGTCGCTGTCCATAGAGTTCATGCAAATTTCGCCAGCGCCCAGCGCCACGCCCTGCTTAGCCCAGGCAATAGCGTCGATGCCGGTGTTTTTGCGCCCGCCTTCCACATAAACCTGCCAGCCGCCGCGTCCGTCGCGCTTAGCGTCGATAGAAAGCACCACGCACTGGCTGCCAAAGCGCTGCGCCGCCTCGCGAATCAGCTCCGGGCGTTTAACCGCCGCCGAATTGACCGAAACCTTATCCGCACCGGCGCGCAGAACCTGATGAAAGTCCTCAATGCTGGCAATGCCGCCGCCAATGGTAAAGGGTATATCAATATTTTCGGCAACGGCGCGCACCACGTCGATAAAAATGCCGCGCTTTTCGTGGCTTGCCGTAATATCATAAAAAACCAGCTCATCCGCACCGGCGCGGCAATAATACTGCCCCAGCTTTACCGGGTCGTCCACGTCGCGGATGTTGGTAAACTGTCTGCCCTTAACCACACGCCCGTCGCGCACGTCAAGGCAGGGCACTATGCGTTTAGCCAGCATTTTGCGTTCCTCCCAACGTTTTAATTTCGTCCATGGTAATTTTACCCTCGTACAGCGCTTTGCCGGTAATAGCGCCGTAAACGCCAAGCCGCTGCAAATTTTTTAAGTCTTCAATGCAGCTCATGCCGCCGGAGGCGATAAGCTGAATGCCCGGCAGCTTTTGCAGCTCCGCCATCATTTCCATGTTTGGGCCTGTCAGCATGCCGTCGCGGCTGATATCCGTATAAACAATGGTGCTGATGCCAATAGAAAGCAAAAACTCCGCAAACGGCAGCACCTTTTTATCGCTGCCTGCTACCCAGCCGCGTGTCGCCACTGTGTCGCCCTTCGCGTCGATAGAAACCGCCAGCTTAGCGCCGTATTTTGCTGCCATGCTGCGGATAAAGGCTTCATCCTCCACGGCTTTAGAGCCGATAATAACGCGGCTGACGCCTGCCTGCAAATAAGTATTTATCGTTTCTTCGCTGCGGATGCCGCCGCCAACCTGCACCGGCACTTTTACCGCACGGCAAATTTTTTCGATAATGCCCGCATTGCAGGTTTGCCCGCTGAACGCGCCGTCCAAATCGACAACGTGCAAATACTCAGCGCCTTCGTTATACCACTTCAGCGCCGCGTCCACCGGGTCGTCAAAATAAGCGGTGCTGTCCTCCTTCACGCCCTGGCGCAGGCGCACGGCACGCCCGCCCTGTATATCAATCGCCGGAAACACAATCATAGCGTTACCCCTCTTTCCGCACATAGTCAATTACGTTCTGCAAAAGCTGCGCGCCAACCTGCCCGCTTTTTTCCGGGTGGAACTGAAAGCCCAGCACGTTATCCCTGCCGCAAATGGCAGGCACCGGCTGCCCGTATTCGGCAACGGCAATAACGTCGGGCGAATCCACCGGCGTTTTGTAATAAGAATGCACAAAATACACATACGGGTGCGCCGACAGCTTGTTTTGCAGCCAGTGCTGCCTGCGGAACTCCAGCTCGTTCCACCCCATGTGCGGCACCTTTAAGGGCACGCGCAGAGGCACAATCTCGCCCGGCAAAAAGCCCAGCCCTTCGTATTCGCCGCCTTCGTAATCCTTTTCAAACAGTGCCTGCATGCCCAGGCACACGCCCATAAAAAATTTGCCGCGCGCCACCTCTTCCCGCAAAAGCGGTATTAAGTCAAACTTTTTTAAATTGCCCATCGCGTCGCGGATAGCGCCCACGCCCGGCAGCTCCACAACATCCGCACTGCGGATGGCGGCCGCGTCGCGCGTAATTTCCACGTCCACGCCCAGGCGCTTCCACGCGTTATACACGTTGGCAAGGTTGCCAACCTCGTAATCAATAATCGCTACGCGCACGTTACAAAACCCCCTTTGTCGAAAGCACGCCCGTGCCTTCCACCGTCACCGCTTCGCGCAGGGCATGCCCCAGCGCCTTAAAGGCGGATTCCACAATGTGGTGCGAGTTTTCGCCGTACAAATTGCAGATATGCAAATTCATGCGCCCGTGCACCGCCAGCGCATACATAAACTCCTTCAGCATTTCCGTTTCAAAGCTGCCGATACGCTCCGTCTTTAAGTTAACATCGTAAACTAAATACGGGCGGCCGCTTAAATCTATCACCACGCGGGTCAGCGCCTCGTCCATCGGGCAGTAAAAGCAGCCGTAGCGGCGGATGCCTTTTTTATCGCCCAGTGCGGATGTTAACGCCTCGCCCAGCACAATCGCCAAATCCTCCAGCGTGTGGTGCGTGTCAACCTCCAAATCGCCCTTTACGCTGATGGCAAGGTCCATGCCGCTGTGGCAGGCAAAAAGGTTCAGCATGTGGTCAAAAAAGCCGATGCCTGTTGTACCGCTGAACTTGCCGCTGCCGTCGATATTAAGCTGTACGGCAATGTCCGTTTCCGCCGTTTGGCGTTTAATTTCCGCCTTGCGCATATTCCGCCTCCTTTTTAAACACCTCTGCCACTTTTTTAACAACCTCCATAGTGGTTACCGTTATGCGCAGGCAGTTTTTTAACGCCGCCGCTTTATAAGCGCGCACGCTGATGTCCGCCTCGCTCAGCGCTTTAACATAAGCAGCGCCGTCCGGCACCTGCGCCAGCAAAAAGTTGGTGGCGCTGGGGTAAGCCGTTACGCCCGGCAATGCGTTTAATGCCTCGGATAAATACTGCCGTGCTGCTAAAGTTGGCGGCACGTTGTGCTGCAAAATCATCTGGCTGTGCTTCATTACTGCCAATGCCGCAATTTGCGAAATGCTGCTGACGTTGTACACCGGCTTAACCAGTGAAAGCGCTTCAATAAGCTCCTTTTGCGCCACGGCATAGCCCACGCGCAGCCCCGCCATGCCAAACGCCTTGGAGAGCGTGCGGATGACGATAAGATTATCATATTTATTTAATTTGCCAATAATGCTTTCCGCACCGGCAAATTCCAAATATGCCTCATCAACAACGACGATGTTTTGCGCCGCCTGCACCACTTCTTCAACAAAGCTAAGCGGCAAAAGTTCGCCCGTAGGGTTGTTAGGGTTGCAAATAACTGTTACTTTGGGCTGCAACTCCTTCACCTTTTGCAGCAAGCCTTCCCTGTCGCGCTTAAAGCCGGGCAAATCGTTAACGCAAACCGTTTTAGCGCCCACAATCTGCGCGTCGATGCTGTAAATATCAAACGTCGGCGCATGCACCAAAAGCGTATCGTCTGCGTCCAAAAAAGTATTAATAATAACGCTGATAATCTCGTCGCCGCCGTTGCCCACCAGCACCTCTTCCGGTCGGCAGCACACATAATCCGCCAGGGCGGCGCGCAACTTTTTGGCAAACGGGTCCGGGTAACGGAAGGACGGCGTTTCTGCAAAGCTCGCCATAAAATCAGCCTTAACCTCGGCAAAATCAAAAACATTATACGGACTTTCGTTAGCGTTAATTATAATTTTTTCCTTCAGCTCCGGCACGTCATACGGCTCAAAGCTGCGGATGCTGCGGCGCAGCCACTCCTTATTCATGGTTAACCCTCCTCTGCACGGCAAGGCCATGCGCCTCCAGCCCTTCTACATTGGCAAAAGCAATAACCTTCTGTGCCACCCCGTCAAACGCTTCCTTGCTGTATTGCAGCAGGCTGCTGCGTTTAACAAAATCATACACGCCCAGCGGCGATGAAAACGCTGCTGTGCCCATCGTAGGCAGCGTGTGGTTCGGCCCGGCAAAATAATCGCCAATCGGCTCCGGCGTATAAGCGCCGATAAAAATGGCACCGGCGTTGACGATTTTTTCGACATAGCTTTCCGGATTCTCAAAATCTATTTCCAAATGCTCCGGCGCAAGCAGGTTCATAACGTCGATAGCCTGCTCTTTATCCTTTGTTACAAAAATTTTAGCGTAATTGGCAATGGCAGGTGCGGCAATCTCCCTGCGGGAAAGCTGTGCCAGCTGGCGCTCAACCTCTGCCTCTACCTTTTGAGCAAAGCTGCGGCTGGGCGTTACCAAAAATACCGCCGCACGGCTGTCGTGCTCCGCCTGCGCCAGCAAATCGGCAGCAACCCAGACGGGGTTAGCAGCGTCATCTGCCAGCACGCCAACCTCGCTGGGGCCTGCAATCATGTCAATGCCCACAGTGCCAAACACCAAACGCTTGGCCATGGCAACATAGGCATTGCCCGGCCCGACAATTTTAAACACCGGCTCAATGCTTTCCGTGCCGAACGCCGCTGCGGCAATGCCCTGCGCACCGCCAGCCTTATAAATTTCCGTAGCGCCGGCAATGCTGGCCGCCGCCAAAATATAAGGGTTCACTGTGCCATCCTTACGCGGCGGCGTAAACACCGCAATCGAAGGCACGCCCGCCACATGCGCGGGGATAATATCCATAAACACGGTAGAAGGGTACGCCGCCGTGCCGCCGGGCACATACACGCCCACGCGCTGCACCGGCGTAATCTTCGCGCCTAAGCGCACACCGGGGCGGAACTCGTCCATCCACGTTTTTTCCACCTGACGCTCGTGATAGCTGCGGATATTGGCAGCCGCCTCTTCCAGCACCGCCATAAATTCCGGGCCAACCTCTTTAACGGCGGCGTCAATTTCTGCCTGCGTCACTAAAAAGCTGTCCAGCCTTACGCCGTCAAAACGCTCCGTCAGCTCGCGCAAAGCCTCGTCGCCGCGCTCCTGCACGGCAGCCAAAATAGCCTCCACCTGTTTGCGTATGGTTTCACTTTCCGACTGGCTGCGCTTCGTAATGCGCCTTATTTCCTTTAACGTCAGCCCCTCATTGGGCACTTCAATCCATTCCATAATCCTGCCTCCTGCTTATGCTTCAAAATCCTTCTCTTTAACAAGCTCTACAATTTTCTTTATTTCGTCATACTTCAGCTTAAACGAAACCGGGTTGCAAATCATCCGCGCGCTGAAATCCATAAAATACTGCAAAACTTCCAGCCCGTTGGCACGCAGCGTGTTGCCCGTTTCCACAATATCTACAATCACGTCCGAAAGCCCCACTATCGGCGCCAGCTCCACCGAGCCGTTTAATTTTATAATATCCACGCCGTGGTGGTTTTCTTCAAAAAACTTGCGCGCTATGCGCGGATATTTGGTGCCAACGGTAATGCGCCGCGAAAAATCTATTTTTTTACCGGCAATGCCCGCCACAGCCATGCGGCAACGTCCGATGCCCAAATCTAAAATTTCGTACACGGCTGCGCCTGCGGCTTCCTCCAACAGCACATCCTCACCGACGATGCCGATATCCGCCGCCCCGCGCTCCACATAAACAGCCACGTCCGGCGATTTAACCAGCGTAACCTTTACTGCGCCCGTCGCATCTTCAAAAATCAGCTTGCGGCTCTCGTCGGAATACGTTGGGAACTCATAGCCGCTTTGCAGCAAATGCTTCATTACTGCTTTATGTATGCGCCCCTTGGCAAGGGCAATATTTACCGCCATTTTACAGCCCCCTCATTGCTTCTTCCAGCCATTCAGCCGTTACCGCCCTGCCGTCCTTATAATAAGTGCCGCCGCGGTAAACTGCGTGCATGCTGTAATCGCGGCTGTCCAAAAACACCGGCTCCGGGTACGCCGCCACGCGGAAACCCGCCGCTCGCCAGCGCGTTAAATCGCCGATGATGTTTTTATCGGCCTTTTCGTATGATACCGCCAGCTGAAACGACGGCTCGGCGTTAGCCAAAAGCCCTTCACGGCTCATAAACTCATACAGCAGGTTAATGTTCATGCCAAAACCGCAGGCAGGGCGGTCCACGCCAAACTGCGCCGAAAGCGTATCATAGCGCCCGCCGTCGATAACGTCGTACAGCGCGCCGTCCACATACACCTTAAACACCATGTCCGTGTAGTAGCCAAAGCGGCTGGCAAAGCCGAAATCAAGCTGCACATTACCTGCAAAACCGGCGTACAGCAAATAATCATAAATTTTTTCCAGCCGCGCCAAAGCGTTAAACATACCGCTGTTAATGCAGTATTCCTTCGCCTTGCCCAGCGTCTGCGCATAAGAACCAAACAGCACCGGCAGCGCCTCCAGCGCGCGGCGCGCGTTTTGCGGCAGCGGCAAACCGGCAATATAATTGCGGCAGGCAACAAGGTTGCGCTCTGCTAAAAAGCCGCGCAAAACATTCTTTTGCTGCTCTTGCAATGGCAGCCCGTCAAACAGCGCCTGCGTGTACGCGGCAGTGCCAATGTCAATGCGAATGTTTTCCATGCCCAGCGCTTTTAAAATTTCCGCCGCCATCAGAATAACCTCGCCGTCGCATTCCGGGCTGGGGTCGCCCAAAATTTCAATGCCGCCCTGCAAAAAATCCTTGCCGTAAGTACTGCGCCCAAAATATTCCCTGAACACCGTGCTTACATAGCCAAATTTTAACAGCTGGTTCGGCAGCGGAAACTCCCTCGCCGCGCTTTCCACCAGCGGCAGGGTTACGTCAGGCCTCAGCACCAGCACGCGTCCGTCGGTGTCAATCGTTTTAACCATCTGCTGCCGAAGCTGCGGAAAGAACCTTTGGTACACATCGTAATCCTCAAAGCTCGGCGTTTCTACTATTTTACAGCCGTGATTCATAAAAACGGAAACTATCTTTTCCTGAATCAGGTCGTAATTGCGCATCTCCTCATGATGAAGCATCTTCACGCCGTCCAGCGTATTGGAATTCATCACTCAGCCCCCTTTTCCCTCACTTAGCCTTTTTTCTTTAGTATAGTAAAGCCTTAAAGTAATCTTGTGGTAAATTATAGCATAAACCCGCTCAAATAAAAAGCATTTTGCCAAAATTTTTGCTTTGCTTAAAATAAAGCTAATATTTTTGTAACAGGGTTAACAGAAATAAAAAACGCATAGTTATCGTTCTATCCTCAAAAAGTTTTTAAAGCAGAAATGCTGGCGTGTTTTTAACAATTAATCATTTAATGAGTTCTTGTTTCTATCTTAAAATAAATCCTCTCAAAAATATAAACACAGTTTTTATGTCCTGTTATTTTTAATTAGGGCTATCTCCCCATAAAAACCATAAATCTATACCATTTTCATAAGCAAAAGAACAAATTGTATAAATAGTTTTCAAAAACACTATTAATATTATTGTAGCTTTAAACATACATAATAGTGCATGCCAAGATGTATCTTGCTCTTTTGGTGTTTTGAATAATAATATCATTAAATTATAATACAAATAGGCAAGCCCTAATATTACGGCTGTAAATGGTTGATATCTAAGTAGTATCATCCCATCGTATTTAAAGTCCATCCCAATATGAACAAGCAAATATGAAAAAATCCATGAAATTAAAAAATATGTTTTATAATCTTTTTCTTTTAACATTTCAATAATTTTATTAATCATACTTATAACATCCTTTAACTATTATTTATATCATCATCAGGCATTGCATATTTTTCGTTATAAGCTATATCATTATCAATATTAATCTTATTCGTTTTTTTAAGCTCAATATCCTCTTAATTAATAAAAATCTTATTTACAAATGCAAAATAAAAAAAATTATTAAATAATACGAGTTGTATTTCAAGCTGTCAAACAACCTGAAAAAATGCAAAAAAATAACAAAAACAGGTTTGCGGTAAAACCACAAACCTGCTAAATTCTGGCGGAGAGGGTGGGATTCGAACCCACGGTACGTTGCCGTACAATTGATTTCGAGTCAATCACCTTCGACCACTCGGACACCTCTCCGTATTAAATTGCCGCGCCGTTTTTAACAGGCGCTTTTATTATTATACTATTTAATTTGCTTTTTGCCAAGGGGTAAGCCCCAAAGAGTTTTAGTTTTGCTTTTGCAGCTTATTTTCTTCGCGGCGTTTTTTAAAAAACTCTTTAATAACGGCGGCGCATTCTTCCTCGCACACGCCGCTTTTAACCTCCACGCTGTGGTTAAGGTTGGGGTTGCTCACCACGTTAAAAATAGATTCCGCCGCGCCTGCCTTAGCGTCCGGGCAGCCGTACACCAGCTTTTTAATGCGGCTGTTCACAATCGCGCCGGCGCACATCGGGCAGGGCTCCACCGTTACATACAGCGCCGCGTCGTTCAGCCGCCAGCGTTCCAGTAGAGCGCACGCCTCCATAATCGTTATCATTTCAGCATGGGCCGTTGCGTCGTGCCAGGTTTCGCGCATGTTGTGCGCTGCCGATATTACCTTCCCGTCCGCTACCAGCACCGCGCCGATGGGTATTTCCCCGCGCTTGGCGGCTTTTTTTGCTTCTTCTAGGGCAAGCTGCATATAAAACTCATCAGTTTTCGTCTGCATTGTCAAGTTCCTCCTGTGCCTGCATTAATTCTTCCCAGCGCAGCATCAAACGGTCAATTTCCGCCTGCATGGCGGCATGCTCGTCCGCCAGCTGCTTACTGTGGTTTAAATCTACATGGTTGGCAGGGTCTGCCATTTGCTTTTCCAAAACGCCCAGCATGGCTTCCTGCTCGCGGATGCTCAGCTCCACCTTTTGCAGCTGTTTAGCCAGTTCTTCCGGGCTGTAACGCTTCTGCGCCTTAGCCTTTTTGCCTTGCGGCGATGTTTTTGCTTCCGGCGCTTTCTCTTCCTTAACGGCTTTTTTTACCGGCTCTGCTTTAGTTGCAGGCGCGGCAAGTTTGCGTTTTTCTTTTTCAGCCAGATAGTATTCATAATCGCCCTTGTAATCCTGCAAGGTGTGGTTTTCTATCTCCCACACGCGGTCGGCAATTTCGCCGATAAAATAACGGTCGTGGCTGACTACCAAAAGCGTGCCGTCAAAGGCTTCCAGCGCCGCTTCCAGCGTTTCGCGCGCCAGAATATCCAGATGGTTGGTCGGTTCGTCCAAAATCAAAAAGTTTGCGCCGTCCAGCACCAGCTTCAGCAGCACAAGGCGTGCCTTTTGCCCGCCGCTGAGCGTGCCAATCTCTTTAAAAACGTCGTCGCCGTGGAACAGCATACCACCCAGAAGCGAGCGCGCATGCCCGTCGTCCATGCCGTACTCCGTCAAAAAGTTATCCAAAATGGTTTGCTTTTCGTCCAAACGCTCATAGCTTTGCGAAAAATAGCCTACCTTTACACGGTTGCCGGTCTGCGCTTTGCCGCTGAGCGGGGCAATTTCGCCCAAAATGGTTTTTAACAGTGTCGATTTGCCGCTGCCATTAGGGCCTAAAAGCGCAGCTTTTTCGCCGCGGCGCAAAACAAGGTTAATATCCTGCACCAGCAGGTTATCCTTATAGCCGACGCTTAAATTTTCCAAAATCAGCACGCGCTCGGCGGATTCCGGCGCAGGCGGCAGTTTAAGTTCAAACTCCTCGTTGTGCACCGGCGCGTCGATGCGTTCCAATCTGTCCAGCTGCGACTGGCGCCCGCGTGCCATTTTGCTTTTAATGCCTGCCTTAAAACGGCGGATGTACGCTTCCGTTTTGGCAATATAATCCTGCTGCGCAGCGTAAGCGGCTTCCAGAGTAGCCGTTTGTATTTCCTTCTGCGCCAGATATTTGGTGTAGTTGCCTTTAAACGACTGCAAATGCCCGCCTTCCATCTCTAAAATGCGGGTGGCAACATTATCCAAAAACTTTCGGTCGTGGCTGACGATTAACAGCCCGCCCTTAAAATCCTGCAAATATTTTTCCAGCCATTCCGTCATGCGGATATCCAAATGGTTGGTAGGTTCGTCCAGTATTAAAAAATCGGGGCTTTTTACCAGCGCCGCCGCTAAAAGAATGCGTGTTTTCTGCCCGCCGGAAAAATTCTGCGCCGGCTTTTGCCATACGTCTTCCGTAAAGCCCAGCCCGTTCAGCACAATTTTAATGCGCGTTTCGTAATTGTAGCCGTCGAGGTATTCATACCGGCGCGTTACGGAGGCGTATTCCTCCAAAACCTTGTCCAGCTCGTCGCCGCTAAGGCCTGCGCTTTGTTCTTCCAGCCTTTGCAGGCGTGCGCGCAGCTCCGGCACCTCTGGGCAGGAGTTCATCATAAACTGCCACAGGCTGCCATCGCCGATATTGCCAAAGCCCTGCTCCACATAGCCGACGCGCGTACCGGCTTCAAAGCGCACGCTGCCGCCGTCGGCATAGCCGTTTTGCAGCAGGCAGCGCAGCAGCGTCGATTTACCGCTGCCGTTAACGCCAACCAGTCCGATTTTTTCGCCTTTGTCTATCATAAAGCTGACATCCTTAAAAATGGTGTTGATGCCAAAGCTTTTTGTCAGGTTATCTACAACCAGCTGCATGCTTCATCCTCTGTTTCCTAATGTTCTCGAATTGGTATTATATCAAAAAATCTTCGCCCTGCAAAGCAAAAAATAACACAAGCACCGCAAGATGCCTGTGTTATTTAAAATTTTTCTTTTATTTTCAGCCGTTATAGCCGTGCGGATGGTTTTGGTGCCACTTCCACGCCGTTTTAATAATTTCTTCCACGGTGCTGTGCTGCGGCTGCCATCCAAGTTCCTTGCGGATTTTTTCGCTGCTTGCCACCAGCACTGCCGGGTCGCCGCTGCGGCGTGCTTCTTCCGTTACCGCAAAATCAACGCCGGTAACGCGTTTGGCGGTTTCAATAATTTCGCGCACGCTAAAGCCTGCCTCGCTGCCAAGGTTATAAACACGGCTTTCGCCGCCGCCAACCAGATGCTTCAGCGCCAGCACATGCGCCGTCGCCAAATCCTCAACGTGAATATAATCGCGCAGGCAGGTGCCGTCCGGCGTCGGGTAATCCGTACCGAAAATGCTTACCCTGTCGCGCACGCCCTGCGCCGTTTTTAAAATCAGCGGAATTAAATGCGTTTCCGGATGGTGGTCCTCGCCGATGTCCGCCGTCAGCGACGCGCCAGCCGCATTAAAATAGCGCAGCGCCACATAGCGCATGCCGTAAGCCATGGCGTAATCCTTCAGCATGCCTTCAATAACCAGCTTGGTGCGCCCGTACACATTGGTCGGCTGCGTGGCAAAATCCTCGCAAATCGGCGTTTTTTCCGGCTCGCCGTATACCGCCGCCGTGCTGCTGAACACAATGTAATCCACACCGGATTGCTTCATGGCCTGCAATAAATGCAGCGAGCCTTCCACATTGTTTACATAATATTTTGCCGGGTCGCTCATGCTTTCGCCCACCAGGCTGCTTGCCGCAAAGTGGATAACGGCGTCAATTTCAAACTGCGCCATTACATGCCTAGTAAACTCAATGTCGCGGATGTCGCCCTCCACCAGCTGCACATCGTCCGCCACAGCCTCCGGGTGCCCGGTAGAAAAATTATCATACACAATGGGCGTAAAGCCTGCCTCTTTTTTTAAAACATTAACAACGTGCGAGCCGATATAGCCCGCGCCGCCCGTTACCAAAACATTCATGCCGTTACTCCTTGTTTACCTTAACAATATGCTCCAAATATTCCAGCAGCTTGTCGCGCATTTCCGGGCGTTTCAGCGCAAACTCCACGGTTGCCTCAATAAAGCCCTGCTTGTCGCCAACGTCGTAGCGGCGGCCTTCAAAATTATAAGCATACATCGGCTGCTGTTTAGCCAGCACGCGCAGCGCGTCCGTCAGCTGAATTTCATTGCCGCGCCCCGGCGCTGTGTTTTCCAAAATATCAAAAATTTCCGGTGTAATAATGTAGCGCCCCAAAACCGCCAGGCGCGAAGGAGCCTCCTCAAGCGCAGGTTTTTCCACCATATCGCGCACGGTGTAGGTACGTTCTTCTTCCGTCGGCACAGCGTCGATAATACCGTAGCTCGATACCTTCTCCGGCGCAACCTCCTGCACGCCCAAAACGCTAAAGCCGCGGCGGTCGTACACATCAATCAGCTGCTTAAGCGCAGGCTTTTTGCTGTCTACAACATCGTCGCCCAAAAGCACCGCAAACGGCTCGTCGCCGATAAAACGGCGCGCGCACAAAATAGCGTGGCCCAATCCGCGCGGCTCCTTCTGACGGATGTAGTGCAGGTTAATTTCCGAAATGCGGCGCACCATTTCCAGCTGCTCAAACTTGCCGCTGGCCTCAAGGCTCATTTCCAGCTCCATGTTGCGGTCAAAATGGTCCTCAATAGAGCGTTTGCCCTTGCCGCTAATGATAATTATATCTTCAATGCCGGAAGCTAAAGCCTCCTCAATAATATACTGAATGGTCGGCGTGTCCACAATCGGCAGCATTTCCTTCGGCGTAGCCTTGGTGGCAGGCAAAAAGCGCGTGCCAAGACCTGCTGCCGGTATTACTGCCCTGCGGACGGGTTTAATCGTTGTCATTGCCAATCTCTCCTTATGCTTCTTCTCCGCCGATAACGGCTAAAAGTTCTTCTGTTTTATCTTTCAGCAGCGCCTTGTCGCCGCGCGTTTCCACATTCAAACGCATAACAGGCTCCGTGTTGGAAACCCTTACGTTAAAGCGCCAGTTATCATATTCAATGCTCAGGCCGTCCAGCTTGTCTACCTTGCCGCCCTCGGAGTATTTTGCTTCCAGCTCAGCCAGCACGGATTTGCTGTCGGCAACCTTGCGGTTGATTTCACCGCTGCACGGGAATTTTTCCATACGCTCGCCCACAAGCTCCGAAAGTTTTTTACCCTCGCAGCACATCAGCTCCGTTACTAAAAGCCACGGCAGCATGCCGCTGTCGCAGTACGAAAACTCGCGGAAATAATGGTGTGCGCTCATTTCGCCGCCGTAAACAACGTCGTTCTGGCGCATGCACTCCTTCATAAAAGCGTGGCCGCTCTTGCAGCGCACCGGCACGCCGCCCTTTTCGGCGATGATTTCTTCCGTGCTCCAGGTAAGGCGCGGGTCGTACATAATTTTGCTGCCCGGTAGTTTCTTTAAAAACGCCGATGCCAAAAGCCCTACAATGTAGTAGCCTTCAATAAATTCGCCCTTTTCGTCAAAGAAGAAGCAGCGGTCAAAGTCGCCGTCCCAGGCAATGCCAAGATCGGCCTTTTCTGCCAGCACCTTATCCGCCGTAACGGCGCGGTTATGCTCCAAAAGCGGGTTCGGCACGCCGTTGGGGAAGCTGCCGTCCGGCGTTTCGTTAATCTTCACAAATTCAAACGGCAGGTGTTTAGCAAGCTCTGCCAGCACCGGGCCTGCGCAGCCGTTGCCGGGGTTAGCCACAATTTTCAGCGGTTTTAAATTTTTACCGTCAATATAGCTTAACAAATGCTCAATATAATCGGGCATAATGTCCTTTTTAATCAGCTCGCCGCGCGTTTTGCCGGCTACCACAACGTGTGGGAACTCGCCCTCCTCCGTCGCCATTTCGCCAATTTCCATTAAACCGGTATCGCTGGAAACAGGCCTTGCGCCGCTGCGCACCAGCTTCATACCGTTATAATCGGCAGGATTGTGGCTGGCAGTAACCATAATACCGCCGTCGGTGTTTAAATGCGCCGTAGCAAAATAAACCATCTCCGTGCCGCACTCGCCAATATCGTACACAGTGCAGCCACCGTCGCGCAAGCCGTCGGCAACGGCAGCGGCCAGCTCCGGCCCCGTCAGGCGGATATCATGCCCCACAACCACAGTTTCAGCGGCAAACATGGCGGCAAACACGCGCCCCACCCTGTATGCCAGCTCGGCGTTAACTTCCTGCGGCACAACGCCGCGTATATCATAGGCTTTAAAGGCTTTTTTACTGAGTTTCATTATATCTCTCCCCGTCAGCATAAATTTCATGACTTTTATATTTTCTATTTTAAAAACAAAAATCCTGCCTGTTAAGCAGGATTTTGTTAAATTGCATAGCCGTGTTCGCTTAAAACCTGTTCCGCCGCCGGGCCTAAAAACCAGCGGATGACGGAAAAGAAGGCCTGGCAGTTACCGTTGTCGTCCGGCAGCAAAAAGTTTTCGGCAAGGATGGTTAAAAAGCCTTCCATATCCACACCTGCGGCAAGGGCGTTTTCTATTTCGTCCTCCAAAACGCTGATAGCCTCGCGGCGCATACGCATTAAGCGCGGGGCGTTTAAATTCAGCTCGCGTATCGTGTTGCGCGCCTTGCGCACCAGCTCCGGCGGGCAGGTGTCCTCATCTACAATCATGCGGCCGGTGTGTGCGGCATAGCGGTAAATGCGCACGTCGGCGGGTATCTCCAGCGGGTTTAAAATGCGCTCGTTAATCGGTTTGCCGCCCTTGGGCACATCGCAGCTTCTGTCCGCCTTACGGCGGGAAAACCTTACCTCTGCGTCCTCCACATTCGGCTGGCTGCCGCCGTGGCACACGCCCAAAAGGTTCTGCCAGTCCAAATGGTAGTTATGCACGGCAAAATCCGTTTCGCTTTTGGGGTAAAAATGCTCCACACGGAAGTCGTCAACCTCGCCCTCCTCATCGGCAAATTTAATATTTATTTCGCAGTAGGCGCACAGGCCGTGCTGGTCCTTTAAAAGCTGCCTTTTAACTTCGCGGTAACCACGGCGGTTGGCACGACGGAAATGCTCCCACGTTTCGTCCGGGTACTGCTCCGCAAACTCGCGCAGCGCTTCCGGCGCTTCCGGATTTTTAAAGATTCTTTTCATGCTGCTTCCTCCTGAAGGAACGCATTCTGATATCCATATCCGCACGCAGCAGCGCAGGCTCGCGCCCTGCCGCCCATTTATCCAGCTTTTTGCGCAGCTCCAGCGCCTCGGCGCAGTCCCATTTGTCCTCGCTTACAAGCTCTAAATAACGCTTCAGCTCTTTTACCACGGGTACGCACTGCGGCCTTGCGTCTACGTTCTGTATATCCTTCAACAGCTGGTAACTTTCCGCGCCCAGCGAAAAATCCGGCTGGTAAATATCTATCAAATCGTTGTCCCAGCGCAAAGCGCGGATGCACTGCGGCGGCACCGTAGTTAAAACCTGCGGGCTGTGTGTGGTTACAATAAACTGCACCATTGGGAAAGCCTTGCGCAAATCGAACAGCACCGTTTGCTGCCACGAGGGGTGCAGGTGCATATCAACCTCGTCAATAAGCACAATGCCCGGCGTTTGCAGCACGGCGTTAATGCCCAAATCCGGGTTCAGCCGCACCATACGGTAACTTAAATCCGCCACCATGCTGATAATGCTGCGCGCACCGTCGCTGAGCGCCTCCATCGGCAAAATGCCGCGCGTTTTATGCTTCAGCACCAAATTTTGCCGCACAAAGCTGTAATCAATATCCGTCCAGCCCATGCTGCCAATGCAGGTTACAATCGCCTGCTCCACCGCCTTAAACACCTCGCGGTAAGGGTTCTTTTCGTTCAAATGCCTTTCGGCGATAATGCGTTCAATCTCCGCCGCGCTCATCACGGCGTATTTTACCCAGTGCCCAAAATTAGCGTAGGCCGATGTAGATTCCAGGCAATCCGTATAGCCGCTGCTGCGCTCCAAATCAATGTTCTTTAAGGTGTTGCGCAGCTTGCTGTCGTTCCACATGCGCCCCGTGCCGTAATAGGCAATTACCGGCAGCACCACGTTGTTGTCGTCCTTGGCGCGCAAAGCCTCCACCATTTTGCGCCCATAGGCGGATAGCTGCCTGGCGTGCTGCATGGTGGTGCGCCCCTTGGCGTTGTTCAGCTCGCGCTGCCAGCTTATTTTTTGCCCTTCAATGTCGCCTTCCGCGCCGATAACAACCGGGTACTGGCTTTTCATGCGCAGAATTTGCAGTTCCTTTTTGCTGGCGGTTTCCACCGACTGGCGCACGTCCGTATCGCGGATGCTGCGCGCCTTGCCGTCCGAAAAGCAGGACAGATACGGGCCCATGGCAACTGCCACCGCGTCCAGAATAGCGGTTTTGCCCTGCCCGTTTTCGGCAACGATTACCGTCAGCTCCTTATCAAAATCAATTTCAAATTTATCGTAACAACGGAAATTTTCAAGCCGAAGCTTACTGATATACATGCGCTCACCCCGCAGCCTGTTTTATTTATTTTTATTGTACCACATCTGCCGCAAAAATGCCCTTAAATAAAAAATCCGCAGCTGCATTAAACAACTGCGGAAAATTAGTTATGCTTTTTCTTTTACAAACATGCTGTAAACAATGCCAATTACAAACCCGACGACGGAAGGCACCAGCCAGCCGAAGCCTACATTGTAAAACGGAACAATGCCGCTTAAAATGCCTTCGGCGATGCTCATGGATACGCCCGCCGCCTTTAAGCCGTCCATAACCGCAAACACAATGGTAAATGCCAGCGTAGTGCGGTAAATGCAGGTACGCTTAACCGGCGAAAACGCCAGCAGCACCAGCACGATAACAATGGGGTACAGCAAACACAGCACCGGCACGGAAAGCGCCATAATTTTGTTTAAGCCAAAGTTGGAAACACAGAAGCTGAAAACGCAAATGGCAGCCGCCAGGCGCTGATACTGCATTTTGCCGTTCAGCACGCGTTCAAAGTACGAGCCTGCCGATACCGTCAGGCCAATGCTCGTCGTTAAGCACGCAAAGAAAATCATCAGGCACAGCACTACGTTGCCGGCGGTGCCCATGTAGTAATTGGCAATGCCGGAAAGCGCTACCGCGCCGTTATCCGAAAGGCCGAACACCGCCACGCTTGTTGCGCCGGTGTAAGTAAGCGAAAAGTAAATGGCAGCCAGCAGCGCCGCCGCAATAACGCCCGCCTTAATGCAGGTTACGGTTAAAACCTTGCCGTCCGTAATGCCGCGCAGCTTAATGGAATCAATTACCACGGAGCCAAACAGCATCGTTGCCAGCAAGTCCATGGTAAAATAGCCTTCCTGAAAGCCCTTTAAATAAGGGATGGTGGCATAATAGCCGCCTGCCTGCTGCGGCTGCCCCATGGGGTATAAAAACACCTGCAATACCAAAACGGCAATGCTTACCAGAAGCAGCGGCGTTAAAATTTTGCCAACCCAGTCCACTATTTTGGAAGGGTTAACAGACAAAAAGTAAGTAACGGCAAAAAAGAACAGCGAATACAGCGCCAGCCCCAAATCGTAATCCTCCGCCGATATAAACGGCAGAATGCCAACGTCGAACGATACTGCGCCGGTACGCGGAATAGCAAAAAACGGCCCGATGGTCAGCACCGTAACAATTATCAGCAGCTTGGCAAATTTTGGGTGCACCGGCAATGCCAGCGCCTCCGGATTGGAAGCACGCAAAAGGCCGATGGCGATAATGCCCAAAAGCGGTATGCCTACGCCCGTGGTGCAAAAACCTGCCGCCGCCGATAAAAAGTTAACGCCGGCCGATTGCCCCAGCGCAGGCGGAAAAATTAAGTTGCCCGCACCAAAGAACGACGCAAACAGCATCAGCCCTATCGGCAGAATTTCCATAAAAGTAAGTTTTTGTTTCATGTCTTCTCCTAATCAAAAATTAAGGCTGCGTTTTATTGCAGCCTTAACCTTGTTAAATATTAGTCAATCAGCAAACGGTAGTATTTCTTTTTGCCCTTGCGCACTAAAAGGCTCTTATCTGCATCAAATAGTTCCGGGCTCAGCTGCATTTCAGCATCGCTAACGGCGCTGTCGCCAAGGTACAAACCACCCTGCTGCACCATCTGCCTTGCCTCGCGTTTGCTGCTGAACACCTTGGCCGCAGTTAAAACGTCAATCAGCTTGGCGTTGACGTCTTCTGCCGTAAGGTTAATAGTCGGCACGTCGGTCATAGCGCCGCCGCCGCCAAAAAGCGCCTCTGCTGCCTGTTTGGCCTTGTTGGCCTCTTCCTCGCCGTGTACAAGTTTGGTAACCTCGTAAGCCAGCACCTTTTTCGCCTCGTTAATGGCAGAATCCTTCAGGCTGCCCAAGCGGCGCACCTCGTCCATGGGAAGGAAAGTTAACAGCGCCAGGCAGTTCTCCAC
This sequence comes from uncultured Phascolarctobacterium sp., assembly GCA_949288065.1. Lineage (GTDB taxonomy): Bacteria > Bacillota > Negativicutes > Acidaminococcales > Acidaminococcaceae > Fusicatenibacter_A. The sequence goes on from CASEIL010000012.1 coordinate 48,444, forward strand.
GTCGCTGTCATCCACATTGCGCCAGTACTGGTAAAAATCGTATGGGCTGGTCTTTTCCGGGTCAAGCCACAGCGCGCCCTTTTCGGTTTTTCCCATTTTGCGCCCGTCGCTGGTGGTTAACAGCTTGCAGGTCATGCAAAAAGCAGGCTTCTGCTCCTTGCGGCGGATAAGCTCCACGCCAGCCAGCATGTTGGACCACTGGTCGTCGCCGCCCATTTCCATCACACAGCCGTATTTTTTATTCAGCGTCCAAAAATCGTACGCCTGCATAATCATATAGTTAAATTCAAAGAAAGAAAGCCCGCGCTCCAGGCGCTTTTTAAAGCACTCAGCCGTCAGCATGCGGTTAACCGAAAAATGCACGCCCACCTCGCGCAGCAGCTTAATATAGTTCAAATCAAGCAGCCAGTCGGCGTTGTTAACCATAATTGCCTTGTCGTCCGTAAAATCAATAAAACGGCTCATCTGCTTTTTAAAGCAGGCAATGTTGTGCGCAATAAATTCCGGTGTCAGCATCTTGCGCATTTCATCCTTGCCGCTCGGGTCGCCAACCATGCCGGTGCCGCCGCCCAAAAGCACAATCGGGCGGTGCCCCGCCTTTTGCATGTGGCTCATCGCCATTAAGGCGATAAAGTGGCCAACGTGCAGGCTGTCAGCCGTCGGGTCAAAGCCAATATAAAAGGTGATTTTCTCCTTTGCGAGAAGCTCACGGATTTCTTCCTCGTGCGACATTTGTTTTACAAAACCACGCTCTTGCAGAACGTCAAAAACAGACATCAATCTTCCTCCAGTCAAAATAATAATCGCATTAAGCCATACTAATGATTATACAACTTAATGCGGTTATTGGCAAATTTTAAATTTTTTTATAACTGAGAGGTGCAGTGCGGGCAGCGCGTTGCGTCATCAGCAATAGGCTGGCGGCAAAACGGGCACAGCCTCGGCGCGGGCGCAGGCGCCGCCTTGGGGCGGAAGCGGTTAATCTGCTTAATTACCACAAACACCGCAAAGGCAATGATTAAAAAGTTAATTACGGTATTGATAAACACACCGTAGGAAAGCACCGGAGCGCCTGCATCGGCGGCAGCCTTAAGCGTGGGGTAAGATTTGCCGTCCAGCGCTAAAAACAGATTGGAAAAATCTATTTTGCCGATAAGCATACCAAGCGGCGGCATAATAACATTGTTTACCAAAGAAGTGGTAATCTGCCCGAAGGCACCGCCGATAACAACGCCTATCGCCATGTCCATTACGTTGCCGCGCATGGCAAAATCTTTAAACTCATCAAAAAAACTCATTATTTCAACTCCTGTTTAAAATTTTAGACGTTATATTCTATCTTATAATTGTAAAATTTGTCAAGTTAGCTGCACTTGACTATGCCTGCGCAATAAACTATAATATGTGTTGTAAAAGCTAAAGGAGGAAGAACAATGAGAGATGATCTGGTAGTACCGGGCGAACACGAAGAAGACTTTGTCCTGGCAAGGGACGCCAAAGTTGTTACCGTTCCCTTTTCGCCTTTGGAATTACGTATGTCTAAAGAAAAACCTTACCTGATGGAAGGCCTGGCAAAATTAAAGGAAGCGCTGGGCGAAGACGGTTTTAAACGCCTCATCAGCAAGGTACACAATATTAACCTCAGCGGCGACAAAATTTTGCTTGTTGCCGAAAACGAGCTGCACCGCACCAACATTGAACGCGAATGCCTGACGCACATCGCCGAGGCTTTTAATGTTAAATTCATCCGCGTTGTGGTTGAAGGTTAAAAAATTTTTAAAAAAGTGTTGACAATTCGTTAAAAGTTATTTATAATTATCTTCGTTGCAGTAAGCAACACAAAGTCGGGGCGTGGCGCAGTTTGGTAGCGCGCTTGTTTCGGGTACAAGAGGCCGTGAGTTCGAATCTCGCCGCCCCGACCAATTTAAAAATCAGTCCGCAGAGCGAATCTGCGGATTTTTTATTTTATATCCCGCCAAAGCGGATTGATTATTTTTGCAAATAAAAATTTATAAAATTATTGCATTAAAATGCTTTAGTAGTATAATATTGGCAGGGAAAAAGTTTTATTTAGGAGGGTCTTTGTTGAACGATAAAGTTAAAAAGATTGTTGCGGTGCTGGCGGCACTTGCCATTTTGACAAGCGGCTGGTACTTTTTTTACTGGCTTAAAACGCCGCAGCATTCTATTGCGCTTATTGCCGACGCTGTGCGCCAGCACGACTTGAGAACCTTTGAAAAGCATGTGGATATGAACTCGCTGTACAGCAAGGCTTACGACGATGTTGTTGCCGTTACCTTCGGCAGCGATAAGGACGCCAACCCGATTATTGTTGCCATTGTTAAGGGCATTAAGGGGCTGGCCGTACCGCTTTTGGAAAGCGAAACCCGCAGCTACATTGTTAAGGGCGACCAGGCTGACGACAGCGAGGATGTGCCCGAGGCTGTACCGGCAGGCAGCGAAAATGGCGCGGAAATTGTAGATAACCTGAAGGACCGCACCGGCTTTGGCGATTTGAAGTACGAGGGTGTGGAAAGCAGCGATATTAACGGCGAAACCGCATTGGTAAACCTTAAGCTGCACGACGAAAAATTAACCAAAGATTTTATTTTGCAGATTAAAATGCAGCAGCTGGACGACGGCCTGTGGCGCTTGCAGCAGATTACCAATTTGCAGGACTTTATGAAAATGCGCGAGGCAGCCGTTAAGGAAAAACTGGCGGAGCTTAACAAGCCCATCGCCGCGCAGATTGCCCAAAACGTAGCGCTGGATAAAAAAATGCTGCAAATAACGTCTGTGCATTACTCCAAAATTATCCGCGTGCTGGAGGCGGAACTTAATTTAAACAACACCTCCGGTAAAAACATCAGCTACATTGCCGGTATGCTGGAGCTGTACGATGCCAACGGGCAGATTTTTTACAGCGGCAGCTTTGCCAGCAACGCCATGCTGAAAAACGGCGCCAACAAACTGTACAAATTTGATTTTGAGCTGAACCCCTACGTTAAAGAGGACGCGCAGGTTATCAATACCGATTTAAGCAAGGTAAAATGGAACGCCTACTTAACCAACCTCGCCTTCGACGACGGCACCTCGCTGGATTATTTAACAGCACTGCCGGAGAGTAAAAAATAAACTGAATATGCACATACTAAAAGCGCGCCCGCAATGCGGACGCGCTTAATTTTTATGCAAAAAAAGGAACCACGCAAAGTGATTCCTTTTTATTTCATCCTTTTACTTCTGCCGGCATTGGTTTGCCGCTAAGGGCTGCCAAAATATTTTCGGCTGCCAGTTTGGCCATAGCGTCGCGCGTTTCCACGGTGGAGGTTGCAATGTGCGGCGTTACGGTTACGTTGTCCAGCGTCAGCAGCTTGTGCGTGCCGGGCAGCGGTTCCGGGTCAGTAACGTCCAGCGCAGCGTAAGCAACCTTTTTGCTTGCCAGCGCTTCGTACAATGCTTCCGTATCCACAATTTTGCCGCGGGCAATGTTAATAAAACGCACGCCGTCCTTCATCGCAGCAAACTGCGCGCTGCCAAACATGCCCTGCGTTTCCTGCGTCAGCGGCACGGTTACCAAAATAAAGTCCGCCGTTTTTAAAAGCTCATCAAAAGTAGCATATTCCGCGCCCAAAGCAGCGTCATCCACCCGGCGGTGCCTGTTATGGTAAATAACGCGCATATCGCTTGCCAAAGCGCGTTTAACAACCTTGCTGCCAATGTCGCCCATGCCAACAATACCCAGCGTTTTACCTGCCAAATCCACGCCAAAGCCCAGGCCCTTGCGCTCGCCCCATTTGCCGGTTGCAACATGCTGCCAGCCGCGGGCAATTTTGCGGGCGCTGTCAATTATCAGCCCGTAGGCTAAATCCGCCACGGCGGGAGCCAGCACATGCGGCGTGTTGCCCACCTTTATGCCTCGCGCATGGCAGGCGGCGACGTCGATATTATCGTACCCCACGGAGGCCTGCGCGATAACCTTCAGCTTGGGCGCTTTGGCCAGCAGTTCTTCGTTTATTTTAATATTGCCGATAGAATACAGCGCGTCTGCCTGTGCCAGCCAGCTGTCAAAAAGCTCTGCCGGTGTGCGCCCGCCTTCCTTCCACGCCAGAAGGTTGGTTTCGGCGTCCAAAAGCTCATACGCCGGTGTGCGCAGCTTGCCGCTGGTTACTACCGTCATCTCTTTTAAAGCTGCCATTATGCCTCGCCCCTTATTTTAAAGGTAAAATCTCGAGCCAGTAACCGTCCGGGTCGGCAATAAAGTAAATGCCCATTTTGGGGTTTTCGTAAACAACGCACCCCATTTCTTTATGTTTGGCATGCGCTGCTTCAAAATCCTTAACGCCAAAGGCGAGATGGAATTCGTTATCGCCAAGGTTGTACGGCTCTTTGCGGTCGCGCAGCCAGGTCAGTTCCAGCTCAAAGTTGGATTCGCTGTCGCCCAGATAAACCAGAATAAAGCTGCCGTCCTCAGCAGTAATGCGCCTAACCTCTTTTAAGCCCAGCGCTTCTTCATAAAAATACATGCTTCTTCCCAGTTCCAGCACGTTAAAATTGTTGTGCAGGAATTTAAATTTCATATTATCCATGCTTTCCTCCTTATGTGTTTAAAAAGATTTGCTTAATAAGCAGTATCGCCATCGCCGCCGAGGCAACCACTTTGCCGATAATTGCAATAAATTGCAGCTTGGCAGCCTTCCAAGCCAGCTCAAAGGCGTCGTCGCAATCCATTGTTTGCGAATACTCATACACAAACGCCATTACAAACGAGCCCATAGCGCCGCCCAGCACGCTGCCGAACACCGGGAACACGCCCGTGCCCAAAACTGCGCCGATAAAGGTACCGATGCCAATCAGCCCTACCACGCTCCACGGCAGTTTATGCCTGCGGATGCCGAAAAACGATACTATAAATTCCCATAACTCACCAAAAACATAAATCAGCACCAGCGCTGATAAAATGCGCCCGTCAAAATATTTTGCTTCGTCAAAGCAGGCAAACCCTATACCCGAAATGAGCATCAGCGTGTTGCCCGGCAAGCCCACCAATGTGAGCAGCGGCCCCACGATTATGATAAAGGCTGCCGCCAATGCTTCCAAAAAATATTCCATACGCGCCTCCTTATGCTTATTGCTTGGCAATATTATAACACAAAGTTCTGTACTTTATTTGTAAGTTTTGTGAATTATTGTTTTTGCGCCCTCAAAATGATAAAATAATGATAAATAAATTACACAAGGAGCTTTTATGGAGCAGATTATTAATATTTTAACCCCGTGGATAAAGCCGGTTGTTGTTTTTTGCGGCTTTATGGTAATACGTTATTTGTACCGCACTGTTATTTTGCGTTTTCTGCAGCTGTTAAACAATAAAATGTCGTTTGAATACGGCGGCGATATTTTGGACGCCTTTTCCAAGCCGATACATATTTTTTTGTATATCCTTGGCGTGTATGCAGCGCTGAACTGCTCGCCCATCACCTTTGTTACGGACCACCCCGTTATCGACAGGATTTTGCGCAGCAGCTTTATCATCTGCATTTTCTGGGGCGTGTTTAACCTTAGCGATATTACCCACGGCTTAGCGCTCAGAATTTTAACGCAGGCGGAAATTAATATTGAAGATTCGCTGGCGAACATTCTCTCAACCATGCTGCGCATTTTAATCGTCGTTATCGCCACGCTGATGATTGCCAAGGAATGGAACTATGATATGAGCGGCCTTTTAGCCAGTTTAAGTATCGGTTCGCTCGCTCTGGCCTTTGCCGCCAAGGACGCGCTGGCCAATGTGTTTGGCAGCTTTGTTATTATTGTAGATAAGCCGTTTAAGGTTGGCGACTGGATTTCCGCCAACGGCGTAGAAGGCACGGTAGAAAAAATTACTTTCCGCAGCACCTGCATCCGCACCTTCCCGCAGGAGCTGGTATATGTGCCGAACTCGCTGCTTTCCAACACGCCCATTATTAACTACACCAAACGCGAAAAGCGCCGCCTGGAATTTTTGCTGGGCGTTACCTACGACACAACGCACGACCAGATGCAGCAGCTGGTGGAAGCCATACGCCATTATTTAACGCACAGCGAGCTGGTTTTTAGCGAAACGGTAATGGTTTACTTCCGCGATTATGCGGACAGCAGCCTGAACATTTTTATTGTGTGCTACACCAAGGCCAGCGACACCCGCGGCTTTTTGGCAGCGCGCGAGCAGATTAACCTTGATATTATGAAGATTTTGGAAGCGAACGGCGCAAGCTGTGCCTTCCCCAGCACCAGCGTTTATTTTGAAACACCGCTGAAAAACGAAACTAAATAATTTACATTAAGCTAAAAAAGGCAGCCGCTTGGCTGCCTTTTGCTTTACATTATGCTGTTTCCATTTTCGCCCTTAGGCGGATTATCGTCAAAGTCATCCTCAAAACTTTCGGCACGGCCCAGCTTTTTGTTAATCACGCGGCTGCGGCGCTCTGCCGCTTCGATGTGGCCGCTGGCCTCCTGCAATTTTTTGCGCGTTTTATCCAGCAACGTGGCAAAAACAACAAAATCCTGCTTAACACCGGCAATAATACGCCACACCTCGCCGGTGCGTTTTTCTATCGCCAAAGTGCGGAAGCCCACCTGCAAGCTGTTCAGCAGCGCCGCCAGCGTCGTCGGGCCTGCCACGCACACGCGGTATTTGCGCTGCAATTCTTCCATTAAACCCGTCATGTTCACCGCTTCGGCAAAAAGCCCCTCCGTCGGCAGGTACATCACGGCAAAATCCGTGCTGTACGGCGGGCAGATGTATTTGCTGTTAATATCCGCCGCCTCGCTTTTAAAGCGTTTTTCCAGCTGTTTCAGCGCCGCTTCTGCGGCAGCAGCATCGGCATTTTCGCGTGCTTCCAAAAGGCGCTGGTAATCCTCCTGCGGAAACTTCGCGTCCACCGGCAGCCACACCGTCTGCTCATTCCTGCCCGGCAGCTTCAGCGCAAACTCCACGCGCTCTGCCGCGCCCGGTTTTACAGCGACGTTTTCGGCATACTGCTCCGGCGCCAGCATATCCTGCAATAAAACTTTCAGCTGCATTTCGCCCCAAATGCCGCGGTTTTTAACATTGCTTAAAATGCGCTTTAAATCGCCAATGCCGCCCGCAAGGCTCTGCATCTCGCCCAAACCGCGGTGCACCTCTTCCAGCCTGCGGCTGACAAGGCTAAAGCTTTCGCCCAGGCGCCTTTCCAGCGTGGCATTTAGCTTTTCGTCCACTATGGCACGGATTTCTTCCAAATTTTTCTCTGTCGAAGCGCCGATTTTATCAAAGCGTTTGTCAAGCTGCTCTGCCAACCTGTCCGCCGCCGCCTGGTTTTCCATCCGCGCCGCGCGCGCCAAAGTTGCCTGTTCGCTGCGTAAATCGCGCAGGCCTTCGTACATACGCTGCTCCGTCGTTTCAAAACGCCGCACAACCTCCAGCAAATCCTCCTCATCCACCGCACCGCTGCGGCCGCGGTACAGCGCCACCAAAACCACCAGCTGCAAAATTATTACTAAAATAAGTATTATCGTAGTTAAATCCATAACACCAAACCCTTCAAAGTTTTATTAAAACGAACATATATTTATTTTAACATTTAAAAACAAGTTTGGCAAAATAACTATTAATATAATTACAGAAGTTTTAATTAATAATTTGCAAAATGTATAGTGAAACCCGAAAGTATTTTCTGCTTTCGGGTTTTAGCTTAAATATTTTTATTAACGGCTTATCCAATAATTACTGCCCTTTTGGGTTCACAATCAGCGAAACCGAAGGCTGGCTGATGTTAAACAAATTTGCCAAAAATACCTGGCTTAAGCCTTGTTCATGGTATAGCCGGTAAATTTCGGCGTTGCGCTCGGCACGGGTTTTAAAGCGGTTAATGGCTATTTCTTCCACATTCTGCTCAAAGCCGTAATCGCGCACCACGGCAATTTTGCGTTTGCCGTCAGGCAGTTTTATTTTTAGTTCCCACGTTTGTATGCCGCTTTTGCTGCGCGGGTTATGCAGGCACAGCTCTATTTTGCCGTCACCGGCGATGTGTTGTAAGGTTTCTTCGTCTAAAGATTGGGTATTTAGCATTTTCTTCACCTCTTTAATATCATTTATTTTTTAGTTTACGTTTTTGTATGAAGTTACTGCTTTTTTATTCATAGTTTTTCATTCATCCCTACTTCTTTATAACTAAAGAAGTAGCAAGAAAGTTTTGCGGCGAGTCGGATTTTTTGCTGCGTCACTATCGTGACTTGCTGCGCAACTATTA
>CASEIL010000013.1 GCA_949288065.1 uncultured Phascolarctobacterium sp.
ATTTCTGATACGTTTTAATATAAGTAAAATGTATCAACTAATATTTAATAAATTTTATGAGGTGAGGTAAATGAAGCGGAGAAAAAATTTAGAAAGGGCAATCGTATTAGGCTTACTTTTAAGCACAAGTGTTTATGGAAGTGCGTGGGCAATGGAATATCCAACTGGTATTACTGAAAGTGGTACTTATGATGAAGTATCTACAATTTATACTAATCCATTAACAGGTAAAGCTGTTGACGCTGATGGAAATAAAGTAATTACTGTTAATGGTGAAAGTATTACAATTGATGTTAATAGTGATTTAGCAAAGCAATATGGTATATCTGTAACCGGTGCGCAGGGTAAAGTTAGTGTTAATGCTGATAATGGAATTAAATTTAATTTGTATGGGCAAGGAAGCACTTCTTCTAATAATGTATATGGTGTCAATGCAACGTCTTCAAGTAATGTTGAATTGATTACAAAAAAAGGAAATATCGAAATTCTAGGTGGTGATTCAGATAATAGATTTAATGATACTCTTTATAGGGGTATAAATGCTTCTGGTGGAAGTATTACGCTGGATGCAGAAAAGGGAGACATAATTTTAAAATCATATACAGCTAAAGATGCTGCACCAGCAACGACATTTAAAGATAATGTTGGAATTTATGCTTCAAAAAATGTAAATTTAAATGCTAATAATGTTGAAATTGATGTTGATGCTAGTGAAGGAATAGCCAAGGGTATATATACGCTAAATAAAAGTGGTATAGTTGATATTAATGCAGATAACAATGTTAATATTACTGCAAAAGGTGAAGAGGCTTACGGTATTTATACATATGGTTTATCTAGTACAGTTGATATTAATGCAGGTAATAATATATCGATAAGTGCGATAGCAGAAAAAACTTCTTCGAATAATTCAAGCTATGGTAGTTATGCTATTTCTTCGTCTTATCATACTATTAATCTTGATGCAGGAAATAATTTATATCTTAGTGCAGATAGTACTGATCTGAACAGAGCGTTTGGTTTTTGGGTTGCCAATCAAGGAAAAACAGGTACAACATTAAATACTATTAATGCTGATAATATTGTTAATATTGGAGCAGATTTAACAATAAATGATTACGCAACGAGTTCAGCTACGGCAGCAGGTATATATGAACAAGGAAATGGGGAAATACCTCAAACAACAAATGTTACTGCTGGACAAGGAATTAATATTATAGCTAATGCTAAAAATAACCTTACCAATAAGCAAGTTAATGCGTATGGCATATATGCACAAACTACAACATTAAATGTTAAAACTGGTGTTGCAGAAGTTCAAGATCAGAAAACACCCAATATTAATATAGGGGCAGTAAATAATAGTAAGAATTCTTCGTCTGTTGCTTATGGTATATATGCTTACCATAGTGATAAATTAGCTCATCAAACAACTATAAATAATAATAATGGTTCAACATATATTTATGGTATTGGTGAAGATAAAGCGTCAGGCAAAGGCATAGTTATGGATGTATTTAATAGCCAAACAACAGATAATAAGATTGACGTAACAAGTAAATATAATAATATTGTTTATGGTACTCATGGCGCGGTACAAATGCATGATGAACAAAGTGATTTAAAAATTAATTCAATAAAAGGAAACAACTGTTTAAGTGCAGATAGCGGTGCGGCAGCAGATATAGATTTAGGCGCAGATCTTAATATGATTGCAGAAAGTGGCATCAACAGTTTGGTCTCTGAACAAACTACTGGTTTGAATATTAAAAATAACGGTTCAACAGCTATTTTAACTGGGTATGGCAACTATATTAACGGCAAAATCAATGGTATTACCGCATCTGATAGTAGTGATGTATCGTTAACAGCTAATAATGGTGCAAATAATATAATTAGCGGAACAACTGGTATTTCTGCAAATAATAGCGAGGTTACTTTAACTACCAATGATAATGATACCGTTGGTACAGAAAATGAAATATATTCTAATAATATTGAAGGTGCTTCTACTGGCATTAATGCTACTAATAGTAATGTTGTTATAGATGCAATAAAAGGCAGTAATGCAATAACTGGTACGAGTGCTTATGGTGTTTATTCATATAACTCGGATGTAGATATTCAAGCTCAAGAAATTAATAATATTACTTCAAATTCTTATGGTATTTATGCAAGTGTTAATGCGCAAGTTGATATTATTTCAAATACTTTAAATAATATTAATGCAGGTCAGTTTGGTATAGTATCTTATGATGGTACTGTAAATGTTAATGCAGGAGCTGGCAGCAATTTAATAACAGGTAAAAATTATAGTATTTATGCTGCTCACAACTATTCCGGTTATGAAAATAATAAAATAATATTAGATGGTAAAAATAATATTTTAAAATCTGACAATGGTATTGGTATTTACTCCAGCGATGATATAACAATCGTTGATTTAGATGCTGATGCTAATAATACCATTTACGCCGGCGAACTTGCATATTATGATTCTGAAGATGGTGGCGGCATTTATGGTAGCAAAAAAGCTATTGATGCCCGCAGTGGTAGTACAGTATCTTTAGATGCCGGTGAAGCTAACGCACTTTCCGGTGCTGTATATGCAACTGGAGCTGGTACTACTGTTGATTTGATAAGCACTGGTGAAGGTACATACAGTAACAACAATGACATTCGTTCTGCAGCAACTATAGCTAATGCCGGTGGACTTACCGATACTACTGTAATTTCTGCTTTATATGCTGAAAATGGTGCAAATATTTCCGTATCCGGTGAGAGAAATGTTATCAGAACATATGCAGATTATGATAAACCGGAAGAACTGGAACGTGTTGTTTGGGCATATGATACAGCAGATATTACTATTGACGGCGCTACAATTATTGGCACTGATACTTATGAAAAGAGCAGTAACAGCAACGATATTGCTATTGCAGCGGGTACTGCAACCGGATTAACTGGGGAAATTGTAAGTGCGCCTGTAGAAGACCGTGCAACGGTAACCTTAACTTATGATAACTTTAAAACTAATGATGGACGGGAAGCTACAAGTTCTATTACTGGCGATATTCTTTCGGCTTATGAGGGTTTGGTAGATATAAAGGCGAAAGACGGCAGCAATGCAGGTGTTAATATTACCGGTAATTTGCTTGCAGGTAATAACGGCATTTTAAATGTTAATCTTGGCAATGGCGGCGTTTTAACAGGCCGTGCCGATGATTATGGCGATGCAGGCGCTAATGAAGCAGGTTTTGGCAGTGGTAATGACGGGCATCAAAGTCTTGAATTCTTTGACCCTGCGTTCAGTAGTGATATTTATAAAGGCGGCGAAGTTAACCTTACAATGGGAGATAATTCCCGCTGGAATGTAACCGGCCAAAGCTGGATTACCAGTATTACTACTTCTGATGAAGAAGAAACGGCAGAAAATAACCATATTATTGACCTTATTTCTGCAAATACAGATAGAAATGAAACTGCGCACGCTCTTACCGTTTACAATTTTGACGGTAACGCAACCTTTAATATGAGCCTTGATGCTGACCGTGACGTAAGCGATATGCTGTATATTAAAAATGCAGACGGCAACTATATTGTAAACGTTATAGACGCAGTAACGGAAGAAGATATGTATGCAGCAAGAACTGACGGCGGCACTTTTGATGGTTTGCGCTTTGCTACTGTTGGTAAGGATTCTACTGCAAGCTTTAGAGCTATTACCTATGATGCAGGCTTTAATAATGTTGAATATATTATTGGCAGCGATAGCTATGATGAAAGCACGGAAAACCATCATTATAACGGTACAGAGCTTACCAGTGAAAAACCTGGCGATACCACTGTTGATGAATTCTTTGAAAATAATGGCACTCCGGGTTCGACTACCGAAGCAACAAACGGCATAGCAAAAGCATCGTTTATGGCTTTGGCTGCGAATGAAACCGGTAACACCGAAGCTGGAACAGCTGAAAATGACGATTTAACTGATGTAGAAGTTAACACCAATGAAACTACAAACTTTAAACTTATCGGCGTTAAGAATACAGAACTTAGTGATGGCGGCAAAACCATGCTGAATATGAGCCGTGCTAACTACAGCAATGCCATTTACATGGACAGGTTAAATAAACGCCTTGGCGAAGCACGTTACATTAACAGCGAAGAAGAGGACGGTATGTGGGTACGCATCCGCCACGACAGGATTGGTAAAACTGACGCTTACCGCAGCCAGAACACCATGTATGAACTTGGTTACGACAAGAAACAGGACTGCGATAACGGCGAGCGCCGCGTAGGTTTTGCGGTTGACTATATGCACGGCGACACCGGTTACAGCGATATTGCAGGCAAAGGTGAAATTGACCGTTACGGTTTGTGGCTGTATGATACCTGGATGGGAAACAAAGGCCACTATGTAGACTATGTTGCTAAATGGGGACACCTTGACAACGAATTTGAAATTTACAATAGCCGTGGACAAGTAACCGGTGATTACAGCAACAACGTATTCAGCGTAAGCGCAGAATATGGACGCAAAAAAGATATGGGCAACGACTGGTACATTGAGCCGCAGGCACAGCTGCAGCTGGCACGCGTAACCGGTGCAGACTATGTAACAAGCCAGGGCACTAAGGTTAGCGTAGATGGCATTAACAGCTTAATCGGCCGTGCAGGCTTCCGCCTTGGTAAAGATTTTGGCGAAGAAAAACAAAGCACTGTTTACTTTAAAGCAGACGTGCTGCACGAATTTCTTGGCGACCAGGACATTAGTGCGCTTGACGCTACTACTAACGGCAGCTGGGATACTATCAGCTACGAAAACGAAGGCACCTGGTATGATGTAGGCTTTGGTTTTGCAACCATGATGAGCAAAAACAGCTATGCGTTCCTCGATTTGGAAAAATCCTTCGGGCACGATAATGATGAAACTTATCAAATTAATGCCGGCGTACAGTGGACGTTCTGATAAAAAACAAAAGGGAGCTTTGCTCCCTTTTGTTTTAAACCGATATTAATATAAAATTATAGTTTTTGTTTTTAAAAGTTTGGAAATTAATTATTGTTCTTTGTATGAAGGTTTATACTATATTCTTACTATTTTATTCATTGTTCATTCTTTGTAACCAAAGAACGAACCAAGAAAGTTCTGCGGCTAGTCGGATTTTTTGCTGCGTCGCTAACGCGACTTGCTGCGCAACTATTAGTATCGCAACTGCAAAAATTCGAGAGTCGCTGCGCTCGACACGATTTTTGCAGTTGCTTTTAAGTAAATGTTGCTAAAATCCGATGCCGCGTGCTGCTGTATGTCGTACTTTTTGAGTATTTTATATCGGCAAACGCATAACGTACTTTAGCAGTTGTCTTTAAAAGTACGGTAACAATTTAACCAAAATAGAAATGTACCAAAAGTGCTAATTTGAGCGGAGCCGCGACTTTCAAAAAATAAGCGTAGACTTCCCATCAAAAGGTACTTGCAGCATTTGCCGAGGATGTTTGAGCTTGCAAAGCAAGCGAGTTCCGCAGGCGCTGCAAGTGGCAAACTTATTTGATACGGAGCGGTTAAATTTTTTGCAGGAGCGCGACTTTTCTTAGCCGGTTCTTTTGGTCGCTCAAAAGAATCGGCATGAATAAAAAAGTAAATAAAGAATGATTAAACTTTATTCAAAGACACAAACAAAATAACACTAAAAATATTTGAGATTAAAGAGGAAAAAACATGCCAATTATTCAACCGTTAGATAAGGCAATAGAACAAGAAATCGCCGCTAAGGGCGGCATAATAGAATTCTGCCTGTACAACCCGCGCAGCAAAACAGGTATGCGCAGCTGGGAGGTAAAAATAAAAAATGCCGATGGCAGCCGCAGTGTGCTGGTAATCCGCGACAGCGGGGTTAATATTGAGCAGGTCGAAGTGCCGGTGCGCCGTTTTGCCACGCGTGCAGAGCGCAATGCCGAAATTTGCCGCTTGTACAGCGAAGAAAACCTTTCGCAGGTATTTTTGGCAAACCTTTTCAGCATAACGCAGCCTTCGGTATCGCTTATAATTAAACAAATGAAGAAGTAAAAAGATATTTCCCCGCCGCAGCATTTATTTGCTGTGGCTTTTTGGTTTTTGTTATATAATATAAGTAGTAAGTTTAATTGAGCGATTTTTGCGAAGGGGGCATGGGATATATGGCAAAAAAGGTTTTGATTATCGGCGGTGTGGCGGCAGGGATGAAAACGGCTTCGCGCCTGCGCCGCAGGGATAAGGACGCACAGATTACGGTTATTGAGCGCGGCGAGCTGGTAAGTTACGGCGCGTGCGGTTTTCCGTATTACATCAGCGACGAGGTTAAAAATTTTGACGAGTTTACGCATACGCCGCAGGGCATTGCGCGCGATGTAAAATATTTTAAAAACGTAAAGGGCATTGACGTTTTAACCCGCCACGAGGCGCAGAAGATTAACCGCGCGGAAAAAACGGTTACGGTGCTGGATAAAACAAGCGGTAAAACGGAAGATATGCCTTACGATGTTTTGGTGCTGGGCACGGGTGCAACGCCGGTGCGTTTGCCGGTTCCGGGCGCTGATTTGGCGGGCATCCATAACTTCTGGTTCCCGTGGGAGGCGCAGGCCGTTAAGGCGGAGCTTGCCGCAAACAAGGTTACGGATGTGGTAATTGTCGGCGCGGGCTTTATTGGCATGGAGCTGGCAGAAGCGTTTAACAACCTTGGCGTGAAGGTTAGCGTGGTGGAGATGCAGGACCGCATTCTGCCGCAGATGCTCGATTTGGAAATGGCGGAGCTGGCGGTGAAACCCGTTGCCGCTGCGGGCATTAACCTGTGCCTTGGCGAAAAAACTGTTGCCTTTGAGGGCACGGAGCGTGTAACTGCAGTGCGCACTGATAAACGCACTATTCCGGCGCAGCTGGTTGTTGTGGCCGTGGGCGTGCGCCCGAATGTGGAGCTGGCGCGCGGGGCCGGGCTTGCGATTGGCCCGACGGGCTGCATTGCCGTTAACGAATATATGCAGACGAGCGACCCCTGCATTTATGCGGGCGGTGACTGCGCGGAAAATACTCACCGCGTAAGCGGAGCGAAAATTTTTGCGCCGATGGGCAGCACTGCCAACAAGCACGGGCGCGTAATTGCCGATAATATTTGCGGCGATATGGTTAAATACCCCGGAGTTTTGGGCACGGGGCTGTGCCGTATGCCGGGCATGGAAGCAGGCAGCACGGGGCTGAACGAGCGCACTGCCGCCGCTGCCGGTATTGATTTTGCCAGCGTTATTGTGCCGGGCTTTGACCGTTTGGGTTATATGCCGGGCGCAGGGCGCATTGTGCTGAAGCTGTTTGCCGATAAAAAGACGCATAAGGTTATCGGCGCGCAGGCAGTGGGGCAAAGCGTCGATAAGCGTATCGACACTTTGGTTGCCGCTATCAGCATGGGCGCCACGCTGGAGGATTTGAGCGAGTTTGACATCGGCTACGCGCCGCCGTTTAACGGGCCGATTGACAACATTGCCACGGCTGCCAATGTGCTTTTAAACAAAATTGAAGGGCGTTTGCGCAGCATTAACCCCAAAGATTTTAAAGAACTGTGCAAGGATGCAGGCTACACGCTGGTTGACGTGCGCACGCCGGGCGAATTTAAGGCGTGCCATGTGGCGGGCTGCTGCAATATTGTGAACCTGCCGCTGGATAAGGTGCGCGCAAATTGCTGCACCGCGCTGCCGGATAAGGACGCAAAACTGGTTTGCAGCTGTCAGATTGACCTGCGCGGCTATGAGGCAGAAACGATGCTGAGGCAGGCTGGCTACAAAAATGTGCAGAGCCTTGAGGGCAGCATGAGCGCCTGGCCCTACGAAACTGAAAAAAGCAAATAACAAAATGTGTAAATTTATTGACACAATGGGCGGCTATTGGTAAAATAAAGTAATAATATTATTTATGTAAAGACGCCCGGAAGAATTGTAGTTGGTTGAACAGCACAATGAAGTTTTTATGCCGGGCTTTATTTTTTACTGAAAGGCAGTGGGAAAATGAAAGTTGCAATTATCATGGGCAGCAATTCTGACTGGCCGGTGCTTGAACCGGCGGAAAAAACTTTAAAAAGTTTTGGCGTTGAAGTAGAAGTTGTGGTTGCATCCGCACACCGCACTCCCGAAATGGTGCACGAATTTGCGGCAGGCGCACGCGAGCGCGGCGTTGAGGTTATTATTGCCGCAGCAGGCGCAGCAGCCCATCTGGGCGGCGTTATTGCTGCATTTACCACACTGCCGGTAATTGGCATACCTATTAATGCCACCCCGCTTAACGGCATGGATTCCCTTTTAAGCTTCGTGCAGATGCCTTCCGGCATTCCGGTTGCGACGATGGCTATTAACGGCGCTAAAAACGCTGCGCTTTTTGCAGTGCAGATTTTGGCAACCAAATACCCCGAGCTTGTTGAAAAGCTTGCCGCAGACCGCGAAAAAATGAAAGCAGAAGTAAAAGCCAAGGGCGAAAAGCTGGCTGCTCAGCGTGCAGCTGAAGCATAAGCCGGCGGAAAGGGAGCAGAGAATGGCTGGCATTGATTTTCAGGATGATAAAATGCATGAAGAGTGCGGCGTGTTCGGCATTTATTCGCACAGCGATGATGTTGCGCTGAACACCTACTGGGGGCTGTACGCATTGCAGCACCGCGGGCAGGAAAGCTGCGGCATTGTAGCTACCGACGGCACTCACATGGAAGCAAAAAAAGGCATGGGCCTGGTGGCCGATGTATTTAAAGGCGGCGTGGACGGTTTGGAAGGGCATATCGCTATCGGGCATGTGCGTTATTCCACCACCGGTTCCAGCATGGCGTATAACATTCAGCCGCTGCGCGTATATTTTGACGGCGGCAACTTAGCGCTGGCGCACAACGGCAACCTTACCAACGCGGCAGAACTGCGCAAACGCCTTGCTCTGGAGGGTACGGTTTTCCAGACTACGGTTGACACCGAGGTTGTGGTAAGCCTGATTGCCCGCAGCCGCAAAAAAACTATCGAAGAACGTGTTGCCGAAGCTGCCAACACCATTAAAGGCGCATTCGGCATCCTTGTAATGACGGATAATAAACTTATCGCCGTGCGCGACCAGTATGGCTTCCGCCCTCTGGCGATTGGCAAAATGGACGGCGGCTGGGTGGTTGCGTCCGAATCGTGCGCGTTTGATTTGGTTGGCGCCGAATTTGTACGCGACGTTGAGCCGGGCGAAATGCTGGTGTTTGAAAACGACCACGATGAGCCTAAAAGCAGCCGCTGGGCAGAAAGCATGCCTGCCAAACGTGCGCACTGCGTATTTGAATATGTATACTTTGCCCGCACCGACAGCGTAATTGATAAGCAGTCCGTTTATCAGGCGCGCATTAACATGGGGCGCGAGCTTGCAAAGGAAACTAAAGATATTAAAGCCGATATTGTTATTTCCGTGCCGGACAGTGGTACGGCGGCGGCAGTTGGTTACAGCCTGGAATCCGGCGTGCCGTTTATGGAAGGCTTAACCAAAAACCGCTATGTAGGCAGAACCTTTATTCAGCCTACGCAAAAGCAGCGCTTAAACGCCGTAAGGCTGAAGCTGAACCCGGTAGAAAGCGTTATTAAGGGCAAGAGCGTGGTTGTTGTGGATGACAGCATTGTGCGCGGTACTACCAGCGGCAAAATTGTTAAACTGCTGAAGGATGCAGGCGCGCGCGAGGTGCACATGTGCATCAGCTCGCCGCCGGTAACCGACCCGTGCTACTACGGCATTGATACCAGCGTGCGCAAGGAGCTGATTGCCTCCACCCATACGGAAGAAGAAATCCGCCAGTACATCGGCGCGGATTCGCTGCATTATATCTCTATGGAAGGCTTAAAGCGCTCGCTTGACGCGATGAACCCGGAAGGCATGTGCTATGCCTGCTTTAATGCCGATTACCCCGACAATGCGGAAGAAACCCTGAGGCAGGGTTCTAAATATATTTTTGAAAACGAAGGCTGATACAGGAGGACGACGATGAGCGAAGAAAAGAAACAACTTACCTATGCGGACGCCGGTGTAAACATTGATGCCGGCAACGAAGCTGTTGAACTGATGAAAGCAAGCGTGCAGGCAACTTACCGTCCCGAAGTTATCGGCGACATTGGCGGCTTTGGCGGCTTATTTGCCTTAAACAGCGGCAAATATAAAGAGCCCGTGCTGGTAAGCGGCACCGACGGCGTTGGCACCAAGCTGAAGCTGGCTTTTATGGCCGATAAGCACGACACCATTGGCCAGGACGCCGTTGCCATGTGCGTTAACGACATTCTGGTGCAGGGCGCTGAACCGCTGTTCTTCCTTGATTACATTGCCATTGAAACCCTTGAGGCAGAAAAGGTTGCGCAGATTGTTAAGGGCGTTGCCGGTGCGTGCAAGGAATCCGGCTGCGCATTAATCGGCGGCGAAACTGCCGAAATGAGCGATTTGTACGGCAAGGACGAATACGACATTGCAGGCTTCTGCGTTGGCGTTGTTGAAAAAAGCAAAATGATTACCGGCGAAAAGGTAAAACCGGGCGACGTGCTGCTGGGCCTTCCTTCCGCAGGCGTACACTCCAACGGTTTTACGCTGGTGCGGAAAATTTGCTTTGATGTAATGGGTTTTACGATGGATACCCCGGTGCCGGAATTTGGCACTACCCTTGGCGAAGAGCTTTTGAAGCCGACCCGCCTGTACCCGCGCGTATGCCTGCCGCTGATTGAAAAGTTTAACCTGCACGGCATGGTGCATATTACCGGCGGCGGTTTTTACGATAATATTCCGCGTATTTTACCGAAGGACTGCGACGCCGACGTTAACGCCGGTGCGTGGGAAGTGCCTGTGGTATTTAAAAAATTGCAGGAATGGGGCAATGTTGACTGGCACGAAATGTACCGCACCTTTAACATGGGCGTAGGCATGGTGCTGGTTGTTGCGCCGGAAGAAGCCGACGCTGTACGCGCGCATCTTAATGAAGCTGGCGAAACCTTCTACGAACTGGGCAAAATTGTTGAAGGCAGCGGCAACGCAGTGCTGAAGGGCGGCGTTTTTGGTGAATAAGCGCAAAATCGGCGTGCTGGTAAGCGGCAGGGGCAGCAATTTGCAGGCCCTGATGGATGAAATTGCCGCAGGTACGCTTAATGTGGAAATTACCGTTGTTATCAGCGATAAAAAAGACGCTTTTGCTTTGGAGCGCGCAGAGAAGGCAGGCATTAAGGCTGTTGCCGTAAGCCGCAAGGAATGTGCTTCCAAAGAAGAGTTTGAAGAAAAAATTACTGCCGCGCTGGAAGAAGCCGGTGCGGAACTTGTGGTGCTGGCAGGCTTTATGCGTATTTTAAGCCCAGCCTTTGTAGGGCACTGGCATCACAAAATCGTTAACATCCATCCGGCGCTTCTGCCGAGCTTCCCCGGCCTTGACGGGCAGGGGCAGGCGCTTAATTACGGCGTAAAAATTGCCGGCTGCACGGTGCATTTTGTTGATGAGGGCACGGACAGCGGCCCGATTATCCTGCAAAAAGCAGTGCCGGTGCTGGATGACGATACGCACGACACGCTGGCAGACAGGATTTTGGAACAAGAGCATAAAGCGCTGCCCGAAGCTGTACGCTTGTGGAGCGAAGGCAGGCTGCAAATAGAAGGAAGGCACGTTAAAGTGCTTCCGGCTGAGAGGTGAAGGAACATGAGAATAAAAAGAGCGCTTTTAAGCGTATCGGACAAAACAGGCATTGTTAAACTGGCTCAATTTTTGCATGACATCGGAGTGGAAATTATTTCTACCGGCGGCACCATGAAGGCTTTGCAGGAAGCAGGCATCCCCGTTACCTATGTCAGCGACGTTACCGGTTTTCCGGAAATTATGGACGGCAGGGTAAAAACCCTGAACCCGAAAATCCACGGCGGCATTTTAGCTGTGCGCAGCAATCCGGAACACGTTAAAGCCATGGAAGAGCACGGCATTAAACCGATTGACCTGGTTGTTGTAAACCTTTATCCGTTCCGTGAAACTATCGCCAAACCCGGCGTAACCGAGGCAGAAGCGATTGAAAATATTGATATCGGCGGCCCGGCTATGGTAAGGGCGGCGGCTAAAAACTTCCGCGATGTTATCATCATTACCAACCCGGCACGTTACACCAGCTTAATTGCCATGCTGCAGCAGTACGGAGACGCCGATATGAAAACCCGCAAAACGCTGGCTAAGGAAGCCTTTGCTCATACTTCCGAATACGACGCTGCTATTACCGCTTATTTAACCAAGCAGCTTGCCGAAGGCAAATAAGGAGAACGCTATGCAGATTTTACTTATTGGCAGCGGCGGGCGCGAGCATGCACTGGCGTGGAAGCTGGCGCAGAGCACGCAGGTTGAAAAAATTTACGCAGCGCCGGGCAACCCCGGCATTGCCGCCGTTGAAAAATGCGAATGTGTTGAACTTAATTTAAACGACCTTGACAGCGTGGCAGATTTTGCCGAAGAGCACGGCATTGATTTGACCGTTGTTGGGCCGGAGGCAACGCTTGTTGCCGGCATTGCCGATGTTTTTGCCACACGCGGGCTGGCAGTGTTCGGCCCCTCCAAAGCAGCGGCAGAGCTGGAAGGCAGCAAGGCGTTTGCCAAAAATATTATGGCAAAATATAACATTCCCACGGCCTTCTTTAAGGTTTGCGAGGATTTGGAAACCGCCAAAGCCTACGTTAAGGAAAAAGGCGCGCCGATTGTTATTAAGGCGGACGGGCTTGCCGCAGGCAAGGGCGTTGTTGTTGCCATGACTGAAGCCGAAGCGCTGGAAGCCATCGATGAAATGATGGGCGAGCAGCACAAATTCGGCGGTGCGGGCGCACGCGTTGTTATTGAAGAATTTATGCAGGGCGAAGAAGCATCGCTTTTGGCATTTACCGACGGCGAACATATCGTGCCGATGATTGCCTCGCAGGACCATAAACGTGCCTTCGACGGCGATAAAGGCCCCAACACCGGCGGCATGGGCACCTATGCACCGGCTCCAGTTTTAACGGATATTCTGCGCCTGCGCGCGGTTGAAAAAATTTTAAAACCGATTGTAGCGGCTATGAAAGCCGAGGGCAGAACCTACAAGGGCTGCCTGTATGCCGGCCTGATGGTTTGCGGCGACGAAGTGAAGGTTGTGGAATTTAACTGCCGCTTCGGCGACCCGGAAACGCAGGTTGTGCTGCCGCTGTTGGACGGCGACCTGGCAGAAATTATGCTGGCCTGTGCTACCGGCGGGCTGGATAAAGTTGACGTTGCCTGGAAGGACTGCGCCGCTGTGTGCGTTGTGCTGGCTTCCGGCGGTTACCCGGAAAGCTACAAGCAGGGCTACCCCATCAGCGGTTTGGATAAAGCCGCCGCTATGCCGGAAACCGTTGTGTTCCACGCTGGCACCAAAATGGCTGACGGCGAGGTTGTAACGGCAGGCGGGCGTGTGCT
This sequence comes from uncultured Phascolarctobacterium sp., assembly GCA_949288065.1. Lineage (GTDB taxonomy): Bacteria > Bacillota > Negativicutes > Acidaminococcales > Acidaminococcaceae > Fusicatenibacter_A. Next base: position 13,455 of record CASEIL010000013.1, read on the forward strand.
TGGCGTTACCGCAACGGGCAAGGATATTGCCGAAGCGCAGGAACGCGCTTACAAGGCCGCAGGCGTTATCAGCTTTACGGATATGCAGTACCGCAAGGATATTGCCTGGCGCGCGCTGAAAAAATAAAAATATGTCCCTGCACCAGCGGGGACATTTTGTATACGCAGTTAATAATTTATACATAAAATAAAAAATTTTAAGGAAAAGGATGGATGAACATGGCATTTTATTATGACGAACCCGCACATACTTTTAGTGAATATCTTTTAGTTCCCGGTTATTCCTCCAGCGAATGTGTTCCGGCTAACGTGGATTTAAGAACTCCGCTGGTTAAATTTAAAAAAGGCGAAGAGCCTGCCATTACTATGAATATTCCTCTGGTTTCCGCTATCATGCAGTCCGTATCCGACGATAAAATGGCGGTTGCCCTTTCTAAAGAAGGCGGCATTTCCTTCATTTACGGTTCTCAATCCATTGAGGACGAAGCAGCAATGGTAGAGCGCGTTAAAACCCACCGTGCAGGCTTTGTCAGCAGCGATTCCAACATCCGCCCGGACAGCACCCTGGCCGACATTATTGCTTTAAAAGAACGCACCGGCCACAGCACTGTTGCTGTTACCAGCGACGGCACCGTTAACGGTAAGCTGGAAGGCATTGTTACCAGCCGCGATTACCGCGTAAGCCGCATGGATTTGAACACTAAAGTTAAAGATTTTATGACCCCGATTGATGAAATGATTACCGCTCCGGCAGAAACCACTTTGCAGGAAGCTAACGACATCATTTGGGAACACAAGCTGAACACCCTGCCGATTATCGACGATGAGGGCAAACTGCTGTACATGGTATTCCGCAAAGACTATGCAACCCACAAGGAATATCCGCTGGAACTTTTAGACAGCAAAAAACGCCACATTGTAGGCGCAGGCATTAACACCCGTGACTATGCTGAACGCGTGCCGGCACTGGTTAACGCAGGAGTTGACGTGCTGTGCATCGACTCTTCCGAAGGTTACAGCGAATGGCAGAAAATTACGCTGGCATGGATTCGTGAGCATTACGGCGACAGCGTAAAGGTTGGCGCAGGCAATGTTGTCGACGCAGCAGGCTTCCGCTTCCTGGCTGAATGCGGCGCTGACTTTGTAAAAGTTGGTATCGGCGGCGGTTCCATCTGCATTACCCGCGAACAGAAAGGTATCGGCCGCGGCCAGGCAACCGCTGTAATTGAAGTTGCCAAAGCACGCGACGAATATTATAAGGAAACCGGCATTTATGTGCCTATCTGCTCCGACGGCGGTATTGTTTACGATTACCACATGACTCTGGCTCTGGCCATGGGCGCAGACTTTTTGATGCTGGGCCGTTATTTTGCCCGCTTCGACGAAAGCCCGACCAACAAAGTAAACATTAACGGCAACTACATGAAAGAATACTGGGGCGAAGGCAGCAACCGTGCCCGCAACTGGCAGCGTTACGATTTGGGCGGCGCCCAGAAGCTCTCCTTTGAAGAAGGCGTTGATTCCTACGTTCCGTACGCAGGCAGCCTGAAAGACAACGTAACCTTAACCCTTAACAAGGTTCGTTCAACCATGTGCAACTGCGGCGCGCTGAACATTCCGGAATTGCAGGCTAAAGCCAAGATTACCCTTGTTTCCGCAACCTCTATCGTTGAAGGCGGCGCACACGATGTAATCCTTAAAGACAATAGTATGAATAATTATGTTAAATAAAGGCAAAAATATATAAAACTGCTTTTATGTATAGTGTTTATGCGGCTTTGCGAGTTTGACTGCTATTGAAATAAGCAAAAATATCAGCAAATTTTATAAATTTGTTATTTTTAGTAAAAAAATTTTAATGCTAACTGCTTTAATAAACACTAAAAATACAATAGCCTGCTACCGAATGTAAAAATATCGGCGGCAGGCTTTCTTTCTTTAATATAATTTAATACCTTAAAGTTACGATATACCCACAATATTATATACTTTATGCCAATAGTTCTTACTTTAAAGCTGGCTGAACGCAGGTATAATGCGGAAGTTATATTATATAAATTCGTTTTTGAAATTTCAATGTAAACTTGCAATAATTTTGCGAGATACCTATTGATTTCTGTAAACTACTTTACACATTGGCTGTTTTATGGTAATATTAGTAATGAAATTGTTAAGCAATCTGCGGAAACAACGAAGGCAGGCAAGAGCCATAATCATATTTATGTATGCCGTACTTTACGGATTTTTCTACTGGTACTGCATAAGGAGCAATACCCAAAGCTGATGTGGCTTTAATGCGTTTGTCGAAGGCGGCTTTAGCTTTAGCTTCGGACTTGAAGTTAAATCTGCTTTTTAATTTAAAGCTGTTTCTTGCGGTTGCAACGCTATGGCTATTTTGATTTACTATAAATACGTCTATAATCTTTTCTTTTTGGCTGTTGGTTAACCCCAAACAGTCTAATTTTTTTATTAAGGCGTTCCATTTGTAGAAGTCACCTTCGGGCAGGAGCAGGCACCAATAATATAAAAGCTGGGCAAGTGCTACTTCGCGATAAAGAAGGTTAAGGTTTAAACCGCCGTATTCTTTCTTTAGGTTGCGTATCTTTGCCGACTTCTTATGCTGAACCTCGAAACGTATAATGCCTTCGGCTTCTTTTGCATATTCGGGGGAACAGTTTTTTATTTGTGCTTCTTTATCGTACAAAATAACGGCAGTCTGCTTATTTTTTACGCGGACACAGTTTTGCTTGTACTTATTGCTTCGCTTAAAGTTGTGCTTCTCCAATACGGTACTGTTATATAAAATGATATATAGAGGTACTTTTTCTTTTTCGGTAACGAGATTGCAGGTATAATCAATGCGGAGCAGGTACATTTTGTTAAAAAACATTTTGCTTCTAAATTCGGTTCTGATGTCTGCATTTTCGCTGTAATTAACATTCCAGCAGATACGAGCGATAATATCAGCCATATTAATATTAAAATCGGCTACTTCTTCATCACTGCCAGTAAATAATTCGTTAGGCTTCGCTTTCCTGCAATACACCACCTCAAAAGGCGATACACATATTAGCAGGCAAAATTCCATTGTGTTTTTAAAATAAGCAAACCGAATGTATTTAATGGGCTTTTTAGTCTGCATATACTTGCCGTACTCAATCAGCCTGCGAAGATATTTCATATCGCAAAGCTGGGATTTATATTTTGCTTTGGCAATAATCATCTGCCTTAAACAGTCTTTTGCTTCTTCTTCTGTGAAGTACAAACATTGCTTTAAAAATTCTTCTGCGGTTACAATAGAGAGAGGGACACCTACTGTTAAGGTGTCGATACCGAGCATTTTTAGTTCACCACCTTTAATTTGTGAAGATAATTTTAAGATAAATAACGAGAGGGGGTTGCGCTCATAATCCAACACTTTTTAAAACTCCAAATCACGCTTGCTGACTGGCTTCGCGGATTTTACGGAGTGAAAAAAGTTAGGGATTATGTCGCTATTATTTATAGAGAATTTTGCTGTTAATTCAGCGTTAATTTTTTCAGCGGCAAATCGGCGTAAGCGGTTAAGAGTTCGTTGCCGCCCAATGTTAAAATGAAATCGGTAATCAGCAGTTGCACAAGATACTGCGGATTAATAAACAGCAGGCGCAGGGAACAATCAATGCTATCTTTTGCGTCCTTAATGGTTAGCTGGTCAGCAGTAAATTCGTGGTGACGGTAAAAAGCGCGGATAATTGCAGTAGTGGGCATTATCAGCGGCGAGTTATCGCCACGAGTAAAAACGTAGTAATCCGAATTGCTAAAGTTCGGCTCAAAAACATAATAAGTAGTAGTATCATCGACGGTATGGGTAAAACCTATGCCGTTTTTTTCTTTGCCGAAAAGCTCCTTCACCTTAAAGCAGATGTCGTCCGTGGCGTTAGTGCGGCATTTTAACTGAAAGTTGGTAACTGTACCTGTAAAATCGTTATCGGCTTTAATGTCAATCTTTTTAAAAATGTCGGTGTAACTATCAGCAGGAACAGAACGTATGCTTTTTAGTTCGGGAAAGCGGCTTTCAATAGCGGCAATCTGCGGCGTTTTTTGATATTCAGAAAGAAAATAGTTGGCTTCGTTGAGCATTAGTCCAAACCTTCTTCGCCAGTGATAAGGTTAATTACTCTTTTACCGTTCACATAGACCTTGCCGCGCCGTAAAGTAATGGTATTGCCATTCGGTAACGTAGCCTTTGCAGTAGTAAACAAATCTTTGCGCCAGCCTGCAAGATGATAGAGGTCACATAGTTTAGCCAGGACTGCTTTTTTAACATTCCTGCCGCCAATCTCAATGTCTATGAGCTGGGCAGGTGCGATGCCTGCAAAATTAGCCGCTTCGGTTGCCGAATAAAGGTTAAATTCACGAGTTTTGCGCAGAACCGCGCCAATGTTGGCGGTTATATACATTTACGATACCGCCTTTACAAAATCTGCTACCGATAAACCGTAGTAATCAGCCATTTTAGCCAGCGTAGATAAAGACGGATTAAAGAGGTCGTGCTCAATATTGTAAATAGTTCGCGGCGTAATGCCAGTAGCTCTTGCAATATCGTTGCGGCTTGCGCCATTCTTTTTACGGAAGGTTAAATATTTGTTTTGCATTGAGTTTTTCTCCTTTGATTGATGTTTCTACATTATCATTACCGCAAAAGTGGAAATAAATTTCCGTAGCAGGTAATTAGAATGGTAGATACTTCAATTACAGGAGATACCGCAATGAATAAACAACGATTAAAAGAGTTTTTGCTGGACAACGTAGGCAACGACAGCGACCTTGACGCTCTAATAAATATGGTTAGCCAAAGAGGTATAACCGATGAGAGCAACGCAGGTATAGCCAAAGCCTATGATGAGGTACTGCGCTTGCGGAACTTAAAAGCCGACAAGTACCAATTAGTTGCCGATGAAAAGCCCGACTGGAAAGATTTAAGCGAGTACGAGAAACTTACGCTTTTGGGCAGTGACAAGCAGAAGCAGTATTATGATGAGTACGCAAAACGCATTGCCGATATAAACAATACATACAAAGACGGCTTTAACGCAGAACTGCCATTAGAGGATAGAATAAAAATATTGGCGCGCCGTAAAGCAAGAATAGCAGGCGAAAATGAGATGTGGCATACAAAATTAAACAACGAACCCGAACCACAAAATTGGTGGTACAAGGATAAAGCAGATACCACCACCGCCAAAAATACTGCCGCCGCCAATAAAGCCAAACCCAAAACAACGCCAAAGAAAGGAACGAAAATGCGCCAAACTATCAACGAAGTAATCAGCAATGCCGAAGAAAAGGCATTTTATGCGGCAGGTAAAGCCGCCCAAACAGCAGATAACATACTAAACAGCAAGGAATTTGAAACCGCTAAAAAGGCTTTTACGGGTATACCGCAAAGTTTAAATAATGAATTTGAAGCCGCCAAAAACAAAGCGCAAACTGCTTTTGATAATAGCTTTATAGGGAAGTCATACCATACAGCACAATATGTAGGATTAAAGACAAAGCAAGCGGCAGTAAATACAGGAAAAGTAGCTAAACTTGTCTATGATAACCGCAAAACCATTGGCAAATATGCTTTAGGCGGCGTAGTAGTTGCAGGCGTATTAGCAAACCTTATGGATAATGGCGGACAGCAAACCAATGCGCAGTTATATGGACAGCAACCATTATATTAACCCTCCTTTCAGAATTATTAGCAGGTACTAATAAAAACAAAAAACCGTACCTAATCGTTGTAGCCATAACTTCTTTTAACGATTAGATACGGTTTATTATTTGTGTTATGTTTATTACTGGTATAATACTTTATGGCGTGCTTAAAGCGTAGCATAAATTTACATAGATGTAAAATACAAAAATGTAATAATAAACACGATAATTATTAAGATATGTTATAATAAAGATGTAACCGCTTTTTCCTCCAAAAAAATCGGTTATCTATGTAAAAATTGTATGTTGTAATCCGCGCTTGTGACGAGCAGGCGCGGCAGATTGTTAAGCGCAAATACGCTTTTAAATAAAGGAAGCCACGGCATTAAAACCGTGGCTTTTATTTTTATATGCGGCATTGATTTTTACTTTCGGTGCTGTTACAATATTTAAAGCGTGGATAAAAAGTACCTGTAATTATTCGGTTTTCTCACTCCCGACAGAGTGGGGGTGGTGCTATGACAACATATGAGGCGTTATCTTTGATGATAATGTTTGCTATGCTCATAGTTTCCATTATCAAGCGTAAATAACGCAACGAAAAAAACCGTCTAACTCACGGTTAAACGGCTTCTTCTCGAACTCAAAATTTCACAGGGGAAGACCGTACTTTGGGGAATACAGGTACTTCCACGCTTTTATTATACATTTAAACAGATGATTTTGCAAGCCGCGATTTATAGCGCGGCTTTTATTTATATACAGCAGATAATAGCTGATGTATAGCAAATGCTATCTAATTGCTAACTTTTTGCTGTTTATTGTTAGCATTTTGTTTAGCCTATCTTAAAAGCATTATCAAAAAAATCCTTATTATCTGACAGCTCTTGTGTAGCATTTGCTTTATTATTGCTATCAATTTGCTGTATATTGCTAACCTTTTCAGCAGACAGTTCAAATGGTATTTTTCTGCGGTTAACAACAGCTTTAATATAAACAATAAGCGCAGATGTAGCAGTTAAGCCGATGTCATCGCATACGTTCTGAAAATCGTCATACAAATTAGCAGGTATGCGCAAACTTAATTGTTTTTGATTGGATTTAGGCATAATTTCACCACCTTTTACAGCAATTATATAGTAAATATCAGCAAATGTATAGCATTTTGTTAATAGTTGGTAACAAATTGCCAAAAGTTCCAATATAGAATTTAAAAATTATAAAATTTTCGGGAGCTACCTATATATTATTAAAAGTTTTGTTGTAAGAATTTCTGCCCCCACCACCTTGACTTTAAGCCTCCGGCAAGGCAATATATAGCCCGAAGAATTTTCGGTATTGCAAGGCAAGGTACTGCCGCCTTCGGCGGAGGGAATTTAGTTCAATGGTTAGTGTTTATATATAGAAGCGAATGCGGCGAAATGCCGATAGCAGTTTGAAAAAAGCCTGCATTTCATTGCAGAGGTTAGACCTGTCCTGCTATACATAAAATAGCAGGCAAGGCGGTTTTCATCGTAGGCGTTTAGGCTTTACGAAGAAACGCCAGAGTTGACGGGCTTTAGCCCTCAACCGTTAGAGTAACTGCGTTAATCGGCAGAAGTGACGATATAGAACATTATTTAAAAAAGGTATCGCTTCGCTGATTATAAGTTTAGGCAGGTGAAAATCCCGCTTTGCTCCGATTTTACATAACAAATTTTATCCGTCCGCCTACGGCACATTCTGCGAATGTCCGATAAAATTGAGTTATGCAAAATCTCCGCGCCGCTTTTGATAGGCGTAGCCCAATTTCATATAGTAGTAATAATTATATCCGCCAGTCAAGGATAGTATAAACGGCTTTGCCGTCCTTGACTTCGGCGGATTTTTTGTTTTGCGCTGGCTATTAAAGCAGAACAGAGAGTTTTTCGCAAGCCCATTCGGGCATTGCTCAAAAGATTAAAGCTCAAAAAAATTTGTTTTTTTTCGCGTCTTAGCTTATCATACCGTCCTTTAGCTTCGGCAAGGTTAAAATGCACAGCGAGCTGACCTTGCCTGCGCTGGACGGTATGATGCTTCGCCGCTAACAAAAAAACAAAAATTCAGCGAGGGGAACGAGCTGATAACGAAAGGACGTGCTGATAATGTTAAAAATCTTCTTAACCAATTTAGGCAAATACAACGAAGGCGAGCTTGTGGGCAAATGGGTAGACCTTCCCTGCGAGGACTTACAAGCAGAGCTGGAAGCAATCGGCGTAGGTAAAGCACCTTATGAAGAATACTTCATCACCGACTACGAAAGCGACTTCGGCATTGAGGTGGGCGAGTATGACAGCATTGTTAAACTCAACGAGCTTGCAGAGCAGTTGGACGAGCTGGACGAGGACGAAGCCGAAACCGTAAAAGCATACCTTGAATGTGAAGGTGGCGACATTGAAGAAGCGATAAACGCTTTAGGGCGTTGCGTATTTTACCAAAATACAACGCTTGAAGAAATGGCGCAGGAGGAAGTCGAAGCAATGAACCTTCCCGAAATCGCGTTAAGGTACTTCGATTATGAAGCATATGCGCGCGATATGAATTATAGCGGTTATATCGAAGTTAATGGAGGCGTTTTCTATATGTACTAATGAATAGGGGGAGCGCAAAGCTCCCCAAACCTAAAGGCAGGTGGACGGAATGACAAAAGCTATTGCAACAGCATTAATTTTAACGCTAATAACTGTACTTATAATCAGCGTGGCGTTGTTTATAAGGTTAGTGCCAATGAGCATTGTGGCAGGAATGGCGGTTGTATATGCCGTTATAATATATAAATTTAATTAAACAAAGGAGAATGAAAAATGAAAGAGTTGTTAAATGCTGAAAATGTTATTATCGCGAGGACTGGCGACATCATCACTACGAACCTTGAACACAAACTCACCAACGCCGCAAGGAAGGCAAGAGGCTTAATCGTAGTAATTGCCGATTACAACGGCGAAATTAAGGAAATTTTCGTTGCACGAAAATATGCAGGAAACCTCACTGAAAGCGCAATATCCGCAATCAAAGACGGCGCAGACGTTTATATTTATTCATCGGCAGAATTTTTAAACTATGCCAATGACGTAGCCTTTAGGCTGTACAAATTAGACGGAGAGGTTTTAGTAAGCATAAACGGCAAAATTGTTGATGACGAAGCAGGAAAGGAGTTCGGAAAATTATGCTGTGGATTATAACGGTTGTATGGTTAGCGGCAATTTTCGCTTGTAAAGCGTTAAAGAAACAAAGAGATAAAAGAGCCTGCATAGCCGCCGAAAAAGCGCGCAGAAGGCATTTTAAAGCATTGTACAGAGTTGCTTAACTAAATAAACAAAGCCGCTGGCAAACGTAATGCTGGCGGGCGGCTTTTATGATAAGGAAGTGATAATGATGTTAGCCAAAGCTGATAGACACGAAAAGCGTAAAAAACGCATAGCGGCAAGACCACATAAATACATTAGCTATTTAGGAAGCGTGAACAAATTTGAAGTTAAATACCCAATCGGCAAGGACGATAAAGGCAAACCATTATATTTTCAGCCAATAAAACGCTTTGATGAGCTGGAAGGAGCATTGGCAAGAAAAGACGATATAGAAAGAGCTGTTTTCGGAAGGCTGTTAAGGGATAAAACTATTACAATGGCGGATTTATTCGCAAACATAATTAATAAAAATGTATTGAGAGCTAAAAGTACCGTTCAGGGATTTCAACATGTAACGAAAGCCTTCCAGCAAAGTATGAATGTATCTGTTGTTGAGCTATGGACGAAAGAAGATATAAAAAAACTTAACTGCGAGAATGTTGGTGAAGCCTTTAACAGTTTAATTAAAGAGAAAAAATGGGAGAAATCGACCGCAGAAACGTATAAAACAATAATAACGAATGTTATAAACGCAGAAGAAACTAAAAATTTTATTCGCGGAGTATCATTTTTTACTGAAAAGATAACTGATTTTAAAATAAAAGCGAAGAAAGAAATAAAAACAAAAGCTATAAATTATTATAATATGGCTGAACTTAACAGAATGGTTGCCGCTATTGAAGAAATAGGCGGCGAAACAGAAATTAAGTTTAAAATCCAAATGTTGACAGGCGCAAGAATAGGCGAAATATGCGGGCTTAAAGTTAAAGACATTGAAGCAGGCGTTATAAATTTTGTTGACCAAATCGGGCTGTTAGATGTAAACACTACAATGCCTTTAAAGACTGGTGAAATAAGGTTTACACCAATTCCAACAACTCTTGAAGCTATGATAATGGACTTAATTCATAGTAAACAGTTAGGAAATGATGATTTTATTTTCAAACGCCGCTCAAAAGCAATGAACAGAATATATTTGCGCGATATTTTAATTAAAGCAGGAGTTGAAATTATTGATAAGCGAAGCACTCACGGTTTTAGGCGCAGTTTAACTACATTCGTTAAAGGCTCAATGCTTGAACGCGGAGTAATCAGCGACAGCATTAATTTTGAGCGTTATATAGGGCACAAAGTAGACGGAGTGCCCGAAATGTATAATAAAAGCTATATGGAAGATGTAAGCAAGGAACGCTTTAGATTGATAACAGAACAGTATTTTAAAGCGATAAAGAACGGTGCTGATGTGTTTAGGATTGACTACAACGATATTGAAAGGAAAATTTACGGCAAGAATGACGAAACAGAAATGCCGCAAATGTTTGTAAGTAAAGTGCTTAAATTAGCGCAGGAATATGGCATAAATCAGTAAGCAAAAATCACAGCAAAAATTACAACATTAATAGGCAGTTTTTAAAAACAAAAATAAAGAGCGCAGATAAAATGAGGGCTGTTTAAGCTAAAAAATATAGAATAATTATGTTAAATAAAGGCAAAAATATATAAAACTGCTTTTATGTAATTGACATATTTGTAATCAAAAGGTAAAATAGTTCATATAGTTTTAAAATAGGAAGGTGCTGTTTGATATGAATTTAAGAAAATTTGCTCTGTGTGCAGTTGCCGGCGTAATGGCAGCCTCCATGATTTTTGCAGCAGGCTGCGGCGGCGACAAAGCATCCGATAAAAAGGTTTTAAAAGTTGGCATGGAATGCGCTTACGCTCCGTATAACTGGTCCCAGACCTCCTCTGAGGGCGGCGCTGTTAAAATTGCCGGCAGCAACGAATATGCTTACGGCTACGACGTAATGATGGCTAAAAAACTGGCTGATTCCATGGGCGCTGAGCTCGAAATTCAGAAAATTGAATGGGACGGTCTTGCTCCTGCTGTTGTAAGCGGCAAAATTGACGCGGCCATCGCAGGTATGTCCATTACCTCTGAGCGTAAACAGTCCGTTGACTTTACCAAACCGTATTATTATGCAAATGTTGTAGCACTGGTAAGAAAGGACACCCCGCAGGCTAAAGCAACCAGTGTTGAAGAACTGCGCGGCGCAACCGCTACCAGCCAGCTGAACACCATCTGGTACGACCAGATTGACCAGGTTCCGGAAGTTAACAAACTGCCCGCTATCGACAACGTGCCGGGCATGATTGTTGCACTTACCTCTGGCAAATGTAACCTGATTGTTACCGACATCCCGACTGCTAAGGCAGCCGCTTATGCAAACCCCGAACTGACGGTTCTTCAATTCCCTGAAGACAAAGGCTTCAAAACTTCCAGAGAAGATGTTGAAATCGGCATTGCCGTTAAAAAAGGCAACAAAGAACTGAAAGACGCTATGGACGCAGTTCTTGGCAAAATGACCCCTGCTGATTTTGATAAAATGATGGATGAAGCAATTCAAAAACAGCCGTTGGCAAAATAATATCTTAATTTTGGTTGGTTAAGGGGCCGGCACAAGCCGTCCCCTTATTTCCATATTTATTTTATCGCTTAATGTTAGGTGGGAAAATCATGGCCACAATGCCCGATTCTTTTTACTCGTGGGTAGTTTTTTTACTGCATGAATACAGCGGCATGCTGCTTCAGGGCGCAGCCGTAACTTTACTTTTGGCGCTGGTAGGCACGTTTATCGGCTGCGTCATCGGCCTTGCCGTAGGCATCTGCCAGACCATTCCGGAAGACCCCAATGACGGCGCACTGAAAAATATGCTTGTGCGCGGGTTAAAAGCCGTTTTATCCTCTTATGTAGAAATCTTTCGCGGTACACCAATGATAGTACAGGCAATGGTTGTATATTATGGTGCGATGAGCCTGTTTGATATTGACATGTCGGCAATGTTTGCCGGTTTTCTTGTTGTATCCATTAACACCGGCGCGTACATGGCAGAAACCGTGCGCGGCGGCATTGAGTCCATCGACGCAGGCCAGCGTGAGGCTGCCGTTGCTATCGGCATGGACCATTTCCAGACGATGCGTTATGTTGTTCTGCCGCAGGCATTGCGTAATATTATGCCGCAAATCGGCAATAACCTTATTATCAATATTAAAGATACCTCCGTATTAAACGTAATTTCCGTAACCGAGCTGTATTTTGTTTCCAAATCGGCGGCGGGCGTTTATTACAGGTATTTTGAAATTTTCTTTATTACCTGCGTAATTTATTTTGTAATGACTTTCACGGCTTCCCGCATTCTGCGCTGGCTGGAAAGCAAAATGGATGGGCCGAAGGATTACCAGCTGGTGGAATATGACCCGATGGCTGATCCCTGCGGACATTTTCAGGTAACTAACAAGAAAGGACGGTAACAGAAATGCCAGAAGAAAAAGAATTACTGTTGTCCGTTCAGGGTTTGAAAAAACAGTTTGGTGAACGTGAAATTTTAAAAGGCATCAGCTTTGATGTAAAAAAAGGCGATGTGGTATGTATTATCGGCCCTTCCGGCAGCGGTAAATCGACCCTTATTCGCTGCGTAAACTTTTTGGAACAGCCGACGGAGGGCGTAATTGCCTACCGCGGGCAGAATGTTCTGGAGGGTTTTAAAAACTTGCCGCTGTACCGTACTAAGGTTGGCATGGTGTTCCAGCAGTTTAATTTGTTTAATAATATGACTGTTTTGGAAAACTGCATGGTGGGGCAGGTTAAGGTTTTGGGCAAGGATAAGGAAACCGCCCGCACTACAGCTATGAAGTACCTGGAACACGTTGGCATGGCAAGCTACATTAACGCCAAGCCGCACCAGCTTTCCGGCGGGCAGAAGCAGCGCGTAGCTATTGCAAGGGCTTTGGCTTTAGAGCCGGAAGTGCTGCTGATGGACGAACCGACCTCCGCACTCGACCCGGAAATGGTTGGCGAGGTTTTAGCTGTAATGAAGGAGCTGGCTGACGAAGGCCTGACGATGGTTATTGTAACGCATGAGATGGCGTTTGCGCGCGACGTTTCTTCGCGTGTAATTTTCATCGACCAGGGCGTTATTGCCGAAGAAAGCAGTCCGCAGGAGATTTTCTCTGCGCCTAAAAACCAGCGCACCAAAGACTTTTTAAGCCGTTTTAATTTGGGAAATCAGTAAAAACATTAAAGGATTTTTCTCCTGCTTGTAGAATTTTACAGGCAGGAGATTTTTATTAGATGCCTGAAAGGATATGCCCATGATACGAAAATTTTTGGCTTTTATTTTTGCAGTTTTATTTTTTAGCTTAACAGCAGATGTAAGCGCTGCCGGCAAAGGCACTATTTTGTTTGTGCCGCTGGATAACAGGCCGGTATGCCTTGAATATTCCGTGAACAGCATGGCGGCAGCCGGCTGGAATGTGGAAACGCCGCCGGAGGAATATATTGCCTCTAACGAGCACAGCGGCAACCCGGATAAGCTGTACGAGTGGCTGGCAGAGCGCGCGCCGCTGGCTAACGCCGTTATTGTGTCGTCCGATGCGATGCTGTACGGCGGGCTGGTGGATTCGCGTACGCACCATATTGAAAGGGATGTGCTTAAAGCGCGCGCCGAGCGCCTTGTTGGTTTAAAGGATTTGGGCGGCGACCCGCTGGTTTATGTGTTTACTACAATTATGCGTTCGCCGCGCGCCAGTGCTGCGCCGGTTGAGCCGCCATATTATGCCGAATGGGGCAGCAGGATTTTTCAGCTGGGCGAGCTGGAGGACCGCGAGGATTTAAAGGAAATTACCCGCCGCGAGCGCAAGGATTTAAAACGCCTGCTTAAGGAAATTCCGCCCGAGGTGCGCGCCGATAATATGCAGCGCCGCGCTTTGAACATTGAAATGACGGAGCTGCTTTTGCACGGCGTGGAGAGCGGCGATTTTGATTATTTGCTGATTGGCCGCGACGATACGGCGCCGTTTTCGCAGGCGCATAAGGAAGCACGCAAAATGGGCATTCTCGTCAGCGAGCTGCCGAAAGAACGCATCCGCTTTTTTGCCGGTGCCGACCAGCTGGGCATGGTGTTGCTTAACCGCGCCGCCAACCGCATAAGCTACGAAATCCCGATGGTGTATGCGGCTTACGGCGACGGCAAGGGCAAGGACACCATCCCTTCCTACGAGGATGACCCGGTTGACGTGAGCGTGAAGGAGCATATCCACGCTGTCGGCGGCTGGCCTACCAAATATCTGCACCGCGCCGATATGGTGCTTTTAGTCAACACTCCGTCCAGCGGCGTTACGCTGGAAGCATCTGTGCCGAGCAATAATGGTGTAGCTGGCGAGCAGCAGCATCGCTTTATGCGCAAGCTGGATTATTACCAGAATCAGGCTAAGCCTGTGGCTGTGGCCGATATTGCCTACGGCAATGGTGCGGACAACGCGCTGGTAAAAGAGCTGTTTGCCGAGGGCAAGGCGTACGAGCTGGCAGCTTACGGCGGCTGGAACACGGCAGGCAACACGATTGGCTTTGCGCTGGCGCAGGGGTTGTTAGCGCCGGATATGACCGTTGAAGCAAAAGACAATTTACTGAATATACGTTACCTTGACGACTGGGCTTACCAAGCTAACGTGCGCATGAAGGTATCGGCAGAGCTGATTTGGCCCAACAAATGGCCTAACAGCGGCTTGAACGCCGAACAGCTGATTGCGGCGGAAAAACAGATTATGAAGGATATAACTGAAGTGGCAGCGCCGCTGATGACGCAGCAAACCGTGGACGCATACAGGTTTAACCTGCCGTGGCAGCGCATGTTTGAGGTAAGAGTATCGCAAAAATAAAATGCGGATGGTGAGTACGTGGAAACAAAGCTGGTTTTAAAAAGTGGCTTTACATTTGATTATACAAATATGTTTGGCGAAGGGCGCTTGCAGCCGCAGGATTTAACCGGGCTGGAGTGTGCGCTGCGCAGTGCGGACGCCGCCGTTAACGAAATGCGCAAAAGCGGCACGGCGTATAAGCATCTTTCCAAAGACGGCACGCCGGAGCCAGTGTATTTTACGCGCATGCCGGAGATTAAAAACGGCAACCCCAATACGCCTGTTTCGCTGGCCAAGCTGAAGGAGTTTGGCGATTACCTGCGCACTAATGTGGACGCGGTGGTGTTTTTGGGCGTCGGTGGTTCGTATTTAGGCAACAAGGTGCTGTTCGATATCGGCGCCGGGCCGAGCTGGAACTCGATGGGCGACAAGCGCCGCAGCGGTTATCCGCGCATTTATTTCTCGGGTAATAATTTGGATGCCGGACAGTGCGAGGAAATTGTGAACGAGCTGCGCTACTGGTCGGTACATGCCTGGCCGAAGAAAAAACGCTTTAAGGTAATGCTGGTGCCGATTTCTAAATCCGGCTCGACGCTGGAAACTCTGGCTTCGTTTATTTATTTTTACGAGGCGTGCAGCAAAAGCGTCATGTTCGATACCGAGGTTACTGCCGTTACCGACCGCAACCCGGAGGCAGGTTCGCCGCTGTTTGCGCTGGCGCAGAAGCACGGCTGGCGCTGCTTTGATATTAAAAACGGCATCGGCGGGCGTTTTAGCGTGCTGACCGACCCGGGGCTGGTTACGGCGGCTGCCATCGGCATGAACGTGGAAGAGCTTTTAAGCGGCGCAGCCGCGATGGAAGCAGCCTGCCGCACGGACGATATTTACAGCAATCCGGCGCTGATGAACGCGGCGCTGAAATATATTGCCGCCGCTAAATATGGCTGCCATATCGAAGTGTTTATGGGCTACGGCGAGCGTCTTGGTTCGCTGGGGCAGTGGTATGTGCAGCTGTTGGCAGAATCGCTGGGCAAGCGGCAAAACCGCAGCGGCGAAACCGTTTATTACGGGCGCACGCCGGTGCCTGCCGTAGGTACAACGGATATGCACGCACAGACGCAGCTGCATCAGGACGGCATCCGCAACAAGGTGGTGCAGTTTTTACAGATTAAAAATATGCCGGGCGATATTGTACTGGGCATGCCGTTTGACGAGCCTGCCTTTAAAAAGTACCATGGCTTAAATATGAGCGACGCTCTGGCCATGGCGCTGGACAGCAACGCCGAGGCGCTGAACAGCGATAACCGTTTTAACGCGCGCTACATTTTGCCGGAAATGAGCGCTTACCACCTGGGCGAACTGTTTTACTTTTTGATGCTGAGCATTGCCTACGAGGGCGAGCTGGCCAATGTCGATGCTTTTGACCAGCCCGGCGTGGAAGCCTACAAAAAAATTATGAAGGCTAAATTTGCTAATCTGCCGCAAAAAAATTAACAAGCGGTTGACTGTATTTTTTGCGCATAGTATACTTTAAAGAGCAGCGGCGTTCCGTTGGGACGCCGTTTTTAGTTAAGCTATTAATCCGGCAAAACCGGTTACACAGGAGGAATGAAGATGAAACTGGAATTCTCCAAAATGCACGGCTGCGGCAACGATTATGTTTACGTTAACTGCATGGAAAAAGAAGTGCCCAACCCCGGCGCTGTAAGCGAATATGTAAGCCACAGGCGTTTCGGCATCGGCTCGGACGGGCTGATTTTAATTATGCCTTCCGACAAGGCTGATTTCCGTATGCGTATGTTTAACGCCGACGCTTCCGAGGGCAAAATGTGCGGCAACGGCATCCGCTGCGTGGCAAAATATGTTTACGATAAAGGCTTAACCGATAAAACCACCTTTACCATAGAAACCTTATCCGGCATTAAAACCATTGAGGTTACCTTAAAGGACGGTAAGGTTGAAGAGGCCTCCGTCGATATGGGCAAACCGGTGTTTAAATGCACGGAAATCCCGATGATTAGCGACCACTTTGTGTTTGTGGACCAGGGCCTTGTTGTTGCTGAGGACGTTGTTTACAACGGCACGGCTATTTCTATGGGCAACCCGCATTATGTAACCTTTGTGGACGATGTGGACAGCCTTGATCTGGAAAAATTAGGGCCTTTGTTTGAGCACCACAAGCTCTTCCCGGAAGGCGTAAACACCGAATTTGTGCAGGTTATTGATAAAAACACCGTTAAGTTCCGCGTGTGGGAGCGCGGCAGCGGTGAAACCTGGGCTTGCGGCACCGGCGCGTGCGCTGTGGCTGTGGCCTGCGTAACCTTAAACAACGCCGGCAAACGCGGCGAGGAACTGAAAGTTATCGCCAAAGGCGGCGAGCTGAAAGTTACCTATGGCAAGGACGACAGCGTAACCTTAAAAGGACCTGCTGTTCTGGTATTTGACGGAGTGATTGATATTCCGGATGAAATTGTTTCCAAATAAATTTTTTAAATATATTTTAATGGGGGAATTAAAGAATGGCTTTTGTTAACCAAAACTACTGCAATTTAAAAGAAAGCTACCTGTTTTCGCAAATCGCACATAAGGTGGCAGAATTTACGGCGGCCCATCCCGAAAAGAAAATTATAAAAATGGGCATTGGCGACGTAACCCTGCCGCTTGCTCCTGCTGTTATTGAAGCAATGCAGAAGGCAGTTGCCGAAATGGGCGTTAAGGAAACCTTCCGCGGCTACGGGCCGGAGCAGGGCTATGACTTCCTGCATCAGGCTATTGCCAAATACTATGCCAGCTTCGGCGTAGAGGTTGCCAGCGATGAAATTTTCATCAGCGACGGCGCTAAAAGCGATTGCGGCAACATGACCGATATTTTCAGCAACGACAACGTAATTTTGATTCCGGACCCGGTTTACCCGGTTTACCTTGATACCAACGTAATGTGTGGACGCAAAATTATTTATATGCAGGGCAAGCCCGAAAACGACTTTTTGCCGATGCCGGACGACAGCGTAAAGGCTGACATTATTTATCTGTGCTCGCCGAACAACCCGACCGGCGCTGTTTACACCAAAGAACAGCTGGAAAAATGGGTGGCTTATGCACTGAAAAATGACGCCGTTATTTTATACGACGCTGCTTATGAAGCCTTTGTCAGCGACCCGAGCATTCCGCGCAGCATTTTTGCTGTGGAAGGCGCTAAAAAATGCGCTATCGAGCTGTGCTCGCTCTCTAAAACCGCTGGCTTTACCGGCACCCGCTGCGGTTATACCATTGTGCCGCACGATTTGGTGCGCAAAACCAAAGACGGGCAGGAAATGTCACTGAACAAAATGTGGTTGCGCCGCCAGACCACTAAATTCAACGGCGTGCCGTATATTATTCAGCGCGGTGCGGAGGCTGTGTTCAGCGAAGAAGGGCAGAAGCAGTGCCGCGAAATGCTGGCGTTCTACAAAGAAAACGCACGCATTATGGCAGAAGCACTGACCAAAAAAGGCATTAAATTCTACGGCGGCACTCATTCCCCGTATATCTGGCTGGAATGCCCCAACGGCATGGGTTCCTGGGAATTTTTTGACTACCTGCTGGAAAAACTGGCAGTTGTCGGTACCCCGGGTGCAGGCTTTGGTTCCATGGGCGAGGGCTATTTCCGCCTGACCGCTTTCGGCAGCAGGGAAAACACCATCGAGGCTATGGAAAGAATCGAAAAAGGTTTATAAAAAATATGTGAAATGCAGGTGAAATGACTTTTCACCTGCATTTTTTGTGATATAATATGAAAAGATAAATTTAAGGGAGGTTCCTGAATGAAAAAGATTTTACTGATGGTAATGATGCTTGTAATGTGCGTATCTTCCGCCTGCTTTGCCAGCGACGGCAGCGTGCTTGATGCGGAAGCAAAAATGGTTGACCAGTTTTTGAACGCATCTTCCTATAAGAATGTTTCTTCAATTTTAAGCGACGATATGAAAGCTAATTTTGACGAAGCAAAATTCAACGAATACAAAGCAAGCATCACCAAAGATTTGGGCAACTACAAGGAAAAACAGCTTGTAAACCTTATTAAACGCCCGGGCGTTGACCGCCTGGTTTACGGCGCAGGCTTTGACAGCAACAAGGTTATGATGGTTATTGCCGATTTTGCTGTAACCAACGAAAAACCGCTGCTGCTGAACATTGCTATCGTTCCGCCCCAGCCCGCAGGTGAACAGGGTAAAGAAGAACAAAAATAATTAAAACCGCATAAGCAAAATTAAACCGGGTACTGCGTCAGCAGGCCCGGTTTTTGCTTACCCTAAAAAATACGTTTTAATACTGAAAAAAATTAACAGCAGGGCGGACATTACCGTCAGCCGTTTCAGGCATTTAAAATAATCGGCCTTAAAATAATCCAGCGTTACAATCAGGCACATGTGCGTCGGCGTCAGCATTTGCCCGGCCACGCCAAACACCATGGCAATGCCTGCCAGCGTTAAATCGCCCGGCGCCATGGCGGCGATAATGGGCATTACAATGGCAACATGCCCCTGCGACATACCCGTCAGCACGCCGATGATGAACGATATGACGGCGACGATGACGGGCTGCGGCAGCGGCGATTTCTGGAATTCGGCAACAATGGCGTATAAAACTTTGGTATCAGTCAAAATTTGGATGAAATAAAAAATGCAGAGAATGTTCATCAGCATTTTTAAATCGCACGCGCCGACAAAGACTTCTTTGATATTTAAAACGTGGTTGGTAAAGCGCAGCACAAAAATCATTATAAAAACAACCAGCGCCATCGCGGCGGAAGCCGAAAAATTAAAACTGACGATAAGGATGAAGTTAACGGCAACAGGGGCAAGCGCAAGCAGCAGGTGCAGATAGTCCTGCCTGTGTTCGGCAAAGCTGCCAATTTCTCCGGCGGCTGCCGCAAAGTGCAGCGGGCGCATTAAAACCAGCCAGCCGATGGCGAAAAACAGCGGCGTAACCCATACCAGGTGCATTAAAAGCTGGCTGAACGGAATGTTGGCGATGCTGCAAGCCATCAGCATACCGGGGATAATGGGGCTGGAAAATTCAAAAATATGGCGGAACCAGAAGTTGATGTTGGCCTTGTGTTCTGCCGTAAGGCCTAAGTTTTTGGCGGCGCCTTCTACAATGGGCGCGGAAAAGCGCGCGCCGCCGAGCGAGGGCAAAAGCCCCAAAAACGCAGGCATAATGGCAAGCGTCAGTTTCGGGTTGCGCAAAAGGTGGTGCAGGGCGCGCACCATGCCGTCCAGCACGCCGCCGGTGCGCAGTTCAATTTCAAGGCACATTACAAAATACAGCGCTAAAATTAAATCATAAGTGCGCGCGGCGGTAAGCGTGGTTAGCAGCGCGCTGGCAAGGTAGTGCAGCTGCGGGGTGGTAACTGCCCAGATAAAAAAGCCCGCTGCTAAAATGGCCGGGCCAATGGGCACACGGCGGCGCAAAAGCACCATAATCAGCAGCATGGCGAGCACTAAAATTACAAAAATGTTCATGTTTATCACCCTTATTTTTAAACTATTAAGAGTTTAACATTTTTGCAGCCTATTGAAAAATATGAATATTGTAGTAAGATTATAAGTAAATACTAATGCTGAGGTACTTTTATGACAATCCGTTACCTGGAAATTTTTACGGAGGTTTGCCGCCAGCTGAGCATGAGCAGGGCGGCGCGCAGGCTGATGATTTCGCAGTCGCGCTGGAGCAGGAATACAATGTACTGTTGTTTGAGCGGTTAAACCACGCGCTTTATTTAACGCCTGCCGGTGAAAAGCTGCTGTATTTGGCTACGCAGGTGCTGCAAAGCATCGACAAATTAAATGCCGCTATGCTGGACGCGCCGCAGACTTTAAATATCGGCTCGTGCAACACGGTCGGCGCAAGCCTTTTGTACCCGCTTATTGCCCGCTTTAAGGAGCAGCATGCCAATTATTGCGTAAATGCGGAGATAACCAACACGCAGACGCTGCTGGAAAAGGTTTTGAGCGGGCGGATTGATTTGGCGATAATACCGGAAATGCGGCGGCAGGAAGAGCTGAACTACCTGCCATTTTTTGAGGACGATATTGCCGTTATCTGCCACCCTTCGCACCCGCTGGCGGGGAAAAGCGTTGCGCTTGCCGCCTTGCAGCAGGAGGTTTTTGTGGGGCGCGAAACCGGCAGCGCGACCGATACGCTTTTAAAAAATATTTTTGATAAATACGGCTTTACGCTGAAAATTGGCTGCGTTTGCAATAGCACGGCCTCGGTTAAGCAGGCGGTGCGGCATAAAATGGGCATTGCGGTAATTTCGCGCTACCTTGTTAAGCGCGAGCTGGCAGAGCATAAGCTGGCCTGCATTAACGTGGAGGGCAATGTTTTTACGCGCCGCTTTGCGCTGATTTACCACAAGGATAAACTTTTAAGCAGCGAATTTACAGCGTTTACCGGCTTTTGCAGCGCGCTTGGGCAGCAGGGGCTGGAAGCCTTAATGGAGGAAGTATGATGGAAAATTTAGAGCAGGATTTGCAAAAATTAACAGCTAAAGCGCTGGAACTGGGCGCAGGCGCGGCAAAGGTTGTGGCTGTGGCAACGGTTAAAACGGGCTCGTGGACGCGGTGGAAATGCCAGTATGGCTGCCCCAACTATGGCAAAACGCTGTGCTGCCCGCCTTACACGCCGGATTTTGAGGCCACGCAGCGCTTTTTAAGCGAATATAAAAAAGGCATTATTGTGCAGTACACCATGCAGCTTGACCCGACCGGCCCTGCCGATTTTGAACGCGCCGATTTGCAGCTGAGCAACGAGCTGTTGCGCATTTTGCTGGAGTTGGAACGCGAAGCCTTTTTGTTAAACCACTACAAGGCTTTTGCCTTAAAGGCCGGGCGCTGCCGCCTGTGCGAAAAATGCAATTTGCAGCACTGCGTAAACCCCACCAAGGCACGCCCATCGCTGGAAGCCTGCGGCATCGACGTATTTGCCCTGGCGCGCGACAACGGCTTTGCCATGGACGTGGTAACCGGTCCGATAACCAGGCTGGATATTTATGGCATGCTGCTGGTGGAATAATTTTTTACAAAATTGTCAACAGCGGTTTGCGGTTATCGCTTTAAAAGCGCTGTTAAAAATGTTATAATTATACTATTAGATAATTTTTACAAAAATAGAACAGGATGTGATGGCACAGATGAAATTAGTTTCGTGGAATGTTAACGGCCTGAGGGCTTGTATGAATAAAGGTTTTAAGGATTTTATGGACAGTGTGGACGCCGATGTTTTTTGCGTGCAGGAAACCAAAATGCAGCGCGAGCAGGCAAATTTTGAGTTCCCCGGTTATTTTGAATACTGGAACAGCGCCGAGAAAAAGGGCTATTCCGGCACGGCCATTTTCAGCAAGGTGGAACCCATCAGCGTAACCTACGACATGGGCATTGAGGAGCACGACAAGGAAGGCCGCATTATTTGTGCGGAATACGACAAGTTTTACCTTGTAAACGTGTATGTGCCCAACGCCCAGCGCGATTTGGCGCGCCTGCCGTACCGCGTAACATGGGAGGACGCCTTCCGCAATTATGTGGGCGAGCTGAACGCCAAAAAGCCGGTGCTGATTTGCGGCGATATGAACGTGGCACGCAATTTTATCGACATTAAAAACGCTAAAAACAACGTCGGCAATGCCGGTTTTACCAATGAGGAACGCGCCAAAATGGAAGAACTGCTGCAAAGTGGTTTTGTAGATTCCTACCGTTATTTGTACCCCGATAAGGAAGGGGCCTATACCTGGTGGAGCTACATGTTTAAAGCGCGAGAGAAGAACGTGGGCTGGCGTATCGACTACTTCCTTGTATCGCAGAAATTGCAGGACGAAATTGCCGACGCGCTGATTTACCCTGAAATTATGGGCAGCGACCACTGCCCCGTAGGTTTGATTTTGAAATAATGCTGTGAGGCGTTAGTTATGGATTTTAAAATTAAAGCGCCGTTTGAACCGGCAGGCGACCAGCCGCAGGCGATTGAAGCGCTGGCGGAGGGCGTGGAGCAGGGGTTGCACACGCAGGTGCTGCTGGGGGCAACGGGCACGGGCAAAACCTATACCATTGCGCAGGTTATTAACCGCGTGCGCAAGCCGACTTTGGTTATTGCGCACAACAAAACGCTGGCGGCGCAGCTGGCCAGCGAGCTGAAGGCGTTCTTTCCGGATAACGCGGTGGAATATTTTGTAAGCTACTACGATTATTACCAGCCGGAGGCTTACATTCCGCAAAGCGATACCTATATTGAAAAGGACGCTTCCATCAACGACGAGATTGATAAACTGCGCCACTCGGCGACCAGCGCGTTGTTTGAGCGCCGCGACGTTATTATTGTGGCGAGCGTATCGTGCATTTACGGTTTGGGCGCGCCGCAGGAATACTACGACATGGTGCTTTCGCTGAGGACGGGGCAGATTATTGACCGTCAGGCGATTTTGCGCAAGCTGGTGGAAATTCAGTACGACCGCAACGACATTGCCTTTCAGCGCGGCACCTTTCGCGTGCGCGGCGATGTAATTGAGGTTATCCCCGCCGGTTACAACGAAAAGGCCGTGCGCATTGAAATGTTTGACGATGAAGTGGAGCGTATACTTGAAATTGACGTGCTGACGGGCGAAGTGCTGGCACAGCGCACGCATGTGGCTATTTTTCCGGCGTCGCACTATGTAACCTCGCGCGAGAATTTGGAGCGCGCGATGGAGGATATTAAAGTTGAACTGAAAGAGCGGCTGGAATACCTTGAGGCGCACAACAAGCTGCTGGAAGCACAGCGTTTGGAGCAGCGCACCAATTACGATTTGGAAATGATGAACGAAATGGGCTACTGCTCCGGCATCGAAAACTATTCGCGCCATTTAGCGGGGCGCAAAGCGGGCGAAGCACCGTTTACGCTGGTCAACTACTTTCCCGAGGATTTTTTGCTGGTGGTGGACGAATCGCATGTTACGCTGCCGCAGATACGCGCTATGTACGCGGGCGACCGTTCGCGCAAGGAGATGCTGGTGGAACACGGCTTCCGCCTGCCATCAGCGTTTGATAACCGCCCGCTGACTTTTGACGAGTTTCAGTCGCAGATAAAACAGGCCATTTATGTATCGGCAACGCCAGCCAAATACGAGCTGGAACACGCCGATAAAATCGTGGAGCAGATTATCCGCCCGACGGGCCTTTTAGACCCGAAAATTGAAATACGCCCGATTAAGGGGCAGATTGACGATTTGCTGACGGAGATTAACAAGGTAACCGCCGCCGGTGAGCGCACGCTGGTAACAACGCTGACCAAGCGCATGGCGGAGGATTTGACGGAGTATTTAAAAACAGCCGGTGTGCGCGTGCGCTATTTACATTCGGAAATAGCGACGATTGAGCGCGGCGCGATTATCGACGATTTGCGCAGCGGCAAGTTTGACGTTTTGGTTGGCATTAACCTTTTGCGCGAGGGGCTGGATTTGCCGGAGGTTTCGCTGATTGCGATTCTGGACGCCGATAAGGAAGGCTTTTTGCGCAGCGATACCTCGATGATTCAGACCATCGGGCGCGCGGCCCGCAACGAACACGGGCGCGTAATTATGTACGCCGACCGCATTACCGATTCGATGCAGCGCGCGATTGACGAAACCGAACGCCGCCGCGAAAAACAGGCGGCTTACAATAAAGAGCACGGCATTACGCCGAAAACCGTTTACAAGGAGCAGCGCCAGCTGATTAAGCTGACGAAAGTGGCCGAGGAAACGGAAATTAACGATTACAGCGAAAAGGCACTGAAAAAACGCAGCGTTAAGGAAATTGAAAAACTGGCGCGCACGCTGGAAAAAGAAATGGCTGCCGCCGCCAAAGAGCTTGATTTTGAACGTGCGGCCGAACTGCGCGACAAGCTGATTATTACCAAAGGGCTGCTGGGCGAAAAGCTTGTGCCTAAAAAACGCAAAAAATAGAGGACGACATGAAAGACCAGATTATTGTTAAAGGAGCAAGACAGCACAATTTAAAAAATATCACCGTGGAAATACCGCGCGACAAGCTGGTGGTTATTACGGGCTTAAGCGGCAGCGGCAAAAGCTCGCTGGCGTTTGATACCATTTATGCCGAAGGGCAGCGCCGCTATGTGGAGTCGCTATCCGCCTATGCGCGCCAGTTTTTGGGGCAGATGGACAAGCCGGATGTGGATTATATTGAAGGCTTAAGCCCGGCGATTTCCATTGACCAGAAAACCACCAGCCGCAACCCGCGTTCCACCGTGGGCACGGTTACGGAAATTTACGATTATTTAAGGCTGCTGTTTGCGCGTATCGGTGAGCCGCACTGCCCTAAATGCGGGCGTTTAATTGAGCGGCAGACCGTACAGCAGATTGTAGACCGTGTTTTGGCAATGCCTGCGGGCACTAAGTTTATGGTAATGGCGCCGCTGGTGCGCGGGCGCAAGGGCGAGCACCAGAAGCTGATGGACCAGATGCGCAAGGCGGGCTATGTGCGTATGTTTGTGGATGGCGAAGTGCGCACGCTGGATGAAGAAATTAAGCTGGAAAAGAATAAAAAGCACAGCCTGTCCGTCGTTATCGACCGCTTAGCGGTACGCGAAGGCATTACCCAGCGTTTGACGGATTCCGTGGAAACGGCGCTGAAGCTGGCTGAAGGGCTGGTGGAAATAAGCGTTATCGGCGGCGGAACCGAGCTTTACAGCGAAAATTTTGCGTGCAGCGAATGCGGCATCAGCCTGCCGGAGATTGAGCCGCGCCTGTTTTCGTTTAACAATCCGCTGGGCGCGTGCCCTGCCTGCACGGGCCTTGGTATGAACATGGAGCTGGACAAATCGCTGATTATCCCCGACGGCAGCAAAACCTTTGCCGAGGGCGTAATTGCGGCTCTTTCCACCAATCAGGAAGCGTACCACATGAAGCAGCTGACTGCGGTGCTGACGCATTACGGCTATACGCTGGATACTCGCTGGGACGACCTGCCCAAAGATATGCAGGAAATTTTGTGGTACGGCAGCGGCGAGCAGAAATTTACTTTTTATTATGAAAATTTGCAGGGCGAAGTTAAAAAGCACAACACGCCTTTTGAGGGTATTATTCCGCTTTTAAAACGCCGCCATCGCGAGGCATTCAGCGAGCGTATGCGCCTTGATATTGAAAGCTTTATGACGAGTACGCCCTGCCCGGTGTGCCACGGCGCGCGCTTAAAACCGGAAGTGCTGGCGATACTGGTGGGCGGCAAAAACATTTGCCAGGTTACGGCGCTGACGGTGCGCGATGCGATTAACTTTTTTGAAACGCTGAACCTTACCGAACGCCAGCAGTTTATTGCCCGCCAGATTTTGAAGGAAATTTTGGCGCGCCTGCGTTTTTTAAACGACGTTGGTTTGGAATATTTAACGCTGGACCGCGCGGCAGGCACTTTAAGCGGCGGCGAAGCGCAGCGCATACGCCTGGCCACGCAGATTGGCAGCGGCCTTGTCGGTGTGCTGTACATTTTAGACGAGCCTTCCATCGGCCTGCACCAGCGCGATAACAGCAAACTGCTGGCAACCTTGCAGCACCTGCGTGATTTGGGCAACACGCTGCTGGTTGTTGAACACGACGAAGAAACCATGTACGCCGCCGACCAGATTATCGACATCGGCCCCGGCGCGGGCGAGCACGGCGGCAACGTGGTGGCGCAGGGCACGGCGGAAGAAATCAAGCTGGTGGAAAACTCTGTTACCGGCCAGTATTTAAGCGGGCGCAAATTTATACCCGTGCCGAAAAAACGCCGTGAGGGCGACGGGCGCTTTATTGAAATTATCGGCGCTAAAGCCAATAACTTAAAAAATATTGACGTAAAAATTCCGCTCGGCGTATTTACCGTTGTAACCGGCGTTTCGGGCAGCGGCAAATCCACACTGATTAACGATATTTTGTACAACGCCCTTGCTGCCAAGCTGCACGGTGCGCGCCTGCGGCCTGCGGAGCATAAGGAGATTAGAGGGCTGGAAAACATCGACAAGATTATTAATATCGACCAGTCGCCGATAGGTAGGACGCCGCGCAGTAACCCGGCAACCTACACCGGCGTGTTTGATTTTATCCGCGAGTTGTTCAGCCAGACCAACGAAGCCAAAATGCGCGGCTACAAGCCCGGGCGTTTCAGCTTTAACGTGAAGGGCGGGCGCTGCGAAGCCTGCCGCGGCGACGGCATGAACAAAATAGAAATGAACTTTTTGCCGGACGTTTATGTGCCCTGCGAAGTGTGCCACGGTGCGCGCTACAACCGCGACACGCTGGAGGTGCATTACAAAGGCAAAAGCATTGCCGAAGTGCTGGATATGACGGTAACGGAAGCGTGCGAGTTCTTTAAAAACCTGCCGCGCATTGCCCGCAAACTGCAAGTGCTGGAGGACGTCGGCTTAGGCTATATCCATTTGGGGCAGGCGGCAACCACGCTGAGCGGCGGCGAAGCGCAGCGCGTTAAGCTGGCGACGGAATTAAGCCGCCGCAGCACCGGCAAAACGCTGTACCTGCTGGACGAACCTACCACCGGCCTGCACATTGCCGATGTACACAAGCTGCTGGACGTTTTGCAGCGCCTTGTGGAAGCTGGTGACAGCGTTGTCGTTATCGAGCACAACCTTGACGTTATCAAAACGGCGGATTATTTAATCGACCTCGGACCGGAAGGCGGCGATAAGGGCGGTACTCTGGTGGCCTGCGGCACGCCGGAAGAGCTGGCGAAGGTGAAAAAATCGTACACAGGGCAATATGTAAAACTGGTTTTGCAGCAGGCTAAAGACAACGGGTGGTATCAATGAATGAAAACATAGCCAAAGCGCTGGCGGTACTGCCCGATAAGCCCGGCGTGTATTTAATGCACGATGCGTCGGGCAAGGTTATTTACGTTGGTAAGGCCGTGGTGCTTAAAAACCGCGTGCGCAGCTACTTCCGCAATCTGACCTCGCACACCGTTAAGGTTAAGGCGCTGGTCAGCAAGGTGGCGGAAATTGAAACCATTGTTACCGACAGCGAAGAGGAAGCGCTGATTTTAGAGTGCAACCTCATCAAAAAATACCGTCCGCGCTACAACATAATGCTGAAGGACGACAAAACCTACCCTTATTTAAAGGTAACGCTGGCGGAGGATTTTCCCCGTATTTATGTTACGCGGCGCTTGGTGCGCGACGGCAGCAAATACTACGGCCCTTATGCCGATGCAGGCGCGATGCACGCCACGGTAAAGCTGCTGCGCAGTATGTTTCCGCTGCGCACCTGCCGCAAAATGAACCAGGAGCGCCCCTGCTTAAACTACCACATTAAACGCTGCCTCGCCCCCTGCGCGGGTTTGGTAAGCAAGGCGGAATACGCCGCTATGATACGCAGTGTGTGCATGGTGCTGGACGGGCGCACCGCCGAACTGGAACGCGATTTAAAGCAGCGCATGCAGGCTGCCGCCGAAAACTACGCCTTTGAGGAAGCCGCACGCCTGCGCGACCAGCTGGCAGCGGTTAAGCGTCTGGACGAGCAGCAAAAGGCGGTTACCGGCGGCGGGGATATGGATGTTGTTGGCTATGCCAAAGACGATACCGGCATTTGCCTGCAAATATTTTTTGTACGCACGGGCAAGCTGATTGGCCGCGAAAACTTCTTTCTGCCCGACGGCGGCGACAGCAGGCAGGAGGTGCTGACGGCGTTTGTAAAACAGTATTACAACGACGCCTCCTTTGTGCCGAAGGAAATTGTGCTGCCGGATTTGCCGGAAGAAGATGAAACCGCCGTGCTGACCGAATGGCTGAGCGGCAAGGCAGGGCGCAAGGTGGAGCTTATCCGTCCGCAGCGCGGCACTAAACGCGAGCTGTTGCAGCTGGCGGACGAAAATGCCGGCAAGCTGTTGGAGGAACGCCTGCGCAAAGGCAAAATAAGCCTTAAAACCGAAGAGGAAGCGGCGGAAGAATTGCAGCGTGCGTTGAACCTGCCTAACCCATTGGAACGCATGGACTGCTTTGATATTTCGCACACGCAGGGCTCGGAAACTGTTGCCTCAATGGTGGTGTTCAAGAGCGGCAAGCCCAGCAAAAAGGATTACCGCAAATATAAAATTGTCAGCGCCGAAGGCAAGCCGGACGACTTTAAATCCATGCAGGAGGTTGTGTACCGCCGCTATAAGGATTACGAGGATTTGCCGAGTTTAGTGGTTATCGACGGCGGCAAGGGGCAGCTTAGCAGCGCGCTGGAGGTTATCCGCGGGCTGGGGCTGCACGATTTGCCAGTTATCGGCCTGGCCAAGCGCGAGGAAGAAATTTTTACCGAGGGCAGCCACGAAAGCATTTTGCTCGACAGGGAATCGGCGTCGCTGCATTTAATTCAGCGTATCCGCGACGAGGCGCACCGCTTTGCCATTACCTACCACCGCAAGCTGCGCGGCAAACGCAACCTGCGCTCCGTGCTGGACCATATCGAAGGCATCGGTCCTAAACGCAGGCAGGCGCTGTGGTTAAAGTTTAAATCTATCGACGCGATTAAGGCCGCCAGCGTGGAAGAACTTGCGGACACCGAAAGCATGAATTATCCTGCGGCGCAGAAAATATATGACTTTTTCCGCATGGATTTGCCGGACAAGGCGGAAGTGTTAAAAAATTGAAACATTTTCAATAATTATTTTCTTTTAGAACAAACTGTGCTATAATAAGCGCATAAGCAGTAACGGCTTTAATAAAATTAAAATAAAGGAGATGGAATTTATGGCAAAATGGGTATGCAATATTTGCGGCTACATTTATGACCCCGAAGTAGGTGACCCGGATAACGGCGTAGCAGCTGGCACCGCCTGGGAAGACGTACCGGAAGATTGGGTTTGCCCTCTCTGCGGCGTCGGCAAAGACCAGTTCAGCGAACAGTAAAATAGTAAAATTTAAACAGGGCACTGCAGTTGCTGGGCCCTGTTTTTTGTGTAAAAATTAAAATGTGTTTTTGTGACATCCTGTTTGGAAAAATTTTATAACAGTTCTTCTTCAAAATTTTGTAAAAATTTAACAATCAAAACTTGAATTTTCTGAAATTATGAGTTACAATATAGCTAAGTTGAGTGAGACTGAGGAGTCATTCAACTGGTGTTATTGTTTATAAAGTGCCCAAAGGTAAAAATTGTTTTAGTAATTAACCGGCAGAGTAGAGGAAACCAGGAGACTCGCACGAAGCAGTTGATGAAAAAGCAGTTTTTATCCGCAGGCGTTTTATAAAAATAAACGTTCCTGAGGAGGAATACATTATGAAAAAATCTTTAGTACTTGCAATGGCTATGGCTCTCGGCGTAACTGCTTCCGCTTATGCAGCTAACCCGTTCAGCGATGTACCGGCTGGCCACTGGGCTTATGACGCAGTTAACAAACTGGCAGCAGAAGGCGTAGTAGACGGCTATCCTGATGGCACCTACGGCGGCGACAAACTGAACGTAAAAATTACCGGTCAGATCCGTGCTGCTTATGGTGATTCCGATGAAGGCGGCAACTACGGTAAACTCCGTACCCGTCTGTTCCTGAATGGTCAGATTAATGAAGACTGGACCTATACCGCACGTTTCCAGAATGAACAGGATTGGGCTAATGGCAACAGCGGCGAAGATGACGTTGACCTTAACTGGGCGTATGTATCCGGTCGCGTTGGCGGTGTTAAAACCGACCTTGGCCGTCAGAACCTGAAACTCCACACTGGCAACGTACTTGATGCTGAATTTGATGCTATTAAAGTTGCTTATGGTGATAAAGTTAAAGTAACTGGCTTTGTTGGTAAAGCTGAAGGTTATGATACTGATGACGACGGTGATGTTGATAAAACCGATCTTAAAATGTATGAAGATGGTGACCGTCTTTATGTTGTTGACGTAACTGGCAAAATTGGCGTAGTTGATGCTTATGCAACTTACTATAATTTGGATAACACTAACCCTGGTACTCCTTTTGAAGGTCAGGAAATTTACAATGTTGGTGTAGCATTCCCGGTAGCAAAAGATTTGAAACTTTCTGGTGAATATCTGTACGGTACTTCTGATGAAGACGGCGGTATGGACAACAGCGGCTGGGTAGCTGGCTTGGCATATAAAGGTGCTAAAGCTTCTAAAGTAGGTAGCTGGGGCGTATATGCTAACTACTATGATATGCCTGCACTGACCTATTTTGATAACACTAACAACACCTACACCAACCTCTTTATGAATAATCAGAAATCTAAAGCAGCTGATGGTTTCGAAGGTTATGAAGTAGGCGCTAACGTAACTTTGGCTAAGAACATTGTTGCAGCAGTTAAATACTATGACCTCGATGCTCGTGAAGATGGTCAGGACGATCAGGCAATCTGGTCTGAAGTTGTATTCACTTTCTAATCTTAGCCTTATAAAAGCTTAATATTAGAATAACTAAAGCCGTTGGCATTTTGCCAACGGCTTTTTGTATGCTGTTTGACAAATTGTCATATCTTTAATATAATAATTATAGAGAAAGCCAAGAACAAGTTTCTTGGCTGTGCTGTGATGTAAATCAATGATTCGGGCAGAGGATTTACGGAGCTTTAACAGTGGGTTCGCGAGTTTCCGCAACTCGAATAGGTGTAAAAGCCGAAAGAAAATCGCAAAATTAAGAGAGGAGCCCTGCCATATTGGCAGGGCTTTTGATATATATGGACATATTATTGGAATGTGCTTTAGCGTATGAAAAGTTATTTAATAAAAAATATATTTTTAAACTTGGGCGCAAAAGAAAATTACATATTATCGAATTAACATTTTCTGCAATGGATTTTCATCATTTAGCAGGTTTAAAAAAGCTGGATGACATAAAGGTTGTACATAAAAACAGGGCGTTAGTATTTAAAGAAATACTAAAAGGCAAAATCACAATAGATACTATTAATAAATCATCAAAGTTTTTGGAGATAGAACGCAGGCTTCATTGTTTAAAAGAGTTGGAAACGTATTTGGATACAGTACAGGACATTTATATTTATGACCAAAATAAAAATATTGGCTCTAAAATTCCGGCTGAATATTTAATGAAAAACGTTATAGATAGATCTGAAGTTTTTTATTTTACGCTTCGCAGCAATGGAGCATTTATTGGTATTTCGTTTTTCCCGAAAGATAAGAAGGATTATACAGACCGGCAGGTAAAACTGGTACTGTTAGAGAAAACAAAAGTTGATTTAACTGATAATAGCGTGATGGTGTTATATAATAAATGATTCTGTAACTATTTTAACACTTGAAGCGCTCTCTAAATAAAATTTAAAATTTCAGCTTAAAAAACTTGTCATATTTGTGAACATAGTGTATAATGCAACACAAGCTGTAAACAAAATGTTACAGAGGTTTATATTACATCTAAAGATAAAGGTGTTAAAGTAATTGGCTGGCAGAGTAGAGGAAACCAGGAGACTCGCACGAAGCAGCTGATGAAAAACAGTTTTATCCGCAGGCGTTTTATAAAAATAAACATTCCTGAGGAGGAATACAAAATGAAAAAATCTTTAGTACTTGCAATGGCTATGGCTCTCGGCGTAACTGCTTCCGCTTATGCAGCTAACCCGTTCAGCGACGTACCGGCTGGCC
>CASEIL010000014.1 GCA_949288065.1 uncultured Phascolarctobacterium sp.
AATGCGGCGTTCATGCTCCGTAAGTTCCGGCATTTTGGCAAAGGCGCGTTTCAGCACCTTTTCACGCAGAAAGTTCATTTTTTCGTGCAGCTGCACCATTACAGGGCGCATCGTCAGGTAGCGCAGGCGCTCTTTCAGCTCGGCAATTTCTTCTTCAATAATCGCCTCTGCCATTTGCGCTTCATGCGTGCGGAAGTGCTTGTTGGTGTCAACCACGCCCTCCAAATCGTCGATGTTGTACAGCGTAATGCCCGGCAGCTCTGCCACGCTCGGCTCAACGTCGCGCGGTACGGCAATGTCAATCAAAATCAGCGGCTTGCCGTTACGCTTTTCGGCAACTTCACGCATATCGCGCTCGCGGATAACGTAATGCGGCGCGCCGGTGCTGGTAATGATAATGTCCGAGGTTTCCGCCTGCTCTAAATATTTATTGTAAGCAATGGCGGTGCCGTTAAACTTATCGGCCAGCTCTTTGGCGTGGTCGTAGTTGCGGTTGCTGACGAAAATCGTCTTTGCGCCCTTGTCAATCAAATGGCGTGCGGTCAGCTCGCTCATGCGCCCGGCGCCCAGCACCAGAATGTTGGCGTCTTCAATGCTGCCCAAAATATCCATAGCCAAATCCACAGCGGCGCTGGATACCGACACCGAGCTGTAAGCGATTTTGGTTTCCGTGCGCACACGCTTGCCGGTGGCAATGGCGCGGTTAAAAATCGTGTTAAAAACTGTGCCCGTCATGCCGTTTTCGCGGGCCAGCTGGTAGGCGTTTTTAATCTGGCTTAAAATCTGCCCCTCGCCGATAACCAGTGAATCGAGGCTGGACGCAACCTTAAACAGATGGCGCACGCAGTTTACGCCGCTGAGGTTATAAAAGTATTCGGTTTTATAGCCCTTGCCGGCAATGTGCTTCACCAAAGTCTGGATAAACTTCATGCCGCTGACGGGTTCTTCCAGCACCATGTAAAACTCGGTGCGGTTGCAGGTGCTTAAAAGCACGGCCTCGTCAAGGTTATCGTAATTGCGCAGGCGGCGCAAAATGCGGGCTATGCGCTCGGCGCTGAAGTTAAAGCCTTCGCGCACTTCAACCGGCGCGGTTTTATGGTTCAGCCCTAAAACTATTAATTGCATTGTTAATGCGCTCCTTTAATATATTTACGCGGCCCTCGTGCAAAAGGCCGATGGTTTCTTCGTTTAAATGCCTGCGCCAGAAGGTGGTGCGCTCCTTCGGCGTTAAGCTAAGCGTTTGCAGCTTATTGCGCGCTTCGTGCAAAAACTCTGCAAATTCGGCAAAAGCGCCGCCGTAGGTTTTAGCCATATCGCGCACGAGTAGCGCTGTGTAAGCAGGCAGCCCGCCGCCGAAAGCGGTAAAGTTCAGCCTGCCGCTTGTGCTTTGCGCCGGTACGCTAAAGTTGCCCAGCTTCGGCTCAGTCACCACATTCACCAGGCAGGGCGCTTCTGCGGCAATTTCGCGGTTCAGCGCAGCGTTATCCGTTGCGGCAACCACTAAAAAGCAGTCTTCAGTGTCGCCCTTTTGGCAGGCGCGTTCCAGCAGGTTTATTTTGCCTTCCTTCGCTAAGGCGCATAGGTTTTCATCCGCCGCGGGCGCGATGACGGTTACTTTGGCGCCGGCAGCAAGTAAGGTGCGCGTTTTGCGTAAGGCCACCTTGCCGCCGCCGATAACGGCGCAGCATTTGCCGTTTAAATTAAGCATTGCGGGGTAGCGGAAAAGATTTTCTTCCATAATAACCTGCCTTATACTAACTTAAAAAATTACATAAAGATACAACTACAATAATACCATAAAATAGGAAGTATTTCCAGTTAAAAATAGGTTGCATGGCAAGGAAAATGCGTTAAAAAGTATTATTTAAGATTTAGAGGATTTAACGCCCGCGCCGCAGAATATTACAAGCGCAAGCAGCAGAGGAGGTAATTTTATGAACTGTGCATTTTGCCCGCATCACAAATGCTATACGGAGGGACAGAACTGTACGCGCTTTACGCACGACGAAGTGTGCGAATTTTATTCTGAGAATGACCGCAGGATGATGCGCGCGTCGGCGGTGACGGAAAGCCGCAACTACATGAAGATGACTCGCCTTGAGGAGAGCGCCTTTTTTGCCAAAGAGCTGGGCGTAAAGAAAATAGGCATTGCCTTTTGCATTGGGCTTGCCAACGAGGCGCATTTTTGCGCGCAGTATTTTAAGGCGCAGGGCTTTGTGGTGGAATCTGTTTGCTGCAAGGTCTGCTCCGTTGATAAAGACCTGTTGGAGCTGGAAAAAATAAAACCCGGCAAGCGCGAGGCGATGTGCAACCCTAAAACGCAGGCGCGCCTTTTAAACGACGCCGGTACGGAACTGAACTTTATTGTCGGCTTGTGTGTAGGGCACGATATGCTGTTTACCATGGCCAGCAAAGCGCCGGTATCAAGTTTAATTACCAAAGACCGCGTGCTCGCTAATAACCCCGCCGGTGCGGTATACTCCCGCTACTGGAGGAGAAAGCTCGGCATTTTAGAGGACGGGACGGTGTGAATAAAAAAACAACTGGTGATTTTCACCGGTTGTTTTTTGTTTGCGCTGTTTCATACGATGTGTGCTAATCAATCAATAAGAAGTTGCAGAGTATGACGCTTAGCCGCGGAACTTTCTTGGTTCGTTCTTTGGTTACAAAGAATGAACATGAGTAATAAAGTAAAATATAAAAAGCTATCTTATATGCAAAGAGGAAAAGTAAAATCCCCTTTAAATTATCTGAAAATTAATTTACAAATGTTCTGACAAATGTTACAATGGAATTACCAAAAATTTTGACGAGGTGAAAAAGATGTATGTTTTAACCTTACCCGTGTTACGCAAAATGCTGCACACCGCAGCTGTTGATTTGAAAGAGAACGTAAACTACCTGTGCGAGCTGGACGGCGTTGCCGGTGACGGCGATCACGGCATTGCCATCGGGCACATTGCCGATATTTTAAGAACGCACGCCGACGATATTACCGTTGCCACAATGAACCTTTTATTAGAAGGCATTGGCGACGCGTGCATGGCTGTTAACGCAGGCAGCAGCGGCCCGCTGTGGGGCACTATTTTTGCCGGTATGGCCGACGGCATCGACGACCAGCAGGAGCTGACCGACATTGAATTTAAGCGCATGTTTGCGCAGGCCAAAGAAGATTTTATGGATGTTAGCAAGGCTAAAGAAGGCGACAAGACCTTAGTAGATGCTTTTTATCCCGCCGTGGCGGCGATTGCCGAAACCGAGGGCAGCATTGAAACTATTTTGGCAGCGGCTGCCGAAGCAGCACAAAAAGGCGCCGATGCTACGGCCGATATGGTTGCTAAATTCGGCCGCGCCAAAAACGTAGGCGAGCGCAGCCTTGGCCATAAGGACCCGGGCGCCGTTTCGATGGCCATCTTTTTTGCAGGCCTTGCCAAAGGCATTAAGGCTTAACACTTAAAAAGCAGCGGCTTTTTAAAAATAATAAAAATGGAGGCTGAACCAGATGAAAAAATTTATCAACGACCCTGAAAATTTAACTGCGGAGCTTTTGGAAGGGCTTGCACTCAGCAATCAGGAAATTATTTCTTTAGAAGAAGGCAACCTGGTTGTGAATAAAAAGTTGAAGGACGCTGACCGCGTGACCATCGTAACCCTTGGCGGCACCGGCCACGAGCCTGCTATCAGCGGTTTTGTCGGCGAAGGCATGGTGGATATTTCCGTTGCTGGCAACATTTTTGCCGCACCGGGCCCGCAATCCTGCGTGGAAGCCATTAAGATGGCGGACAAAGGCCACGGCGTGCTGTTTGTTGTTTTGAACCACGCCGGTGACATGCTGACCGGCAACCTGACCATGAAACAGGTTAAAAAACTGGGCATTAAAGTTTCCAAGGTTGTTACGCAGGAGGACGTTGCCAACGCACCGCGCTCCAACGCTGATGACCGCCGCGGTCTGGTAGGCTGCATCCCTCTATACAAAATTGCCGGTGCTGCAGCTGCGGCAGGCAAATCCCTTGAAGAAGTGGCTGAAATTGCCCAGCGCTTTGCCGATAACATGGCAACTATTGCCGTGGCCTGTGTTGGCGCAACTCATCCGGCAACCGGAATGGAAATTGCCCACATTGAGGACGGCATGATGGAAGTTGGCATGGGCCAGCACGGCGAGGGCGGCGGCGGCAGCATGCCGATGAAAACCGCTGACGAAACCGCCGTTATTATGATGGACGCGCTTTTAAAAGACCTTGACGTTAAGAGCGGCGAAAAGCTGATGGTTATTATTAACGGCAGCGGCGCAACCACGCTGATGGAACAGCTGATTGTATACCGCAAATGCCATAAATACCTGGCAGAAAAAGGCATTGAGGTTGTGGCAAGCCACGTTGGCGAACTTTTGACCGTGCAGGAAACCGCAGGCTTCCAGATGTTTATTGCGCGCATGGATGACGAGCTGACCGAACTGTGGAACGCACCGTGCCGCACCCCGTATTACAAAAACTAAGGAGAATTGCTATGGCAGATAAAGAAGGCAACATCCTCGCAAAAGATTACGGCATTGGCATTATGCCGCCCGCGCAGACCTTTCACGTTAAGGGCATGGGCCACGCCGAATGGGGCATGAAAACAAGGCTGTCGCAGATTTTTGCCGCTGACCGCCGTACCATTATGCTTGCTTTTGACCACGGCTATATTATGGGCAGCACCGCCGGGCTGGAACGTCTTGACCTGGTGATTCCGCCTTTGATGGAATACGCTGACTGCCTGATGGCGACGCGCGGCGCGCTGCGTGCCTGCGTACCGCCCGATTGCCGCAAGGCGATTGCTTTGCGCTGCACGGCTGACACCTCCGTTTTAAAAGATGACATGAGCCACGGCGTTATCGGCGTTGATATTGAAGACGCTATCCGTATGAACGCTTCCTGCATGGCAGTGCAGTGCTTTGTCGGCGCTGACGGCGAACTGGGTTCTTTGAACAACTTAGTGCGCACCGTCGATGCGGGCGAGCGTTATGGTATCCCCGTTTTGGGCGTTGTTGCCGTTGGCAAGGAGATGGAACGCACCACGCGCTACTTTGCGCTGGCCACCCGTCTTTTGGCAGAGCTGGGCGCACACATGATTAAAACCTATTACTGCGATAATTTTGAACAGATTACCGCTGCCTGCCCGGTGCCCATCGTTATCGCCGGCGGTAAAAAAGTGCCGG
Source organism: uncultured Phascolarctobacterium sp. (assembly GCA_949288065.1). Taxonomy (GTDB): domain Bacteria; phylum Bacillota; class Negativicutes; order Acidaminococcales; family Acidaminococcaceae; genus Fusicatenibacter_A. The sequence continues at coordinate 5,198 of CASEIL010000014.1, forward strand.
AGCTTGACGCACTGCAAATGGCGTACCGCGCTATCAGTGAAGGCGCAGCAGGCGTCGATATGGGCCGCAACGTATTGCAGGCCGAAAACCCTGGCGCCATGCTGAAGGCCATCCGCATGGTTATCCACGAAAGTGCCAAGCCGGAAGAGGCCTACAAGGCTTACCAGCTGATGAAGGAGGAATAAGCTGTGAAAAAATTTGTACACGTCGGCGTGCCTACCGATAAAGTGATGGAAGGCAGCATTTACGCCGAAGGCATAAAAACGCATATTGTGCCGCCCGAAACCAACGAGTTTGGCATTGAATACCTGCGCTTTGAAAAAGACACCCCGCTTCCGGAAGAGCTGCAAACCCTTGTGCACGTTGCCTACCAGGTGGACGACCTTGATGAGCAGCTGAAAGCCAACCGCGTGGTGGTAGAGCCATGGATGGCAGACGAACACACCCGCATCGCCTTTATTATGAAGGACGGCATTTTGATGGAATTAATGGAAGTAAAATAATTGCTGAACGATAAAGAAACAGCCGCGCTGGTGCAGGCCGCCCGCCTTTATTACGAGGACGGGCTGACGCAGGCCGAAGTGGCGGCGCAGCTTGGCGTGTCGCGCCCGCAGGTAAGCAAAATGCTGGCGCACGCGCGCGAAGCAGGCATTGTACATATCGAAATCCGTCCACCCATTGCAGGCGATGCAGAACTGCTTAATTTATTAAAACAGCGCTTTGGCTTAAAGGGAGGCATTGTGCTGCCCGAAGCCCCGCGGCAAGAGCTTTTGCGCCAGTGCGCAGAATTTTTGGCGGGCGAGCTGCGCTACGAAGCGAATATCGGCCTTGGCTGGGGCTACACTTTGGGCGAGGTGGCAGCTAAAATGGCGGCGGCCAGCGGCGGGCTGAAAGGTACGGGCAAAATTTACCCGCTGATTGGCAAAACGGCCATACCTAACCGCGGTTACCGTGTGAACGAGCTGGCTCAGCTACTCGCAGGCAGCGGGCGCGAAGCCTTCTGGCTGGAAGCGGACGCCTTCCCCGAAAGCAGCGACGAGCGCGACGCTATGGAAAGCACGCCCAACTTTGCCGAAGCAAAAACGCTGTGGCAAAGCACCACCGCCGCTTTGGCGGAGTTGCGCGCTTACCCGGCCGTGCCGGATGAAGCGACGGCCCTGCGTTTTGAGGACGCCCTTGAACGTCAACAGGCCGTGGGCAGCTTTTTATCTTACTATTTTAATAAGCGCGGCGAATTTATCAGCGGCGCGTGTGATTTTGCCATACGCATACCGCTGAAGGATTTAACGCAGGTGCCCAAGGTAATTGCCATTGCTTTAACCGCAGGCGAAAAAGCCATGCTGGGCGCCCTGCGCACCGGCGTTATAACACACCTTGTAGTAACCGAAGCCATAGCCCGCAAGGTTTTGCAGAGGTGAATTTAAAATTTGCTTTTAAACAATACCCGTGCTATAATGAAAGCACGAAGAAGGGTTGATGTTACTCATTTGGGCACATCAAAAGAAAAACCGGGAGTTGCAGCTCCCGGTTTTTTATGTGCTGGCCGTGGTTATAAGTATCTGTCCAGCCACTTGCAGATATAGTACGATACTATGCCTGCTGCGACAGATACGATGAAGGGTATAACAATATTACTCATTTTGGGCACCTCCTTCCTACCGGAAAGAGTCACGGCTTTTCTATTATGCTTGAAAAATAAAAATTAGTCAAGATGTTATAACAAAACAACCTGCTGCATTGCTGTGGCAGGTATTTTTTTGCAAACATTTATATAATAAATTGTTTATTAACACCCGTTGTGATATAATTTTACCATTAATAAAAATACAGGTGCACGGGTTTAAAATGCACTGTATTACAGGAGGCAGGTTAAATTGATCACCTTAAAAAACGGTGACGGTATAAAATGGCCGCAGGGCAAACGCATTGCCGTGCTGCTGACTTTTGATTTTGACGCCGAATACCTGCGTTATTCCGTAACGGGGCAAAAAACGCTGGGTTTTTCGGATATTTCGCGCGGGCAATACGGGCCGCACGAGGGTTTAAAGCGCTGCCTTGATATGCTGGCGCGCCAGAACATAAAAACAACCTTTTTTGTGCCGGGCATTGTGGCAGAACGCTACCCGGACGAAGTAAAACAAATTGCTGCCGCCGGGCACGAACTGGCTTACCACGGCTATGCGCACGACGCAACCATCGGCATACCCGAGGCTAAAGAAGAATCCAATATGGCTAAAGCCGAAGCTGTTTTAGAAGCTATCAGCGGCAAAAAGGTTATCGGGCACCGCGCCCCGCTGGACGCCTTGCAGCCTTACGGCGTTAAGCTGATGCAAAAGCGCGGTTATTTATACAGCAGCACCTTAAAGGACTGCGACTGGGCCTACATCCACGAAGGTGCCCACCCTGTGGTGGAGCTGCCGACGGAGCCGGGCTTTGACGATTTTTCGTTCTTTTATTTTAGCTATGCCGATGCGCACACCATAACGTGCAGCTACCCGGCGGATTACGTTTACCAGATGTGGAAGGACGCTTTTGACGAGCTGGCAAACGAAGGCGACAAAATTATGTGCCTTAAGCTGCACCCGCAGCTGATTGGCAGAAGCAGCCGCATCCGTATGCTGGAGCGTTTAGTGCTTTATATGCGGCAAAACGGCGCGTGGATTGCCAGCTGCGAAGAAGTTGCCCGCTATGTGCTGGCGCAAAACGGAAAGGGGGCGTGCTAAATGCTGTGGCCAAATAACAAACGCCTGGCGCTGATGCTGTCGTTCGACATTGACGCCGAAACGCTGTGGCTGACGCGCAACCCCATCAACCAAAGCCACCCCGCCAATTTAAGCCGCGGGCGTTACGCCGTTAAGCAGGGCATTCCCCGCATTTTGCGGATGCTGGAAGAAGAAAACCTGCACGCCACCTTTTTTACCACCGCTTATACAGCGGAAATTCACCCCGAGGTGATTAAGTGCATTGCCGCCTGCGGGCACGAAATTGGCTACCACGGCTACCTGCACGAGGTTTATGACACCTATGAAAAAGAAAATGCGCTGATGGAAAAGGTGGAGGGCATTTTTACCGGCCTTATTGGCAAGCGCCCCATTGGGCAGCGCATGCCGGACGGTTATGTGTATGATTTTCATTTGCAGCTGTGGCTGGACAGGGGGTATATTTATTCTTCCAACTGGCGCGATAACGACGGGCCTTTTTTGCACAAAATTAACGGCAAAACCGTGCCGATTGTGGAGCTGCCGAAGGACGGCATTGTGGACGACACCAGCTACGATATGTACACCATACAGGCGCCGGAACACCACTACCTGCGCAGCGGGCGCGAAATGACCGGCATCTGGATGGAGGAGTTTGACGGCCTTGCGGACGAAGGGCGCATGATAAACTTTGTTATGCACCCGCAGTTTATCGGCCGCCCGGGCTATGTAAGGGCGCTGCGCGATTTTATCCGCTACGCTAAGGACAACGGCGCGTGGATTTGCACCGACGAGCAGGCATCGCGCTGGGTGCTGGCGCAAAACGGCTTTACGGAATATGCTTAATCAGGCGTAAGCCTTTAATAAAAAGATGAGAGGGGTATAATTATGTTCAGCAAAAAACTTACCAAAAAATTATTAGCACTGGGTGCAGCGGCTGTGCTGTGTCTGGCAGCTGCAGGCTGCGGCGGCAGCGATAAGGCTGACGCGCCGAAAGAAGCGGCTGGCGGCAAGCTGACGATTGCCATTAACGCCACCTTCCCGCCGTTTGAAAGCGTTAAGGAAGGCACGCACGATTACACCGGCATCGACATCGACATTGCCAGGTACATCGGGCAAAAACTCGGCAAGGAAGTTACCTTCACCGATATGAAATTCGCTTCGCTGGTGCCGACCTTGCAGAGCGGCCGCGCCGATATGATTGTTTCCGCTATCAGCCCGACCGACGAGCGCAAAGAAGTGCTTGATTTTACCGAACCTTACTACTACCCGATGAAAGCCATTATCTGCCAGAAGGGCGCAGGCTATGACAGCTTTGACAAGCTGAAAGGCTTAAAAGCAGGCGCTTCCATGGGTACCACCTATGTGCAGGAGCTAAAGGACGCAGGCGGAATTGAGGTTGTAGAGCTTGACACCACGCCGCTGGTTGTACAGGACATTTTAAACGGGCGCCTTGCCGCAGGTTTGTTTGACGCCGCGCAGGCAGCCGTATTCATCAGCAATAACGACAAGCTGGAAATGCACACGCTGAACCTGCCGATTGTGTATGCCGATACCTTTGCCATTGCGCTGCCTAAAGGCTCTGCCGATGTTGCCAAAGTAGACGGCATTTTAAAAGAGATGCAGGCTAACGGCGAAATGCACAAAATTTTGGTTAAACACCTGGGCGAAACCGCCGTTAAACAATACGAAGAAGCTGTTGCCAAACTGCAGCCCGCAAAATAAAAAACGTCCCGGCAGCGGCATTGCCGTTTGCCGGGCTTTTGCTTAAAGGAGTAAGCCATGCTTGATTTTTCTGTTTTAGACCCGTACCTGCCGCTGCTGGCCTCGGCGGTGTGGATTACCATTAAATTTACGTTTTTCTCCACGCTCATCGGCTTTTTGGGCGGCTTTATTTTAGCGCTCATCACGCTTTCGCACAACAGGCTGTTTTCGTTCCTTGCCAAAGCGTATATTTCCGTGTTCCGCGGCACGCCGCTCCTCGTTCAGCTGATGCTGATTTATTTTGCCACGCCGCAGCTGACTGGCTACACCATCAGCGCGCTGGAAGCAGGCGTATTATCCTTCGGTTTAAACTCCGCCGCCTATATTTCGGAAGCACTTCGCGGCGGCATCCTCTCGGTAGACCGCGGGCAGTGGGAAGCATCCATGTCGCTGGGCGTACCGACGCACCGCTTTATTTTAGACATCATTCTGCCGCAGGCGATTAAAAACGCGCTGCCTTCGCTGGTTAACGAAAGCATTATGCTCTTAAAGGATTCCAGCCTTGTTTCCGTTATCGGCGTGGCCGACACTCTGCGCTGGGCGGATTTAATTCAGGCTAAAACCTTCCGCGCGTTTGAGGCGTTCATCGTTGCCGCGGCAGTATATTATGTGCTGGTAATGCTGCTCAATCTGTTGGGCGCTTACCTTGAAAGGAAGGTGCGCGTAAGTGATTAAGGTAGAACATCTTGCCAAAAGCTTCGGCAATTTGCAGGTTTTAAAAGATATTTCGCTCACCATCAACAAGGGCGAGGTTGTAACCATCATCGGCCCTTCTGGCAGCGGCAAAAGCACGCTGCTGCGCTGCTTAAACCTGCTGGAGCACCCAGACAGCGGCAGCATTTATTTTAACGGCACCGATATTTTAAAAGGCAATGTAAAAATTGAAAACATCCGCAAAAATGCGTGCATGGTGTTTCAGCATTTTAATTTGTTTGCCAATATGACGGCGCTGCAAAACGTGGCCTACGCACCGCGCGTGGTTAACGGTTTAAGCCGCGCCGATGCCGAAGAAAAGGCCCTGAAACTGTTAAAAATGGTAGGGCTGGGCGACAAAGCCGGGCAATACCCCAGCCGCCTTTCGGGCGGACAAAAACAGCGCGTTGCCATTGCCCGCGCCATGGCGATGGAGCCAGAGGTTTTGCTGTTGGACGAGCCGACGTCGGCGCTGGACCCGGAAATGGTAAAAGAAGTTTTGGACGTTATTAAAGGCCTTGCCAACATCGGCATTACCATGGTTTTAGTTACGCACGAAATGGGCTTTGCCCGTGACGTTTCGGACGTTATCCACTTTATGGACGAGGGCTACTTAATTGAAAGCAATACGCCGCAGGAGTTTTTTGCGCATCCGCAGACCGAGCGTGCGCGTAAATTCCTTTCTACCATTTTAGCGTGAGGCACATTATGAAAATAATGATTATCAACCCTGATTACGGCGTCAGCCCGGAGGCGATGGCGCTGCGGTGCAGCATTTTAAAAGAGTACGCTGCACCCGATACCGAGCTTAACATGGTGTGCCCCCAGCACAGCAGGGTAGAGATAAACTCCGCCCTTGATGTGGTGCTGGCTGCACCTGAGCTTGTAAGCCTTGCCGCACAGGCGCAGAACGACGGTTACGACGCTGTTGTTTTGTACTGCTTTAGCGACCCTGCCATGGAAGCCTGCCGTGAGGCACTGCGCATACCCGTTATCGGCGGGGCGCAGACAGCATGCCTTGCTGCGCTTAATGTGTGCCGCAGCTTTGGCGTAATGCTGGCAGGCAGTGCACGCCTGCCGGAGAAAAAACGCTTTTTGCGCACGCTGGGCGTTGACCCTTCCTGCATCGGCGAAATTGCTGCTGCTGATTTAAACGGCATCGACCCGTGGGCCAACAGGGAAGAAACCTTACAGCGCCTTACCGCCTGCGGGCAAAAAATGGCAGATGGCGGCGCAGAGGCTATTGTTTTAGGCTGCCTGTCGTTTTTAGGCTTAGCAGAGCCGCTCAGCAAAACGCTGGGCATACCTGTTATTGACCCGGCCGTTGCCGCCGTAACCACTGCCGAAAGCATTGTGCGCCAGCGGCTTAATACAAGCAAAGTAAGCTATCCGCTGCTGTGCAGCCTGGCAGAAGAAAAACTTACCCAAATTTAAAAGCCATATACACAGCAAAAACCCCGAGCTTAAAAGCCCGGGGTTTTGTTATAAGGGGAAGTTTTATGAAATTGAAAGGATGTTAGTTAAGTGGTTACTGGTACTATCAGTGTTTGGCATTAGTAAGGTTTATTACATCATGCCGGGCATGCCGCCGCCCATAGGCATTGCCGGTGCAGCGCCTTCTTTAGCCGGTTTATCGGCTACGATGGATTCAGTGGTAAGAATCATAGCGGCGATGCTGGCTGCGTTTTGCAGTGCGCTTCTGGTAACCTTGGTCGGGTCAACAATGCCTGCTTCAATCATATCAACGTATTCTTCGGTCAGTGCGTTGAAGCCGAAGCCTTTGCGGCTGCGTTTAATGGTATCGACGATAACGGCGCCTTCCAAACCAGCGTTGTAAGCGATTTGACGAACAGGTTCTTCGATAGCGCGTTTAACAATTTCTACGCCGGTTTTTTCGTCGCCGGTTGCTTTAATACGGTTCAGTGCGGGCTGAACTTGCAGCAGTGCGGTGCCGCCGCCTGCAACAATGCCTTCGGCAACAGCTGCGCGGGTTGCGTTCAGTGCGTCTTCAATGCGCAGTTTTTTATCTTTCAGTTCCACTTCGGTTGCAGCGCCAACTTTAATTACGGCTACGCCGCCAGCCAGTTTAGCAAGGCGTTCCTGAAGTTTTTCTTTATCGAATTCGGAAGTGGTTTCCGGAATCTGAGCGCGGATTTGAGCAACGCGCGCTGCAATTTCTTCTTTGTTGCCGCCGCCGTCAACGATGGTGGTAAGTTCTTTGGTTACGCGAACCTGGCCTGCACTGCCGAGGTCTTCCAGGCTTGCGCTGTCAAGTTTGCGGCCAACTTCTTCACTGATAACGGTTGCACCGGTAAGGATTGCGATATCCTGCAGCATAGCTTTGCGGCGGTCGCCGAAGCCAGGAGCTTTAACAGCAACTGCTTTAAAGGTGCCGCGCAGTTTGTTAACAACAAGGGTTGCCAGTGCTTCGCCTTCAACATCTTCAGCGATGATGAGGAGTTCACGGCCGCCTTGTACAACTTTTTCAAGTACCGGCATAATGTCCTGAATTACGTTAATTTTGCGGTCGGTAATAAGTACCAGCGGGTTGCTCAGTACAGCTTCCATTTTATCGGTATCGGTTACCATGTACGGGCTGATGTAGCCGCGGTCAAACTGCATGCCTTCAACGGTTTCCAGGCAGGTTTCCATGGTTTTGGATTCTTCAACGGTAATAACGCCGTCGTCGCCAACTTTTTCCATAGCGTCGGCAATTAAGTTGCCGATTTCGTTATCAGCGGCGGAGATAGAAGCAACCTGTGCTTTAGCTTCTTTGGTTTCAACCTTTTTGCTGATAGCTTTCAGTTCGTCAACCAGCACATTAACTGCGCTCTGAATGCCTTTTTTAAGAATCATCGGGTTAGCGCCGGCAGCAACGTTGCGCAGGCCTTCGTGTACCATAGCCTGTGCCAGAACGGTTGCGGTGGTGGTACCGTCGCCGGCAACGTCGTTGGTTTTGGTTGCAACTTCTTTAACAAGCTGAGCGCCCATGTTTTCAAACGGGTCTTCCAGTTCAATATCGCGGGCAATGGTTACACCGTCGTTAGTAATGGTCGGTGCGCCGAATTTTTTCTCCAGCACAACATTGCGGCCTTTAGGCCCAAGAGTTACTTTTACAGCGTTTGCTAATGCGTCAACACCGCGTTCAAGGCTGCGGCGTGCGTCTTCGTTAAATTTTATTTCTTTAGCCATTATTTATGCACTCCTTTAAATATTATCAATTACAGTACGGCAAGTACGTCGCGTTCGCTTAAAATCAAATATTCTTTGCCGTCCAGTTTAAACTCGGTTCCGGAATATTTTGCAAAAACAACTTCTTCGCCAACTTTAACTTCCGGTGCAACGCGGGTGCCGTTATCAAGCACGCGGCCTGCGCCGACAGCGATTACTTTGCCGGTTTGCGGGCGTTCCTTGGATGCGGTATCCGGAAGATAAATGCCGCTGGCGGTTTTTTCTTCTTTAGTGGTAATTTCTACAACAATGTGGTCTGCTAATGGTTTTAACATTTTTGCGTTCCCCTTTCGGTATAGTTATCAATAGTTTGATTATTTGCTCTCTCTTGTTAGCACTCACTATGTTTGAGTGCTAACTACAATTATTATTATATTCATCTTTTGCAAAAAAGCAAGTACTTTTTTTGACAAATGCGTGAAAAATGCTTGTAAACATAAAAACCTTCCGTTTAAAACAGGTTTTGTTATAAACGGAAGGTAAAATTTAGTTGTTTTAAGCGGCCAAATTACATAAAAAGCGTATGCGCTTTTTGCTGCCAATCGTTAACATCTGCGCCGCTGCCCTGGGCAAAATCCGGCTTGCCGCCGCCGCGCCCGTTAAACAGCTCGTTGGCTTTTTTACAATATTCGCGGCAGTCGGCGTTCACGCCCTCGCTGTGGCCAAACATATAGCTTACCCTGCCGCCAGCTTCGTAAATTACGCCTACCAGCAGGTTATCCATCGCCGTAACTTTTTGCAGCAGCAGCTTGGCATCGGCGGCAGTAGCGTCCTGCGGGGTGATAATTACCAGGCGGCTGCCGTCCGGCAACACGCGCGCCGTGCTTAAAAACTGCGGCAGCTGCGCATCGTACAGCGCCATCGTTTTTTCCTTAATGCGCGCGTTAAGGGCGGTAATTTCATCCTTCAGGCGTGCCACAGCGTCCGGCGTCTGCTCCGGCTTAACCGAAAGCATTTGCACCGTTTTGCGCAGGGCTGCGTTTTTGCGCCGTGCATCCAAAAGTGCCCAACGCCCGCACAAAAAGCTGATGCGCTGCCCCTGCTTATGCTTTTCGGCGCTTACAATGTGGATGCTGCCCACCGCGCCCGTGCGGCTTGGATGCGTGCCGCAGCAGGTGCAAATATCGCCGTCCTGCACGCTAACTAAACGCAGCGTGCCCGTCAGCTTGGTGTTCTTTTTGCGCATCGTGTACTTATCTAAATCCGTATGCGGCACATAGCTTACGCTGATAGGCTTATCGAGCCAGATTTCACGGTTGGCAAAATCTTCCACCTGCGCCAGCTCGTCTGCCGTCAGTTCCTTGTCAAGGTCGATGGTAACAAGCCCCTCGCTCATGTGAAAGCCAATATTGTTTGCGCCAAACAGCTTCCACGCCGCGTAGGATAAAATGTGCTCGCCGCAATGCTGCTGCATGTGGTCAAGGCGCACCACGCCGTCCACCTCGGCTTTAACCGTGCTGCCAACTGCCAGCGGCTTATCGCAGTAATGCACAATGCGCCCTGCTTCTTCCGCCACATGCGTAACAACAGCGCCGCCCAGTTTGCCGCGGTCGCTAAGCTGCCCGCCGCCCTCAGGGAAGAACACTGTACGGTCAAGCTCCACAGCGTAACCGTTTTTAGCCGCCGCACACGCCGTAACAACAGCGTCGCAGGTCCATAAATAAGCGTCGTTTTCAAATAATTTTTCTGTCATAATAAACCCCTCACTTGTAAAACAATCTACGCTTATATTATAATAACTCTTGTAAAAATATTAAAGGAGAAATTTTAATGTACAAATATATTTTGTTCGACCTCGACGGCACGCTCACCGATTCTGCCGATGGCATTACCAAATGCGTGCAGTATGCGCTTAAAGCGCGAGGCATTGACGAGCCCGATTTAAACAACTTGCGCCCCTTTATTGGCCCGCCGCTTGTTGAAAGCTTTATGAACTTTTACGGCATGACGGAAGAAGAAGCCAACTTTTGCACCGAGAAATACCGCGAACGCTTTGCAGGCACCGGCATTTATGAAAACAAAATTTACCCCGGCGTGCCGGAACTTTTGGAGCAGCTTAAAAACGCAGGCTATACGCTTGCCGTTGCCACCAGCAAGCCTGTTGTTTTTGCGCGCCGCGTGGCGGATTATTTTGACATTGCGCAGTATTTTGATTACATTACCGGCCCTGATTTTGACGGCTCTCTGCCGACGAAGGCGGACGTTATAGACGATGCGCTGGCGCATTTTAACCTTACCGGCGCAGGCAAGGCGCAGTCCATAATGGTAGGCGACCGCCGCCACGACATCCTTGGCGCTAAAGCCTGCGGCCTTAAAGCCATTGGCGTAACCTACGGCTACGCCGCCCCAGGCGAACTTGAGCAGGCCGGCGCAGACTACATTGTAAACACCCCGCAGCAAATAGCGAAGGTTGTGGAAGGGGAATAAGCTTGCAATTTAAGCCTTAAAATTGTATAATAAAAGCACGGAAGTACCTATGCGTAGCGGTGTCGGTCTTCCCCTGTAAACAAATTTTGAGTTCGAAGAGAAAGCCGTTTAACCGTTGTTAAGCGGTTTTTTTATAACCAAAAAGCCTGCCCCATAAATGGGACAGGCTTTTGTTATTTAAGTTTAGTCTTTAATAAGGTTCATGCCGATTTCAAGTGCTTTGCGGTTTTTGTCCTCGGTGCCTTTCGGTACGCGGTTTAAAACTGCTTTTTCAAGGCTTTCAGCACTTACAACGCCGGTTAATTTAACCAGCGCGCCCAAAGCGATGATGTTGGCAAACAGCACCTTGCCCAGCTCCTCGCGTGCGCTGTGGGTAATGGGCAGTTCGTAAACTTTGCCGCCAAAATCGGGCACTTTGCTTACAAACAGGCTGTCGGTAATCATTACGCTGTCTTTATCAAGGTCGTGCGAATATTTGTCACAGGCATCCTGGCTCATAGCAAGGAGCACGCCCGGTTTGGTAACCTTCGGGAAGTGGATTGCTTCCTCGGAGATAATAACCTCGGATTTGGATGCGCCGCCGCGGGCTTCCGGCCCGTAGGACTGCGACTGAATTGCCAGCTTGCCGTCAAGAAGTGCTGCTTCGGCTAAGATAATACCGGCAAGAATCAGGCCCTGGCCGCCGGTGCCGGATAAACGGAATTCTTGTTTCATATTATTTACCTCCCTGCGCCATGGCAATCAATTCGTCATAAGCTTCTGTGTATTCTCTGCGGCCGGTTACTTCATACAGCACGCCGATAGGGAATTTGCCTGCTTTCTTTTCTTCGGGCAGTTTGTCCCAGGCTGCAATGGGCACGGCATGGTCGCGCTGCCACATCATCATTTCAGCAGGGCCGCCCATTTTGTTCTGGCGTCCGAAGGAAATCGGGCAGGCGGATACTGCTTCAATCAGGCTGAAGCCTTTATGCTGAATGCCTTTAACGATAAGGTCGCTGAGCATTTGCGCGTGGAAGGTGGTTGCGCGGGCAACGAAGGTTGCGCCTGCTGCTTTGGCAAGTTCGGTCAGGTCAAAGTCAGGCTCAATCATGCCGTAAGGCGCGGTGGTAGCCTTGCTGCCGGTCGGGGTCATCGGTGAATACTGGCCGCCGGTCATGCCGTAAATGCTGTTGTTGTAAACTACAACAGTCAGGTCAATATTGCGGCGCGCAGCGTGAATAAAATGGTTGCCGCCGATAGCGGTAGCGTCGCCGTCGCCGGTAAGAACGATTACATTCAGCTTAGGCTCTGCCAGTTTAACGCCGGTTGCCACCGGGATAGCGCGGCCGTGCGCGGAATGTACGGTGTTAAAATCAAGATAGCCGGATGCGCGGCTGGAGCAGCCGATACCGGAAATTACAGCTACATCGTCTTTGGGAAGGTCAAGCTTGGCAATAGCTTTTACAACGCTGCTGGTAACAACGCCATTGCCGCAGCCGGGGCACCAGATATGCGGCAAACGGCCCGGACGGAAATATTTATTAATCATTTCTTCCATATTCATAAATAGTTTCTCCTTTCCTTACAGGGCCGCCATAGCTTTTTTAACTTCTTCCAAAAGCTGGGCCGGAGTTGCAGGTTCGTTATCATATTTTGCGTACAGGCTTACGGGCACCTTGCCGTTAACTGCGCGTTCAACCTCGTGTACATACTGGCCGCAGTTCAGCTCGTGCACCAAAATGCCTTTTACGCGGCAGGCAAGCTCCTGCATTTGTTTTTCGGCAAAAGGCCAGATGGTAACGGGGCGTACCAGGCCAACCTTTAAGCCTTCCTTGCGTGCCATGTCAACGGTTTCGTAAGCGGTGCGTGCGCCGCCGCCGAAGGCAACAACAGCAAAGTCCGCATCTTCCATGCGGTAGTTTTCAACTTGTACGATATCGTCAAGGTTGTTTTCAAGTTTAGCACGCTGGCGGTTAGCTGCTGCCAAAGTAGCTGCCGGGGTGCCTTTCGGGAAGCCGGTTTCGTCGTGCACAAGGCCGGTTACATGCCAGCGGTAGCCGCTGCCAAAGGCCGGCATGGCCGGAACAAGGCTTTCGTCAGTAGCGTAAGCCTTAAAGTCTTCCGGTGCGCAGTCCGGCTGTTTGCGTTCTGCCTGCGGAAAATCGCTGTAATCCTCGGGCAGTTCAATTTTTTCGCGCATGTGGCCGATAACTTCGTCCATTAAAAGGATTACCGGCACGCGGTATTTTTCGCTCAGCGCATAAGCGCGCAGGGTCAGCTCAAAGCATTCGGGCACGCTGGCAGGGGTCAGGGCAATCAGCCAGTGATCGCCGTGGGTGCCCCAGCGGGCCTGCATAATATCGCCCTGGGAAGGGCTGGTAGGCTGGCCGGTGGAAGGGCCAACACGCTGTACGTTAACAATTACCAGAGGAATTTCCGCAGCGCAGGCATAGCCGATAAGCTCCTGCTTTAAGGAAAAGCCCGGGCCGCTGGTAGCAGTCATAACCTTTTTACCGGTTAAAGAAGCGCCGATAATAGCGCCCATAGAGGCAATTTCGTCTTCCATCTGAATGAATTTGCCGCCAACCTGTGGCAGTTTTTCTGCCAGCGATTCCGCCACTTCCGTAGAAGGAGTAATGGGGTAACCGGCAAAGAATTTAACACCGGCTGCGATTGCGCCTTCAACAACAGCCTGGTTGCCTTGCAATAACAAAACTTTAGACATTACTTCTCATCTCCTTCTTTATGTACAAAAATGGCATAATCCGGGCAGCGCAGCTCGCACTGGCCGCACTGAATGCAGTTTTCCGGCGCTACTGCTTCGATTTTTTCAAGCTCGTTTACCGCCAAAACTTTTTTGGGGCAAAACGCCGCGCAAATGCCGCAGCCTTTGCAGCGGTTGGTATAAATTTTTAAGCTCATTTTTAAACCTCCTTTTAACCTGCTTCTTAAAAAATGCTCTGCTGCGGGGCAGCACATACTACTTCTATAATAATTATAAAGCATAGCGGGTATTAGTCAAATTAAATTTTGCTATGCCAGCCCTCAAAATTTAATATAAGGTACTAAAATTGCACGCTTGCTTAAAAAATGATATAATATTAAAAATATACAAATATTTTTTGTTTATTAAATTATGTTTACGGAGGCTGCCATGACTGCCATCGACCCAACCCTGCCCAAAAAAGAACGCATACTCATTGCAGCGGAGGATGTTTTCTCGCGCCGCGGCTACACCAAAGCCACGCTTGACGAAATCATCGCCATGGCCGATACCGGCAAGGGCACGCTGTATAAATACTTCGGCAATAAGGACAACCTGTTCTATACCTTAATAGAAGAAAAACACAATAAGCTGATGGAAAACCTGCATGCCTTAACGGCGGAACAAAAAGACATCAGCGGCAAATTACAGGCTTACCTGAACTGTATGTTAAAGTTTTTGCGGCAAAACAAAGGCCTGTGGCTGATTGTATGGTATGAACTGAACGCCGCGCATCAGGGCATCCACCCCGACATTGACAAAAACGGCAACTGGGTTTTAACCTCGTTTTACGGCGATACGCTTCCCACCGAAGAGGAAGCCCGCCTTTTGCGTTACTACAAGGTTTTGTGGGAAGAAATTTCTGTGCTGGCTGACATTTTGCAGGCAGGGCAGGACAGCGGCTCTTTAAAATACACAGACTGTAAGCAGATAAAAGCCATTATTGACCCGATGCATAACCTCACCTCGGAAGCAATCTTTGGCGCGTACCACTTATTTGCCGGCGTTGCCAACGGCGTGTTCCACGTTATTGACAGCCGCTTCGGCGACGAAGAACTGACCTCAATCATCGTAGATTACTTCTTAAACGGCCACGCGGCTAAACAGTAAAATTATTTTAGCAATGCTTTTACTTTAGCCTTATATCTGCTATAATAATTATAGAAATGCAAAAGGCTGCCGATAGACGGTCAGCCTCGAATAATGCTATTTATGAAATAGCCGTATCCTTGGCGGGGGCGGCTATTTCTGCTTTCTGGATATATCTTTTCCAATAGCATAGCCACAGGAAAAAACTGTTATCGTATAACCTATTACGGTTAACAGGGTAACAATGTCCATACTCATCCCCTCCTTTGCACAGTATTTCCGCTTACGCAGATTTTACTTTGCCGGAGAGCTAACCGCCTACCGTTTAATGGCAGCGCTTTTGCCTGTTTATTGTAACAAATAAATATTAACGTGTAAAGATTTAAACACTATTTTAAAATTTTCAATTTATATTGATTTATTAAAATACCTCGCAGCTTTGCTACGGGGTATTGCTGTTTAGTAACTTATTTTATTGCATACCGTATTTTAAATGGCGCTCGGCATATTCATGAATTATGTAGTTAGTAATAGCGTCGCAGTAGCGGTCCTGCTGCGGTTCGTCCATTTTGTCCTCAACAAATAGGCCGTCGTTGTAGTAATACGCCTTGCCGCCGAAGTAGCCCAAAGCGTACGGCAGCGGCGCTTGTTGCAGCATATCGCGCCCCATAAATTCATCCGGCGCAGCAATGCCGCCCAGCGCCAACAGCGTCGGCGCCAAATCAATCTGCGAGGCGTACTGCTCTTCATCCAAAAGCGCAAACGGCGCCAGGTTTTTGCCTATAAAAATCAGCGGTATCGGCGCAATGCTGCGGCGCGAGCGTTCGTCAGTCACCAGTTCCATATATTCGCCGCCGGAATGCGGGTTATGGTCGCTGGTAATTACAAACAGCGTGCGCTCATCCATCAGCCCGCGGCGCGAAGCCTCCTGGAAAAAGTTTTGAATGGTATTATTAACCCAGTAAATGCCGCGCACGGTTACATATTTGTTGTCGCGCACCTCGGGCGGCATATCGGCGTAAGCCGTGCCGTAATAGGGGTAGGGCTGGTGCATGTCCAGCGTTTTTACCACCAAAAGCATTTTGTCGTTGGCCTTCTGCCCTTTTTCCAAAAGATTCAGCGCTTCGGCGTACATCACGTCGTTGTGGAAGCCCCAGCCGCTGGCGCCGGTGTAGCCTGCGTCCTCAAGGTATTCCTTGGCGTAGTATTCCGCCATGCCAAACTGCGTGGGGTATTCGTGCAGCTCGTTGTTGTAATACTGGCTCGAGGCATTCATAAAAATGCCGCGCCAGCCTGCCTGCTGCACGCTGCGGAAGAGGGAAGGCTGCCCCTCGCCCGGCAAATCGGCATCATAAATTAAGTGCGAGCGGAAGGTTGCGTTCAGCCCCTGCGTCGTCGGCACTGCCGAAGAATAGTAATGGTCAAGGTGCGGGTATTTGGCAAGCAGGCTGTCCAGATACGGCGTTGCCTCCGCCGGAATATTATCATTATAATAATGCATGTAATCGCGGTGGACGGATTCCAGCACCAGCATAACAATGCGGTCATAGCTTGCCTTTAGTTCAGGCGTTTTTGCGTACGGATTTAAAATGCCCAGCTCCGTCAGCACCTGCTCGTCCTTAACCGTCAGCGGGCGGCGCTCAATATGGCTGCGGCTGACTATTTTATCCGTATCAAACAGCATTTTGCCAAAAAAGTTAGCGTTTACAGGAATAGTCAGCATATCGCGGTAGGTTTCGCGCGTTTTTTCACTCTCAACCTCCGTCCACATACCCATGTATTCCTTCATCACATAGCCGTTAAGGTGCCCCGCCAGCATATAACTAAGGTTCAGCACCAGCGAAAACGCCGCCACGCACAAAAGCGACCACACAAAGTTCGGCTTTTTCTTTGTAGGCTTATTAACGCGGAACAGCAGCACTAAAACAGCCAGCGCCGCCAGCACCAGCGCCAGCTTCAGCGCGCCCATGCTTGCCAAAACGCCCTTAATGGCGTAAATGTTCAGGTTGGCAAACAGCACGCTCTGCACATGCATACTGGTTTGCCAAAAATAAAACGCGTCAAAAATCATTATTACGGCCGACAAAAAATAAACGGCAAAGTACACCGTTTTCATCGTTTTGCCAACCCATTTATGGTAGCACATTGCCGTTACCAGCACTGCCAGTATATTGTTGTTAAGCCCCGCCAAAATGGCAAGCGTCGTTACCACGCCGCCATCCAGCCTTAGCTGGTGCACCATAAAGCCCGTTACGCCAAGGTACAGCACGCCCGTAACCACAACCGGAAAGTAACGCTTCACCCTGTCGCGGATGCGCGTGCGGCGCAGGTATAACAGCCCTGCGGCAAACAGCAGCACCACGTCGCGCAAAAAGCTGCTCACTGCCGTGTACCAGAACTCCATCTCCGGAAAGGGCACAATGCTGCGGTAAAAGCTCCACGAAAGATAATATTCCGCCGCAAAGGCGATAACCAAAAACAGCGCCAGCCAATATCGTTTTCTCATCTGCATACCGCCTTACGCCAAAAAGTTTACCGGTTCAGCCTGCATCTCTACCAAAAGCGGCGTCGCCGTGACCACGTCGCCGTCCAGCTCAGCAGGGAAGCCGTCCACATTGCACTCAATCGTCATCGTGTGCGCCTTTTTAACAATTACGCCCGGCTCTCCCTCCAGCGATTCCATTAAAATCATCGCCGCATATTTTAAAAAGTCGCCGCGCTTGTTGCCCGTAAACAGCGCCACATCAAAATAATCGTTGGTAATGGCAGCATTTTTAAACAAGCTGTAACGCCCCGCATAATAGCGGCTTTTGCCGACGATAATCGTCGAAGCGTCGTACCATTCGGGGTCGCCGTCAAACTTAACGCGGAACTTATAACGCCAGTTGCTTAATAAAAGCTCCTTGCGCACCAGCTCGCCGCTTTGCAAAACGTAGGCAAAGGAAGAAAGCAGGCGTTTTTCAAGGCTCGTTACGTTATCGACCACCTTGGAATCGAACCCGATGCCCGCCACAGTTAAAAACGGGTGCCCGTTAGCCCTGCCAATGCGCACAGGTTTAACATTGCCCCTGCGCACGCGCTGCACCCAGCGCTGCGGGTCGGCAGGCATATCAAACTCCTTGGCCACAAGGTTAACCGTGCCCGCGGGGAACACGCTGATGTACGGCGTGCAGCCGCAGCGTTCCAGCTCGGCAATCATCGCTCGCAAAGTGCCGTCGCCGCCGGCCACAATAACCCAGTCGTAATTATGCTCTTTAATTTTATCCGCCCAGGCGGAAAGCATACTGAACTCTCGCAGCTCCGTCAGCTCCACGGCCTTAGGGCCGATAATCGCCGCCAGACGGCGCTTTAAATCGAGCACGCGCGAAAGCATGCTGACAAAAATCTGCTTGCCGGAATTGGGATTATAAATAATAACAACCTTTTTAAAATTTTTAATTTCAACGCCGTTATTCTGCATTATGCCCACACCTTAAAAAATCCATTTTTTGCGCGCCAGATAGTTCCACACAACGACGATGCACGTCGCCGCAATTTTGGAAACAAGCCCGTTTAAACCGAAAATACCTACAAAAATATACATTAAAATGAGGTTGAAAAGTAGCCCCATGCCGCTGACGAGAAAAACAAGGCTCAGCTCCTTGGCCTTGCCGTAGCGCGCCCCGCTTGTAAAAACAAGCACATTGCCCAAAAAGTAATGGTACAGCGTCGATAAAAAATAGGCGCCCGCCGTAGCAACAAGGTAATTAATGCCCGCCGCCGCGGTAAACAGATAAAACAGCCCCCATTCCACCATCGCTGCCGTACCGCCGACGAACAAATATAAAATTATTTTTACAAATTCGTTGTCGGTATAATCAAACCCAAACAAAACCTTTTTGTGCATTTTACAATCTCCTTAGCGTTATATTATAACATTTTTTATATTTTAGTTAAAGTAAAAGATAAAAAAGTTTTGGGGGTTAATGGTTTAAAAATTTATTGCCTAACATTTCAATTTAATCATTTTTCCAATAATGATTAAATTGAAATTGACTTGATGCAAAACAGCTTATTACAATTATTTTATAAAAAATAAGATGAAGTGAATGACGACAGTATTAATCTAATTGATGAAAAATAGATTGTATTCTTTTAGTAATATAAGCCAAAAGTTAAATAGACTAATTTTGAAAGCATATATTATGGTAGTTTTTGTTGAATAAAAAAATCGTTGCTATACTTTCCTAAAATTTACAAACACCCTTAAATAGTGTATACTAATTATATGCAGAGTTTTTTGCACAACCAGTTTAGCAGTAAAAAAGGAAAGAGGGGAACCACATGACAAAAATGAAAACCATGGACGGCAATACCGCTGCGGCTTATATATCCTACGCGTTTACCGACGTGGCAGCTATTTACCCGATTACTCCGTCTTCGCCGATGGCAGAGGTTGTTGACGAATGGTCTGCCCAGGGCAAGAAGAATATTTTCGGACAGACTGTAAAGGTTCAGGAGATGCAGTCCGAAGCAGGTGCTTCCGGCGCTGTTCACGGCTCTTTGCAGGGCGGTGCCCTTACTACTACTTATACAGCATCCCAGGGCCTGCTTTTGATGATTCCGAATATGTATAAAATGGCAGGCGAGCTTTTGCCGGCAGTGTTCCATGTATCTGCGCGCGCGCTGGCTACCAGCAGCCTTTCTATTTTTGGCGACCATCAGGACGTTATGGCTACCCGCCAGACGGGTTTTGCGCTTTTGGCTGAGGGCAGCGTGCAGGAGGTTATGGACCTTGGCGGCGTTGCACATTTAGCAGCCATTAAAGGGCGCGTGCCGTTTGTAAACTTCTTCGACGGCTTCCGCACCTCGCACGAAATTCAGAAGATTGAGCTGATGGATTACGACAAGCTGGCAGGGCTTTTAGATTGGGAGGCTGTTGACGCCTTCCGCAAACGTGCTTTGAACCCGGACAACCCGGTTATCCGCGGCACGGCGCAGAACCCGGATATTTACTTCCAGACACGTGAGGCTGTTAACAGCTATTACACCGCGCTGCCGGAAATTGTTGAAAACTACATGAATGAAATTAACAAAATTACCGGCCGCAATTACGGTTTGTTTAATTATTATGGTGCGCCCGATGCCGAAAACATCATCATCGCCATGGGCAGCGCCTGCGAAACCATTCAGACGGTTGCCGAAAAACTGAACGCCGAGGGCAAAAAGGTTGGTTTACTTGCCGTTCACCTGTACCGTCCGTTCAGTGTTAAGCATTTTATGGCGGCTATCCCGCAGACGGTTAAACGCATTGCCGTTTTGGACCGCACCAAGGAACCGGGCGCTTTTGGCGAACCGCTTTATATGGATGTGCGCGGTGCTTTCTACGACAGTGACCGCAGCCCGATGATTATCGGCGGACGTTATGGCCTTGGCAGCAAGGATTTAACACCGAGCGATATTCTTGCCGTTTACGAAAACCTTGAGGCTGAATGCCCGAAAAATAACTTTACCATCAGCATTGTTGATGACGTTACCAACACCTCGCTTACGCCGAGCCGTGAAATTGACGTTACCGGCGCCGATACCAAGAGCTGCAAGTTCTGGGGCCTTGGCAGCGACGGCACCGTTGGCGCAAACAAGAGCGCGATTAAGATTATCGGCGACCATACCGATATGTACGCGCAGGGCTATTTCTCTTACGATTCCAAAAAATCCGGCGGCATTACCGTTTCGCATCTGCGTTTTGGCAAGGAGCCTATCCGCGCGCCGTATTTAATTACGGCTGCTGATTTTGTTGCCGTGCACAACCAGAGCTACGTTGATAAGTACGACGTTACCGCAGGCCTGAAAAAGGGCGGCACGTTCCTCCTCAACTGCAACTGGGGCGCAGAGGAGCTTGACAAGCACCTGCCGGGCAGCATTAAACGCTACATTGCGGAAAACGAAGTAAACTTCTATATTATCGACGCTGTTAAAATTGCGCAGCAAATCGGCCTTGGCGGACGCATTAACATGATTATGCAGTCGGCGTTCTTTAAACTGGCTGATATTATTCCGCTGGACGACGCTGTTAAATACCTTAAGGAAGCCGTTGAACACAGCTATGGCCTGAAGGGCAAGGACGTTGTTGACATGAACAACGCCGCTATCGACATGGGTGTTAACGCCGTTGTGAAGGTTGACGTGCCTGCAAGCTGGAAAGATGCGGCTGACACTGTAACCGAAGCTAAATCCGGCAACGACTTTATTGATAAGATTCTGGTGCCGATGAACCGCCTTGAAGGAGATAAGCTGCCGGTAAGCGCATTTACCGAGCATCAGGACGGCACCTTCCCGAGCGGCACCGCTGCTTACGAAAAACGCGGTATCGCCATCAACGTGCCGGAATGGCAGATGGAAAAATGCATTCAGTGCAACCAGTGCGCCTTTGTTTGTCCGCACGCTGCCATCCGCCCCATTTTGATGACCGAAGAAGAAGCTGCTAACGCTCCGGCTGGCACTGAAGTTAAAGACGCTATCGGCGCTAAAGGGCTGAAATTCCACATGGCAGTATCGCCGCTGGACTGCACCGGCTGCGGCAACTGCGCTCAGGTTTGCCCGGCTAAGGAAAAGGCTTTGGTGCTGAAACCGCTGGAAACCCAGCTTGCCAAAGCAGAAAACTGGGAATACGCAATGCATAAGGTTGCGCCTAAACCGAACCCGATGAATAAAAACACCGTTAAGGGCGTGCAGTTTGAACAGCCGCTGTTTGAATTCAGCGGTGCGTGCGCAGGCTGCGGCGAAACCCCGTACGCCAAGCTGATTACCCAGCTGGTTGGCGACCGCATGATGATTGCCAACGCTACGGGCTGCTCCTCTATTTGGGGCGCCAGCGCACCGAGCATGCCGTATTGCAAAAATGCACAGGGCCACGGCCCGAGCTGGGCTAACAGCCTGTTTGAGGACAACGCCGAATACGGCCTTGGTATGTACCTTGGCGTAAAACATACCCGCGAACGCGTTGCGGATAAAGTAAAAGAAGCGCTTGCCCTGCCTGTAAGCGAAGGCCTGAAAGCCGCTATGCAGGACTGGGTTGACAATATGAACGTAAGCGACGGCACGCGCGAACGCGCCGAAGCGCTGAAAGCAGCACTGGCTGCCGAGAACAGCGACAACGCCCTGCTGAAGGAAATTGCAGGTATGGGCCAGTATTTTGTAAAACGCAGCCACTGGATTTTCGGTGGCGACGGCTGGGCCTACGACATTGGCTACGGCGGACTTGACCATGTGCTTGCCAGCGGCGAGAACGTAAACGTAATGGTATTTGATACTGAGGTTTACTCTAACACCGGCGGCCAGTCCTCCAAGGCAACGCCTGCTGCGGCAATCGCTAAATTTGCTGCCAGCGGCAAACGCACCCGCAAAAAAGATTTGGGCATGATGGCAATTAGCTACGGTTATGTTTATGTAGCGCAAATTGCCATGGGCGCAGATAAAAACCAGACGCTGAAAGCAATCGCCGAAGCAGAAGCCTACGACGGCCCGTCCCTCATCATTGCTTATTCGCCGTGCATTAACCATGGCTTAAAAGCAGGCATGGGCTGCAGCCAGCTGGAAGCTAAACGCGCCGTTGAATGCGGCTACTGGGCTAACTTCCGCTACAACCCGGATTTGAAGGAAAAAGGCCAGAACCCGTTCATCCTCGACAGCAAAGAGCCTACCGGCGACTTCCGCGAATTCTTAATGGGCGAAGTTCGTTACTCTGCCCTGTTGAAACAGTTCCCCGAACAGGCCGAAGCTCTGTTTGAAAAGACCGAAGCCGACGCTAAGGAACGCCTTGCCAACTATAAACGCCTGGCAGGGAAGGAATAAAATAATGCTGTAACAACTAACCCCGGACGTAAAAATCCGGGGTTATCTTTTTTATAAAACACGGCAGGAAAAAACGCTATTAGCGAGAATATAAATAAAGTTACGCAGATAAAGATTATGATTGATTAGTTGTTTTATGGAGGACAGAATGACAGATTGTACTTACGGACTGAATCCGCAGCAGGCGGAAGCTGTAATTAATACGGAAGGGCCGATGCTGATTATGGCAGGCGCAGGCAGCGGCAAAACCAAGGTGCTTACCTGCCGCGTGGCCAACCTTTTGCAAAAGGGCGTGCGTCCCTACCGCATTTTGGCCATTACCTTTACCAACAAGGCTGCCGCCGAAATGCGCGAGCGCGTGAACAATATGAGCGGCGCTGCTGCTAAAGATGTGTGGCTGTTTACCTTCCATGCCTTTTGCGCCCGCTTTTTGCGGATGGAAATAGACAAGCTGCCGGGCTACGGCGGCAATTTTGCCATTTATGATACGGCGGACAGCCAGAATTTGATTAAGCAGATTTTAAAGGAACAGAACCTTGACGATAAGCGCTTTCAGCCTGCGGGCATTTTGTCGCGCATCAGCAACGCTAAAAACGCTTTGCAGGACGCCGATGCTTTTGCACGCGAGGCTGGCGATTTTTACGAGCAGAAAGTGGCGGAGGTTTACGCCAGCTATCAGCAAAAGCTGCAAACCAATAACGCGCTTGATTTTGACGATTTGTTAATGCTTTCTATTAAATTATTGAACGAAAACAAAGAGGTGCGCGAAAAATACCAGGAGCGTTTTGATTATCTTCTGGTGGACGAGTATCAGGACACGAACCACGCGCAGTACCTTTTAACCAAGCTGTTGGCAGCCAAGCACCGCAACATTTGCGTGGTGGGTGATGCGGACCAGAGTATTTACGGCTGGCGCGGCGCGGATATTCAAAACATTTTGGATTTTGAAAAGGATTACCCCGACGCGAAGGTAATTAAGCTGGAGCAGAACTACCGCAGCACGCAGGTTATTTTGGACGCCGCCAACGCGGTGATTGAAAACAACACCGGCCGCAAGCCGAAAAATTTGTGGACGGATAACAAAAGCGGTGCGGAGATTACGTATTTTCAGGCCGTTGATGAACGCGACGAGGCGCGTTTTGTAATTGAGCAGGTGCAGAACCTGCAGCAGACCGAAGGCAAAAAGTTGGGTGATATGGCTGTGCTGTACCGCACCAACACGCAGAGCCGTATTTTTGAAGAAATGCTGATTAAGAGCGGAATTAGCTACAACATGGTGGGCGGCTTAAAATTCTACGAGCGTAAGGAAATTAAGGACATTATTGCTTACCTGCGTGTAATTTTTAACCCGGCTGATTCGCTGAGCCTTTTGCGCATTATTAACGTGCCTAAGCGCGGCATTGGCGATGCTTCGCTGGCAAAAATTCAGGCGCACGCCGCTGCCAACAACGTAAGCCTGTTTGAGGCTGTTTCCAACGCTTCGGCGATTGACGGGCTGAGCAGCCGCTTTGTAAGCAAGCTGGACGATTTAGCGGGCGTAATATTTGAACTGATGAACCTTTCGGCCGAGGTGCCGGTGGAAACCTTAATTGAGCGCGTGCTGCGCGACACCGGTTACCTTGAAGAACTGGAGAACGAGCGCACACCGCAGGCGCAGAGCCGCATTGATAACTTGCAGGAACTTATCAGCGTGGCGCAGGAATTTGCCAAGAGCGAGGAAGAAAACAATTTGGAAAACTTCCTTGCGCATGTAGCGCTGGTGTCCGACATCGACGACGCGGAACTGGGCGAGGATGCCATTACCTTAATGACGCTGCATTCCTCCAAGGGTCTGGAGTTTCCGGTTGTGTTCCTTGCCGGTATGGAAGAAGGCATCTTCCCGCACGCGCGCACACTGATGGACGAAACGGAAATTGAAGAGGAGCGTCGCCTGTGTTATGTGGGCATTACCCGCGCCAAGGAAAAACTCTTTTTGAGCAGCACCAAAATGCGCACCATCTACGGCAACACGGTAACATATCCGCCTTCCCGCTTTTTGCAGGAAATTCCGCAGCATCTGGTGAAAACCATTAAAAGGCAGGAACGCCCCAGCGCTTTGGACAATTTTAAAAAGGTCAGCGAAAAGCGCAGCACCTGGTGCAATAATTTTAATACCCGCGGCTATGTGCCGGCTAATAAATATCCCGCCGGTGCGGGAACCAAGGGCACCTTTAGCGTGGGCGAAAGGGTTAACCACAGCAAATGGGGCGACGGCATGGTTGTGGCCGTGAAGGACTGCGACGACGGGCAGGAGGTTAAGGTGGCTTTTGCCGGCGCCGGTGTGCGCAGCCTGCTGACAAAGTATGCCGTGCTGAAAAAATTGTAATTAGTGGAGGGCATTATGGATTTAGAACGTGCAGAAGCCTTGAACGAAGCGCAGAAGCTGCGCGGTGAAATACGCCATCACGAATTTTTATATTATGTTTTGGACGCGCCGGAGATTACCGACGCTGAATACGACGCGCTGATGCGCCGCTTGCAGGAGCTGGAGGCAAAATACCCGGACGATGTGCCGCCGGACAGCCCGACGCGCCGCGTGGGCGGCAAGGTGAACCCGGAGTTTACCGAGGTGCGCCACCTGACGCCGCTGTTAAGCCTTGGCAACGCCTTTAGCGATGAGGAGCTTAAAGCGTTTGACGAACGTGTAAAAAGCGGCCTGCCTGAGGGCAGCGAGGTGGAATATGTGTTTGAGCCGAAGATTGACGGCCTGGCGTGCAGCCTGATTTACGAAAACGGGCGGCTGGTGCGTGCGGCAACGCGCGGCGACGGCGAGGTGGGCGAAAACGTAACGGCTAACGTGCGTACTATCCGTGCCATTCCGCTTGCGCTGAACGTGAAGGACGGCGAAGATGTGCCGGAGCTTTTGGATGTGCGCGGCGAGGTTTACATGCCCCGCCACGCCTTTATGAAGCTGAACGAGGAACGCAGTGAGGCGGGCGAAAACGAATTTGCCAACCCGCGCAACGCGGCGGCGGGCAGCCTGCGCCAGCTGGACCCTAAAGTAACCGCTAAACGCCAGTTGAGCTTTTTTGCCTACGGCGTGGGCGCAGGGCATAAGGATAAACATTCGGCCAGCCTGGCCATGCTGCACGATTACGGCTTTAAGGTTAGCGAAGGCTACTGCGTGGTGAAAAACATTAACGAGGCGATTGCTAAAATTAAGGAGTTTGCCGGTAAACGCCAAAGCCTTGCTTACGATACGGACGGCGCGGTAATTAAGGTTAACGCCGTGTACCAGCAAAACATTCTGGGCGCTACGGGCAAGGACCCGCGCTGGGCGATTGCCTTTAAGTTCCCGCCGGAGCAGGCTGAAACGAAGCTGGAGGATATTATCATCCAGGTTGGGCGTACGGGCGTGTTGACACCGACGGCGGTGCTGACGCCGGTGAAGCTTTCGGGCAGCACCATCAGCCGCGCCACGCTGCACAACGAGGATTTTATTCGCAGCAAGGATATCCGCATCGGCGACACCGTGGTCATTAACAAAGCGGGCGAAATTATCCCCGAGGTGCTGCACGTTGTAAAAGAAAAACGCACCGGCGCGGAAGAAGAATACTTTATGCCAACCACCTGCCCGGAATGCGGCTGGAAAACAGAACGCCTGAACGGCGAAGCGGCGATACGCTGCACCAACCCGCACTGCCCGGCGCTGGGGCGCGAGGGCTTAATCCATTTTGCCTCCAAGGGCGCGATGGACATTGACGGCTGCGGCCCGGCGGTGATAAACCAGCTGATTGATAACGGGCTTATCAGCGACGCTGCGGATTTATATTTGCTTGCCAAGCCGCAGCTGACGGCGCTGGAACGCATGGGCGACAAATCGGCCGATAATTTGTTAAAAGCCATTGCCGAAAGCAAAAAGCAGAATTTAGACAGGCTGTTGTTTGCGCTGGGCATCCGCCACGTGGGTGCCAAGGTGGCGCGCCTTTTGGCATTGCACTTTGGCAGCATGGAAAAACTGATGGCGGCAGAAGCGGACGAGATTGCCGCTATTGAAGACATTGGGCCGAAGATTGCCGAAAGCGTGGTAACCTACTTTAGCGTGCCGAGTAATATTGATTTAATTGAGCGCCTGAAAGAGCTGGGTGTGAACATGGAAATGGAAGCGGCGGAGCTTGACACGGAGCACCCGTTTTATGGAAAAACCATGGTGTTTACCGGCACTATGCCGACGCTGGACCGCGCGACGGCGCAGACCATGGCGCAGCAGGTGGGTGCAAAAGTTACGGGCAGCGTCAGCAAAAAAACGGATTACGTTGTGGCGGGCGCCGAAGCAGGCAGCAAGCTGACCAAAGCGCAGCAGCTGGGCGTAAAAGTTATCGACGAAGCAGAGTTTTTGCGGCTGCTTGGCAATAACGGTGCAGGCGAAGCTGCCGGAACGCCAAACGAAACTGAAACAGCAAAAGAACCGAGTTTGTTTTAAAAAGGCAGGTGCGGTATGAAACAGGTTTATAAATTTTTGGCGGCGGTAATGCTGGCGGTGTTCTGCGTTAGCGGCAGCGCGCTGGCGGCGGAAAAGGAAGTTAGCAGCATTGACGCTGTCGACATGGGCGTTGCCGATACGGGCGAAACGCATTTTACCAAAACCGATGCGGAGCTGACCGAGTGCACGGAGGATTACACCGTGGCGGTGCTGCCGTATGTGGATTTATCCGGCCTTGAAGGCCGCAGCCGCGAGATGGCGGTGAACGCCGTTAAGGAAGCCTTGCAGAAAAAATACCCCGGCAAGAAAAACAGCCCCACCAAAATTGTGGGCAGCAACGCTTTGCAGAAGGCCATGCTGGCGCACCCGTTTGAAAATGCCGAAGCACCGACGCTGGACGAACTTGTCGCCGTTGGTAAGGCGTGCAGTGCGGACCGGGTGTTGTTCATCAGCCTGCTGCCGGTGCGCGAGAACGAAACCGGCTTTATGGTTATCGTCGGCTCGCAAACGTACAGCGCTGTGGTAACGATGAAGCTGAAATGTGTGGACGTTAACAACGCACGCTTTTTGTATAACCAGAATGTGGAGGGCATCGGCTCGTCCAGTTCCATCAACTTCTGGCGCATCGGCGAACCGAGCCGCGCCAAAGCCGTTAAACGCGGCGTGGAAGACTGCATGGAAAACTTTTTGACTTCGTTTGATTAAAATTTGCCTCCGCATTTTGCGGGGGCTGTTTTATTTATTGCCGCGCGCGGCAATTTTACATAATTTTATTTAGCAAGTGCTTACCAAAATAGTGCAAAACAAAGCGGCAGTGTGATATAATAGAACAGGTTATTTATTAAACTTACATAAATTTTTAGGAGGCGTACTAATGAAGGTAACAACTAAAGATGTTGAACACATCGCCAGGCTTTCCCGCTTAACCATTCCGGAAAGCGAAATGGAAAAATTTACCGAACAGTTTAACCAAATCCTCAATTATGCCGATATTCTGGAAAAAGTAGATACTGAGGGCATTGAGCCGACTCCGTATGTGCTGCCGGTAAGCAACGCGTTCCGCGAGGACGTGGTAAAACCGGGCGTAACGCACGAGGAAGCGCTTAAAAATGCGCCTGCCGTTTACAACGACGGCTTTAAAGTACCGCGCGTAATCGAATAACAGAAGGAGGAACCACTGTGGATTTATATAAATTAACAGCCCACGAGCTGCACAACCGCATTGATGAGGTTGAAGATAAGGTTCAGGCGTATGTAACGCTTGATAAGGAAAACGCTCTGGCGCAGGCCGCTAAGGTTGACGCTAAAATTGCCGCTGGCGAAGCCATTGCCCCGCTGGCAGGTATCCCCGGCGCTATTAAAGACAATATTTGCACCAAAGGCTTACTTACCACCTGCTCCAGCAAGATGCTGGCCAATGTTGTGCCTATTTACGACGCGCACGTTATTACCAAGCTGCGTGCCGACGACGCTATTTTTACCGGCAAAACCAATATGGACGAGTTTGCGATGGGCTCCACCACCGAAAGCTCCTACTTCCATAAAACCTATAACCCGTGGAACCTTGACCGTGTTCCGGGCGGCTCCTCCGGCGGCAGCGCTGCTGCTATTGCTGCGGGCGAGGCTATCTGGAGCTTAGGCTCCGATACCGGCGGTTCCATCCGCCAGCCGGCTTCCTTTAACGGCTGCGTTGGCATTAAGCCGACTTACGGCCGCGTAAGCCGTTACGGCTGCGTTGCGTTTGCGTCCTCTCTTGACCAGATTGGGCCTATTACCCGCGACGTTACCGACGCTGCTACCGTGCTGAACTGCATTTGCGGCAAGGACGAGCACGATTCTACCAGCCTGCCGGTTGACGTGCCCGATTTTACCAAAGCCCTGCGCGCCGACGTTAAAGGCCTGCGCATCGGCCTGCCGAAGGAATACTACGGCGAAGGCGTTGACCCGAAGGTTAAAGCCGAAATTGAAAAAGCCGTTAAAACCTATGAATCGCTCGGTGCGGAAATTGTTGATATTTCCCTGCCGCATACCGAATATGCTGTAATTACTTATTACATCATCGCTCCGGCGGAAGCAAGCGCCAACCTTGCCCGCTACGACGGCGTGCGTTACGGCTTCCGTGCCGCTAACGCCACCAGCGCGCCCGAGATGACGATGCTGAGCCGTACCGAAGGCTTCGGCCCGGAAGTTCGCCGCCGCATTATGCTGGGCACCTACGTTTTAAGCAGCGGCTATTATGATGCTTACTACAAAAAAGCCATGCAGGTGCGTACCCTTATCCGCCGCGACTTTAACCAGGCGTTTGAAAAATGCGACGTGCTCTTAACGCCGACCAGCCCGGTTGTTGCTTATCCGGTGGACGGCAAGATGGACCCGCTTTCCATTTATATGCTGGACGTTACTACTATCCCTGTTAATATGGCAGGTTTGCCGGGTATTTCCATCCCCTGCGGCTTTGCAGACGGTATGCCGGTAGGCATGCAGCTCATAGGCAAAGTGCTTGATGAGGAAACCGTGCTGCGCGCAGCTTATACCTTTGAACAGGCAACTGACTTCCATAAAGCAATGGCACCGCTGGGAGGTAACAAATAATGAAAAACTATATTACAGTTATCGGCCTTGAAGTACATGCCGAATTAAAAACCACCGACGGAGTTCGGCAGCCAGCCTAACACCCACGTTTGCCCCGTGTGCCTTGGCATGCCGGGAGCACTGCCGGTTTTAAACAAGCAGGTTGTTGAATTTGCCATCCGCACCGGCCTGGCACTGAACTGCGATATTCAGAAATTCAACAAGTTCGACCGTAAAAACTATTTTTACCCCGACCTTGCCAAAAACTACCAAATTTCCCAGTTTGACCAGCCGATTTGCCTCGGCGGCCATATTGATATTGAAGTTGACGGCGTGCCTAAACGCCTTGGCATTACCCGCATTCACATGGAAGAGGACGCAGGCAAGCTGAACCACAGCGGCGCTACCATCAGCACGTCCGATTTCTCCTCTGTTGACTACAACCGTGCCGGCGTGCCGCTGCTCGAGATTGTTTCCGAGCCTGACATGCGCAGCGCCGAGGAAGCACGCGCTTATATGGAACAGCTGAAGGCAGTGCTGGAATACATCGACGTTTGCGACTGCAAAATGCAGGAAGGCAGCCTGCGCTGCGACGCCAACATTTCCATCATGCCGGAAGGCGCTAAGGAATTTGGCACCCGCGCCGAAATTAAAAACCTTAACAGCTTCCGCGCTTTGGTGCGCGCCATTGAATACGAGGTTGAACGCCAGAAAGCCATCCTTGAGGACGGCGGCCATGTAGTGCAGGAAACCCGCACCTGGGACGAAGCCAACGGCGTAACCCTTTCCATGCGCAGCAAGGAAGAAGCGCACGATTACCGCTACTTCCCGGAACCGGACCTTGTGCCGGTGGAAATTGACGACGCGTGGATTGAACGCGTACGCGCCGAACTGCCGGAACTGCCGGCACAGCGTTTGCAGCGCCTGGTGGAAAAACACGGCCTGCCGAAGTACGACGCATCCTTGATTGTTGCCACCAAAGCCATGGCAGATTATTTTGACGCTGCCTGCGCAAACAGCAAGGACGATAAAGGCGTATCCAACTGGATTTTGGGCGACGTTTCCGCCTACCTCAATGCCGAAAACATTACCATTAACGAGTTCCCAGTTAAACCGGAAAACCTTGGCGAACTGGTAACGCTGACGAAAGACGGCGTGCTTAGCAGCAAGCTGGCTAAAAAGGTATTTGCCGAAATGCTGAAAAACAGCGACAAGACCCCGAAACAGCTTGTTAAAGAGCTGGGGCTGGAACAGGTTAGCGACGAGGGCGCTATTGCCGCCATTGTTGACGAGGTTCTGGCAGAAAACCCGCAGTCCGTTGCCGACTACAAAGCAGGCAAGGATAAAGCCATCGGCTTCCTTGTTGGCCAGGTAATGAAAAAATCCCGTGGCAAAGCCAACCCGGGCATGGTTAACAAACTGCTGAAAGAAAAAATGCAGTAATTAAAAACCAAAAACTTCCGCTTACGCGGATAAAACAAACGGCAGGTTCATTGCGAGCCTGCCGTTTTTGTGTGTGCCTGTTTTGCAATTGAATATCGCGGCGTGGTACAATTAAATAAAGTTAAACGGCGGAGGTACATGCAATGCTGCAACGGATAAAATATTTTCAGGCAGTGGTGCGCAACAACAGCTTTTCGGCAGCGGCGGCGGAGTGCAATATTTCGCAGTCGGCAATATCGCAGCAGGTGCGCCCGCTGGAAAATGAGCTGGGCTTTGCGCTTTTGGTGCGCCAAAACCGCAAGTTTACCATAACGCCTGCCGGTGAATATTTTTATAAAAAAAGCTTGATTTTAGTTAACGATTACGAACGTATTTGCGCGGAAGCAATGCGGCTTTCCGGACAGGAGGAAAAGAGGCTGCATATTGGCTATTTAAACAGCTATGCCGGTACGGAATTTTATGAAACGCTCAGTAAATTTACGCGGCTTAACCCGGAGGTTAATATTAAAGTTACTGGCGGCAGCCACGAGAAATTGTTTTACCTGCTGCACAGCGATGCGGCAGATTTGGTGTTCAGCGACCAGCGGCGTGTTTTTTCGGAAGAATATGTTAATTTACCGCTGGCGGCAGTGCCGTACAAGGTGCTGGTAGCAGCAGGCAGTCATTTGGCTGGTTTAAAGTTTGTTAGCACGGAAGATTTAAAAAATACGCCGTGCATTTTGCCGGTACAGGAAGCCGATGTTACCGAGCAGGATTATTTCCGTAATGTACTGGGCATAAGAAGCGAATTTATTTTGGCTGACAGTATGGAGCAGGCGCGGCTTTTGGTTATCAGCGGTAACGGCTTTATGCTGCAAATGGGTGAAGGCGCAGACGCTGCCGGTGTGGTGCAAAGGCTTGCGCTGGTGCGCGGAGGTGCGCCGGTAGCGCAAAATATGTGCGCTTTTTGGAAAAAGGACAATCCTAATATTTATGCGGAAAAGTTTGCTGCTTTGCTGAAAGAGGAGTTTGGCGAAAAGTAATAGCAAATTCGTATAAGAAAAACTTATTTAAAATGCAGTGAAACTTGAATTGATTAATAAGCTGTCCTTCTTTATAATGAAGCTAAAGATAAGAGGAGGACAATGCTATGAAAAAGGAAGTTTTGCTTTTAACAGGCGCAGGGCAGATTGGTTTAGCGATAACGCGGCGTGTTGGCAGCGGCAAGAAAATAATTGTCGGCGATAAAAAGCCGGAAAATGCGCAGGCGGCAGCCAAACTATTAAATGAGGCAGGTTTTGACGCTGTGCCTTTTGCTACGGACTTAGCGTCGCGCGAATCAATCAGGGCAATTATTGCTGAAGCGCAGAAATATGGCGAGATAAAAATGCTGGTTAATGCTGCCGGTGTATCACCCAGTCAGGCACCCGTGGAGGCAATTTTAAAAGTTGATTTGTACGGCACGGCAGTGCTGCTGAAAGAAGTTGGCGATGTTATCGCTCCCAGCGGCGCAGGCGTAACAATCAGCAGCCAGTCCGGTCACAGAATGCCGCAGCTGACGTCGCAGGAAGACCGCCAGCTTGCCTGCACGCCGCCCGGAGAACTGCTGAAACTGGAACTTTTGCAGCCGGAAAATATTAAAGACACGCTGCACGCTTATCAGCTTGCCAAACGCTGTAATGAAAAGCGTGTAATGGCAGAGGCAGTAAAATGGGGCGTGCGCGGAGCGCGGATTAATTCTATCTCACCAGGCATTATTGTGACGCCGCTGGCGCTGGATGAGTTTAACGGTCCGCGCGGCGATTTTTATAAGAATATGTTTGCCAAATGCCCGGCAGGGCGGCCCGGCACAGCGGATGAAGTTGCCAATGTGGCAGAACTTTTGCTGAGCGATAAAGGCGCTTTTATTACCGGCGCAGATTTTTTAGTTGACGGCGGTGCAACAGCGTCATATTTTTATGGGCCTTTACAGCCGGATAAAAATTAAATATTTCCCGCTTTGGCGGATAAAATAAACGGCAGGTTCATTGCGAGCCTGCCGTTTTTGTGTGCCGTTATGAAGTTATTTGCGTAAAAGTTGAACGTGGCTGGCGGGGTAACGCTCGCCAGTAATTTCAATGCTGTCCAGCTTCCGGCGGATGTCCGCCAGTTCTTCTTTGGTAAATGCAACATTGGCGCCGCCCAGGTTTTCTTTAAGGCGGCTGATTTTTTTAGTGCCGGGAATTGGCACAATCCAGTCCTTCTGCGCCAGCAGCCAGCCCAGGGCAATTTGCGCCGGTGTGGCTTCTTTTTGTTTGGCCAGGTCTTCCACGTATTCGGCAAGGGCAAGGTTCTTCTGGTAATTTTCGCCCTGAAAACGCGGGATGCTGCTGCGGAAATCGTTTTTATCAAGTTTGGTATCGCGCTTAAAAGCGCCGGTTAAAATGCCTTTGCCGAGCGGGGAGAACGGCACAAAGCCGATGCCGAGTTCTTCAAGCACCGGCAGGATTTTCTGCTCCGGCTCGCGGAAGAATATGGAATATTCGCTTTGCACGGCGCTGACGGGGCAAACCTTGTGCGCACGGAGGATGGTATCTGCATCAGCTTCCGAAAGGCCGAAGTATAGCACTTTGCCTTCTTTGATAAGGTCAGCCACGGTGCCTGCTACCTCTTCAATCGGCACTTTAGGGTCAACGCGGTGCTGGTAGTACAAATCAATATAATCAGTGCGCAGACGTTTCAGCGAGCCTTCCACCGCTTTGCGGATGGCGGCGGGGCTGCTGTCCAGCCCAAAGGCTTTATCGGTGTAGGCATGGCCGTCGGCGGGAATATCCCAGCCGAATTTGGTGGCCAGCACAACGGCTTTGCGGAATGGCTCAACGGCTTCGCCCAAAAGCTCTTCGTTGGTGTAAGGCCCGTAGGCTTCGGAGGTATCAAAAAAGTTTACGCCCAAATCAAACGCTTCGCGGATGGTAGCAATGCCTTCTTCCTTGGGCGGAAACGGCGGGTAGCTCTGCGTCATGCCCATTACGCCGAAGCCGAGTTCGGAAACGCTAAGTTTGCCTAAATTTCTTTGTTTCATGGTTATGCTTCCTTTCGTTATAATCTAATCAGCGCAACGCCCGCTAACATCAGGCCCAGGCCTGCATACTGCCCTGGCAGAACTGCTTTTTGGGGCGCGCCCAGCCAGCCGCGGGTTTCCAGCACGAGGCTTAAAAGTATTTGCCCCAGCAGCATGGCGGTAAAAAAGGCGCCTGCGCCTAACAGCGGAATTAAAAAGGCGTTGCTGCAAACGGAAATTGCGCCGCAGATACCGCCGAGCCAGCTCCACCACGGCTGCCTGCGGTTAAAGGCGGTTTTGGCGCGGCTGAGGCTGCCTGCTGCAAGGCAGTAAGCCAGCATTGCCATAACGGCGACGCCGAAGGAGATGGTAGAGGCCTGTACGGCGGAGTGCAAAAGCGTACCCAGCGTGCCGTAAATAGCGCCGATGCTTGCCATTAAGCAGCCTGCGCCGACAGCGGCAATTTGCCATAAAAGCCGGTGCGTGCCTTGCACCTGCCGCTGTTTAAGGTTAGGCAGCACAACCGCCATGGCAATGCCTGCCAGAATAAGCACCAGTGCGGCGGCGCGCAGGGCGCTGAACGGTATCTGCACAGAACCGAACAGCCCGAAATTATCTATTACAAGGCTGAACAGCAGTTGCCCCAACAGCGGCAAAATAGTTGTTTGCAGCTGGCCAAGCGTTTTAAACAAAAATGTGCTGGCAGAGATGGTAAACAGGGCGATGATGCCGCCCAGCCAGCCCCACCATGGTATGACTGTAATTTGCGCGGCGGTTGGCAGCACGGCAATGCCTGAGGCAAGTGATATAAAGAGCAGCGCGGCAAAAGAAATGCCGAAGGAGATTAGCACGACGACCGGCAGCGACCCGGTGGCAAGCCGCAGGCGTGCGTTGGCGGCGGTTTGCACGGGAACGATGGTGCCTGTTAAAAAAGCAGCGGTTAAAAGTATCAGCATGGCGGTTTACTCAGCGCACAAATTCGCAGTTAGTGCGGTTGGTGTACAGCTGCCAAAAATCCTCTGCCAAAATGGCGGGGTCGCATTTTTCACCGGGCGCGATAACATTAGTGACGGTTAAGGTGCCAAGGTAGATGCCTTTCTTTTTAAACTCCTCGTGCAGGGCAAGGCACATGGCGCGCAGGGCAGCCTTATCCATAGAAAGCGGCAGGTATTCAAACATCGGGTTCAGCGCCAGCCCGCCGCCGGTAACAAGAATCGCACCCTGCTTAGCGGCAAAATCCGCATCGGCAACCTGCGTTATGGCGTGGTAAGCACCGGCTACATCAATTTTGTAGCGTTGCAGTAAAAGCCCGGCGTCCACGGGTTGCGGCAGCTCGCTGTCCAAACCGGTAATGCCAACATTGTAAAAAAATACGTCCGGCGTGCCAAACTGCGCTTTTAAGTTTTTAAAGGTTTCCGTTACATTGTCAAAATCGGCAGCGTCGCAGGCAGCGGTGTAAACATCAATGCCCTGTGCTTTAAAATTTTCTGCGTAAGCGGCAAGGTGCGCCGCGTTGCGCGATAGCAGCACCACGCGAAAGCCCTTACGCCCAAACTTTGCGGCGACGTGGTTGCCGCAGCCCTTACCGGCGCCAAGTACCCAGATAGTTTTTTGCATATCAATCAGTCCTTTCTGCTTTGTTATTGCCTTAATTTTACAGCGGGCTGGCTTGACGCGGAAGCTACCAAAACCTTATAATGGTTTTTAGAAAAACTAAAAGCGGGGGAGTGCTATGTATACCAAAGAACTGCTGGCATTTATTACCGTTGCCGAAACGGGCAGCTTTTTAAAGGCGGCTAAAAAGCTGTACCTTACGCCTGCTTCGGTTATGAACCAGATAAACAAGCTGGAAGCGCAGGCGGGTGTTAAGCTTTTGGTGCGTACCAATCAGGGCGCGCGGCTTACGGAAGCCGGGCAGATAATTTATAAAGCGGGCACGGAAATTATACGCAAAACCAACCGTGCTTATGAAAAGGCACGACAGACAGCGGCGGCAGGGCAGGCGGCAATAAAAATAGGCACCTCGCTTTTGCGTCCTGCCAGCCTGCTTTTAGATTTGTGGCGGCAGGCTGAAAGCGGCGCGTGTTTGGGCATAAAAATAATTCCGTTTGACGATGAGCCGCAAAGCATGGCGCAGATGCTGGAACTTTTAGGCACTAAAATAGATTGTTTTGCAGGACCGTGCGATTCGCTGGCGTGGGCAAAAAAATATAATATCTGCCCTTTGGGCAGGGCGCGCTGCTGCATTGCCGTGCCGCGCGGGCACAGGCTGGCGCAGAAGGAGCTTTTAACGTGGGACGATTTAGACGGCGAAACGATTTTACTTGTTAAGCAGGGCGAATCGCCGGTGGTGGACAGCCTGCGTGCGGAAATTGCCGCCCTGCACCCGCAGATAAATATTGCCGATAGCGGCGGCTTTTACGATATTGAAGTATTTAACAGCTGTTGGCAAAACGGTTATTTAATGGAAGTGCCAGAGCTGTGGGCTAACGTGCACCCTTCGCTTGTAACAGTGCCAGTAAAGTGGAATTATACCTTGCCCTACGGCATAGTGTATGCCAAACATCCCGCACCGGCGGTGCAAAAATTTGTAGAGCTGGTAGAAGCGTTTGTGCAAAGGCAAAAACAATAACGGCAAAAATTAGCGGCAGGTTCGTGATGACCCTGCCGTTTTTGTATGCCGTTACCGGCAAAAAAAGAGTTGATTTTTAACCGACGAAGAATTATAAATTTTGCCGGTGATGTGTTATACTTATTATATAAGCATTGATTAATTATCGTGGAGGTGAGCCGATGAAGTATATTTCCGTTGCAGAAGCGGCAAAAAAATGGCAGGTTTCAGAGCGCAGCGTGCGTAATTATTGCTCACATGGCCGTGTTGAAGGCGCGTTTTTAACTGGCAAAACGTGGAATATTCCGGAAGATGCCATAAAGCCGCAGCGCAGCAACAAAAAAACAGCGCCTGTTACCTTGCTTGCTATTTTGCAAGATGAAAAGGCGCATAAATACAGCGGCGGCATTTATCATAAAACACAAATTGAACTGACATATAACTCCAATCATATCGAAGGCAGTAGGTTGACACACGAGCAGACGCGCTATATTTTTGAAACAAATACCATTGGCGTGGGAAGTGAAGCCGTGAATGTGGACGATGTAATTGAAACGGCAAATCACTTCCGCTGCATTGATATGATTATTGATAATGCTAAAAGCGTTCTTTCTGAAAAGTTTATTAAAGAGCTGCATTTGCTTTTAAAATCGGGCACCAGCGATGCGCGCAAAGAGTGGTTCGCCGTGGGCGGTTATAAAAAAATGCCGAATGAGGTTGGGGGTATGCCAACAGCTTTGCCGGAGGAAGTTGCGGCTAAAATGAAGGCGCTTTTGGCAAAATATAATGCTAAAAAGCAAAAAACGCTGGCAGATATTTTGGATTTTCATGTGCAGTTTGAAAAAATCCATCCGTTTCAGGATGGTAACGGACGCGTTGGCAGGCTGATTATGTTTAAGGAGTGCCTGAAATACAATATTG
Organism: uncultured Phascolarctobacterium sp.; assembly: GCA_949288065.1. Classification (GTDB taxonomy): domain Bacteria; phylum Bacillota; class Negativicutes; order Acidaminococcales; family Acidaminococcaceae; genus Fusicatenibacter_A. The sequence continues at coordinate 42,704 of CASEIL010000014.1, forward strand.
TGCCGTTTATTATTGAAGATAATTTAAAAATGTTTTATTACCGCGGCTTGAAGGAGTGGCAGCGTGAGCCGGGCTATTTAACCGATACCTGCCTTGCGGCGCAGGACAGGTTTAAGGCGTACCTAGATTATTTTAGGATTAAGTATTAACCGCCGTAAAAATTTTACCGCGGCAGGATATACGCCAAACGCGGCGAATTTAACGAGTAACAGCAAATTTAAAGGAGGATAGCTGATGCGTAAAATTATTAAGGATTACCTGGCAAAAGAGTACGACAACTATGTGAAGGATTTGGAAACGCTGACCAACATCGACAGCGGCAACGGCGATTTGGAAGGCACAACCGAAGCCAATAAATTTGTAGCTGCCAAAATGGAAGCGCTCGGTGCGGAAACGGAGTTCCGCTACAACGACCGCGCCTGCCATTTAATTTCGCGCCTGAAGGGCAAGGGCACGCAAACGGTGCTTATGGTGGCGCATGTGGACACCGTGTTTAAACGCGGCGAGGCGGCCAGACGCCCATTCCGCGTGGATGAAAACGGCTTTGCGTGGGGCCCCGGCGTCGGCGACGACAAGGCAACCGTAATGGAAGTAATTTACGGCCTGCAAGCCTTAAAAGAAGCTGGCTTTGACGATTATAAAGAAATTATTTACTACACCAACGGCGAGGAAGAGGGCGGCAGCCCGACGGCGGAGGGCATTGTGGCAGAGCTTTCGCAGCAGGCCGATTTTGCCGTTATTATGGACGTTGCGCGCCCGAACTGGGGCATTGTAACCCAGCGCAAGGGCAACGCCAAATACAAAATTACCGTTACCGGTAAGGGCGGGCACCACGGCAACGCCTCGCAGTGCTGCGCCAACGCCATCCACCAGCTGGCCTACACCATTACCGAGCTGCACAAGCTGGCCAGCCCCATGCCCGGCAACCCGGAAGATTTTACCGCTAAAGCGCTGGAAGCACGCGGCATTACCGACAGCGGGCAGTTCATTCCGCCCAATACGGTTAACGTCGGTGTTATCGGCAGCACCAACGATAAAATCAGCGTTATCCCCGGCGACGCTTACTGCGAGGTAAACGTGCGCTGCTTTGAGGTAGCAGAGCAGCAGCGCCTTGACGCAGCAATTAAAGCTCTGGCTGATAAAATTGTTATTGCCGGCACCAGGGTGGAAGTTACCGGCGGCATTGTAACAGGCCCGATGGAGAAAACCCCTGCCGTGCAGAAAATGATTGACGTTTACAGCAGCGTTGTTGCCGAAGAGTTCGGCGGCAAGGTAAACGAATGGGTGGCAGGCGGCCTGACGGATGGCAACCGCACCGCTAAGTTTATCCCGACGCTGGACGCTTTGGGCGTAGAAAACTACGACGAGCACACCGACCACGAATCGGTAGATTTAAAAACCGCCGTACCCCGCACCGCAGCCTTTGCCATTACACTGGCAGAACTTTTAAAAACGGGTGTGAAATAAAAATATTATATAGTAAATCAAAACCGCCGGTTTAACCGGCGGTTTTGATTTTTGCAACCTTACGTTATTTGTGCTAAGATGATGCTATAAAACTTACAAGGACTGATTATTATGGTTGAAGTTGTGGCGGCGCTGATTTGGCGCGGCGATAAGATTTTAATATGCCGCCGTCCGGCGGATAAGGCGCGGGCGCTGCTGTGGGAGTTCCCCGGTGGCAAGGTGGAAGCGGGCGAAAGTAAAGAGCAGGCACTGATGCGTGAATGCCGCGAGGAGCTGGACATAAAAGTTGCAGTGGGCAGCATTTTTTGCGAGGTGACGCACACCTACCCGGATATAACTATCCACCTGACGCTGTTTAACTGCACGGCAGAGGGCGAGCCGCAGCGTTTGGAACACAGCGCGCTGGCGTGGGTGCTGCCGCAGAGCGTAACGGCTTACGATTTTTGCCCGGCGGATAAAGTAATAGTGGAAAAGCTGGCGTCGTTAAAATGAAAATACCGTATTTTGTCATCGATGCGTTTACCGGCGCTGGTTTTAAGGGCAACCCTGCCGGTGTTTGCGTGCTGACACATCCGCTTAAGCCGCAGCAGATGCAGGAAATTGCTGCGCGCAATAATCTGCCGGAAACGGCTTTTATCTGCCGGCAGGCAGGAGGCTGGAGCATACGCTGGTTTACGCCAACTTTTGAAATAGATTTATGCGGTCATGCTACATTGGCTGCCGCTTTTGCAGCGCTCAACTTTTATGGGCCGCAAGCTGCGGAAGTAAAATTTACGGCAGGGTGCGGCAGTTTAACGGTGCACCGTTGTGGCAAGGGTTACGAACTTGTTTTGCCTGCTAAAATGCCGCAGCAAATTGCCGTTACAGATGAAATAACGCGGGCGCTGGGCGTAAAGCCGCTAAAAGCGTGGCAGGACAGGGATTTATATGTGCTTTTGCCGGACGAGGACGCAGTAAAAAATTTTGTGCCCGATTACGCTAAGCTGCAAAAATTAAGCAAATGGCTGGGCATAGTAGTAACGGCATGCGGGCGGCAGGCGGATTTTGTTTCGCGGTATTTTTGCCCGGAGCTTATGGACGAAGACCCGGTAACCGGTTCGGTGCATTGCTGTTTGGTGCCGCTGTGGGCCAGCGCTTTAGCCAAAACAAAGTTGCGGGCGGTGCAGCTTTCGCCCCGCGGCGGAGAGCTTTTTTGCAGCCTTGCGGGCGACACAGTGCGCCTTGGCGGCGAAGCAAAGCTGTATTTAAAAGGAGAAATTTATTTATGAAAAAGATAAAACTCCAAACTGAGCGCCTTGTGCTGCGTGAGCTGGAGGCTGGCGATGCTGCTGATTTGCGCGGCATTTTGCAGGACGCGGACGTGATGTACGCATGGGAAGCGCCTTTTACGGAGGCTGAAGTTGAAGCGTGGCTGGAGGAAAATTTGCGCCGCTACCAAACGGACGGCTTTAGCTTTTGGGCGGTGGAGTGCAAAGATAGCGGCGCGTTCCTTGGCGTGTGCGGCCCGCTTGTGGAAACTATTAACGGCGTGCGGCATACGGGCGTGGCGTACATTTTTGCCAAAGCGCACTGGGGCAACGGTTACGCAACAGAGGCGGCTGTTGCCTGCGTGGATTACGCCTTTAACAAGCTGGGTGCGGACGAGGTGATTGCGGAAATACGCCCCGAAAATATAAAAAGCCGCCGTGTGGCGGAGCGGCTGGGCATGGCGGTGCGCGGCAGTTTTGTTAAAAACTACAAAGGCAGGGCTATGCCGCATTTAATTTACGCTTTAGCGAAGGAGGGCAGGCATGTTTAATTTGCAGCACTGGCTGGATGATTATGTAAGCGCGGTGGACGCTGCTTTTGGCGCGCGCATTGAGTTTATTGGCTTGCAGGGCAGTTACGCGCGCGGCGAGGAGCACGAGGGCAGCGACATCGATGCGGTTTTAATTTTAGATAAGCTGACGCTGGAAGATTTAGCGCTGTACCGCGAGGTGATTGCAAACCTGCCGCAGCGGCAGTTAATGTGCGGCTTCGTGAGCGGCATAGCGGAGCTAAAAGCGTGGGACAGGGCAGATTTGTTCCAGTTTTACCACGATACGAAGGCGATTTACGGCGATTTGGATTTTTTGGCGCCGCTTATTAAAACGGACGACATAAAACGCGCCGTGCATTTGGCGGCGTGCAATATTTATCACGCTTGTGTACATAATTTTGTACACGAAGAAAGTGCGGAAACTTTAAAGGGTTTGTACAAAGCGGCGGTGTTTGCCTTGCAGGCGCGCTATTATTTGCAAAGCGGCGTGTATGTAAGCCGCAAAAGCGCTTTGCTGCCGTTGTTGGCGAGGCAGGATTACGAGGTGCTGGCGTGCTTTGCCCAGCCGCAGGCGGGAGCGGATTTGGCAAAAGATACGGCGCTGCTTTTGGAATGGAGCGCTGCGTTAATTACGGAATACGGAGGGGAGCAAAATGCAGAAGCCGAAGATTAAAATAACCGTTATTGACCGCAAGGGGCAGATGGGCTGCCACCGCGGGCACAAAATTGGCGATACCTTTGATTTTGACACGGAGCGCGGCAGGCTGTGCCCGATGGCGATGCACGTTGCGTTTCCCTACATCGATATTTTGCGTTACGGCGGCAGCATCCCCGGCAGGGAAGCGGGGACGGCGGTGTTTTGCTGCCCGGATGTTGACACGATAAACGTGTTTAAGGTGGAGGTTGTGGCAGATGGCGAAACCGAAAAGTGATTTGCGGCAAATTCCCGGCGTCGGCGCAAACATTGAGCAGGATTTATTAAACATCGGCATTACCTGCATGGCAGATTTAAAGGGGCAGAGCCCGGAAGAACTGTACCGGCGCGACTGCGAGTTTAAGTGCAGGCAGGAGGACCGCTGCCAGCTTTACGTTTTCCGTGCGGCGGTGTACTTTGTGGAAAATGAGGTTACGGAGCCGGAAAAGCTGAAATGGTGGTACTGGAAGGATAAGGAATATCCGCCCCGAGGGCGCTGAAATTTAATTTGCAAAAACTTCACCGTTTGGATAAACTTTAGCCAAAGCCTTTTGGTATGATTAAGGTGCAGCAAATAAAGAAACAAAGGTGAAATGATATGCAAATTAAGGTTTTAGGGCCGATGACGAAGCAGGTTGAGGTGCTGTTCCAAAACACTGCGGTGGCGGCCAAGAAGCTGAAGTGCCCTGCCAAATTTGAGCGCGTGAGCGAGCTGCGCCGCATTATGGCTTATGGTGCGCTGGCGTTGCCGGCACTGGTTATTGACGGCAAGGTGGTTGCGGGCGGCAACATTTTGGGCGTGGAAGAAATTATGCAGATAATTAAGCAAATGCAGTAACAACTGAACAGATAAATAAAAAACTTGCAGAGACAGTGCTTCTGCAAGTTTTTGTGTTTGACAATGTTTTTTAATTTGGTATAATATACATAAGAGATAGCCGGTTTGGGGAAACGTCGGCTCTCCCTAATAGAATTTTTAGTTCAGAAGGAAGCCGCGTACCGCCAGTAGGCGGTTTCTTTTTATCTAAAAGTTATTACTTTTTAGATAAGCAGATAACAGCAATCAATGCTCCGAAGGAAATCATCAAAGACAATGCCTCGAAAACCGTCATGCTATCACCTCCCGTGTTGAGAGGAACCGACTCCGGCTATCAATGAAAAATATTATAGCATGGAAATATAAAAATGTCAGCAGCTTTTTAAGCTGCTGACATTTTTTATTTTACCTTTTTCTCGGCGGCATGGTGTGGATGCTGTGGCCGTCGGCGGCGTGCACTGCTTCGGTAATGCCTTCGCAGAAGGTGGGGTGCGGGTGCAGCGCCAGTGCCATTTGCGTTTTGGTCAGCCCGGCGCTGATAGCCGTTACCAGTTCGCCAATCATATCAGTGGCGCGTCCGCACATCAGCTGCGCGCCGATAAGTTTTTCGCTTTCGGCATCGAACACCAGCTTAATAAAGCCGCGTTCTTCATTTTCAATAATGGATTTGCCGTTGCCGCTCATAATGTATTTGCCGGTAATAACGGCCTTGCCCTGCTGTTTGGCTTCGTCCGCCGTAATGCCAACGGTGGCAATTTCGGGCGAGGTGTAAACGCAGCCGGGCACGAGGCTTGGGTCAACGGTGCGGGTTACGCCGCAAATGTGTTCCACAGCGGCAATGCCCTGCGCTTCGGCTGCGTGCGCCAACTGAATGCCGCCCGTCACATCGCCGATCGCGTAAATATTGGGCACACTGGTCTGGTAATTTTCGTTAACCTTAATGCGCTCGCGTTCCAGCTCAATGCCAGCCGCTTCCGGGTTCAGCCCTTCGGTAACGGCGCGGCGGCCCACGCAAATCAGCACGCCGTCGGCGCTGACGCTTTCGGTTTGCCCCTTGCGCTCAAAGGTGCAGGTAAGTTTGCCGCCCTCTGCCGTAATGCCGGTAACGGTGCTGGCGGTGTTTACGGCCACGCCGCGTTTTTTCATAATCATCGTCAGGTTCTGAGAGATTTCGCGGTCCATATTGGCAAGGATTCTGTCCAGCGCTTCAATAACCGTAACCTTGCGGTCGATGCCGTTATAAACGCTCGCCATTTCCACGCCGATAACGCCGCCGCCGATAATTACAAGCTCATTAAAATCGCAGCTGTCGGTGTCCAGCATTTCGTCGCTCGTCACCACGCCGGGCAAATCCGCGCCGGGTATGGGCGGCACAAACGGTTTGCTGCCGGTTGCCACAATAAAGTTTTTAGCGGTGCAGGTTTCGCCGTTTACGGTTATGGCTTCCGCCGATGTAAAGGCTGCCGTGCCTTCGATAACGTCGATGCCGTTGCCTTTTAAAAGCTGCGCCACGCCGCTGCGGAGCTGCTCTACAACCTGCGCCTTGCGGGCGTGCATGGCTTTAAAATCTGCGTTAGCGCCTGTTACGTTAATGCCCATTTTGGCAGCCTCGCCAAGCTCGCGGTACAAGTTGGCGCTGTGCATTAAGGTTTTGGTGGGTATGCAGCCGCGGTTTAAGCAGGTGCCGCCAACTTCTGCACGCTCGATAACTGCGGTTTTAAGCCCCAGCTGCGCCGCGCGGATGGCAGCCACATAGCCGCCCGGGCCTGCGCCGATAACAATTAAATCGTATTGCATGGTTGTTGCCTTTCTATATTGCAAGATTTGCTAAGTGGTTGATGATGTCGTTTTTAAGCTCTGCACACGCAAGGCCTTCGGCTGCCAGCGCCAGTGCCTGCGGCGTAAAGGGTTTGCCGCAAAAAAGCTTTCCTGCGCCCGCCAGCGCCTGCCAGTCCATAGCGTCGGTGTACACGGCAGCATCAGTTATAACGCCGCCGTCAACTTGGCACGCTAGCGTAAAGCTGCCCCAGCTAAAACGCGCTTCCGTCTGCCAGCTGAAGGGCAGGCGTTTGCCAAGGCGGTAAGCGTCGCTGCGGAACTCTGCTTCATAGCGCGCCATTTCTTCTGCGTCAAAAAAATCAGCGCCAAGCTGCTTAGGCGTTGTGCCGTACACTGCGCCAAAGGCTTTAACAAGTTCGGTGCGCAGCATATCCGCCGTGAGGGCGGGGCAGGCTTCTTTTAAATTCATAACGCGGCTTTTAACGGAGCTTACGCCTTTAGCCTGCAATTTAAGCGGCGAAACCGTTAAATATTTGGCCATCACGTCCGTTTTAACGTCTATTAAAAGCGTGCCGTGGTGGTATTTTTTGCAGCCAGCGGTGTAAAAGGCGTTGCCCGATACCTTGCGCCCATCGACTAAAATGTCGTTGCGCCCGCTTTTTTCGGCTTTAATGCCGAGCGCTGCCAGCGCCGTGGTGATGACGCTGAGCTGGCGGCTGAGGTTATAGGTGTGCGTATTGGTTAAAAACGTAAAGTTTAAGTTGCCGCTGTCATGGTAAACTGCCCCGCCGCCTGAAAGACGGCGGACAAGATGCCCGCCGTCTTTACGGAGCAGCGCCATATTACATTCGGCCCACGGGTTTTGGTTGCGCCCGATAACGACGGTATTTTTGTTCTGCCACAGGTACAGCGTTACGCTGCCGGCGGGGGTGTGCTCCAAAAGGTAACGCTCCGCCGCCAGATTGTGGAAGGGGTCCGTCAGCGGCTCGATGTAAACAGCGGTTTTAATATTATTGGCGTACATATTTCAGCACCGGTTTGCGTGCGGCCAGCACTTCGTCCGGGCGTTTAATCTGCGCGTTGTGCGGTGCATGGTGCATGTAATCCGCATCCTTGTGGGCCAGCTCGTGCAGTTCCAGCAGCGCCGTTACGGCTTCGTCCAGCGTTTTGCGGCTTTCCGTTTCGGTCGGCTCCAGCATCAGCGCCTCGTGTACAATTAAGGGGAAATACATCGTCGGCGGGTGAATGCCGCGGTCGATGAGCGATTTCGCTACGTCCAGCGCCGTTACGCCGGTAGCTTTTTTCAGCTCCTCAAGGCTCATAACAAATTCGTGCATGCAGGTGTGGTTATAAGCCATGGTGTAGGTGTCCTTTAATTTGTGCATCATGTAGTTGGCCTTCAGCACGGCGGTTTCGCTGGCTTCGCGCATGCCGTCTGCGCCCAGGGTAAGCACATAGGCCAGCGCGCGGATGCAAACTAAAAAGTTGCCGTAAAATGCGCGCATCTGCAAATGCCCTGCGCCTGCATTATCGCCCAGGGCGGATTCAGGCAGGTAGCCGGCCAAAAGTGCTTTGCAGCCCACGGGGCCTGCGCCCGGTCCGCCGCCGCCGTGCGGGGTGGAGAAGGTTTTGTGCAGGTTAAGGTGCACCACGTCGAAACCCATATCGCCGGGGCGGGCAATGCCCATAACGGCGTTTAAGTTAGCGCCGTCGTAGTAGCACAGGCCGCCTGCTTCATGAATGATATTGGTGATTTGCAAAATATTGCTGTCAAACAGGCCCACGGTGTTGGGGTTCGTCAGCATCAGCCCTGCCGTGGTGTCGTCCACAGCGGCGCGCAGTGCGTCAAGGTCAACGCAGCCGTCGGCGTTAGAGGGCACGTTTACCGTGGTAAAGCCTGCCATGGCAGCGCTTGCAGGGTTGGTACCGTGCGCGCTGTCCGGAACGATAATTTTGGTGCGTTTGGTATCGCCGCCAGCTTCGTGGTATTTCTTTATCAGCAAAAGCCCTGTAAATTCGCCGTGTGCGCCTGCTGCCGGCTGAAAGTCCATTTTATCCATACCGGTAATTTCGCACAGGTATTTATCCAAAAGTTCCAGCGCTTCCGTGCAGCCCTGTACGGTTTCTTTGGGCTGCAGCGGGTGAACGGCGGCAAAGCCTGCCTGGTTTGCCATCTCGTCGTTAATGCGCGGGTTGTATTTCATGGTGCAGCTGCCCAGCGGGTAAAACCCGTTGTTTACGCCGTGCGCGCGGTTTGCAAGCGCAGTATAATGGCGGCTGATTTCCGTTTCG
>CASEIL010000015.1 GCA_949288065.1 uncultured Phascolarctobacterium sp.
GCGGCGCATCAGGCGGCGATGAGCTTTACCTCGCTGCTGTATATGGTGCCGCTCAGCTTCAGCATGACGCTGACCATCGTCGTCGGCGTGGAAGCCGGTGCGCGCCGTTTTGGCGAGGCGGTTAAATACAGCCTGCTGGGCATTGCCTGCAACCTTACCATTGCCGTGGCGCTGACCATTTTTGTGCTGCTCGACCGCGAGCTGATTGCCGGCCTTTACACCACCGAACCGGAAATTATTGAAAAAACCGTCGGCTTTTTGTTTTACGCCATGTTCTTTCAGGTTATGGACGCCACTGCCGCGCCGATACAAGGCATTTTGCGCGGCTATAAGGACGTTAAATCAACTTTCTGGGCGGGGCTGGCAGCCTACTGGCTGATATGCCTGCCGCTGGGCTGCTACTTTGATTACTGTTTAAACCTTGGCCCCTCCTCCTACTGGCTCAGCCTTGACTTTGGCCTGCTGTGTGCCGTACTGTTTTTAGGCGGCAGGTTTGTGTATTTGCAGAGGAAGATTATGGTTAATGGGGGACTGTAAATTTTTTGTTGCGGCTTTGTATTAAGTTGGCGTTTCTAATTTCCTTTATCGCTCATTTTGTTTGGTGCTTTGTATGCAGAATAGTGCTTTTTAATTTTTACTTTTTTACTCATGCCGATTCTTTTGAACGACCAAAAGAACCGGCGAAGAAAAGTCGCGCGGCTAAACGGATTTTCCCGCTGCGTCACTAACGCGACTTGCGACGCAACTATTAGTATCGCAACTGCAAAAATTCGAGAGTCGCTTCGCTCGACACGATTTTTGCAGTTGCTTTTTAGCAAATGTTGCTAAAATCCGATGCCGCGTGATGACGTGCGTCGCACCTTGCAAATTCTAATTTTTAGACAAGTGCACAACGTACTTTAGCAGTTATCTTTAAAAGTATGGGAACACTTTAACCGAAATAAAAAGTTACCAAAGCACGAATTTGAGCGGAGCCGCGACTTTCAAAAAATCAGCGTAGGCTTAACATAAAAAGGTACTTGCAGCATTTGCCGAGGATGTTTGAGCTTGCGTAGCAAGCGAGTTCCGCAGGCGCTGCAAGTGGCATACTTATTTGATACGGAGCGGTTAAATTTTTTGCAGGAGCGAAGGCTTTTTGGTTACTTTTTAGCCCTGCAAAGACGGATACTGAATTGAAATAGGTAAAAGGAAAAATCATGGACTTCTATCTTCAAGGTCTGGCCTTAGGCCTCGCCTACGTTGCCCCTATCGGCATGCAAAATTTGTTTGTAATTAACAGCGCGCTTACGCAGCCGCGCTGGCGGGCTCTTGCAACGGCGCTTATCGTCATCTTTTTTGACGTTACGCTCGCCATGGCGTGCTTTTTTGGCATCGGGCTGATAATGCAAAAATACGCCGCCGTGCAAATGGCGGTGCTGTTTATCGGCGGGCTGGTTGTAACCTACATCGGCTGGGGGCTGTTAAAAAGCAAAGTATCCGCCTTAGCGGATATAAAACAAATGCCGGGGCTGGGGCAAACCGTGTGGCAGGCGTGTGTGGTAACGTGGTTCAACGCACAGGCCGTTATCGACGGCACCATGCTTTTGGGCGCCTTTAAAGCCACCATGAGTCACACGCAATCGCTGCACTTTTTGTTCGGCGTTATCTCCGCCTCCTGCCTGTGGTTTACAGGGCTGGCGATAGTTGTGTCGATAGCAGGTAACCTCATCACCCCGCGCGTGCTAAACCTCATTAACAAAATCTGCGGCGCAGTGATAATACTTTACGGCTTAAAGCTGTTGTGGCATTTTACGGAGCTGGTGTAGAAATGCTTATTTTCTTTTATTAAATAAAAATTAGGTGTAATTATTTTTATTGTTGTATTAAAATAAAAAACAACATTATTAAAGGAGGCTTGTAATATGCTTAATCCTATCGTTATTGGTGCGTAAGCAAGGCTATCGCACTAATTAAACGGGTGTTGCATAGCTTTGCTGTTCCTGCAAAAATTATTACAAGGGAGCAAATAATGGGCTATAAAAAGGCAGCACAAGTTTTACCAAAGGATTTACTGGCGAAGGTTCAAAAATATGTTGACGGTATGGCACAAAAAGTAAATAAAAAACTAACGTAAATACAAAAACAAAACGCAAAAAATAAGCAGCTGCTCTCCCGCTATCTCTTCAGGGAGATAGCTTTGTTTGTGCGGGTCACGGCAGGTATTACTGCTACCTTACGTTAGCAGTATAGGGAACAAGGTATTATTATATATATAAACCTGCGGTTTATTGGGAACAAGGTAAGAACGTAGCACGGCAAAGAAAAGATAAAGAGAAAAAACAGGCAAAAAAGAGAAAAGAAAAGAAACTCTCAACCACATAAACGGTTAAACGGCGATAAAATTAACCCGGCTTAAAAATTTTTGCACAAATTTTTTCGTCAGCAGTTAATTTTTTAAGCAAAATGGCGTTTATATGGGCGTAAGGGTAAAGGCTGCTGGGTAAAACGGTTTGGGTAAATCCGCCATGGGGCGGAAGGGTTATTTTTCGTTGACGATGAGCGCCATGATGACGAGGTCTTCGGTGGCACTTGCGCTGTTGCCGACGCTGTGGCTTTCGCCCTCGGGGCAGAAGGCAACGTCGCCTTCTTTGAGGGTGCAGGGGGTGCCGTTGTCGTTATATTCGGCGGTGCCGCTTAAAATATACAGCGTTTCGCTGGTGCCTTCGTGTTTGTGGTAACCCAAAGAACATCCGGGTTTAAGCACTACGCGGGCATAGGCTGCAATTTTGCCGCCGTAGACGCTTTCGTCAACAATGTGCTCCATAATGGTGGTGCCGGTGCCGCCGGCGCGTTTTTCAAAGTAATCGGTTTTGCGGTTTGTTACAAGCATGTTTGTTACCTGCCTTTTTTGTGGTGTTGGTATGTTATTCGCAGCGCACGGGGCAAATTCCTGCGAAAATTTTTGAAAAAATTTCATTTTACCTCTTTACAATTTTAGCGAACTAAAGTATAATCTAAAACATAGAATTGATTTTACGCTTTTTGAAGGGGGATTTTTACATGAAGAAGTTACTGGTTTTGGCAATGACGTTAATTACCGCTTTGTGCCTGGTGGCAGGCTGCGGCAGCGACGGCCCGAAAAAAATGGTTGTTGGGCTTGACGATAACTTTGCCCCGATGGGCTTCCGCAACGAGAAGAACGAAATTGTCGGCTATGATATTGATATGGCGCGCGAGGCCTGCAAACGCGCAGGGCTTGAGGTTGAGTTCAAACCTATCGACTGGGCTTCCAAGGAAGCTGAGATGAAGGGCAAACGCATTGACGCTATCTGGAACTGCTTTACGGTTAACCCGGAACGTGCTGAGGTTTATACCCTTTCCAAACCTTACATGCACAATGCCCAGCTGATTGTTGTACCGGCTAATTCCACCATCAACGCTGTTGCCGATTTGGCAGGCAAGGTTGTGGCTGTGCAGGATGACAGCACCGGTTCTTACATTATCGACGGCAACGACGAAATGCGCAACAGCCTGAAGGAATACAGAAAGTACCCGGATTTTGCAGCTGTTTACATGGATATTGACAGCGGCCGCGTGGAAGCTGCGGTTGTAGACGCTGTGCTGGCACGTTATTATGACAGCAAAAACCCCGGCAAGTACAGAATTTTGGAAGAGAACCTTGGCGATGAGGTTGTAGCAGTAGCCTTCCGTAAGGACGATAAGGAATATGCCCCGCTGATTGACAAGGCGCTGGACGAAATGAAGGCTGACGGCACTGCCAAGAAGATTTCCGAACAGTGGTTTAACGCCGATTTGACCAATTATTAAGATTTAAACTGCGGGCCGGTGGCAGTGCTGCCGGCCCCTTAAACTGTTTAGCCCTAAGGAGTTTAAAATGGATTATGTGATTAGCATCCTGCCGCAGATGTGGGAGGGTACCCTTGAAACTATCAGATTGTTTGCGATAACGATTGTGCTGTCGATACCGCTGGGCGTTTTGCTCGCGCTTGGGCGCGTATCTGGTCTTAAGCCGCTTAGAGATGCGATTGGCGTGTATGTGTGGCTGTTGCGCGGTACGCCGCTGATGCTGCAATTATTGTTTGTGTATTACGGTTTGCCGTTTATACCGGGCGTGGGCATCAGGCTGGACGACTTTCCGGCAGCGATTTTGGCATTTGTGTTGAACTATGCCGCGTATTTTTGCGAGATTTTCCGCGCCGGCATTCAGGCGGTGCCGAAGGGACAGTACGAGGCTGCCCGCACTTTGGGCATGAACTATGTGCAGACGATGCGCCGCATTGTGCTGCCGCAGGTGTTCCGCATTATTTTGCCGCCGGTAAGCAACGAAACGATTACTTTGGTTAAGGATACCTCGCTTATTTATGTGCTGGCAATGAACGACCTTTTGCGCACAACGCGCAATTTGGTGCAGCGCGATTTTAGCATTACGCCGTTTTTGGTGGCGGGCGTGTTTTACCTGTTGATGACGCTGGTGTTAACCTACGGTTTTAATAGGCTGGAGCGCAAGTATGCACGTTATGATTGAGGAGCAGCAGGATGAAGAATAAGATTAACGCACAAAACATTTATAAAAGCTTTCAGGGGCTTGAGGTTTTAAAGGGGATTAACTTAAGCGTCGATGAGGGCGAGGTTGTGGCTGTTATCGGCCCCAGCGGCGGCGGCAAAAGCACGTTTTTGCGCTGCCTGAACAAGCTGGAGATTATCGACAAGGGCAGCATTGTTATCGACGGCGAAACGCTTGCCGAAACGAAACCAGACGGGCAGGTTGTGTACGCCCCGGGCGACGAGAGCCGCCGCATTGCCTGCAAGATGGGTATGGTGTTCCAGCAGTTTAACCTTTTTCCGCACATGACGGTGCTGGAAAACTTAATTGAAGCGCCGGTGCAGGTGCAAAAGCGTAACCGCGAAGAAGTTATTGAAGAAGCCAAAGTGCTTTTAAGCAAGGTTGGCTTACTGGAAAAAGCGCACGAATACCCGCGCCGTTTAAGCGGCGGGCAGCAGCAGCGCGTGGCGATTGCAAGGGCGCTGGCAACCAAACCTGCCATTATGCTGTTTGACGAGCCGACCTCGTCGCTTGACCCGGAGCTGACGGGCGAGGTTTTGCGCACCATGCGCGAGCTGGCGGAAGAAAAAATGACGATGGTGGTTGTAACGCACGAGATGGGTTTTGCCCGCGAGGTTGCCACCAAGGTGCTGTTTATGGCCGACGGTTATGTGCAGGCGGAAGGCACGCCGCAGGAAATTTTTGAAAACCCCCAAAACGAAAGATTAAAGGCATTTTTACACAAGGTGCTGAAATAACAAAAAGGCATTGCGCTAACTGCGTAATGCCTTTTGTGCTGTATGGCTTATTTGAGCTTTGCCAAAAACTTTTCCTTGTTAATTACAAAACGCTCGTGGCGGCCCTTGCCAATTTGCCTGTCCTCATCGGAGGCAGTAACCTCAAACACCAGCCTGCGCCCGTCAACTTCCACCAAAGTGGCGGTGGCGGTAACTTTTTTGCCTGGTGCGGTAGCAGCGTCGTGCGTAAGGTTCAGCAGTGTGCCGACGCTGGTTGTTGCATCGTCAAAGCAATCCGCAACAGCGTTGCAGGCGGCCTGTTCCATTAAGGCAACCATGGCGGGGGTGGCAAACACCAGCAGGCTGCCGCTGCCCATGGCAAGGGCGGTGTTGGTTTCGCGCACAATAGTTTCGGCGGTGCCGGTAAGCCCGGCTTTAAGTTCTAACATAAGCATGCTCCTTTGCAAAAAACTTCTGCTAACATCTTAAACGCTTTTTGCCGGTTGCGCAAGTGCCGCGCGCATATTATAATAAATTTACGCTTACGCGGATATTTTGAGGTGAACGCAATGAACGAAGCATTACAGCATAAATATAGCAATTTAATTACAGATTTAAATGCGTGCGGCGCTTTGGCGGTGGCCTTTAGCGGCGGTGTGGACAGCGCCTTTTTGGTGTATGCCGCGCGTGAGGCGTTGGGGGATAACCTGCTTGCCATAACGGCAGTAACGCCCAGCTACCCAAGGCACGAGGCGGCGGACGCTGCCAAAATTTTAACGGCTTACGGCGTACAGCACGCAGAGCTTAACGTAAACCAGCTTGCCATACCGGGCTTTTGTGAGAACGGGGCCGAGCGCTGCTATTACTGCAAGCATGCGCTTTTTAGCGCGATAATTAATGAGGCGCGTAAGCACGGCATTAGCTGCGTGGCGGACGGCGCCAACACCGACGACGAAAACGATTACCGCCCCGGTATGCGCGCCACGGCGGAGCTGGGCGTGTTAAGCCCCTTGCGCAAGGCTGGCTTCAGCAAGCAGGATATTCGTGACGTATCAAAAGAGCTTGGCATTTTTACCTGGAGCAAGCCCTCGTATGCATGTCTTGCCTCACGCATTCCTTACGGCGAGGAGATAACGGCGGAGAAACTTGCTATGGTGGAAAAGGCAGAGCAGGCGCTTATAGACATGGGCTTTAAGGAAATGCGCGTGCGCTGCCACGGCAATTTAGCGCGTATAGAGGTTGCAGAAAACGATTTTGACAGCGCCTTTGCCAGACGCAGCGAAATTGCCGCCGCCATAAAAAAAGCAGGCTTTTTATATGTGGCAATGGATTTAGAGCCCTTCCGCAGCGGCAGCCTTAACGCGGCACTGAAAAAGTAAAACACAAAACGCAAAATAAATTTGGCCAAAACTGCCGCGGGTATTGACAAGAACGCCTGCTTCCAGTATAATTTTTATTGTTATGGGGGCATAGCTCAGCTGGGAGAGCGCTTGAATGGCATTCAAGAGGTCAGCGGTTCGATCCCGCTTGTCTCCACCATTTTAACAGTAAAATTTGTAGTCTTTTTTGTTTATTATGGCAGATTTTGGGGAGCGCATAATGAAAAGAACTTTGCTTTTATATAAAATATTACTGCTTGTGGCGGGCTCCGCAGTTGCAGCCTATGGCATTATGCTGGCGCTGGGCGCCGGTTTTGGCGGGGCAACGCTGGCGGTGCTGTGGCAGGGGCTTGCCGTTACCTTTGGCATTTCGCTGGGCGAAGCATCTTTTGCGGTTGCTGTGGTAATGCTGCTAATAGCTTTGGTTTACGATAAAAAGCAAATCAGCGTCGGTACAGTTGTTTATCAGCTGGTTTACAGCTATTTTGTTGACGTTTTTGCGCAAATTAATGTTTATCCGGAAACGGCGTGGCTGCGGTTTATGCTGATGTGCCTGGGCGTAGTTATTTTTGCCGCAGGCACCGGCTCTTATGCTGCTGCTGATTTGGGCAGAGGCTCTTACGAGGCGCTGACCTTTGCGCTTGCCGGTAAAAAGCATTATAGCGTAAAAGCGGTGCGGACGTTTTTGGATGCACTGCTTGTTGTTGGCGGTGTGGCGCTGGGTGGGCAGTTTGGTGTCTGCACGCTGGTAACGGTTTTGTGCTCAGGCGTAATTATTCAGCACAGCGCAGTATTTTGTGCTGCTGCCCTTGAAGCACTGGCAGGCAGTAACGGGCGCGGTTGAAAAGATAGCGCGGCGTAAATTTGCGTATTTATGCCGGTAGTGGTAAGATAGTTGCGGTAATTTATTTATGAAAGGAAGCATTATGAACAACTGGAACATAAATGAAGCAGTGGAATATTACAAGGGGCAGGATGCGCCGCAGAACCAGTTTGCGCTGGTGGAGCTGTTGAAAGAGGTGCAGGAGCACAGCGGCGGCGTGCTTACGGACGTTGCCGTTGAGGAAGTCGCGGCGCTGCTCAATATTAAAGTTACGTTTTTAAATGCCGTTATTAAACGCTATCCCAGCTTAAAGCCTGCTGCTGCGCCGCACCGCCTGGAGGTTTGCGGCGGCAAAAACTGCGCGGCTAACGGCTCGGCAGCGCTCATCAGTCATATTAAGGAAGCCTACGGCGCTGAAAGCGGCGGCATCAGCGTAAGCGGCGGGTTTAGCTTTAAAATTTGCGGCTGCTTAAAGCACTGCGGCAAGGGGCCGAACCTTAAGTGGGACGGCGAGGTTTACAACGCGGCCACGCCGGAGCTTTTACAAACGCTTGTTAAAAAATAATGCTTTGGGCAGGGCATTTATAAAAATAACAGTTGCATTACTTGCCTTGCTGTGCTACAATATATAAGCGTTAATATCGACATGTTATACATACAGTTTTATTAGTAAAGTGAGGTGCAAGTGTAATGAAAGAAGGAATCCATCCGAAATACAGTGAAGTTAAAGTTACCTGCGCATGCGGTAACACTTTTATGACCGGCTCTGTTAAACCGGAACTGCGCGTGGATGTTTGCTCCAAATGCCATCCGTTTTTCACCGGCCAACAGCGTAACGTAGCAGCCCGCGGCCGTATCGAAAAATTCAACAAACGTTATGGAAAATAATTCACCGACAGCAGAGCGAAAGCTCTGCTGTGTTTGTATATGGAGTTTTTTTGAGGGAGCATTATGAACAAAAGACCGAATGTCGGCGGGCAGGCTGTTATTGAGGGCGTTATGATGCGCGGCAAGACGCATGTTGCTGTTGCCGTAAGGCAGCCGGACGGCGAAATTAACGTCGATGTGCGTCCGGTTAACAGCATTTCCGACCGTTACCCTATATTAAAAAAGCCGTTTCTGCGCGGTGTGGTGTCGCTTGTTGAATCGCTTGTGATGGGCATGAAGGCACTGGCGTATTCGGCGCAGGTATCGGGCGATGAGGACGAAAAGCTTGATTCCAAAGAGATGGCGCTGACCATTGCCGTATCGGCAGGGCTTGCCATTTTGCTTTTTATTGTTATACCAACGTGGTCGATGCGCTTTTTAACGGATATTACGCAGGACCACATGGCGCTGAACCTTGCCGAGGGCGTGCTGCGCATGGTAATTTTCCTTGCTTATATTGCGGGCATTTCTTCTATGAATGACATTCAGCGCGTGTTTCAGTACCACGGTGCGGAACACAAAACCATTTACACCTACGAGGCGGGCCTGCCGTTAAAGGTAGAAAACGTGCGCCCGTTCAGCACGCTGCACCCCCGCTGCGGCACTAACTTTTTGATGATTGTCATGCTTATCAGCATGTTTATTTTTACTTTTCTGGGCTGGCCCAGTTTGTGGGAGCGCATTGCCTCGCGCATTGTGCTGATGCCGGTAATTGCAGGCGTCAGCTACGAGCTTATACGCTATGCCGGTGCGCACACCGATAACCCGCTGGTGCGCATTGCCATTACGCCGGGGCTGCTTTTGCAGAAGCTGACCACGCGCCAGCCGGACGACAGCCAGATTGAGGTGGCGATAGCTTCCTTAAAAGCCGTTGTGCCGCCGGAGGATTTGGCACCGGAGCCGGAGGCTGCCGAAGAAAAATTAATAGGAGAACCGACTAATGCTTGATAAATTACAGGCACTTGAAGATAAATATTTGGATTTGGAAGCGAAAATCAGCGACCCGGATATTATTGCCAACCAGAGTGAATGGCAAAAATATGCCCGTGCCCACGCCAAGCTGACGGACGTTGTGGCGGCGTACCGCGAATACAAGGTGCTGGATAAGGCACGCGAGGAAGCGGAAGAAATTATCGCCGACGGCAGCGACAAGGAACTGGCGGCGATGGCGCAGGACGAGCTGAAGGAGCTGAAGCCGCAGCTGGCAGAGTACGAGGAAAAACTGAAAATTCTGTTGCTGCCTTCCGACCCGAACGACGATAAAAACGCGATTGTGGAAATCCGCGGCGGCGCGGGCGGTGAGGAGGCTGCGCTTTTTGCGGGCGTACTCTTTAGAATGTATCAGCATTACGCTGAAAGCAGGCGCTGGAGCCTTGAAATTTTGGATGCCAGCCCGACGGAGCTGGGCGGTTTTAAGGAAATTGTGTTTCAGCTGAGCGGCGCAGGCGTTTACGGACGCATGAAGTTTGAAAGCGGCGTGCACCGCGTGCAGCGCGTGCCGGAAACAGAATCGCAGGGGCGCGTGCATACCTCTACCGTTACGGTGGCGGTGCTGCCCGAGGCAGAAGAGGTTGACATTGAAATTAACCCCGCCGATTTAAGGATTGATACCTACCGTGCGGGCGGCGCAGGCGGCCAGTACGTTAACAAAACGGAATCGGCAGTGCGCATTACGCATATCCCCACGGGCATTGTGGCGCAGTGCCAGGACGAAAAATCGCAGCTGAAAAACCGCGAAAAATGTATGCGCGTACTGCGCAGCCGCGTTTTAGAGATGGAACAGGAAAAGCAGCGCGCGGCAACCGCCGAGGACCGCAAAAGCCAGGTTGGCACCGGCGACCGCAGCGAGCGCATCCGTACCTATAACTATCCTCAGGGGCGCGTAACCGACCACCGCATTGGCTTAACGCTGCACCGGCTGGACGCTGTGCTTAACGGCGACCTTGACGAGATTTTGGATGCCCTGATTACGGCACGGCAAAGCGAGCAGTTACAACAGGTGAAATAAAATGACAGCAAAACCTATATGGACTATTGCTAAGGTGCTGGACTGGACGAAGCAGTATTTCGCAGATAAAGGGTTGGAAAATCCCCGCCTGGATGCGGAAATACTGCTTTGTTCCGTTTTAAAGTGCCAGCGCATAACTTTATATGTGCATTTTGACCAGCCGCTGGAGGAGCACGAGCTGGCGCAGTACCGCGGCTATGTGGCGCGGCGTGCAGCGCAGGAGCCTTTGGCGTATATTTTGGGCAGCCGCGCTTTTATGAAGTACGATTTTAAGGTAACGCCCGATGTTTTGGTGCCACGCCCGGAAACGGAGCTGCTTGTTGAGTGCGCGGCCAGTCTTGCGGGCAATGTCGAAGCGCCGGAGGTGCTGGACATCGGCACTGGCAGCGGGGCGATAATAGTATCGCTGCTGGATATGCTGCCAAATGCTAAAGGCACTGCCGTGGATGTATCGCCCGGGGCGCTTAAAGTGGCGCAGGCTAACGCGGAGCAAATTGGCGTGATGCAGCGCTTAAAGTTTGTGCGCAGCGATTTGTATGCCGCCCTGCCGCAGGGCAGTAAATTTGATGTTATTATCTCCAACCCGCCGTACATACCCAGCGCCGATATTGCAGGCTTAGCGGCGGACGTAAGGCGCGAGCCGCGTTTGGCGCTGGACGGCGGTGCGGACGGCTTAAATTTTTACCGGCGCATTATTAGCGGCGCGCCGAAATTTTTAAAACCAAACGGCTTTTTAGCGTTTGAAATTGGCATTAACCAGGGCGAAGCCGTTGCCGCTTTATGCAGGCAGGCAGGCTTTGTCGTAACGGCGGTGCGGCACGATTATGCCGGTATAGACCGCATGGTTTTTGCAGCGAAAGAAGGAACTACTTATGCAGACGCATTATTGGAACTTGCAGACTGATACAGAAGGCGCTGCCCTGCGCGAGGCGGCGGCGCTGCTGAAAAAGGGCGAGGCGGTGGCCTTCCCGACGGAAACGGTGTACGGCCTTGGCGCCGACGGGCTTAACGGCGCAGCCGTGCGCAAAATTTTTGAAGCCAAGGGGCGCCCCAGCGACAACCCGCTCATTCTGCACATTGCCAATAAAGAAGATATATTGCCCTTAACCACGGGCTTAACCAAACAGGCGCAAATTTTAATTGATAAGTTCTGGCCAGGGCCGCTGACGGTAATTGTGGCTAAAAGCGCCGTTGTGCCGGACGAGGTAAGCGCGGGGCTCGACACCGTTGCCGTGCGTATGCCCTCGCACCCCGTAGCGGCGGAGCTGATACGCTTAGCGGGCACGCCAATAGCAGCGCCTTCTGCCAATTTATCGGGCAAGCCAAGCCCGACGGACGCCGAAACGGTGCTGGCTGATATGCAGGGGCGCATTGCAGGCATCGTCGATGGCGGCGCGTGCGAAGTTGGTGTGGAATCCACCATCGTTGATACCACGGGCGAGGTGCCTGTTATTCTCCGCCCGGGCGGAATTACGCGCGAGCAGCTGGAAGAAGTTTTGGGCAAAGTTGAGCTTGACCCCGCCATTGCCGGTGTGGAAGCAGCCAAACCCAAAGCCCCTGGCATGAAGTACCGCCACTATGCGCCCAAGGCGAAAATGTATGTGGTGGAAACGCCGGAAGCCTTGCAGCTTTTGCCCGCCTTTGCCAAAGAGGCAGCTAAATCTGCGCCGGTGGCCGTTATTTGCGGCGGCAAAGTTGCCGAAACCATGCAGCGTGCGGAACACCTGCACATTTTAAACTGGGGCACGGATAAAAAAGAGCTGGCTCTGAAGCTGTACCGCCTGTTGCGCCGCTGCGACAAGCTGGGCGTAGGGCTGATACTATCAGAAGGCGTGGCCGAGGACGGGCTGGGCCTTGCCATTATGAACCGTATGCGCAAGGCAGCGGGCAGGCAGGTGCTTGGCGCGGACGAGATGCAGGAGCTTTTAAAAAACAGTACGCAACTTAAAAGTTTTGTGTTAAAATAACAATATATTAAAAATGAAAAGAGGGTGACTGTGATGAAAATCGCAATGGGAAGCGATCACGGCGGTATCCATCTTAAAAACCATTTAAAGGGTTATCTTGAAGGCAAGGGTTACGAGGTGCTTGACAAGGGCACTTACACCGAAGAATCCTGCGATTACCCTGATTACGCAGCCAAAGTTGGCCACGCCGTTGTGGATGGCGAGGCAGAGCTTGGCATTCTTGTATGCGGCACGGGGCTTGGCATATCCATTGCCGCCAACAAAATTAAAGGCGTGCGCGCAGCCGTTTGCGGCGATGTTTACAGCGCTAAAATGAGCCGCGAGCACAACAACGCCAACATTCTGGCGCTGGGCGAGCGCGTTACCGGCGTGGGCCTTGCCGAGATGATTGTTGACGTATGGCTGGCAACCGAATTTGCCGGCGGACGCCACGCGCGCCGCGTTGATAAGATTATGGCGCTGGAGGCGGAATAATTTATGAAGAAGGAAGAACTTGCTGCCGAAGCGGAGCGTGCCGTAGAGGAGCTTATTGAAGTAAGCGGCATCCGCCCCGGCAAAGTGCTGGTTGTTGGCTGCAGCACCAGCGAAATTGTGGGCGGCAAAATCGGCACCTGCGGCTCGGAAGAAGCTGCGGCAGCCGTGTTTGGCAGCATTTATAAAGCGGCAAAAGCGCACGGGCTGTACCTTGCCTTTCAATGCTGCGAGCATTTAAACCGCGCTTTGGTAACAGAGCGCGAGGCGATGGAGAAATTCGGCTGGGAGGAAGTAACCGTCCGCCCCATGCCGCACGCAGGCGGTTCCATGGCAACGGCGGCGTATGATAATTTTGCAGACCCCGTTGTGGTGGAACAAATTAAGGCAGACGCCGGTATAGATATAGGGCAAACCTTAATCGGCATGCACTTAAAACGCGTCGCTGTGCCTGTGCGCTTAGCACAAAAAAACATCGGCGCGGCCATTGTAACGGCAGCACGCACCCGTCCGCCCCTTATCGGCGGCGAGCGCGCCCACTACCCCGAAAAACGCTAAGTTTTATAATTTTAATAATGGAGGGACTATAATGAATTTAGAAAAACTTGCAGTTTGCGACCCTGAGATTGCAGCTGCTATGGGCGAAGAGCTCGGACGCCAGCGCAATAAAATCGAGCTGATTGCATCCGAAAACTTTGTCAGCCCGGCTGTTATGGAAGCCATGGGCAGCGTACTTACCAACAAATATGCAGAAGGCTACCCCGGACACCGCTACTACGGCGGCTGCGAATATGTTGACAAGGTAGAAACCCTTGCCATTGAGCGCGCTAAAAAGCTGTTCGGCGCAGAACACGCCAACGTGCAGGCTCACAGCGGCGCTAATGCCAATACTGCCGTTTACTTTGCCTTTTTGCAGCCCGGCGACACCATTATGGGCATGAACCTTTCGCAGGGCGGCCACCTTTCCCACGGTTCACCGGTAAATATCTCCGGCAAGTATTACAAAGTAGTCCCTTACGGCGTTACGCACGAAACCGAACGCATTGATTACGACGAGTTTGAGCGCATTGCCAAAGAAGCGCAGCCTAAGCTGATTGTAGCAGGCGCCAGCGCTTACCCGCGCGTAATTGATTTTGAACGCATGGCCAACATCGCCCACAGCGTCGGCGCTATTTTTATGGTAGATATGGCGCACATTGCCGGCCTTGTTGCCGCAGGTTTGCACCCCAGCCCGGTGCCCTATGCCGATGTTGTTACCACCACCACGCATAAAACCCTGCGCGGACCCCGCGGCGGCTTAATCCTGTGCAAGGAAAAATACGCTAAACAAATCGACAAGGCTATTTTCCCCGGCGTGCAGGGCGGCCCGTTAATGCACGTTATCGCGGCTAAAGCCGTTGCCCTTGGCGAAGCGCTGAAGCCCGAATTTAAAGAATATGCCAAACAGATTATTGCTAACTGCAAGGCTCTGGCCGAAGGCTTAACTGCCGAAGGCTTCCGTCTGGTATCCGGCGGCACCGATAACCACCTGCTGCTGGTTGACGTGCGCGGGCAGAAAATGACCGGCAAAACGGCAGAACATCTGCTGGACGAGGTTGGCGTAACCTGCAATAAAAACACCATTCCGTTTGACCCTGAAAGCCCGTTTGTTACCAGCGGCATCCGCCTTGGCACTGCTGCCGTAACCACCCGCGGCTTTAAAGAGGACGACATGAAGGAAGTAGCTGCCATTATCGGCCTTGTGCTTAACAACCCCGAAGACGCAGCCAAACAGGCAGAAGCTGCCAGACGTGTAGCGGCTTTGTGCGCTAAATACCCCATGTACCCCGAGCTGTAATAGATTTCCTAAATTTCCTAAGGAGGAGATTTGTATGCAGATTACTGTTGTAGAACATCCGTTAATCAAACACAAGCTTTCCAAAATGCGCGACGTGCAGACGACCTCGCGCGACTTCCGCGAATGGCTGGACGAAATTGCCATGCTGATGACCTACGAGGTTACGCGCGATTTAGAGCTGGACGCAGTGCCGGTAACCACGCCGATTTGCGAAACCACCGGCTACAAGCTGCACAATAACATTGTTGTTGTGCCCATCCTGCGCGCAGGCTTAGGCCTGCTCAGCGGCGTGCTGCGCATGATTCCTAACGCGCACGTTGGCCACATCGGCTTATACCGCGATGAGGAAACCCTTGAGCCGCACGAATACTACTGCAAAATTCCGCCCGATAAAGACCCGATTACTATTGTGGTTGACCCGATGCTGGCAACCGGCGGCAGTGCGGCGGCAGCCATTACCATGCTTAAGGCGCGCGGGCTGCAAAACATCCGCTTTATGTGCCTCGTGGCAGCGCCAGAAGGCGTTGAGGTGCTGAACAAGGCCCACCCGGACGTTAAGGTTTACACAGCTGCGCTGGATGAAAAGCTGAACGAGCACGGCTACATTGTGCCGGGCCTCGGCGACGCCGGCGACCGCATTTTCGGCACGAAATGATGCAGGACACAAGGCCCGACTGGGACCATTACTTTATGGAAATTGCCCGCGTGGTAAGCAAGCGCAGCACCTGCCTGCGCCGCAGTGTTGGCGCTGTAATTGTTAAAAACAGGCAGATTGTGGCCACGGGCTACAACGGCACGCCCTCCGGTTTGGAGCACTGCGCCGTTACCGGCTGCCTGCGCGAGCAGCTTAAGGTGCCCTCCGGCAAAATGCACGAGCTGTGCCGCGGCATCCACGCCGAGCAGAACGCTGTTGTGCAGGCTGCCTTTCACGGTGTAAGTGTTAACGGCGGTACGCTGTACTGCACGCACCAGCCCTGCGTGGTATGCACCAAAATCCTCATCAATGCGGGCATTAAACGCATTGTGTACGCCAACCCCTACCCGGATAAGCTGGCGGAGGATATGCTTAAAGCCTCCGGTATGGAAGTGGTAGTGCTGGAAGGCGAAAACTAAAAATTAGAACGCAAAATAAAAAAACAACCTGCTGACAGCTTGTGCTGTAAGCAGGTTGTTTTTGTGTGCCGCTATTGCCAAAAAGTTATAAGACTGTTAAAATATAACACGCACGAAGATTGACAAATCGGTTTTCCACTCTCAAGGGAGTGGAGGTGGTACTATGACAGTATACGAAGCATTATCTTTGATGATTGCTTTCGCTACTTTAGTAGTGCTAATCATTTCACACCGTAAATAACGGCAAGAAAAAAACCGTATAACAACGGTTACACGGCTTCTCTCTGAACTAAAAATTTACGTAGGGAAGACCGATGTCGCCAAACGTCAATCTTCGTACATCTATTATACAGGTTTAGGCTTGTTTTTGCAAGCTTAAACCTGTATTGCATTTTAGCCTTTTGTTTATTTGTAACTTTTCTGCAAAAAAATTTCAAAAAAGTTTTTCAAACGGCGTTTTTTTTGATATACTATTTACGATAATCTGAATGTTTTTGCACAACTAACAACTTAATTTAATTACCGGCTTTTTAGCCTCGAGGTGGAATATTGCAAGTGTATATTTTAGCGTTTATTATAGCTCTTTTAGCAAGCTGGGTTTTAACACCCTATGTAAAAAAACTGGCATTTCGCATCGGCGCGCTTGATAAACCGGACGGACGCAAGGTTCATCACGGCATTATGCCGCGTTTGGGGGGCCTTGCTATTTATTTGGCGTTTGTAATTGCCGTGCTTGCCACCACGCACATCACACGCGACGTGTTTGCGCTACTTTTGGGCGGCACCGTTATTGTAATTGTCGGCATTTTGGACGACAAATACCAGCTGCCGGCCAAGGTTAAGCTGCTGGGGCAGATTATAGCGGCGTGCGTTTTGGTTTTGTTTGATATTAAAATTGAATGGCTGAATAACCCGTGGGGCGGCTATTTTTATCTGGAATACCTTTCCATACCGTTTACCATTTTCTGGATTATCAGCTTTACCAATGTTGTAAACTTAATTGACGGGCTGGACGGGCTTGCTGCCGGCGTCGGCGCTATTGCCTCCATCACCGTTATTCTGGTTGCGGTGCAGCAGGGCTTTTATCCGGTTGCCGTTATTACGGCGGCGCTGGCGGGCGGCATTATCGGCTTCATCCGCTACAACTTTAACCCGGCCAGCATTTTTATGGGCGATACTGGTAGTATGTTTATCGGCTATATGCTGGCGGCAATTTCTATTTTCGGCGCGGTAAAAAGCGCTGCCACCATTGCGCTTTTAGTGCCTGCCGTGGCGCTGGGCCTGCCGATAATGGACACCGCTTTTGCGATTGTGCGCCGCTACACCAACGGCCGCCCCATTTTCCAGCCTGATAAGGGGCATTTGCACCACAGGCTGCTTGCCATGGGCCTCAGCCAGAAGCAGGCGGTACTTTTAATGTATGTTATCAGCGCAGTGCTGGGCATTGCCGCCATACTTTTAACCGAGGTTGACGGCTACCTTGCCGCCGGCATCATCGCCTGCATTATCTCGGGCGTGGCGCTGGGCGCTAAAAAGATTGGCATTTTAAACGACAGATAGGAGTGGGTTTGATGGCAAAGCTAAAGGTTATGACGGTTTTCGGCACAAGGCCGGAAGCCATAAAAATGTGCCCGCTGGTTTTGGAGCTGCGCAAGCACCCCGAAGAAATTGAACCGCTGGTGGCAGTAACTGCCCAGCACCGCGAAATGCTGGACCAGGTGCTGCACCTTTTTGGCATTACCCCCGATTACGATTTAAACATTATGAGCGCCGGGCAAACGCTGTACGACGTTACGGAAAAAGCCCTGCGCGGCCTGCAAAAGGTGCTTGAAGAAGCTAAGCCCGACCTTGTTTTGGTGCACGGCGATACTACCACCACCTTTGCTGGCGCGCTGGCGGCGTTTTATGCGCAAATACCCGTTGGGCATGTAGAAGCGGGGCTGCGCACCGGCAACAAATATTCCCCCTTCCCGGAGGAGATGAACCGCAAATTAACCGGCGCTTTGGCGGATTACCACTTTGCGCCGACGGCGACAAGCAAGGCGAACCTGCTGCGCGAGAACGTGCCCGAAGCACAGATTACCGTTACCGGCAACACCGTTATCGACGCGCTGAAAACCACCGTTAAACCGGGCTACCGCTTTGGCGACGACGCCCTGCATGAAGTTTTGGACAGCGGCAAACGCCTTATTTTAATGACCACGCACCGCCGCGAAAACCTGGGCGAACCGATGCGCCACGTTTACAAAGCCCTGTGCGAGGTACTGCGCACCCACAGCGACGTGGAAGCCATCTTCCCCGTACACAAAAACCCCAAAGTACGCCAGATTGTAAACGAAGAGCTGGGCCACCTGCCGCAGGTGCATTTAATAGAGCCGCTTGATTATGAACCCTTTGCCAACTTAATGGCGCGCGTGGATATTGTGCTTACCGACAGCGGCGGCATACAGGAAGAAGCCCCCGCGCTGGGCAAACCCGTGCTGGTGCTGCGCGACACCACCGAGCGCCCCGAAGCCGTAACAGCCGGCACGGTAAAGCTCATTGGCACCGCTTACGCGGATGTGCTGCGCGAAACAAACCTGCTTTTAGATAACCCCGAACACTACCGCGCCATGGCGGAAGCCGTTAACCCTTACGGCGACGGCGAAGCCTGCGCCCGCATTGTAGGCTGCATTTTAAACGAATTTGGCATAAGTGATAAAAAAATTACAGAATTTCAGCCGTGACCTTGAAAAAAGGTTGAAAAAACTGTATTTTTTATGTAAAATATTAAACGAGTTTTAGACAAAATTTCACGATTTTGCCAAAAAGTTGCTATTATAAATTGCAATATTACCATAAATTTTATATAATTAAACTAAAGATATGCAGGGGGGATTTTTATGAACCCTAACATTGCGGCAGTATTGCAGGCGCTTGTTTTTGCAACCTCGGTTGTGGGCATTATCAGTGCCAATATTTTAGCCGGTTACTTTGTGGGCGGCTATCTTGATGTGTATTTTAACACCGGCGGCAATACCTTGCGGCTTGTGTTTTCTGTTGGCGGCGTTGTAACCGCCTTTATGACGATTTATAAGATGATTAAAAACGATTTACTGCTTCCTTCTAATAAGAAGCCCAAACCCGGAAAGGACAACAAACATGGAAAATAAAATGGTTGCCCGGGTTTATGCGGCGTGGAGCAAGGTAATCATCAGGCAGTCTGTTTTTTCGTTAATTGCACTACTTTTTATTATATATTTTTTTAATTTGCAAACTGCCTTTACCTGGTTTGTTGGCTTTGCCGCCGGGATTTTAGACAGTGTTGTTGTATTTATGGGCGTGCGCAAGGGAATGAAGGAAAATCCCGAAAGAGCACCCGTAATAATGCAGAAAAACATGTTTAAGCGCATGGCGCTGCTGTTTTTAATTACCTTTGTTATGTTAAAGCTGGGCCTTAATGCAGCCGGTCTGTTTTTAGGGTTCCTGCTTATGCATATATTTTTATTATTAAACTTAATAATCATCACGGCCCGCAATACACAAAAAGCGGCAGACGTGAAGAAAGGAGAGTGACAGAATGGGAAATGTTGAAGCGGAAGCAAGCAATGAAATTATTCATTACATGCCGGTGGAGATTTTTGATGGCGTTGTAGTTAATATGCAATCCATTTACATGTCCTGGCTGGCAATGGTTGTTGTCATGATCATTGTATTTGCTGCTACCAGAAACCCCAAGCTGGTGCCGTCCGGTATCCAGAACATTACGGAAATGCTGATTGACTGGCTGAGCGATCTGATGAACAAAAATCTGGGCACAGAGGGAACCCGTAAGGTAACGCCGTTTATTATTACTCTGTTCCTGTACCTGTTTATTTCTAACGAAATAGGCCTTTTGCCGCAGGTTGGCGTACATTTCACTTCTCCGACAAATGACGTCAATGTAACGCTTGGTATGGCAATCTTAGTATCGCTTACCGTATACTTCTTGGGTGTTGCGCGCCATGGGCTTGGCTATTTTAAGCATTTTATTCAGCCTTCGGTTTTATTCCTTCCGCTGAATCTGTTGGAAGAACTTTCCAAACCTTTAACCATGGCCCTTCGTCTATTCGGTAATATCCTCGCAGGCGAAATTTTACTTATTGTATTATACATGCTTGCACCGTGGATTATTCCGGAACTTTGGGTTGGCTTCAGCCTTATCGTAGGCTTCTTGCAGGCATTTATTTTTACAATGCTGACAATGACTGCTATTGCCCCTGTCTTCAGGGCGCATCACTAAGGCGCAACGCTTTGGTGTGTTAACTCTGTTTCAAATTTATTTTATATAATTTGAAAAAATTTTTAAAAACATGTATTTGAAAGGATGTATCTGAAAATGACTGAAAACGCTATTATTATCGCAACCTCCGTACTCGCTGCTGCTATTATCGGTGCATGTGCTTCTTTTGCTGCAACCAAAGGTGACTCCACTGTTGCTTCCAAAGCTCTGGAATGCATGGCTCGTCAGCCGGAACAGGCTTCCACTTTCCAGGTTAACATGCTTATCGGTATCGGCCTTGTAGAATCTATTCCTATTATCGCTTCCGTTATCGCTATCGTTCTCGTATTTGCTAACCCGTTCTTAGGCTAATCTAAACCACGCGACAGGGATTTGAAAAGAAAAGGAGAGTGCTATAATTGGCTGATATTAATGCAACACTTATTGCGCAGATCCTGAACTTTCTTGTTCTTTTGGCAATCCTCGCGAAGTTTGCTTACAAACCGTTGCTTAAAGTAATGGAAGAACGCCGCACACGCATTGCAAATGATTTGGATTCCGCAGAACAAACCAGATTGCAGGCCGAACAGCTGAAAGCCGAATACGAAAAAATGATTGCCGGCGCCCGCGCCGAAGCAACCGCTATCGTAGAGCGCGCTACCAAGGTTGGCCAGAACCTGCATGATGAGCTTGTTGAACAGGCACGTGTGGAAAAAGAAGAAATGATTGCAAGTGCCAAAGAACAAATTGAAGCGGAAAAACGCCAGGCTATGCTTGACATCCGCTCGGAAGTTATCGCACTTAGCACAGTAATTGCCGGTAAAATTATCGACGCCAAATTGGATTCTGCCAAGGATAAAGAGTTGACAGTTTCTGTTACGGACGAAGTTTTAAAAAATCGCAATTAAATAATAGTGTGATGGGGATTGAGTTGTAACCCTATTTGTTGTTTTATCATTTATAAAAAGACGATACGGAGGTGATTGATACAGATGGAGAACGAAAACACTTTTGCTTTAATCAGAAAATGCCTTATCGGCTTTGAGTTCGACATGGCCAAAGTACCTTATGACAACCTCATCGACGATAAGATGATTGCTGTTAAAGTAGTAACCGCAAAACGTCTCACTGTATCTGAATACGAATCTGTTTCCGTAATTCTGGCCGATAAACTTGGCAAGGATGTATACCTTGAAAAAGTTGTTGACCCCGAAATTATCGGCGGCGTTATCGTAAAAATCGGCGATGAAGTTTATGATGCAAGTTCCAGACGTCAGCTTGAAAAAATTACTGACGAAATGGAATCTGTTGATTTGGACGGAAAAACGATTGGTGAAGCTAAGGAATTAACCCAGGCTTTAAATAAAAAAGTCAGCGGCTATACCGTTGATGTAAATCTTGAAGAAGTCGGCATTATCGAAAAAGTCGGCGACGGCATTGCTACCGTTAGCGGTATGACCGGCGCTATGGCAGGCGAACTTGTTGAGCTGCCCGGCGGCGTTACCGGCATGGTACAAAACCTGTGGCCTGACGAAATCGGTGTTGTACTTATGGGCGGCGAAACCGTCATTAAAGAAGGCGACATCGTACGCCGTACCGGCCATATCATGGAAATCCCGGTTGGCGAAGCTATGCTCGGCAGAATCGTTAACCCGCTCGGCCAGGCTATCGACGGCAAGGGCGAAATTAAAGCTACCGATGTACGCAAAATCGAATCTCCGGCACCCGGCATTGCAGACCGCCAGCCGGTAGACGTTCCTTTGCAGACCGGTATTAAAGCTATCGACGCGCTCGTTCCTATCGGACGCGGCCAGCGCGAACTTATCATCGGCGACCGCGGCACCGGTAAAACCGCAGTTGCAGTTGATACCATCCTGAACCAGAAAGGCCTCGGCGTTATCTGCATTTATGTAGCTATCGGCCAAAAGGCTTCTACCGTAGCACGTATTGCCCGTACCCTTGAACAGCACGGAGCTATGAGCTACTCCATTATCGTTGCCGCAACTGCTGCTGATTCTGCTCCGCTTCAGTACCTTGCTCCGTATGCAGGCGTATCCATTGCAGAGCACTTCATGGATCAGGGAAAAGACGTTCTGTGCGTATACGACGACCTTTCCAAACACGCCGTTGCATACCGCGCAATGTCCCTCTTGCTCCGCCGTCCTCCTGGACGTGAAGCATACCCCGGCGACGTATTCTACTTACATTCCCGTCTTCTGGAACGTGCTGCACGCCGTAACCCGGCAGCAGGCGGCGGTTCCATCACCGCACTGCCGATTATCGAAACTCTGGCAGGCGACGTAGGCGGTTACATCCCGACTAACGTAATTTCCATTACCGACGGTCAGATTTACCTCGAATCCGAGCTCTTCTACGCTGGTATCCGTCCGGCTATCAACGTAGGCCTTTCGGTATCCCGTGTAGGCGGCAGCGCGCAGATTAAAGCAATGAAATCCGTTGCAGGTACCCTGCGTCTTGACCTTGCACAATACCGCGAACTGGCTGCATTCGCTCAGTTCGGTTCTGACCTTGATAAAGCTACCAAGGCACAGCTCGACCGCGGCGCCCGCATGACGGAAGTTCTTAAACAGGGCCAGTATGTTCCGCTTTCCGTTGATAAACAGGTTATTTCCCTGTATGCGGCAACTAAAGGCTATGTAGATGATATTCCGGTACATGACGTAAGCCGTTTCGAGAAAGAACTGCTTGCATTCATGGCAGCCAACTATCCGCAGGTTAGCGAATCCATTGTAGCTGAAAAGAAAATCACTGACGAAAATGAAGCTACTTTGAAGAAAGCTATCGCTGAATTTAAGGAAACATTTGCAGTCACCGGACAAGCGAGGTGATTAACTGATGGCTACTCCACGCGAAATACACCGGCACATGAAGAGCGTCCAGAACATTCAGCAGATAACCAAAGCTATGAAAATGGTTGCTGCGGCTCGTCTGCGCCGTGCGCAGGAAAAAGCAGCATCAAGCCGTCCTTTTGCAGATAAGATAAGAGAATTACTGATCAGTGCCGTAAGCGATAAAGAGATGCTGGCGCATCTGAATTACAAAGAGCACCCGCTTTTGGAAGTACGCCCGGTTAAAAATGTTGCTTATGTTGTAGTAAGCGCCGATAAAGGTTTGGCCGGCGCCTACAACAGTAACGTACTTAAATTTGCGTTGGCGCATTTGATGGAAGAAGAAAATCCCGTTCTTGTAACTGTTGGACGTAAAGCCAAGGACTTCTTTACTCGCCGTGGATTTAATGTAGAAGCTTCTTATTTCGGTTTTTCGGATAAGCCTACTTATAATGAAGCAAGAACCATTGCCGCCGCTGTTTCCAAAATGTTTGTTGAAGGAAAAGTGGACGAGGTTAAAGTTATTTACACCAAGTTCAAATCGGCGCTTTCGTTCTCTCCGGATATGGCAGACCTTCTTCCGGTTGTACCGCCCAGCGCTGATACCGCCGCTGATGCGGATATGCCGTGGGATGATGATGAACCTAAGGCAGCTAAGGAAGATACTATTCCGGAAATCATTTTTGAACCTGAGGCTGAACAGGTGCTTAAAGCCCTTGTTCCTTATTATGCGGAAACCGTGCTTTATGCTGGATTTATGCAGTCGGCAGCCAGTGAGCTTGGCGCGCGTATGACTGCCATGTCGTCTGCGACTGATAACGCCAGCAAGCTGATGAAGACTCTTGAACTTTCTTATAATAAAGCCCGGCAAGCTGGTATTACCAGAGAAATTAGTGAAATCGTTGGCGGCGCAGAGGCGCTGCAATAGTTATTAGGAGGGAAAACATTGAATACTGGTAAAGTAGTACAAGTTGTTGGCCCTGTTGTTGATATTGAGTTTACTCCCAAAACCATGCCTGCTATTTACAACGCTATCAAAATCGAAGGCGATGTATCTGAAGGCGTACATATCCACCTGACCTGCGAGGTTATGCAGCACATCGGCGGCAACGTAGTCCGTACTGTTGCCATGAGCTCCACCGACGGTCTGGTTCGCGGTATGGATGCTGTTGATACCGGCGCACCGATTAGCGTTCCGGTTGGCCCCGGCGTATTGGGACGTATTTTCAACGTACTGGGTGAAACTGTTGACCATGATGATACAAAGGTTGAAGCAGCCGATTACTGGCCGATTCACCGTCCTGCCCCGAAATTTGAAGACCTTGCTACTTCTACCGAAATCCTTGAGACCGGTATTAAAGTAGTAGACCTTATCGCTCCGTATGCTCTGGGCGGTAAAGTAGGCCTGTTCGGCGGTGCAGGCGTAGGCAAAACCGTACTTATCATGGAACTTATCCATAACGTAGCAACCGCACACGGCGGCTATTCCGTATTCGCCGGCGTAGGCGAACGTACCCGTGAAGGCAACGACCTTTGGGGCGAAATGAAGGAATCCGGCGTTATCGACAAAACCGCACTGGTATACGGCCAGATGAACGAGCCTCCCGGAGCGCGTATGCGCGTAGGCCTTTCTGCTCTGACCATGGCTGAATACTTCCGTGATGTCGGCGGCCAGGACGTACTTCTGTTTATTGATAACATTTTCCGTTTTATTCAGGCAGGTTCCGAAGTTTCCGCATTGCTCGGCCGTATGCCTTCCGCAGTAGGTTACCAGCCTACTCTGGCAAACGATATCGGTGCTTTGCAGGAACGTATTACCTCCACCAAACACGGTTCTATCACCTCCGTACAGGCCGTATATGTACCTGCGGACGACTTGACTGACCCTGCTCCGGCAGGCACCTTCGCCCACCTGGATGCTACCACGGTACTGTCCCGTCAGATTGCAGAGCTTGGTATTTATCCGGCAGTAGACCCGCTGGATTCCACCAGCCGTATTCTTGACCCGCTGGTAATTGGTGAAGAACATTACAACGTAGCCCGCGGTGTACAGGCTATTCTGCAACGCTATAAAGAACTTCAGGATATCATCGCCATCCTTGGTATGGAAGAATTGAGCGAGGAGGACAAACTTACCGTTGCCCGCGCCCGTAAAATTCAAAGATTCCTGTCCCAGTCCTTCTTCGTTGCTGAACAGTTCACCGGCACTCCGGGACAATATGTTCCTTTGAAGGAAACCATCAGAGGCTTTAAGGAAATCCTTGAAGGCAAACATGATGATCTGCCCGAAGGCGCGTTCTACATGGTTGGTACCATTGACGACGCCATTAAGAAAGCAGAAAGCATGAAGGTGGATTGATTGCATGGAAAAAGTGATGCAATTGGAAATTGTAACACCTGATAAATACTTTATGAAGCTTGACAATGTTAAGTATGCTTACTTTAATGCGCTGGACGGCGGCATCGGCGTTTTCGCCAACCATCTGCCGCTGATTACCGCCTTGAAGGACGCACCCTTTAAATACAGGGACGACAGCGACAAGGAACACTTCATTCATTTATCGGGCGGCTTTGCTGAGGTAATGAACAACAAAATTACCATTCTCAGCATTCAGGCCGAAGCAGCTGAGGATATCGACCTTGAACGCGCTAAAGCAGCGCTGAAAAGAGCCGAAGAACGCATCAGCAATTTTACCGAGGATGTTAACATCCAAAGGGCGCAGGCTGCTAAAACCCGTGCTCTCGGCAGAATTAAAACTGTTGAAGCTGCTAAACAATAATATAACTAAAACGCACCTCTTAACCGGGGTGCGTTTTTTTATGCCCTTTTCGCCGCAAGGCAGAAGCAATTTAACAAAAGCGCAAATTTTAAGGCATTACACAAAATGTTTGCTTGTGTTATGCCGTAAGATAAGATAAAATATATTTGTAATTTTGCAGGCTTTGGTTTATATGGAGGGAATATGAATAACGACAAAACGCCAAAAAAATCAATGTATTATTATTATATGCTGGCGCTGGCAATTTTGCTTTTGCTGAACACGGTTATTATACCGATGTTTTTTAGCCCGAAGGTGCAGGAAATTAGCTACGGAAGCTTTTTGCAGATGGTGGACGACGGCAAGGTTGCCAAGGTTGAAATTACCAACAATAAAATTGCCGTGCTGGCCAAAGATAATGAGGACAAAACTATTTACGTTACCGGCAGGGTGGAAGACCCGCAGCTTGTTAACCGCTTAATGGACAGCAAGGTAGAGTTTTCGCAGGTCATCCCCAAGGAAAACACCCCGCTGGAGAACATTTTGTATAACTGGGTAATACCTATCTTTATCTTTTTTGCTTTGGGGCAGCTGTTTATGCGCTTTATGGCAGGGCGCATGGGCGGAGGCGGCCCGCTGAATTTTGGCAAAAGCAACGCCAAGGTTTATGTAGAGGCGCAAACAGGTAAAACCTTTGCCGATGTTGCCGGGCAGGACGAAGCCAAGGAAGCCTTAATGGAGCTGGTAGACTTTTTGCACCACCCCGATAAGTATAAGGCTATCGGCGCAAATATGCCGAAGGGCGCGCTGTTGGTAGGCCCCCCGGGCACGGGCAAAACGCTTTTGGCGCGTGCCGTTGCGGGCGAGGCGAAGGTGCCGTTTTTCAGCATCAGCGGCAGCGAATTTATTGAAATGTTTGTGGGCATGGGCGCAGCCCGTGTGCGCGATTTGTTTAAACAGGCGCAGGAAAAAGCGCCGTGCATTATTTTTATCGACGAGATTGACGCTATTGGCAAAAAACGCGACAGCGGACGCTTTGGCGGCAACGATGAACGCGAGCAGACTTTGAACCAGCTTTTAAGCGAGATGGACGGCTTTGACGGCAGTAAGGGCATTGTAATTCTTGCCGCTACTAACAGGCCAGATTCCTTAGACAAGGCACTTTTGCGCCCGGGGCGTTTTGACAGGCGCATACCGGTTGAGCTGCCCGATTTGCAGGGGCGCGAGGCCATTTTGCGCGTGCATGCGCAGAACATTAAAACCTGCGACGATATTGATTACAACGCTATTGCCCGGGCAACAAGCGGCGCCAGCGGCGCAGAGCTGGCCAACATTGTAAACGAGGCTGCCCTGCGTGCCGTGCGTATGCACCGCGAATGCGTAACGCAGAGCGATTTGGAAGAATCGGTAGAGGTAGTTATTGCCGGTTATCAGCGCAAGGGCGCGGTTATACCTAAAGAGCAGAAGCGCATTGTGGCTTACCACGAAATTGGGCATGCCCTTGTGGCAGCGCGCCAGAAAAACAGCGCGCCGGTGCATAAAATTACCATTGTGCCGCGCACCAGCGGCGCCCTTGGCTACACCATGCAGGTTAGCGAGGACGACAACGTGCTGATGAGCCGCGAGGAGCTGTTTAACAAAATTGTTACGATTACCGGCGGGCGCACGGCGGAAGAGGTTATTTTTAACAGTATTACCACCGGCGCCAGCAACGACATTGAACAGGCAACGCGTATTGCCCGGGCAATGGTTACCCGCTTTGGCATGACGGACGAGTTTGACATGATGGCGACGGAAACCATCAGCAACGCTTACCTTGGCGGTGATACCACGCTGGCTTGCAGCGAAACCACCAGCGGCAAAATAGACGCGAAGGTGCTGGAGCTGATTAAGGAAGCGCACGCTACGGCACGCCGCATTTTGGAAGAAAATATTGATAAGCTGCATGAGCTTTCGGCATATCTTTTGGAAAAAGAAACTATTACCGGCGAAGAATTTATGCAGATTTTAGAGCACGGCAAGCCGGAAGCAGAAGCTAAATCTGCGCAGGCAGAAAATGATAAACCTGTGCAGGCAGAAAGTGAAACATCCGCGTTAGCGGAAAACGCTGCGGCAGAAAATACATCTGCGCCAGCAGAGGGCAAACAGGCTGCAGAAAGTGCAAGCGCCGCTGACTGCGATGCAAAACCCGCCTGCGGCTGCCAGAAGGCCGATGGTGCAGAAGAAAATAAAATTTGATGGGATAGAGGTGTAGTGATGGACCCCGCTATTGGGTGTTTGGTGCTTTTGGGCGTAATGGCCCTGCTGTTTGTTACGGAACTGGTGCCGCTGGCAGTAACCGCCATGGCAGGTGCAATGGTTTGCGGCTTTTTAAATTATATTCCCGATGACGCAGTGTTTTTGGGGCTTGCGCACCCCACGGTAACGCTGTTTGCCGGCATGTTTGTGGTGGGCGCGGCCATGTTCCACACGGGGCTGGCGCACAGCATTGGCGTGTTTATTGTTAAGCGCGCGGGCAAAAGCCAAAAAACCTTAATGCTGTGCATTATGGTGGTGGCTGCGGTGTTAAGCATGTGCCTTTCCAACACGGGCACGGCGGCCTGCCTGCTGCCGGTGGTTATGGGCATTTGCGCGGCGGCTAAAATGGCGCCCTCGCGCCAGCTGTTACCGCTGGCCTACGCCGTGTGCAGCGGCGGCATGATTAGCCTTGTAGGCACGCCGCCCAATATTATAGTTAGCGGCGCGCTTAGCAATTTTGGTTACCAGCCCTTTGGCTTTTTTGAATTTGCGTGGATTGGCGTGCCCATTACGCTTTTAACCATTGTTTATATGTATTTTGTGGGGCGCAGGCTGCTGCCTGAAGGCGGCGACGTGCCGGAAAAGTTTTTATCGGAGCTTGACCCCATGCAGCACAACGTGCCCAAGCAGGTAATTGCCGGGCTGATTTTGGTAGGCTGTATGGTGGTAATGTGCCTTGATTTGGAAAAAATTACCATTGAAATGGCGGCCGTTATCGGCGCGCTGGTGTGCGTTTTAACCGGCTGCCTCAGCGAAAAGCAGGCGTACCATTCTATCGAGTGGAGCACCATTTTTCTGTTTGCAGGCATGATGCCCGTTTCGCACGCATTGTATAACACCGGCGCGGCAGAGCTTTTGGCGCGCTGGCTGCTGGAGCTGATGGGCGGCGCACCGGGGGCGCTGGTGGTAACGGCGGCAATTTTTGCCGTAACGGCGCTTTTAACCCAGTTTATGAGCAATTCCGCCGCGGCGGCGCTGCTTTCGCCAATCGGCATAGTGGTGGCGCAAAAGCTGGGCGTATCGCCCTACCCGGTTTTAATGGCCATTGCCGTAGCGTCCTCTTGCGCGTTTGCAACGCCAATCGGCACACCGCCGTGCACGCTTATGGTGGGCCCCGGCAACTACCGCTTTGTAGATTACATCCGCGTGGGCCTGCCGCTGATACTTTTGTGTTTTGCCGCCACGGTAATTATTGTGCCGCTGGTGTGGCCCTTTTAACACGGCACGGCCGTAAATGGAGGTATTAGATGAGACAATGTATGGACGCTGACAACCTGCACCGCCGTTTAAAAAAAATCATCGGGCAGGTGCAGGCAATAGACAGAATGGTGGATGAGGACGTGGCCTGCGAGGACATTTTAATGCAGATTAACGCCGCCAAATCGGCGCTGCACCGCGTGGGGCAGGTAGTGCTGGAAGGGCATATTCAGCATTGCGTGCGCGACGGCATTGAACACGGCGACGCCGAAAAAACCATTAAAAACTTTACCAAAGCCGTAGAACGCTTTGCCAACATGGCATAACCAAAAACCATAATTGCTAACGCAGATATTAAACGTATCTGCGTTATTTTTTTGCGCAAAAAGCCCCTGCGCTGGGTGCAGGGGCGTGTGTAGGTATTATTTATTTTTGGTTTAAAATTTTGATGAGTTCTGCTTCTGTAATGGTTTCTTCGGTGTAAACTTTAATGCCGTGCTGCATTAAAAGCGCTGCCGCTACACCGTTGCCGTTGCATTTGCCTCCGCTAAAACTGCCGTCGTAAATAGTGCCGCAGCCGCAGGAAGGGCTGCGCGCTTTTAAAATGGCGTAATTGGCGTTATGCTTTTGGGCAAGTGCCAGCGCTTTTTGCGCGCCGCTGATAAAGTTTTGCGTTACATCTTTGCCGTCCTTGTCGGTAACTTTGGCGCTGCCGTTTAAAACGTCCTCGCCGCTGCCGCCCTGTATTTCCGCAGGCGGGCGGGGTATCGGCAAAACGCCGAAGCATTCCGGGCAGATGGCGATAAAATCGTTAGTGTTATAATATTTGGCCAGCCACGGGCACAGGTTGTTGCCGCCGCTGTATTTTACGTTGCGCCCCAAAAGGCACGCGCTAATTAAAATCATTTGCTGTTCCCCCTCGTTAAACTTCCGCTGTTTAAAATTACTATGGCAGCCAAAATAAAAAACAAACCTGCCGCTTTGGGCACCGTCAGGCTTTCGCCCAGCACCGTCAGCCCAATCAGGCAGCCCACAACAGGCTCCAGCATCGCCAAAATGCTGGCGTAGCCCGCTTCCACATATTTTAAGCCGTAGGTGTATAGCAGGTAGGGCAGCACCGTGCATAAAATGCTGATGCCTGCCGCCGCCACAGCCGTTACGGGTATCAGCGCAAAGCAGCTTAACATCCCGCCAAAGGCGGCGAAGGGTAAAAGCGGCAGGGAAGCCATGTAAAACGTCCACGTAGAGATGGTGGCCGAGCTGTAACGCCTGAGCGCGAATTTGCTGAAAATGCTGTACAGCGCGTAGCCGAAGCCGGAGAGGATGCCGGTTACAAGGGCTTCCGGCGGGCATTGCCAGCTGCCGCTGAACACGCCGGACAAAAACAGGCAGCCAAGAACCGTACTTGCAAGAGCAAGGAGCTTTTGGCGCGTAAGCCGCTCCTTAAACAGCAGCACGGAAAGCAGCATGACAAACACCGGCGCGGTGTACAAAAGCAGCACCGCCACCGCCAGGCTGCTAAGCGTGAAGGTGGTGAGGAAAAACAGGTTAAACAGCACCACGCTTAAAATGCCGGTGCCGATGAACATCCAGATATCGCGCGGGCGGATGATGAGTTCGCGCGGCGAACGGATTAAAAGCAGCGCCGTCATAAACACTGCGCCAACCGTGGTGCGCACGGCGACGATTTGTAGCGGCGAAAATTCGTAAAATATTAAAATGTACGAAAACAGCCCGATGAGCCCCCACAGGCTTGCAGCGGCCATAATGGCGAGCACGGGGCGCGTTTTGCCCATGTTACTTGCCTTCTTCCCCGGTGTACTGGTTGATGATGGCAAAAATCTTTTTTTGCTTGTGCTTGCCGCTGGGGGCGGAGGTGAAGCCGCGCCCGAAAACGTCGCTGGCCTCGGTGATTATCATAAACGCGCCGGGGTCTTTTTTGCGCACTATCTGGCGGATGCGCGCCACCTGCGTGAGCTTGGCAACCACAAACAGCACCTTGCGCTGCTGGTGGGTGTAGGCGCCTTCGCCGTACAGGTAGGTAACGCCGCGCCCAACGATTTTAATAATGCCTTCGGCAATTTCTTCGTAGTGTTCGCTGATGATGATAATGTTCTTTTTATAATCGAAGCCGACGGTGATGGAGTTGGTAACCTTAAACACGATGAAGAAGGTCAGCATCGTGTACAGCACGGATTCCACGCCGAATAACAGCATGCCAATCAGCATTAAAAAGATGTTAAAAATAAAGTTGGTTGTTGCCTGGCTGATGCTGTAATATTTGTTGATGATGCCGCCGATAATATCCATGCCGCCGGTGCCGCCGCCTACGCGGTACACAAGCCCCATGCCAAGGCCATACATAACGCCGCCGGTAATGCAGCTAAGCATTTTTTCGGGCACATCCGGCGTGTAAGCCGTTAAAAAGTGCAGGCTGTCGATGGCGAGGGAAAGGAACGTCATAGTGGCGAGCGAGCCGAAAAAGTATTCCTTGTCCATATACTTCCACGCCAAATAAAACAGCGGAATGTTGAGGACGATGTTCATAATACCGATGGGCAGGCCGCTGAGGTAGTAAACCAAAAAGCCAAGGCCCGTAATGCCGCCCGAAAGCAGCGTGTTGGGGATATAAAACAAATTAATGGCGCAGGCAGTAATTAAACAGCCGATAACGACCACGGTATAGCGGAAAATATGGTGCTTCATGTTGTGCTCCTTTAAAATTTGATTTAACTGTTATAATCTTATCATTTTTTGCGTAAAAAAGAAATTGAACAGCGGGAAATTTTATAAAAAAGTAATAATTTTTTTAAATGCAAAATTTTAATGTCTAAATATAAAGCTGAATTGACGTTTGGATTAGGAAATAGTAAAATAAACAGCATGAATTTAGAACAGCAACGATACGGACGCAACAAAAATACGGTAATTAACCACACATATATTGAAAGCGGTGCTTACAGGCGCAAGTTTGATAAAATAACGGATAACAAAGAGGTTAACCGTGTTTTATACCTTAAGGCAAAGGAAATGCTTAACCACCGCAGCGGCACATTGTTTGAGGATATGTACTGGATTGACGCTGACAGCGGAGCTGTTATTGCCAGTGTTTTAAATGAAGTTAAAGTAAAAAGTGTTAATTACAATGCAGTTTTAATAAAATCAATAAAAAATAGAAATGTTATAACTTTGCATACACACCCTCATAGTTTTCCGCCAAGTATAGATGATTTTAATTCTGCATTTAAGCATGATTATAAATTATGTTTAGTAATATGCCATGATGGTAAAGTTTTTAAGTATGGTGCGTATGAGGAGTGTAATAAGGATTTATATTTGATAAAACTTGTAAGTTTTATTCAGGACGGGTATAATGATTATGAAGCACAGGTAATGACATTGAATTACATGGCACTATTTTTCAACATTTGGTTTGAGGAGGTGTAGTTTGGATGAAAATAGAACCGTATGTTGTAGATGACAGGGTAATTATTCCCGACTACATCAAAAAAATGACGAGGGAAGAGCTTGACGCTGAAATAAAAAGGCTGGAAGCGGAAGTCATTAAGAAAAAAAAGAAAAAAGCTATTGCAGGATAATTTTAAGGCACTCTGTAACAGGAGTGCTTTTTTATTACCGCAAAACACTGGTTGTGAGGTATTATAATTATTTAAAAAAACAAAAGAATGTGATAAAATATATTGTATACAAAGTTTGCAATGAACAGGGATGTTTATGGAAAAAATTACGGAAACGGCTTATGCCAAAATAAACCTGGGGCTTGATGTTTTGGGCACGCGCCCCGACGGCTACCACGAGGTTTGCATGGTAATGCAGAGCGTGAGCCTTGCCGATACGGTAACGCTGGAGCCGCACGAAGGGCTGTTGGTGCTTACGGGCAAGGACGATTTGCCGGGCGACGATACCAACCTTGCCTATAAGGCGGCGGTGCTTATGGCAAACCGCTGCGGCCAAAAGCCGGATGTAAAAATTACGCTGGCCAAGCGCATTTTTATGGCGGCGGGATTAGCGGGCGGCAGCAGCGATGCGGCGGCCGTTTTACGCGGTTTAAACCGCTTGTGGCAGTGCGGATTAAGCACGGCAGAGCTGGAAGTGCTGGGCGCGGAACTTGGCAGCGATGTGCCGTTTTGCATAGCTGGCGGCACGCAGCTAAGCGAAGGGCGCGGCACGGATTTAACGCCGCTGCCGGAACCTTGTGATACTGTTATCGTGC
This sequence comes from uncultured Phascolarctobacterium sp., assembly GCA_949288065.1. Classification (GTDB taxonomy): domain Bacteria; phylum Bacillota; class Negativicutes; order Acidaminococcales; family Acidaminococcaceae; genus Fusicatenibacter_A. The sequence goes on from CASEIL010000015.1 coordinate 33,383, forward strand.
TGGCAAAACCTAAAATAGCGGTATCTACCGCGTGGGTGTACCGCGAGTTTGACGCGCTTACAAAGCCGCAGCATCCGGATATCGCAGCACTAATCGCAGCCCTGCAAAAAGGCAGCGCGCAGCTGCCGCTGCCGGGCATGGGCAACGCGCTGGAGGGCGTAACGTGCCAAAAATATCCGGTGGTAACCGAAATAAAACAAAAAATGCTGGCTGCCGGTGCAGCTTATGCGCTGATGAGCGGCAGCGGGCCGACCGTTTTTGCCGTGGCGCAAAGCGAAGAAGCGGCACATAAAATACTTAAAGCATTGGAAGGGCTTGAACTGGAAACAGCCATTGCCCACACAGTAAGAAGGAGTGTGAAATAAATGAGCGGACATTTAAGCCCTATTCAGCTTGACAGCTACCGCCCTTTGCGCGAGCTGGTTTGCGAAACCATCCGCCAGGCGATTGTTGACGGCGTGTTCAGCCCGGGCGAGCGTTTGATGGAAATTCAGCTGGCCGACGAGATGGGCGTCAGCCGCACGCCGGTGCGCGAAGCCATCCGCAAGCTGGAACTGGAAGGTTTTGTGGTGATGATACCGCGCCGCGGCACCTATGTGGCGGATATTTCCATTAAGGATATTAACGAGGTGTACGAAATACGCACCAGCCTTGAGGTTTTGGCAGCAGGGCTGGCCGCCGAGCGCATCAGCGATGAGGAGCTGGAAACCATGCAGCGCCTGCTGGTGGAGATTGGCCACCACATGGAGGACGGCAATATTGAAAAAATTGTTGAAATCGACACCGCCTTCCACGACGTTTTGTATAAAGCCAGCCGCAACCAGCGCCTGGCAGGCATCATCAACAATCTGCGCGAGCAGATAACGGTTATACGCCGCCGCTCGATGATGTACCCGGGGCGTTTGCAGAACACTATGGAGGAACACCGCACTTTGGTGGACTGCATTGCCGCGCACGATGTTGACCGCGCGCAGAACGCAGCCCGCCTGCACATGGAAAACGCGGAGCACACACTTTTGATGGATATGCGCGAGAGCGCTGAACGCAAGAAAAAATAAGAAATGGGGTATAGGAATTGTCAGAACTTGTTGCTGTAATTTTAGCTGCCGGTATGGGCACCCGCATGAAATCGAAACTGCCGAAGGTTTTGCATAAGGTTGGCGGCAAAGCCATGCTGCAAAGAGTGCTTGACGCCGCAACCGGCGCAGGCGCTGCCAAAAAGGTGGTTATTACCGGGCATTGCGCCGATATGGTGAACGAACTCATCGGCAGCCAGGCAGTAAGCGTATACCAGAAGGAGCAGCTGGGCACCGGCCACGCTGTGATGCAGGCTGAAAACGAGCTGAAAGATTTTACCGGCACTGTAATGGTGCTGTGCGGCGATACCCCGCTGTTGGACGCGGCGGAGCTGCATAAATTTTATGATGAGCACGTACAGAGCGGCGCCGCTGCTACCGTGCTGACGGCTATTATGCCTAACCCCTACGGCTATGGCCGCATTATCCGCAGTAGCGAAGGCAATGTTGCCGGCATTGTGGAAGAAAAGGACGCTACGCCGGAGCAGAAAGCCATTACCGAAATTAACACCGGTATTTTCTGTTTTGAAGCGCCGCTGCTGTTTGAGGTGCTGCACACCTTAACCAACAACAACGCGCAGGGCGAATATTACTTGACGGACGTGCTGAGCAAACTGAACGGCATGGGCAAAAAAGTTGGCGCTGCCGTTACGGCAGATAACGCCATGGTGATGGGCGTTAACAGCCGCCGCCAGCTGGCGGAAGCCGAAGCCGAGCTGCGTGAGCGCGTGCTGGGCAAACTGATGGACAGCGGCGTGACGATTATGGACCCCGCCAGCACCTTTATAGGCGAGGATGTAACCGTTGGCAATGATACCGTTATTTACCCCTACACCTGGCTGGAGGGTGCAACGGAAATCGGCAGCGATTGCGTAATCGGGCCTTCCGTGCGCTTAACCAACGTAAAGGTTGGCAGCGAGGTGGAAATGCAGTTTACCTACGGACACGACTGCGTTGTGAAAGATAAGGTTGTAATGGGGCCTTATGTACACCTGCGCCCGGATACAGTGCTGGAAGAAAAAGTAAAAATCGGCAACTTTATCGAAGTTAAAAATTCCCACGTCGGCTACGGCACCAAGCTGCCGCACCTGTCCTACATCGGCGACAGCGATATTGGCAGCGGCGTAAACATCGGCTGCGGCTGCATTATGGTTAACTACGACGGCAAGAAAAAACACCGCACCACCATCGGCGACGACGCCTTTATTGGCTGCAACAGCAATTTAGTGGCGCCTGTTACCATCGGCAACGGTGCTTATGTCGGCGCAGGCTCTACCATTACCAAAGAGGTTCCCGCCGATGCGCTGGCCATTGCCCGCGCCAAGCAGAAAAACATTGAAGGCTGGGCTGCAAAACAGCGCGAAGACTGATAAATTTTGCTATACTACTTGTTAAACCTGTGTAAAAAGTTGTATACTATATTTGTAAGGTTTTCGGATACCCAAAATAACTACCACTCAAACATACTTGGAGGGATACGGACATGTTGTCAGATGAGAGCAGAATGAGGATTTTTACCGGTAACGCCAACCCCGATTTAGCACGCGAGATTGCGGAAAACCTGGGCACCACCGTTGGCGACGCTGTTATTAACCGTTTTAACAACGGCGAAGTGCAGGTTATGATTAACGAGAGCGTGCGCGGCAAGGATATCTTTATCGTGCAGCCTACCTGCGGCCCTATCGTTAACGATAATGTTATGGAGCTGCTGATTATGGCAGACGCGTTTAAACGCGCTTCCGCAGCACATATCACCGCAGTTATCCCTTATTATGGCTATGCGCGCCAGGACCGCAAGGCCCGCGGCCGTGAGCCGATTACCGCTAAATTAATGGCAGACCTTCTGGAAACCGCCGGCATTACCCGCGTGGTTACCATCGACCTGCACGCTGCGCAGATTCAGGGCTTCTTTAACGTACCGTTTGACCATATGCCCGGCCAGCCGATTTTGGCGGAATACATTAAGAGCAAAAATTTAGAGGACCTCATCGTTGTATCTCCTGACCTTGGCGGCGTAAGCCGTGCCCGCACCATGGCAGAACGCCTCGGCTGCGGCATGGCCATTATCGATAAGCGCCGTCCGGAACCGGGCGTGGCCGAGGTTATGAACCTTATCGGCGACGTTGAAGGTAAAACGGCAGTGCTGGTTGACGATATGATTGATACCGCTGGTTCTCTGGTTGAGGCTGCCAAAGCAGTTAAAAAATTCGGCGCTAAAGAAATTTACGCCTGCTGCACGCACCCGATTTTAACGGACCCGGCAGTTAGCCGCATTGCGCAGTCGGATATTACCGAGGTTGTTGTAACCAACACCATTCCGCTGCCGCCCAGCAAAAAGCACCCCAAAATTAAAGTGCTTTCCATTGCTCCGATTTTGGCAGAAACCATTCTGCGCATTTACAACCAGTGGTCTGTAAGCCAGCTGTTTGAAAAACATAAATAATAACACAAAGGGGCCTGCCGCAGGCGCGGCGGGCCTTATTTTTGCATTAAGGAGTAAATATGAAACTGATTGTAGGGCTTGGCAATATCGGCAGGGAATACGAAGGTACGCGCCACAATATCGGCTTTATGGTTGCAGACGAGCTGGCAAAGCGCTGGGGCGTAAGCACCTGGAAGAATGAGCGCAACGCCATGTGTGCCGAATACCGCATGCCGGAAAAAGTTTTTTTAATTAAACCCACCACCTATATGAATTTAAGCGGCGAGGCAGTCGGTGCTTTTGCCAATTTTTATAACATAGCGCCGGAGGACATTGCCGTTATACAGGACGACCTTGATTTGCCCTGCGGGCAGCTGCGCGTGCGCCGTAAGGGCAGCGCAGGCGGGCACAACGGCATTAAATCTATCCAGCAGCATTTGGGCACGGGCGATTTTGCGCGTTTTAAAATCGGCATCGGCCACCCGGCACGCAACGCCAACGCCGTTATAGGCCATGTGCTGCACCGCTTTGGCAAGGAGGAGCAGCCCCTTATCGACGAAGCCGTAAAGAAAATGGCAGACGCTTTGGAGCTGTGGCTGAAAGGCGATATGGAAGCCGTGATGCAGGAATACAACAAAAAGCCGCCCAAAAAGAAAGAAGAACCTGCGGAAACGGTAGAAAAATAATCCGTGGACACACGCAAATTTTAAACGTATAAAATTTTGATGGTTTGTAACGCATGTTACACTTTTATAACACTAAACACGCCAAAATACAAAAATGTAAAAATTTTGCTCCAAAAGTGTTGACATTGTGATTTATGCCTATTATAATTACATCATCAAATAACAAATTGCGTTGATTGGGATAAGATCAAAGCGCTTTATGAAAATCCCCCATGAGCTGCCGCCTGAAGGGTTTTAACCTGTGTAAGCGTGGCCGGAGGACGACCGTTACAGCGTCAGGCATTGAACGTCAGTTGTGAAACTTTCGGTGATGCTGGTAAAGCGGCTGCATTTTGCAGCAATAAGAGTGGTACCGCAGAGCTATCGGCTTTGTCTCTTACAAAAGAGGCAAAGCCTTTTTTGTTGGTAAAAAGCTTACAATCGCCGGTTTGTTATTAACAAAAATTTTTAAAACAAAGGAGCAAAAGAAAATGAGTGTATTGAACAAATTGGCAGAATTCGTAGGCAAATATCTTACTTACATCGTTGTAGCAGTTGTTGTGGTTGCGTTTTTTGTACCGGATATGTTTGTGTGGGCGGCTTCTAAAACCGTGCTTTTGTTATCCATCATCATGTTTGGCATGGGCATGACGCTGCGCGCCAGCGACTTTGCGCTGGTGTTTAAACGCCCGAAGGAAGTTTTCTTCGGCTGCGTGGGCCAGTTCACCATCATGCCGTTCCTCGCTTACGTTTTAACCGTCGGCTTCAACCTTCCGCCCGAACTTGCCATCGGCATGATTCTCCTCGGCACCACGCCGGGCGGCACGGCTTCCAACGTAATGACGTATCTCGCCAAAGGCGACGTTACCTTATCTGTTTGCCTCACCACCGCAACTACTTTGCTTGCGCCGGTGCTAACCCCGTTCTTAACCTGGATGCTGGCAGGCCAGTGGGTAGAAGTTTCCTTCCTGGCAATGCTTAAATCCGTATCGCAGGTAATCCTCGTGCCGATTGTGCTCGGCATCCTCGTGCACAAGGTTGTTGGCGACCAGCTCGTTGTTAAATGCTCTAAAGTGCTCGTTCTGGTATCCGCGTTCAGCGTACTTTCCATCATGGGCGCCATGGTTGCCTTAAACGGCGAAACCATCCTCGAGCTTGGCTGGGTTATGGTACTGGTTGTAGTGCTGCAAAACTTCTTCGGTTACGCCCTTGGCTGGATGCTTGCTAAACGCGCCGGTATGGGCCGCCCGCAGTGCACCACCGTTATGCTGGAAGTTGGCATGCAGAATTCCGCACTTGCCTGCTCGCTCGGCACCCTGCACTTCACCGCTATGGCAGCAGTTCCCGGTGCAATCGCCGGCGTAGTTCATCAGGTTAGCGGCTCGTTCCTTGCTTCTCTCTTTGCGGCACGCAACGCGCAGGAAGAAACTGCTGAGGTTACCGCTCCGCAGGCAGAACTTGCCAAATAAAAAATCCGCGCCCAGGAGCGATAAATACACAGCCTAAAATAAGGGATTTTGTTCGGACTAAAAAATATATAAAGCTGCATTTTAAGCAGCTATCATCTCCCCCGACCCCGGTGCTCCGCCGCCGGGGTTTTAATTTGTGCGGTTGACAGTTTGGCGCGGCTGTGGTATATTTTTAGAGAACTAAATACTAAAATTCGCTGTGGATTTTTCGGGCATAGCCACTTTTCGCCACACAGTTGCCTTAACGGGCGCTGTGTGGTTTTTTAATGCAGCGGAAGGAGGAGAAGATGAACGAAAACTTTATGAAGGAAGAACCCGTGCTGCCGCTGATAACGGCTATGGCGCTGCCCATGGTTATCAGCATGATGGTGAACTCGCTGTATAACATTGTGGATAGCTTTTTTGTGGCGCAAATCAGCGAGGACGCTATGACGGCGCTGTCGCTGGTGTACCCGGTGCAGAATTTTATCAACGCCGTCAGCATTGGCTTTGGCGTGGGTATTAACGCGTTGATTGCCTATTACCTTGGCGCGGGCGAGGGCGAAACTGCCAACCGTGCGGCAGTGCACGGCATGGCACTTGCCGTTTTGCACGGCGTGGTGCTGATGGTTGGCTGCATTGCCATAATGCCGCAGTTTTTAGCCGCTTTTACGGATAACGCTACTGTTATTGATATGGGCGTGCGCTATTCCAACATCGCCTTCAGCTTTTCGCTGATAATTATGATAGGGCTGGTGTTTGAAAAAATTTTTCAGGCGGTTGGCAATATGAAGGTAACAATGATTGGCTTAATGACTGGCTGCATTGTGAATATTATTTTAGACCCGCTCTTAATTTTCGGCATCGGCCCCTTCCCCGAATGGGGTATTGAGGGGGCGGCAGTAGCGACGGGTATTGGGCAGATAGCGACGCTTGGCATTTATTTGTTTGTTTATAAAAGTTACCCGCTGCGCATTAGCCTCAGCCGCCGCTATTTAACGGCGAACGCCGCGCTTGATTTTAAGTTGTACGCCATCGGCATACCGGCAACGCTTAACCTGGCGCTGCCCTCGCTGTTAGTATCGGCGCTGAACACGATTTTGGCGGCGTTTTCGCAAAGTTATATTGTAGTGCTGGGCATTTACTACAAGCTGCAAACCTTTTTGTATTTGCCAGCCAACGGCATTATTCAGGGCATGCGCCCGCTGATTGGTTTTAACTACGGCGCAGGCGAGCACGGGCGCGTAAAGGCTATTTACAACACCACGCTGGTGCTTAACGCTGCCATTATGCTGGCAGGCACCGCTATTTGCCTGCTGGTGCCAGATGTGCTGATAGCCATGTTTACCGATAACGCCGTAACGGTGGAAGCAGGCGCACAGGCGCTGCGCATTATCTGCGCCGGGTTTATCGTATCTGCCGTTAGCGTAACTGCCTGCGGCGCGCTGGAAGGGCTTGGCAAGGGTGCGCCGTCGCTGGTAATTTCGCTTTTGCGCTATGTGGTGCTGATAATACCGGCAGCGTGGTTGTTAAGCCAATACTTCGGCGCGCAGGGCGTGTGGCATGCCTTCTGGCTGGCAGAACTGTTAACGGCCATAGCGGCGCACTTTGTGTATAGAAGGTATAGTAAGTAATAAAAAGGCATCACACAAAAGTGTGATGCCTTTTAACGTATAATATTAAATTTTTACTTCTCAGCCAATTCTTCCCGGATAAACCTTCAGTGCTTCGCCTAAAATGTAGATGGCGCGTTTAAGGTCGTCGCAGTTGAGCACGTAGGCAAGGCGGGCTTCGTTTACGCCGTAGCCCGGGGTGCTGTAAAAGCCGTTGCCGGGGGCAAACATTACGGTTTCGCCGTCCACGTCAAAGCTTTCAAGCAGCCAGATGGCAAATTTTTCGGCGTCGTCCACCGGGAACTTAACCATTACATAAAAGGCGCCCTTCGGGTCGCTGGCTTCTACTCCGGACAGAGATTTTAAGCCTGCGGCAATGGTGTCGCGGCGTTTCTGGTATTCCTTGTTTACTTCTTCCAGGTAGCTTACGGGCGTGGTGTAAAGCGCCGCTGCGCCAACCTGTTCCAAAATCGGGCTGCACAGCCTGCCCTGGCAGCATTTGTTAATCTGCTGGCAGAACTCTTTGTTTTTGCTGATAATGCAGCCGATGCGTGCGCCGCAGGCGCTGTAACGCTTGGATACGGAGTCGATAATAATTAAATTATTATCCAGTTCCGGCATGGTGCCGAAGCTTTTATAAGCGCCGTCGTAAACAAATTCGCGGTAAACCTCGTCGGCAATTACAGCCAGGTCGTGCTTAACTGCCAAATCAGCAATCATCTGCATTTCGGCCTCGGTGTAAACAACGCCGGTGGGGTTGCCGGGGTTAGTTAACAAAATGGCTTTGGTGTTCGGGGTAATGTGCTTTTCAATTTCAGCAGCTTCCGGCAGGTGGTAGCCGTTTTCCACGCTGGTGGTTACGGCGTTAATTTTAGCGCCAAACTCGGTGGCAAAGGTGGTGTAGTTGGCGTAATACGGCTCAAATACCATAATTTCGTCGCCGGGGTCGCACAGCGCCATAACGGCAAAAATCAGCGCCTCGCTGCCGCCGTTGGTAATATAAATGTCGCCTGTTTCGTAGTTCATGCCCTTTTCGGCATAGTATTTTTTAATTGCCTCCACCAAAAACGGTTCGCCCTTGCTGGCGCCGTAGGCAATAACCTTTTCGTCAAAATTTTTAATGGCGTCCATAAACTGCGCCGGTGTTTCAATATCCGGCTGGCCAATGTTAAGGTGGTAAACCTTTTTGCCTGCTTTTTTGGCAGCGTCGGCGTAAGGCGCCAGTTTGCGGATAGGGGAAAGCTTTAATTCCTGTACTCTGTTAGAAATACGCATTTCGTTTGCTCCTCACTTTAAAAAATTTACAAAACAAAAAACTGTATGGCGCTATTATACCATAAAAAATGCGGCAAGTTCAGCCCTGCCGCATAAAAATACATGTATACAATTATTTATTCCACGGAATGGCGCGGTTTTCGGCCCATTGCAGCAAAAGGTTAAACACCAGCCCCAAAAGCGAAAGCACAATTACGCCCGCCATTAAGCGGTCGGTAATCATCAAATCGCCATAGTGCAGTATCAGCGCGCCGATGCCTTCCTGAGCGGCAATCATCTCGGCGGCTACAAGCAAAAGCAGCGAGGTGCCCGCAGCCAGTCGCAGCCCGGCAAAAATCATCGGCAGGGCTGCTGGCAGCACCACCTTTTGCAGCGTCATCCAGCGGGTGGCGTTAAAGCTTACGGCAACCTTAATTAAAAGCGGGTCTACATTTGCTGGGGTTAGATAGCGATACTTTTTACATCTACCATGTTGCGGCGGTCATGGTTGACAACTTGCGTCGGCTCCTGCTCGGTATCAACCTGTCC
>CASEIL010000016.1 GCA_949288065.1 uncultured Phascolarctobacterium sp.
CGATATGGCAATGCGCATTGAAGCTGCCCGCATGCTGGTTTACAAAGCCTGCTGGATGCGTGACCAGGGCATGGAATTCAGCAAGGAAGCTGCTATGGCTAAATGCTATGCTGCCGATACCGCTATGGAAGTAACCACCAACGCCGTACAGATTATGGGCGGTTACGGTTACAGCCGCGAGTATCCGGTAGAAAAAATGATGCGCGACGCAAAAATTATGCAGATTTACGAAGGCACCAACCAGATTCAGCGCCTCGTTATCGCTAACAAAATTATATTCTAATTTTAAACACACTGCCCGCTGCCTGAATGGCGGCGGGCTTTTGTAATTTACGGCTGATTGAAAATAAGCGGCAAGTAGTTTATAATAATACTATATAACTTAAATAAATTTACAGGAGTAACTATGTGGCTTGTGTTGCTGCCTTTGGCAGTGGTTATTATGGACCAGCTTTCCAAATACGTTGTGGTGGAAAGCATGGCTTTGGGAGAGAGCATTCCCATTATTGAGGGCATTTTTCATTTAACGTATATTTTAAACCCGGGTGCGGCGTTTGGCATGTTTGCGCATAACCGCCTGTTTTTTATCGCCATTGCGGTGGTGGTAATTGGCGTTATCGCGTGGGCGCGCAAAGAAATTTTAGCATCGCCGCTGGAGGTTAAAGCAGGCTGCGGGCTGTTTTTGGGCGGTGCGGTTGGTAACCTCATCGACAGGGCAAGGCAGGGCGTGGTAATTGATTTTTTTGATTTCCGCATCTGGCCGATTTTTAACATAGCAGATATTGCAATTTGTATTGGAGTTGGACTGATAATATGGAATTTACTGAAGACGGAATTGAAGCGGGCTTAGAAACCGTTATGGTGCAAGAGGCTGACGCAGGCGCAAGGGCGGACGTGTTTTTGGCGGCGCAGCTTGGCGTATCGCGCAGCAATATGCAGAAGCTTTTGGACGAGGGGCGCGTAAAACGCGGCGACAAGGTGCTGAAGGCTAATTACAAGGTGCGCGCGGGCGAGGTTATAACGGTTGACATACCTGAGCCGGAGCCGATTGAAGCCGTGCCGGAGGACATTCCGCTGGACATAATTTACGAGGACGACGATGTTGTGGTGCTGAACAAGGCGCGCGGCATGGTGGTGCATCCTGCGCCCGGCAATTACACCGGCACGCTGGTGAACGCGCTTTTATACCACTGCAAAAACCTTTCGGGCATTAACAGCGCTATCCGACCCGGCATAGTGCACAGGCTGGATAAGGACACCAGCGGCATTATGATTGTGGCTAAAAACGATGCGGCGCATATTGCGCTTTCGCAGCAGATACAGAGCAAAACGGCGCAGCGCACTTACCTTGCCGTGGTGCGCGGCAACATTAAAACCGACAGCGGCACCATTGAAACGCAGATTGCCCGCGACAAAAACGACCGCAAAAAAATGGCGGTGGTTAAAGAGGGCGGGCGCGACGCCGTTACCGATTACGAGGTGCTGGAGCGCTTTGGCAAATACACGCTGGTGCGCTGCAAGCTGCGCACTGGGCGCACGCACCAAATCCGCGTACACATGGAATATTTGGGCTATCCGCTGGTAGGCGACCCAAAATATTCGCCGATGAAAACGCCGTTTGCCATTAAAGGGCAGGCGCTGCATTCGCACACGCTTGAATTTACGCACCCGCGCACGGGCGAGCGAATGAAGTTTGAAGCGCCGCTGCCGGAGGATATGCACAAGATAATTACCCGTTTGCATAACGGTCAATTTTAAATTTGGGGTGAAAACAATGAGCAATATTGTTAAGAAAAACGTCATTATGGACAGCGCTGCCATCCGCAGGGCACTCGTCCGCATTGCGCACGAAATTATTGAAAAAAACAAAGGCATTGAAAACGTGGTTATCGTCGGCATCCGCACACGCGGCGTGCCTTTGGCGCAGCGCATTGCCGCTGAAATTAGCGCTATTGAAGGCTGCGAGATGACGGTGGGCATGCTGGATATTACGCTGTACCGCGACGACCTTTCCACGCTGGGTTATAACCCTGTGGTGCACGGCACCGATATTAATTTTGATTTAAGCGGCAAAAACGTGGTGCTGGTGGACGACGTTTTATACACCGGCCGCACTATCCGCGCCGCGCTGGACGCCGTTATCGACATGGGCAGACCGAAAACCATTCAGCTGGCCGTGCTGGTTGACCGCGGGCACAAGGAGCTGCCTATCCGTGCGGATTATGTGGGCAAAAACGTGCCGACCTCGCAGAAGGAAACTATTGAAGTGGTGCTGAGCGAGATTGACGGCGAGGACGAGGTATACATCGGCGAGCTGGTAGATTAAAATATTTTTGCGCAGGGAGGGAGCAACATGGCAAAAACACCGTTTGAGCTGCGTACAGAGGCTTTGGCGCAGCGCGTAGTGAAAAATTTGCAGCGCCGTGCGTTTGAGGCATATTACTGCCCGACGAAGGAGGAGGCGCTGGCAAAGGCGTTGAGCCTTATCGACAAGGAGCAGTGCGTATCCTGGGGCGGCGGCATGACGCTGGAAGAAATGGGCCTTTTGGATACCTTAAGGACGCAGGGCTATAATATTATCGACCGCGACAGCGCGAAAGACGCGGAAGAACGTATGGACCTTCTGCGCAAGGCGCTGACCTGCGACACCTTTTTTATGAGCACCAACGCTATGAGCGAGGACGGCGTGCTGGTGAATATCGACGGCACCGGCAACCGCGTGGCGGCTATGGTGTTTGGCCCCAAGAGCGTTGTGGTTATTGCCGGCATTAACAAGGTTGTAAAAAGCTATGAGGACGCTGTGGCGCGCGCCCGTAACTATGCCGCGCCCATTAACGTGCAGCGCTTTGCCAATTTTAACCCGCCGTGCAAAGCGGGCGGGCACTGCTTTAACTGCACCGCGCCCGACAGCATTTGCAACTTTATTTTAACCACCCGCAAGGGCAGCACCATGAACGCGACCAAACCGAGAATTAAAGTAATTCTGGTCGGCGAAAATTTGGGCTATTAATAACCGAAAAAAGCAAATTAAAATCCCTGCGCGTTGGTAAAAAATGCGCAGGGATTTTTGCTGAAAAATTTTTTAAAAATTTTTTAAAAAAGGGCTTGCATTTTTTATAAAATGCCGCTATAATATATCTTGTGTTCAGGAGAACACAAAAGATACTCCGGGATAGTGTAATGGTAGCACAAATGACTCTGGATCATTTTGTCTGGGTTCGAGTCCTAGTCCCGGAGCCATTTTTTTGGCGCTATGGTCAAGAGGCTAAGACGTCGCCCTCTCAAGGCGAAATCACGGGTTCGATTCCCGTTAGCGCTACCAATGGCTTATAACTAAAAAAGTTAAATAAAAAACTCCAAGGCAATTATGCTTTGGAGTTTTTGTGTTGTTAGAAGTTTTGCAATTTGACATAAATAACGATATAATATAAACTAACATAGTGTTTGTAAATAAAGGAGTATATATGCAGGGATTAATTAGCAGTGTAAAGCACGGCAGCCTGGCAGAGGCCGCAGGCATTAAAGCTGGCGAGGGTTTAACCGCCGTTAACGGCTGCGCTGTGCAGGATATTATAGATTTAAGCTTTTTGCTGGCAGATGAAGTGGTGGAGCTGACGCTTGCCGCTGCTGACGGCACGGAGCGCAAAGTAACAATTACCAAAAAGATAGATGAGGACCTGGGGCTGGAGTTTGAAAGCGCCGTTTTTGACAAGGTACAAACCTGTTACAACAAATGCGTTTTTTGCTTTGTGGACCAGATGATACCTGGCATGCGCAAGGGGCTGTATGTGCGCGACGATGATTACCGTCTTTCGTTTTTGTATGGCAATTTTATTACCCTTACCAATATGAAGGACGAAGATTTTGAGCGCATCATTAAAACGCACCTTTCGCCGCTGTATGTTTCGGTGCACGCTACCGACCCGGAAGTGCGCTGCAAAATGATGAATAACCGTTTTGCAGGCGAACTGATGGAAAAATTACAGCGTTTGTTTGACGCCGGTATTACCGTGCACACGCAAATTGTGTGCTGCCCCGGCTACAATGACGGCGACGTTTTAAAACGCACCTATGCCGATTTGCGCGCGCTGGCGCCGATGGTGGAAACCATGGCGGTGGTGCCGGTTGGCTTAACCAAAAACCGCGCGCATTTAACGCCGCTGCGACTGTTTACGCAGCAGGAAGCGGCCGAGATTGTAACCATGGTAACCGAATGGCAGAAGGAATGCCGCCGGAGCCTTGGCAAATCGTTTGTGTACCTTGGCGACGAGTTTTACATCCTGGCAGGCATGCCGCTGCCGCAGGCAGAATGGTACGACGGCTTCCCGCAGCTGGAAAACGGCATCGGCCTGAGCCGCAACTTTTTGGAGGAGTGGCAGGAAGCGCAGAAAATTAAACATCTTAAGGGCAGCGTAAACAGCGTTATCCCCGTAGGGACGAGCGCTTTTAAGGTTTTGCAGCCTATTATTGAGGAGTTTAACACGCAAACGGGCATGCAGCACAGGCTGATTGCTGTTGAAAACGAGTTTTTTGGCAGCAGCGTTAACGTAACCGGGCTTTTGTGCGGGCACGACATTTTGCAGGCGGTGCAGGGCGCAGAAAGCGTTATTTTGCCGGAGGTTGTGTTAAACAGCGACGATTTATTTTTGGATGACATGAGTTACGCAGAGTTTTGCAAGGCCTGCGGCGTGCCGGTGCACCGTGCGGCTACGGCGGGCGATTTGTACAAGCTGCTGCAAAGATAGGTGAAGGCCATGCAGGGTTACGGCAGGTTACAGGTTTATACGGGCGACGGCAAGGGAAAAACCAGTGCGGCGCTGGGCGTGGCGTTTAGGGCGTGCGCACGCGGGGCAAGGGTTTTAATGCTGGCCTTTTTAAAGGACGACCCAGATTACAGCGAGGCGATAGGCGCGCACCTTTTGCCGGGCTTTTGCTTAAAGCAGGTGGGGCGCGACGCCTTTGTAAATTTTAAAAACCCGGACAAAATTGATTTGGACATGGCGCGCAGCGGCTGGGAGCTTGCCAAAAAGGCGATAGCAGGCCGCGAGGCGGACGTTATAATTTTGGATGAAATAAACATTGTTTTATGGGCGGGCATGCTGCCTGTGGACGAAGTGGTTGGTTTTCTGGCTGCGCATAAAGGCGGGGCAGAGGTTATCTGCACCGGGCGCGGGGCGCCGCAGGAACTGTGCGCCGCTGCCGACCTTGTAACGGATATGCAGGAAGTTAAGCACTATTTCCATTTGGGTGTAGCCTCAAGAGCAGGCATAGATTTTTAGAGAGCGAGGTTATGAAATGAGTAAACCGATAGTTGCCATTGTGGGCAGGCCTAATGTAGGCAAATCGACTTTATTTAATATTTTTGCCAACAGCCGCATTTCTATTGTAGAAGATACGCCGGGCGTAACGCGCGACCGTCTTTACGCCGAGGGCGACTGGCTTGACAACCAGTTTATGATGGTTGATACCGGCGGCATTGAGATTATGAACAGCGACGCTATTGCCGTTTCTATCCGCCAGCAGGCGGAAATTGCCATTAAAGAGGCGGACGTTATTTTGTTTGTGTGCGACGCGCGCAGCGGCATTGTGCAGGAGGATGCCGATGTGGCAAGGATTTTGCGCAAAAGCGGCAAGCCGATTGTGCTGGCGGTGAACAAGGCAGATTCCCCCAAGCAGGAGCTGAACGTGTACGAGTTTTACAACCTTGGTTTGGGCGAGCCGTTCCCGATTTCGGCAGCGAATCATTTGGGCATTGGCGACCTTTTGGACGCCGTTGTGGCGAAGTTCCCGCAGAATAAAACGGGCGTGTTCGACAACGAGGAAGACCAGATTAAGGTAGCTCTTATCGGCCGCCCGAATGTTGGCAAGTCTTCTATTTTTAACTCGCTGGTAGGGCAGGAGCGCAGCATTGTCAGCGATGTTGCCGGCACTACGCGCGATGCGATTGATACGCCGGTGGTGCGCAACGGGCAGAAGTATTTGTTTATTGATACCGCCGGTATGCGCCGCAAGGGCAAAATTGACGAGCCGATTGAAAAATACAGCATTATCCGCAGCCTGCGCGCGGTGGACCGCAGCGACGTGGTGCTGATGGTTATTGACGCTGTGGACGGCGTTACCGAGCAGGACAAAAAAATTGCCGGTTATGCGCACGAGGCTGGCAAGGGCATTGTTATTGTTGTAAACAAGTGGGACGCTTACGAAAAGGACGAAAACAGCACCCTGCGCTACACGGAAACGCTGCGCAAGGAACTGATTTTTATGCAGTATGCGCCCGTGGTGTATGTATCGGCGCTGACGAAGCAGCGTATTCACCGCCTGCCGGAGGTTATTAACTACGTTGCCGAGCAGAACGCGATGCGCATTGCCACCAGCGTGCTGAACCAGGTTATTGCCGACGCTGTGGCAGTTAACCCGCCGCCGACGGAAAAAGGCCAGCGCCTGAAGATTTTGTATGCAACGCAGGTTAAAATTAAACCGCCTACGTTTGTTATTTTTGTTAACGAGCCGGAGATTATGCATTTTTCGTACCAGCGTTACCTTGAAAACAAGCTGCGCGAGGCATTTGGTTTTGAGGGCACGCCGCTTACAATGATTATCCGCGGCAAAAAAGAGGACGAATAGAGGCTGGGTAAATGGATATTTTAGCATTTGTTTTATGGTTTGCCGTTGGCTTTGCGTTTGGTTCTGTCCCTTCGGGGCTGTGGCTGGTTAAGGCTATTCACGGCATTGATATACGCGAGTACGGCAGTAAAAATATCGGCAGCACCAACGTGTTCCGCACTGTTGGCGGCAAAACGGCGGCGCTGGTGCTACTCTGCGACGCTGGCAAGGGCATTTTGGCGGCTTATTTAGCGCAAACCTTTACCGGCGGCGATATGTACGCTGTGCTGTTTGCCGCTATTGGCGCGCTTTTGGGGCACAACTATTCGCTGTTTTTGGGCTTTAAGGGCGGCCGCGGCGTGGCAACGGGCCTTGGCTTACTCATCTTTTTAATGCCCCAGGTTAGCGGCATTTGCTTTTTGGTGTGGCTGGCCATTGTGCTTACCACGCGCTATGTATCGCTGGGCAGCTGCGTGGGCGCGTTGTGCGCACCGTGTTTAGCGTGGTATTTTGGCTACCCGCTGCCGGTGCTGCTGTTTGCAGGCGTAGCGGCGGCGTTTGTTATCATCCGCCACAAGGATAACATTAAGCGCCTTTTAAACGGCACCGAAAGCAAAATCCGTCAGGGACACGCGGAAGATTTAAAAAAATAATTATATAAACACATTCTGTTTTTAACGGCAGAATGTGTTTTATTTTTTAAATTGCAAGAAAATTACGTCAAAAATTTTAAAACATGTGGCTTTTACCACGAAACAATGTTATAATAACCTTATAATTGAGTGGTAAAAATTTTTTAAGGAGATGATTTCATGACGGAAAAATCTACATTCTATCTTGTGAGAGAAGAGATTCTGCCTGAAGCAATTAAAAAAACCATTAAAGTAAAGGAAATTTTAAAACGCGGAGAAATCAGAACCATTAATGAAGCGGTAGAAAAAATGGGCCTGAGCCGCAGCGCTTATTACAAATATAAAGATTATGTGTTCCCGTTTTATGAAGCGAGCAAAGAAAAAATCATTACCCTTTCGCTTTTGCTGGAGCATAAACCGGGCGTTTTAAGCCGCGTGCTGAACACGGTTGCGGGCGACAGCGGCAGCATTATGACCATCAATCAGGGCATCCCCTTACAGGGCGTTGCCAACACCACCATTTCCATCGAAACCAAAAACCTTACGGTGGATTTGGAAGCGCTTTTGGATAAACTGCGCATGATTGACGGCGTTAAACGCCTTGAGGTTCTGGGGCAGGTTTAAGCCGCGCTAACTTTTTGTTCGGGGGGACTAATTTGAAGGATTGTATAAAAATCGGACTGCTGGGCACCGGTACGGTTGGCAGCGGCGTGCTGCACGTGCTGGAGCATAATGCAGATGAAATTGCCAAAAAGGCAGGCTGCAAAATAGAAATAAAAAAAATACTGGTACGTAACGCCCAAAAAGCGGCAGAGCTTGCCAAAAAATATGAGGTTACGGAAAACTTCGACGATATTGTAAATGACCCGGAAATTGACATTGTGGTAGAACTCATCGGGCGCGAACACCCGGCGAAGGAATACATTGCCTCTGCCTTTGAGCATGGCAAAAACGTGGTTACCGCCAATAAGGACGTACTGGCCAAATACGGCAAGGAGCTGTTCCCGCTGGCGGAAGCCCACAATGTTGATTTTATGTTTGAAGGCTCTGTTGGCGGCGGTATACCCATTATCCGCCCGTTAAAATCGTGCCTGGCGGCGAACCGCATTACATCTGTAATGGGCATTGTTAACGGCACCACCAACTACATGCTTACCAAAATGCTGCAGGATAACATGGATTACGACGATGTTCTGTGTGAGGCGCAGGAAAAAGGCTATGCCGAATCCGACCCGACGGCGGACGTTGGCGGGCTGGATGCTGCGCGCAAGCTGGTAATTTTAGCTTCCATCGCGTTTAATACGCGCATTAGCCTGGAGGACGTGCTGGTTTCCGGCATTGAGGATTTGAAGCTGTGCGATATTGAATACGCCAAGGAGCTGGGCTACACCATTAAACTTTTGGCGGTAGCCAAGCACGACGACGAAAAGGGCATTACCGTGTGCGTAAGGCCGACGATGCTGCCCGTAAGCCATCCGCTGGCAGGCGTAAACGATGTGTTTAACGCCGTGTTTGTGGAAGGCGACGCGCTGGGCGAGGCGATGTTTATGGGCCGCGGCGCGGGCGGGCTGCCTACGGCAAGCGCCGTTTGCGGCGATATTATCGATGTGGCGCGCAACATGGTGCATAAATCTACCGGGCGCATTAACTGCACCTGCTTTGATGAAAAGCACCTGTGCCGTTTGGAGGATATGCTTTCGCCGTTTTATATCCGCCTGCATGCGGCGGACAGGCCGGGCGTGCTGGCTGCTATTGCCGCCGCCTTTGCCGCGCAGAACGTGGGCATTAAAACGCTTATCCAAAAACAGTCCGTCGGCGATAAGCTGGCCGAACTGGTAATAATTACTTACCACGTTTCGGAGCTTGATATGCAGCTGGCGGTGCAGACCTTAAAAGGCCTGCCGGTTGTGGAATCCGTTTGCAGCGTTATCCACGTTGAGGACGGCAGTGTGGAGTAAGCGTATGAAAACAAAAGTAAAGGTTATCGTGCCGGCAACCTCGGCCAACTGCGGCCCGGGGTTTGACGTTTTAGGCGCGGCATGCAATTTATACAACGAATTTACATACGAGCTGACCAAACGCGGTTTTGAGCTGGAGGTTAAGGGAGAGGGCTGCGAGCGCTTGCAGGCCAGCGGCAAAAATTTGGCGTTTTCGTCCTTCTTCCGTTTGTGGAACGAGCTGACGGACCGCCGCTGCACGGGGCTTAAGGTTACCATGCACAACCGCATTCCGCTCTCGCGCGGATTGGGCAGCAGCAGCACGGCCATTGTGGCGGGGCTGATGGCGGCTAACTTTTTAACCGGCAGCACGCTTACCAAGGAGCAGCTTGTGGATTACGCCACGGAAATTGAAGGGCACCCGGATAACGTGGCGCCTGCGCTTTTGGGCGGATTTACCGTCAGCTACATGGCTTATGGCAAGGCTAACAGCCTGCGCTTTTTACCGGCGCGCGAGCTGCGCTTTATCGCGGCCGTGCCGGAAGAGCCGCTTTCTACCTTTAAGGCGCGTCAGGCGATACCGGAAACCGTCAGCCATAAGGACGCGGTGTTTAACGCCGGGCGCAGCGCGCTGCTTGTGGGCGCACTTTTAACCGGCGAATACAAATACCTGCCCGACGCCATGGAGGACAGGCTGCACCAGCCATACCGCATGCCGCTTATTAACGGCACGCAGGCGGTGTTTAAGGCGGCTAAAAATGCCGGCGCTTACGGCGCGATTATCAGCGGCGCAGGCTCTACCTTAATGGCCTATGCCAGCCCCAAGGCTGATTGCGAGGCTATCGGCCAGGCGATGCAGCAGGCCTTTGCCAAAGCGGGGCAAAAATCGGTTTACCATATTTTAAAATTAGATACCGAAGGTGCAAGAACAGTTAATAATTAATGCTTGACATTTGCGCTTAAGTTGTTTATAATATTACTTGTGTTTCGGGGCGTGGCTCAGCTTGGTAGAGCGCTTCCTTGGGGTGGAAGAGGTCGTGGGTTCGAATCCCGCCGCTCCGACTCCGACCATTCCGAAACAAATGCCTTTACGGGAAATCCCCGTGAAGGCTTTTTTATATCCTGTCAAAAGGGGTGCAAGCTAATGATTCGCAGCGTAAAACTTATTTGTGCCGAGTGCGGCGAAACCTTTGTGCCGCAGGACGGCGTTTTGTATTATAAGGATAATTACATTAACAACACGGTGAAGGAGGCCAAATTTATCTGCCCGGCGTGCATACAAAAATGGCACGATAAATGGCAGATTGTAAATGCCGAGTTCCACGAGGTTGATTATGTAATGACTGTTACCATCGAGCTGGCAGACGGCACCGTTTACGAGGATTTGGACTGCACGCCGATGGACGGCAGCGTGGTGGTGGGCATGGATGTTCCGCCCAAGGCGCAGCAAAAACTGTATGAGTTTTACCACGCGTGGGATATGGAGCGCAAGCGCGACGTGCTTAAATACTGCAACTTTAAGGATGAGTTTATGCGCACCAGCTTTAGCTGCGAAACCTACGGCGGCGAAAAATACGAGGATATTGCCTTCCGCGTAAACATTAAGGGCATTATGGAAACGGCTGTGCCGGTGCCCGATTATATTTTGAAACAGATTATTGACGCTTACAGCATTTACGAATTGCAGAACAGGGATTAACGGGGGACAACAATGCAGGAATTACTTGAAAAGATTGAAAAACGACGCACCTTTGCCATTATTTCGCATCCTGACGCCGGTAAAACGACGCTGACGGAAAAACTGCTTTTGTACGGCGGCGCTATTCATCTTGCTGGCACGGTTAAGGCGCGCAAGAGCAACCGCCACGCTGTTTCCGACTGGATGGAAATTGAAAAGCAGCGCGGTATTTCCGTTACCAGCTCTGTTTTGCAGTTTGATTACGAGGGTTACCGTGTAAATATTCTGGATACGCCGGGCCATCAGGATTTCTCCGAGGACACCTACCGCACTTTGATGGCGGCAGACAGCGCCGTAATGCTGATTGACTGCGCTAAGGGCGTGGAGCCGCAGACGAAAAAACTGTTCTGGGTTTGCCACCGCCGCCGTTTGCCGGTGTTTACCTTTGTCAACAAGCTGGACCGTTACGGCCGCGACCCGTTTGATTTGATGGATGAAATTGAAAACGTGCTGGGCATCCGCGCGTACCCGATTAACTGGCCTATCGGCATCGACGGCAACTACATTGGCGTGTACGACCGCGTTAAAAACCAGATTGAGCTGTTTGAAAACGACAGCAGCCACGGCTCGAAAATTTTAAAATCTACCACGGGCAGCCTTGACGACCCGGAAATCCGCGCAGCTATCGGCGAAGATTTGTACAACAAGCTGTGCGAGGATATTGAGCTTTTAGATTTGGCCGGCGACGAGTTTGACATGGAAAAAGTAAACCGCGGCGAATTAACGCCGATGTTCTTCGGCAGCGCCATGACCAACTTCGGTGTGCGCAGCTTTTTGGAAAAATTCCTGGAGCTTTCGCCCATGCCGCAGCCGCGCATTTTGCAAAACGGCGATTTGCTCAGCCCGGATAACGAGCTGTTCAGCGCGTTTGTGTTTAAAATTCAGGCTAATATGAACCCGGCGCACCGCGACCGCATCGCCTTTATGCGCATTTGCAGCGGCGTGTTTAAAAAGGGCATGACGGTGTACCACAAGCAGAGCGGCAAGCCCGTTAAGCTGGCGCAGCCGCAGCAGTTCCTCGCGCAGGAGCGCACGATTGTGGAAGAAGCATACCCCGGCGATATTATCGGCTTGTTCGACCCGGGCATTTTCGGCATCGGCGATTCGTTAAGCGATGAAAAGCTGAAAATTCAGTTTGAGGATTTCCCGGTATTCCCGCCGGAAATTTTTGCCCGCGTGCAGCCTAAGGATTCCTTAAAGCGCAAACAGTTTGAAAAGGGCATTGTGCAGCTGGCGCAGGAGGGCGCCATTCAGGTATTCCGCCAGAAGGATTTGGGTATTGAAAGCTTTATCGTCGGCGTGGTAGGCTCGCTGCAATTAGAGGTGCTTGAATACCGCCTGCTGAACGAATACAGCGCGCAGCTTTTAATGAACCAGCTTGGTTACAGCGTTGCCCGCTGGGTATATGCCGAAAACGAACAGGACATTGAAAACCTGAAAGGCCTTGACAACGGCATGCTGGTGTATGATAAAAAAGACCGCCCGGTAATACTTGTTAACAACGAGTGGGCGCTGAACTGGATTTTGAACCGCAACCCGAATTTGCAGTTCTTAACCGTTCCTTCGGACGTGGCAAAAATTTAAAGGTGCATTATGGAAAAAATAAAACCGTTTTATGTGCTTGACGTGCCCGTTTACCCGTATACCATGGACGGGGCTGTCAACTTTTTAAATTCGCAGATAAAAAATAAAAAGCAAACCTTTGTAGTAACCGCTAACGCGGAAATTATTATGATGTGCCAGAAGGACGCAGGCTATAAAAAAATCGTTTGCGGTGAGGCTGATTTGGTGCTGGCGGACGGCGCGGGCACCGTTTGGGCAGGGCGCAAGCTGGGGCACAACGTGCCGGAGCGCGTGGCAGGCTGCGATTTATTTGTAGAGCTGTGCAAGCTGGCTGCCAAAAAGGATTACAAGGTTTTCTTCTTCGGCGCAGCGCCGGGTATTGCCGAAGCCGCACGCGATAAGCTCCTTGCCGTCGCCCCGGGGCTTGTGGTGGCAGGCTGCCGCAACGGCTATTTTAAGGAAGAAGAAAACGCAGAAATTATCGAAGAAATCAATAACAGCGGCGCGGATATGCTGTTTATCGCGCTGGGCGCGCCGAAGCAGGAAAACTGGCTGGCACGCTTCAGGGCGGAGCTTAAACCGAATGTGCTGATGGGCGTGGGCGGCAGCTTTGACGTTTTGGCAGGCAAAATGGACCGCGCACCCCTGTGGATGCAGAAGGCATCGCTGGAATGGCTGTTCCGTTTGTACAAGCAGCCCAGCCGCATCGGCAGGATGATGGTGCTGCCGCAGTTTGTTGTGAAAGTTTTGCAAAGTAAAAAATAAGTTAAGTTTTTTAGGTAGACAAAAACAGTGACCTATACTATAATAATATGATGAACAAATGATGTTTGTCATATTATTTTTTTGCAGTTATATAGAAAGGAGCAGCAATGACGATAGTAAAAGATGGTTACCCGTTCATATTGGGCAGCCTGGCGGTGGCGCTGGCTGTCTGGTACTGGGCAGGAATCGTTTGGTGCATTCCCTTCCTCGTGCTTACGGCATATTTTGCTTACTTTTTCCGTAACCCGAACCGCGAAACCGAGCAGGACGGCTCGATTATCTATTCGCCGGCGGACGGCACGGTAATGGCAGTTGAGGATTTTTACGATGAGGAATACCTGAACGAGGACGCCGTAAAAGTTACAATTTTCCTTTCTGTTTTTAATGTACATGTTAACCGCAGCCCCGTCAGCGGCGAGATTAAGTATCAGCGTTATACCTGCGGGCAGTTTGTGCCGGCGTATGAAAAAAACGCTTCGTTTGAGAACGAACGCCACGCTATTGGCGTGCAGAACGACAATATGCGCGTGCTGATTATTCAGGTGGCGGGCTTACTCGCGCGCCGCATCGTATCGTGGGTTACGGTTGGGCACAAGCTCAGCCAGGGCGAGTGCTACGGCATGATTAAATTCGGCTCCAGCACAGAGCTGGTGCTGCCTAAAAATGTAGAAATTCTTGTTAAAAAAGGAGATGCCGTCACCGGCGGTAAATCCATTATCGGGAGGGTCATGGACTGATGGAATACCGTCGTATAATTCCTAACAGCATCAGCGGCGCAAACCTGATGCTGGGTGTGCTTTCTATTTTTGAATCCGTTGCCGGAAATTTTGATTTGGCTGCTATTTACATTATTCTGGCCGTGGCCGTTGATGCCTGCGACGGGCGTGCGGCAAGGGCTTTGGGCGTTGCCGGCAAGTTCGGCGTGGAGATGGACTCGCTGTGCGATGTCTGCTCCTTCGGCGTGGCGCCTGCCGTAATGATGTATTACTATGGCATGACGGATTTTGGCATCTGGGGCCAGCTGATTGCAGGCCTGTTCCCGGTGTGGGGCGCAATGCGCCTGGCGCGTTTTAACATTAATTCTGATGTTATCCATGGTTATTTTCAAGGCATGCCTATCCCTGGCGGCGCGTGCGTGTTGGCGGCGTTTGTGCTTTCTGGTTACGATGTGCCGCAAACCTACATTGCCGTGCTGACCTTTGCTGTGGGCTGCATTTTGTACAGCTCCATCCGTTACCCGGATTTTAAAGGCAAGGGCAACCCGCTGTTTAAGGTGCCTGTTATTATCGGCTTTGCCATTGGCGCGTATATTTTGTACCTGCGCCCGGAAGGCTGGCCGTTTGTAATTATGTTTACCTACACAATTATCGGTATTATTAATGCGGTTTATGTTAAACTGCTGCACAAGCAGCAATAGGTGTAAAGCGAGGAGCTTTTATGACAACGTATTTTGATATAATAATGATTCCTCTCCAGCTGTTAATCGTATTTTTTACCATTTATTATTTTACGCTTTCCTTTTTCGGGCTGGTGTACCGCAAAAAGTATAAAAAGGTTTACGAAGAAAAGCACACCTTTGCCATGGTTGTGTGCGCGCATAACGAGGAACGTGTTATCGGCGCGCTGGTAGAAAACCTGCACCTTTTAAATTATTCGGATAAACTTTATGATATTTTTGTTGTTGCCGATAACTGCACGGATAAAACGGCAGAAGTAGCCCGCAAGGCCGGTGCGCAGGTGCACGAGCGCTTTAACGACACCGAAAAGGGCAAGGGCTTTGCCATGGACTGGATGTTTAACCGCCTGTTTAAAATGGAACGCCAGTATGATGCTGTGTGCGTGTTTGACGCCGATAACCTTGTACACCCGGACTTTTTAAAAGAGATGAACAGCCGTCTTTGCAATGGCGAGCGTTTAATTCAGGGTTACCTTGATTCCAAAAACCCGAACGATACCTGGATTTCCGGAACTTTTTCCATTGCGTTCTGGGTTATTAACCACGTTTACCATCTGGCAAAATACAACATCGGCCTTTCCAGCTGCCTCGGCGGTACGGGCATGTGCATTTCTACCGATATTTTAAAACGCTATGGCTGGGGCGCAACCTGCCTTACGGAAGATATGGAATTTACCATGAAGGCCATTATGGAAGGCATCCCCACAACGTGGGCGCACGATGCCATTGTGTACGACGAAAAGCCGCTGACCTTTAAGCAGTCGTGGAATCAGCGTAAGCGCTGGGCACAGGGACAGTTTGACGTCGGCAGCCGTTACATTGGCAAGCTGTTTAAAAAAGGCATTAAAGAGCGCAACCCCATTATGCTGGACGGCATTTTGCATTTGTTCCAGCCGTACTTTTTGCTGCTTTCAACATTCTATGTAATTTGCAGCTATATTTATATGTACTATCCGTTCTACACCAACGTGCTGTATTCCATTTTGCCGGTAGAGGTGTGGACACTGATTGGTATCGGGCAGTATGTGTTCCCGGTAATTGTTTTGTGGAAAATCCGCGCATCGTTTAAATCGTGGCTGTATTTACTGCTGTACCCGCTGTTTATTTACAGCTGGATTCCTATCGCCTTTGTGGGCTTCCTGCACAGGCACGAACACGAATGGAGCCATACCCTGCATACCCGCAACATTAAGTTTGACGAGGTTTTAATCCCCAAAAACGCAGAATTCGGTCCCAAACAGGTGGTATTCCCAAAAAAGTAGTTACGCCGCCCCGCGGCGATGAAAAAAAGAATAAGGGGTAAAAATAAACAGGCCATCACGCTTTTAATGAGTGTGATGGCTTATTTTTTTGTTTAGCGGTCTTTATTTTGTCCGCTTTATTGACGAAACGCCTTGCCGAAGTGCAAATTTTTTCTTTGCACTTCGGCTTTTTTATACCTTAATAACGAGGCGCAAAAAGCCGCAAGCCGCTCCTGGTGCGGCTGGAGCGGCACTGCGGCGCCGGAACATCTCCCGCCCATAGTAAAGTCCGCTTGCGCTAGCGTGCGGACTTTTGCTTGCGGGGGGGGAGATGGTTTGATATAATATCAGTGGATATAGTAAAGCATAGTGCGGCATTAAACAAAATGCCGCACTATGCATAGAACTGGAAGGGGTAATGTAAATGAAACGGAACAAAAATTTAGAAAGGGCAGTTATTTTAGGCCTGCTGTTAAGCACGGGTGTATATGGAAGTGCTTGGGCGGAAGATATTCAGAGCGGTGGTTTATGGACTGACGCAAATAAAGAAGTAGAAGCTGGAGATAATTTAATTATTACTACTAATAGTATAGGCGTTGGATTTAATGGAACGGTTAATGTAAAAGACGGCGATTTAACAGTTAATGCAGGTTCTAATGGCGTAGAAAGTGGCTATACTGAAACAGCCCAAGTAAATATTTTAGCTAATAATATTGTTATAAATTCTGGAGCTAATGGTATTTTTGTATCAAAAGGTGACGGCGGTATTTTTAGTTCCAATAGAGGCTATGTTGTAATTGGTGAAGAAGATGGGCGTAAAATTGACAGTTTGACTATTCTGGCTGATGGACAAGGTATTGATAATAAAAAAGGTAAAACAGAAATTTATGGTTCAGATAATAGTGTTATAAATATACATTCAACAGGTAATGGTGGAATAAATCCTAATCAGGCTGCAATAAACAATGAGGGTAGTGGGGATAACGGAGTAGTTATAGTTGAAGGTGGTTCTATTAAACTTACAGCTGATACAGGAAATGGTGTAACCAACAATAGTGGTACAACAACGCTTACATCAAAAAAAGTTATTATTGATGCTGATGTAGACGGAATACGTAATACTTCTGGTAAGGTTACTTTAAATACAGCTGAGCAAAATAGTATTAGTGCTGAAAGTAATGGTATAAACAACACAAGTAGTGGAACAATTGATATTAGTACGCAAACAAATAATATTATTACAGCTAAAGAAACAGGTATTTCAGCACAAAATGGTGTTGTTAATGTAACAGCAGGCACAAAGAATATTATCAATGCAGGCATACTTACTCAAAATATTGAAGATAAAAATATTGTATATGGCAATAGTTTAGCTGTAAAAGCTGGTAATGAATTAAAATTAGGAAGTTTTGATCTTTCAAAGTCAGGTAATGTTAATTTAATGTCTGATAATAATTATATTAGCGGCGCTGTATATGCTAATGTTAAAGATACTAATGTAACAATAAAAGGAAATAATAATACTGCCGCCAACTACGTTTATTCTGCCGCTGTTATTGATGGCGCAGGTGATTTAGCTGGTAAAAAAACGACTGAAAATGGTGACGGAACAGTTACAACCACCGGCATGGACGTTGTTTCTGCTTTGTATGCTGAAGAAGGCGCAAATATTAACCTTTCAGGCGTGAATAATGTTCAAACATATTATGGTGACCCTTCTGACGAACATACTTCTGAAAGAGCTGTTTGGGCATATAAAGGTGCAAATATAACTATCGACGGTACAACAAATATCAGCACTTACGCATACGAAGTATCACCTGAAGATAAGGATATTGCCATTGCGGCTGGTACAGCAACGAAATTAGATAGTGGTGATTTTACGGATGAAGCTCTTAGCAAAGTAGAGATGGCTAATGTAAATTTAAACTATCAGGCAGGCAGTTCCATCACTGGTGATATTTTGGCTGCTTATGGCGGCGAAGTGAATATTACGGACGCTAACCCTGCAACTATGTCTGTTGGCAGAAGTGGTGGTGCAACTGGTATTGCTATAACCGGTAACCTGCTTGCCGGTAACACCGGTAAACTTACTGTTGACCTTGGCAATGGCGGCAGCTTAACTGGCCGTGCCGATGATTACGGCGATGCCAGCACTGAACACATTACGCTTTACAACCCTGCATTTAGCAGTAATATTATACAAGGCGGCGATGTTACGCTCAACATGGGTGACGACAGCAAGTGGAATGTGCAGGGCCAAAGCTGGATTACCAATGTTAATACCAATGGCAATGTAACCATAGATTTAACCAATGCACAAAATGAGTATGAAAACTACAATTCCCACGCTTTAACCATTCGCAATTTAAACGGCGATGCTAACATTAAAATGAACCTTGACGGTGAGAGAAGCCAGAGCGATATGCTGTATATCGGGCAGGGCAGCGGCGAATATAATATCGAGCTGGCAGAGCTGGTAACTGTTGAAGATATGTATGCAAATCTTGATGATAATACTAAATTCAGCGGTTTACGTTTTGCAACTGTTGGCAAAGGTTCGGACGTTAAATTTAATGTAACTGCCAAAGGGCAGGGCTTTAATAATGTTGTTTATACTGTTGATACCGACGTTTATGGTTCTGCTGTAAGCGAACATGAAAATGATGCCTACAACGGCGGTGATGATACTACTTTATACAAACCTGGCAATGACGCAGTGAATGATTTATTAAACGGAAGCCAAACAGAGTCCGCTGAAAGTGGTGTTGCAACCTTAGCAGCAAATGATATAATGCTGCTGGCTGATGAAGCTGAAACCGTAAATGAGAATGAAGATAATCATCTCAACTATAAACTGGTAGATATGAAAGCTGACGGGCTTACCGACGCAGGTAAAACCATGCTGAATATGAGCCGCGCTAACTACAGCAACGCTATTTACATGGACAGACTGAACAAACGCCTTGGCGAAGCACGCTACATTAACGACGACCCCGAAGAGGACGAAGGTATGTGGGTACGCATCCGCCACGACCGCATTGGTAAGGAAGATGCCTTCCGCAGCCAGAACACCATGTATGAACTGGGCTACGACAAACGTCAGGAATGTGACAACGGCAAACGCCGCGTAGGTTTTGCGGTTGACTATATGCACGGCGATACCGGTTACAGCGACATTGCGGGCAAGGGCGAAATTGACCGTTACGGCTTGTGGCTGTATGATACCTGGACCGGCAACAAAGGGCACTATGTAGACTATGTTGCTAAATGGGGACACCTGCAAAACGATTTTGAAGTTTACAACATGGGCGATAATGAAAAAGTAACCGGCGATTATAGCAACAATGTATTCAGCATCAGCGCCGAATATGGACGCAAGAAAGATATGGGCAACGACTGGTACATTGAACCGCAGGCACAGTTGCAGCTGGCGCGTGTAACCGGTGCAGACTATGTAACCAGCCAGGGCACCAAAGTAAGTGTGGACGGCATTAACAGCTTAATCGGGCGTGCAGGCTTCCGTCTTGGCAAAGACTTTGGCGAAGAAAAACAAAGCACTGTTTACTTTAAAGCAGACGTGCTGCACGAGTTCCTGGGTGACCAGACCATCCGCGCGCTGGACGGAACTACTGGCGGCGATTGGCAGAGTGTTGACTACGAAAACAAAGGCACCTGGTATGATATTGGTATCGGCTATGCAGCAATGTTAAGCCAGAGCACCTATGCGTTTATTGATTTGGAACAATCCTTTGGCAACGATAACGACGATACCTATCAGATTAACGCAGGCGTACGCTGGACGTTTTAAGTGAGTCGCCATTTAGTGACGAGCTGAAAGCGAAGTCAATAAATGTGCCAGCAAACTTGTGCAGATTTTGCGATTGAAGAACGAGCAAAATCTACGAACATTAATATCCAATAAAAGGGAGCTTTGCTCCCTTTTATTTTTATAAATTATATTCCATACAAATTTCACCATCCTTTTATTGACATCATACCTTCTGATAGGGTAAAATAAGCCTGATTAACCTTGAATTTTTAGAAAGAGGTGCACAAATGGAAGATAGTAAAGATTTTGAGCTTGAGCATGACCATATCGACGAAGAAGAAATTGTAGTATTTACCGACGAAGACGGCAACGAAATGTACTTCCGCGAGGAAATGGTAATCCCCGTGGGCGAAAAGAGTTTTGCCGTGCTTTGCGCACTTGATGTTGACGGCTGCGAGTGCGGCGATGAAGAGTGCCACTGCCACGATGAAGAGGACGATGACGACGATAACGTGGTTATTGCCCGCATCGACTTTGACGAAGACGGCAACGAAACTTATCTTGCCCCGACCGACGAGGAATTTGAAGAGGTTAAAGCCGCTTACGAAAAACTCGTTGAAGAATGGGACGAAGAATAAAAGTTTGCCTGCCGGGCCTTGTGCCCGGCATTTTTTAAGTACAACAGTTTAGGGGCAGTAAAGTATGAGAAGATTATTGCCGTTTATAATGAGCTTTGCGCTGGTAATTTTTGTGGCGGCGTACTGGGTGCTTAACTACACCGGCAACAACGCCTCGCTGGCGGATGGCAAAACCTACACCGTAACCGTCGAAAACGGCATGACGGCGGCGGACATTGCCAATATGCTGCACAGGCAAAAGCTCATCAAAAAGCCGGAAGGCTTCCGCATAGAAGCGCGTATTATGGGGCTGGAGGGCAAATTGCAGGCCGGCAGCTATGAGATACCGGCGGGCATTTCCAACACCGAAATTATAGATATTTTGGCGCGCGGGCAGGTTAAAACCGTAAGCTTTACCGTGCCGGAGGGCTACACCGTAGAAAAAACGGCGGCCAAGCTGGCGGCGGAAGGCCTGGGCGACGCTGAAAAGTTTAAAGAGGCGGCGCGCAACTACACGCCTTACAAATATATGGAAACCAATAACCAGAGCGTAATTTACAAGGCGGAGGGCTTTATCTTTCCTTCAACCTACCAGTTTAACGACAGCATGACGGAAAAGGATATGCTGGCGATGATGGTTAAGGAGTTTAACACGCAGATTAACCGCGAAAAAATCGGCGAAGCCGCCGCCAAAGCGGATATGCCGCTGCGCGACGTTGTAACCATCGCTTCGATGGTAGAGCTGGAAGCAGTTTACCCGGAGGAGCAGCCGCGCATTGCAGGCGTATTTTTGCGCCGCTTGCAGATTTATATGCCGATACAGTCCGATACCACCATTCAATACATTTTGGGCGGCGAGCAGAAGGAAGAAATCACCTTCGCCGATACGGAAATCCAAAACCCGTACAACACCTATGTTAACGCAGGTTTGCCGCCGGGGCCGATTGGCAGCCCGGGCTTATCCGCCCTTAAGGCGGTGCTGAACCCGGAAAAGACGGATTATTTGTATTTTGTGGCGGAAAAAGACGGGCACCACCGGTTTACGCGCACCTACGAGGAGCATTTGCAGGCGATAGAGGAAATTCACGGAAAACAGTAAAGGATAAAAATGACGGAAAAATTATTTAAGCCGGAGCTTTTGGCGCCGGCAGGAAACATGGAAAAGTGCAAAATGGCGCTGCTTTACGGTGCGGACGCCGTTTACCTTGGCGGCAAAATGTTTGGGCTGCGCGCTTTTGCCAACAATTTTGAGCTGGACGAGATTAAAGAGGCGTGCGCTTTTGCCCATTCGTTAGGCAAAAAGGTTTATGTAACCGTAAATATTTTTGCGCATAACAGCGATATTGAAAAATTGCCGGATTATTTGCTGGGGCTGGAGGCCGCCGGTGCGGACGCGCTTTTAATAAGCGATTTGGGCGTGTGGAGCGTTGCCCGCCGCGTGGTGCCCAACATGCCGCTGCACGTCAGCACGCAGGCCAACACCACCAACTGGGCGGGCGTGGAAGCGTGGAAGGCGCTGGGCGCTGAGCGCGTTGTGCTGGCGCGCGAGCTTTCGCTGGCTGAGATTGCGGAAATTGGCGCTAAATGCGATATTGAGCTGGAAGCATTTGTGCACGGCGCAATGTGCATATCTTACAGCGGGCGCTGCCTTTTAAGCAGCTACCTTACCGGGCGCGACGGCAACCGCGGCGCGTGTGCGCAGGCCTGCCGCTGGGAATATACCCTGCACGAAAAGAACCGCCCCGGCGAGAACTACGACCTTGAGGAAGATTCGCACGGCACCTATGTAATGAACAGCAAGGATTTGTGCCTTTTGGCGCGCATTCCGCAGCTTGTTAAAGCGGGCGTGTGCAGCTTAAAAATTGAAGGGCGCATGAAGAGCGTGCATTATGTGGCAACCGTGGTCAGCGTGTACCGCAAGGCTATCGACGCCTTTATGGCGGACCCGGAAGGCTACAAAGTGCAGCCCGAATGGCTGGAAGAGCTGAACAAAGTATCGCACCGCCCTTACACCGAAGGCTTTGCCTTTGGCACGCCCGGCGCGGATGCGCAGGTTTACACCACCAGCAGCTACGAGCAGACGCACGATTTTGTAGGCATTGTGCTGGGCTACGACGAAGCCAATAAAAAAGCGCTGATTGAGCAGCGCAACAATGTAAAAAGCGGTGAAGAGCTGGAGCTTTTAATGCCGGACGGCACCTTGATGCCGTTGGTTTTGGCGGATATGACGGACGCAGAAGGCACGCCGATAGACTGCGCGCCGCACGCACGCCAGCATTTTTACATCAGTTGCGGCACCAAATTACTGCCAAATTCGCTTTTGCGGAGGAAAATTTTATGAGCGATGACCGAAGTATAATATATGTGCGCGTTGCGCCGGAACGCATTGCTGATGTGAACTGGATTATGGAAGGCTACGAGCATCTGGCGCTTGTAAGCACTATCGACCCGGCAGAAGGCGTGGTTAAGCTTTTGGGCACGCCCGATACCTACAACGATGTTATGGAAATAATTGAAAACATGCCCTTTACGGCAGAGGTTTTAGAAACCGAACCCGTATAAACAGTAAGCCCTGTGCACCGCGCGCAGGGCTTTTGTATGCTGACGCCGAAATTAAAACTGTGGTATAATTAAATAAGGGTATGCGGCGCGATATTTGCGTAATTTTATGCGGCAAATAGTGACATTGCGCCATGTTTATGATAAAATATATAAGTATTATTGTTTAAGAAGGAATGGTGGAATAGAAATGATGCAGCGTTTGGGCAGGTTTTTAAGCCTGATGGCTTCCGAAGGCCTGGATTGCGTTATCGTCAAAGATATTCCTACAATCCGTTATTTAACGGGCTTCCGCGGCGACAGCAGCCTGCTTTACGCCGACAGCAAAAGCACGGTGCTGATAACGGACGGTCGCTACACAACGCAGGCGCAGGGCGAGGTTGCTAAGTTTTGCAGGGTGTTTACCTATAAGGATAACATCTGGCGGGCGGCCGCAGATTTTGTGGGCACGCATACCAAGGTTGGCTTTGACGGCGCAGCTTACAGTTACAACGATTACAACAGCCTTAGGGCTGAGCTGCCGGACAAAACTCTGGCCAGCATTGATTTGAAGTACCTGCGCATGGTGAAGGACGAGCGCGAGCTGAACCTGATGTGGAAGGCGTTTAAGATTGCCGACCGGGCGTTTTTGAAGCTGCTGCCGGAGATTAAGCCGGGCATGACGGAAAAGGCGCTGGCTGCAAGGCTTGAATACTACATGAGCAGCATGGGCAGCGAAAAGCCTTCGTTTGATACCATTATTGCTTCCGGCGCACGCAGCGCGCTGCCGCACGGCATGGCAAGCGATAAGGAAATTGAAATAGGCGATTTTATTACCTTCGATTTCGGTGCTGTGTACGACGGCTACCATTCTGATATGACGCGCACTGTTGTTTTGGGCATGGCCAATTCGTGGCATAAAGAGATTTATACCATTGTGGAAGAAGCCCAGTGGCGCGGCTTAAAGGCTGCCAAACCCGGCATGACCGGTGCAGAGCTGGACGCTATTGTGCGGGATTACATAACCTCGCGCGGCTACGGCGAAAATTATGTGCACGGGCTGGGGCACGGCGTAGGGCTTGAGATTCACGAGATGCCCAACATTAATAAACGCGGTACTGATGTTGTGCTTGCACCAGGCATGACGTTCAGCATAGAACCAGGTATTTACATTCCCGGCAAGGGCGGTGTACGTATCGAAGACACGGTTGTATTGACGGATGACGGCGCGAAAGTGCTGTGCGGCGTTAAAAAGCAACTGATGGAGATTGTTTAATTTTAAATAAACAGGAGGAGCATTTATGATTTCAACCAACGAATTTAAAACAAACGTAACTGTTACCATCGACGGCGACGCATGGCAGGTTGTTGAGTTTCAGCATGTAAAACCGGGTAAAGGCGCTGCTTTTGTCCGTGCAAAAATGCGCAACCTCTGTACCGGCGCTGTTGTAGAACGTACCTTCAATGCCGGCGAGCGTATGCCGAAGGCTCACATTGACCGCCGTGCTATGCAGTTCCTGTATGAATCTGACGGTATGTATGTGTTCATGGACAATGAAACCTACGAACAGTCCGAACTGACTAAGGAACAGCTTGGCAACGCCATCAACTTCCTTAAAGAGAACATGGACGCTAAAATTATGATTTACAGCGGCCGCGTTATCGGCGTTGACCTGCCGAACACTGTTGAGCTGACTGTTGTTAAAACCGACCCGGGCATCCGCGGCGATACGGCTACCGGCGGCAGCAAACCCGCAACTATGGATACCGGCTATGTTGTTAAAGTGCCTCTGTTCATCAACGAAGGCGACGTACTCAACATTGATACCCGCACTGGCGAATACATTTCCCGCGCTTAACTGAGCGCCGCTTAGCTAAAAATCAATACTAAATAACAAAGGGCTGAACGTAATGTTCAGCCCTTTTACTATATAAATATGCACTTGTCTTAAAGATGAAAGTCTGTTACAATAAACAGGCAAATGTGCTGCCATAACGGTAGGCGGTTAGCCCCTCTGCGGAGGGACTGTGACCCTCCGATGAAATAGAAATCCGGCATAAGCCGGAAATACTATGAAGGAGGGGATAGCGTGGATATTTTAGCATTGTTAATAACCTTCACTGGTTATACAATAGCTGTATTTTCCCTGGGCTATACCCTTGGGAAAGATATTGCCCGCAAAAACAGATAACAACCGCCAGAGCCTTGGAAACTTAGCGGTTGTTACTGTGTAATAACTTTATTAGTTTTGTGGGCTGACCGTCTATCGGCAGCCTTTTGCGTTTCTATAATTATTATAGCAAACGTGGGGCAAAAGTCAAATTTTGTTTAGTAGTAATACTTACTACTGTGTAGTATAATTAACCTGTAAGGCAAAAATTTTAGCGGGCGGTGAGGGTTTATGGACAAGATTAAAATGCTGCTTGTGATAACGGTTTTAATTGCTTTAAGCACGTTGTTTTACAGCGTGCAGGGTATGCAGCAGGTGCATTCTGCCGGTGAATACAAGGATTTGGGCGTGTACACGTTTTACCCGCAAAGGGTAGCACCGCTGCAAAAGGAGACTAACTTTAGCGGCAGGTTGAAGCGCACGAACCCAACAACGACCGTTTACGCCGTTGATTATTGGACGGAGCAAAATAAAACCAAAAAATTGCAGGCGCTGGCTGAAGAAGAAAGCCTGCCGGAACCCAAAAACTGGCGCGAAAAAATTGAACGCGGCAAACAGCTGCGCGACAAGCTGCGCCCGGTGCAGGAATATGAATACCTTTTGGAAACAGGCGGCATAGAAAGCGAAGCGCAAGAAATTCTGGCAGAAGGCAAACCCATTCAGCGCCGCGTGCTTGCCATACCGGCAGAAGATGCTTATATTACGGTTGAAGCAAATAGGACGGCAGAGGATTATGCAGATAAGCAAACCGGCTTCAACAAAAATCTCGCCATGGCGTCGCTGACATATCTCGCCGCTGTCGGTGCGTACTATCTTGTTAAGCGTTTTTCCAACAACCAAAATAACTCCCGCAAGGGTAATAAAAAATACTCCCGTTTTGTGGCGGGAGTATTTTTATCGGCATAACGCCGAGTTTTAAATTGTATCAGCCGTAAGGCTTAGATATGGTTTAAAAATCCTAAACGGTCGAGGATTTTAAAGGTGACGCTGAGCACGATAGCAACCAGCGTTGCCAGCACCATGCCCTGCACGCTGATGGTACCGAAGGTAAGTTTGGCGCCGCTAAGGCCGATAATCATAATAACGGCGGTCATAACAAGGTTGGAGGATTTGCTGTAATCAACCCTGCTTTCAACCAGCACGCGCAGGCCGCTGGCAGCAATTACGCCGAACAGCAGAATGCACACGCCGCCCATTACCGGCACGGGAATGCTGTGAATAAGCTCGCTGAGCTTGCCGATGAAGGAAAGCAGAATGGCAAACACTGCCGCGCCGCCGATAACCCACACGCTGTACACCTTGGTGATGGCCATAACGCCGATGTTTTCGCCATAAGTGGTGTTAGGCGTTGCGCCAAAGAAGCCGGACAGAATGTTGGAGCAGCCGTCGGCAAACAGGGAGCGGGACAGACCCGGGTCTTTAATAAGGTTGCGGTCCACAATGTTGCCGGTAACAACCAGGTGGCCAATGTGTTCGGCCAGCACAACCAGCGCCGCAGGCGCGATGATTAAAATGGCGTCAAGATTGAACACAGGGCTGTAAAAATGCGGAACCTGGAACCACGGTGCGTTGATGACGGGCGTTAAATCGACAAGGCCCATAAAAAGCGCCATTACATAGCCGCAGATAACGGCGAACAGCACCGGAATAATGCCGAGGAAACCGCGGAAGGCTACGGAGCCGAGAATGGCCACGCCCAGCGTAAACATCGAAACGATGATGTGGTCAGGGTTAATGTTTTCGCCAGTCAGGCCCGCCATATTGGCAGCGGTCGGCGCAAGCTCAAGGCCGATAACGGCGATAATGGCGCCCATGCACGCCGGAGGGAAGATAACGTCAATCCAGCCGGTGCCGGTTGCTTTGATAAGTGCGGAGAATAAAATAAAAATTAAACCGAACACGATAAAGCCGGACTGCGCGTCGTGGTAGCTCGAAGTGGCCATAATGGCAAGCACCGGCGAAATGAACGCGAAGCTGGAGCCAAGATAGGACGGGATGCGCCCTTTGGTGATGAACAGATACAGCAGCGTGCCGATACCGTTCATAAACAGGCACGTTGTGGGGCTTACATTAAACAAAAACGGAACGAGCACCGTGGAGCCGAACATTGCAAACAAGTGCTGGATGCTGAGCGGAATGTTCAGCGCAAGC
Source organism: uncultured Phascolarctobacterium sp. (assembly GCA_949288065.1). Classification (GTDB taxonomy): domain Bacteria; phylum Bacillota; class Negativicutes; order Acidaminococcales; family Acidaminococcaceae; genus Fusicatenibacter_A. Next base: position 27,185 of record CASEIL010000016.1, read on the forward strand.
GGCGGGCGTTCTTCAACCTGGATAATTCTTTTTTCCATGCGCATAACCTCTTTTCTAAATTTTTAAACCTATACTATTTTAATGTGTTTTGCCGTAAATGGCAAGGCATTATGCCGTTTTTGCCCGGCAAATTTTAACTTTGCAAAAAATTTTTAAAATATCCGCCGCGGGCGTGGAATATCAACCTGCGGTTTGATATAATAAAGTAGCAGTATTTTACGAAACGGGTGATGTTTTTGCTGACAAATGTAAACAGCCTCATCAAAACCATCGGCATTTTAGATGTGATAGATATTTTGGTGGTGGCGTATTTTCTTTTTAGAATTTACCTGATGCTGAAAAACACCAGGGCTGCCGTGCTGGTTAAGGGCCTCTTAACGCTGGGCGCGATTATGTTCATCAGCCGGTGGCTTAATTTGCACGTTATCAGCTGGGTGCTGGAAAAAAGCATGACGGTGCTGATTGTGGCGCTGCCGATAGTGTTTCAGCCGGAGCTGCGGCGCGCTTTGGAGCAGATTGGCCGCGGCAGGTTGTTCCGTAAGCAGGGCGAGCTGGACGAATACGAGGTGGACGAGATGGTTAATTCCATTACATCTGCCGCCGTGGTTATGAGCCGCCGCAAGCTGGGCGCTTTAATTGTTATCGAGCGCGAGATTGGCTTAGAGGAGCGCATCGAAACGGGCGTGGCTATCGACGGGCTTATCAGCGACAGCCTTTTGTTAAACATTTTTGAAAAGGACACGCCGCTGCACGACGGCGCGGTAATAATCCGCGGCAACCGCATTGCAGCCGCCAGCTGCTTACTTCCGCTTACCGAGATGCGCAACCTGAGCCAGGAGCTTGGCACGCGCCACAGGGCGGCGCTGGGCATTTCGGAGCAGTCGGACGCTGTTATACTGGTAGTAAGCGAGGAATCGGGCACGATTTCGCTGGCGCGCAACGGCACCTTGCAGCGTTATTTAACGGCGGACGATGTGAAGGAGTTTTTAAAGGCTTCCATCACGCGCCCCAAAACCGATTTTAAACAGATAGTAAAAGAAAAAATCCGTGAATACAGAGGTGACAATAAATGAAGCAGTTTTTGGAGCGTGAGAATTTAATTCCGCGTATCGTCACCCTGATTGTTGCCTGCGGCTTGTGGCTGTATGTTATGAGCGAGCAGAACCCGATGATTGAACGCGATTTTGTTGTTAAATTGCAGCAGCGCAATGTTGCCGAAAATACCGTGGTGCTGAACGCGCCGGATAATGTTAAGGTGAAGGTTAGCGGGCAGCGCAGCGTTTTGGGCGGCATTACCGAAAAAGAGGTTGTGGCCTACATTGACTGCGCCGGGCTGGACGCCGGTCAGCAGTACATCCCTGTCAAGGCGCAGTTCCCCGAGGGTGAGGTAATGGAGGTTTACCCGAACAATATTTATGTGTATATCGACCGCATCAGCTCGCGCACGATGCCGGTTGAAACTATGGTTATAGGCCTGCCTGCCAACGATTACGCGCTGAGCAGGCAGGAGGTTGCGCCCGAAACGGTTGAGGTGCGCGGCGCCAGCCACCGCCTGGACGCGATGGTGAAGGTTGTCGCCCCGGTTGACGTAAGCGAAAAAGAGCGCGATTTTGAGCTGGACAGCCATTTGGTGGCTATTAGCGACACGGGCGCAGAAATGCACGATTTGGCGATTGAGCCTGCCACAGCGCATATTAAGGCCAGCCTTGTGCGCCAGATGATTACCGCCGAGCTGCCGGTGCTGGTAAGCACCACGGGCGAACTTGCCGACGGCGCCAAACTGGTTAAGGCCGTGGCAGAGCCTGAGCGCGTTAAAATTTTGGCAGAGCCGAGCGTGGCGCACAGCATTGTGGCGGTGCATACCAAACAGGTTGATTTAAGCCGCCTGCGTGCGGACAGCAAAGTGGACGTGGAGCTTGACCTGCCCAACAAGGTTATGTGCGATACTAAAACGGTTACGGTGCACCTTGAAACTGAAGGAGAACAGAAAGAATAAATGCAGTTAAGGATAAATAATGTAAGGATTGCTCTTGCGGCGGACACCGGCCTGCGTGAGGCGGCTGCCCGCAAGCTGGGGCTGAAAAAGCAGGATATTGCGGGTGTGAAGGTTTTGCGCCGCGCGGTGGATGCAAGGCGTAAAAACAACATCGTCATTAACTACCACCTGCTGGCGGAGGTTGACGCGCCTGCAAGGCTTGTTAACCGCCTGCTGCGGGATAAGGACGTTATGCGTTTTGAAGCGGCCAAACCCATTGCCCCCGTGCTGGGCAGCGAGAAAATGGCGGCGCGGCCCATTGTTATCGGCGCAGGGCCTGCGGGGCTGGTGGCGGCGCTGGAGCTGGCACGTTACGGCTACAAGCCGCTGCTCTTAGAGCGCGGCAAAAAAATAGCCGCCCGCGTGGACGACGTACAGCGCTTTTGGCAAAAGGGCGAGTTTAACCCCGAAAGCAATGTGCAGTTTGGCGAGGGCGGCGCAGGCACCTTTAGCGACGGCAAGCTGACGACGCGCGTTAACGACCCGGTGATGAACGATATTTTGCAGCTGTTTGTTAACTCCGGTGCGCCGGAGGAAATCCTGTGGGAGCAGAAGCCCCACGTCGGTACGGATAAGCTGCGCGCGATGGTAACGGGCTTAAACCGGATGATTTGTGAGCTGGGCGGCGAAATCCGTTTTGAAGCGAAGGTTAGTGATTTTATTATAGAAGGAAACGCCGTTAAAGGCGTGGTGCTGGCGGGCGGCGAAAGGCTTTACGCACCGGCGGTTATTTTGGCGTGCGGGCACAGCGCGCGCGATACTTACGCCATGCTGGCGGAGCGCAAAATTGCCGTGCAGCCCAAGGCGTTTGCCATTGGCGTGCGCATTGAGCACCCGCAGGATTTGATTGACCGCGCGCAGTACGGTGAATTTGCCGGGCACCCCAAACTGGGTGCTGCCGATTATGCGCTGGTTTGGCATAACAGCGAAAGCACGCGCACGGCGTATTCGTTTTGCATGTGCCCGGGCGGGCAGGTGGTTGGCGCTGCCAGCGAAACGGGCGGCGTGGTTGTAAATGGTATGAGCATGTATAAGCGCGACAGCGGCGTTGCCAACAGCGCGCTTGTGGTTAACGTAACGCCTGAGGATTTTGGCACAAATGCGCTTGACGGCGTGGAGTTTCAGCGCAGGTGGGAGCGTTTGGCGTTTAAGTTTGGCGGCGGCAGCTATTACGCACCGGCGCAGAATTTTAAAACCTTTTTAGATGGCACTGCGCCCAGCACGGAAGCGCTTGTTAAACCAAGCTGCCTGCCGGGCATAACGGCGTGCAGTTTAGATAACGTGCTGCCGGATTACGTTACGGCAACGCTGCGCGGCGGCATACAGGCCTTTGGGCAGCGCTTAAAAGGCTACGACGACGGCGGCGCATTACTGACGGGTGTGGAAACACGCACCAGCGCACCCCTGCGCATTATGCGCGGGGAGGATAAAGAATCCGTATCGCACAAGGGCTTGTACCCCTGCGGCGAAGGGGCGGGCTACGCCGGCGGCATTATGAGTGCGGCGCTGGATGGCTACCATGTGGCGCGTGCGGTAATGGCGCGCTTTGCGCCGTTTTGATATTGCTAAATCGGCGAAAGCCTGCTATAATACTTGCGGCAAAAAGATTTAAACTTTACATATAAATTGGAGGTTTTATGAATGGCTCGTTTATTTGGTACTGACGGTGTGCGCGGCGTCGCTAACGTAGAGCTGACGCCGGAGCTGGCGTTTAAGCTGGGGCGCGCTGCCGCTTCTTACTTTGGCAGGGAAACACGCAACCCTAAAATTATCATCGGGCGCGATACACGTTTAAGCGGCACGATGCTGGAGGCAGCGCTGGCAGCAGGCATCTGCTCTGCCGGCGGCAATGCGCATTTGCTGGGCGTAATCCCTACGCCGGCGGTTTCGTACTTAACCAGCAAGCTGCACGCTAACGCTGGTGCGGTAATTTCTGCCAGCCACAACCCGTTTGAAGATAACGGCATTAAGTTTTTCTCGCAAACCGGGCACAAGCTGCCGGATGCCGTTGAGGACGAGATTGAGGCGATGGTTGCTGCTGAGCACGACAGCAGCAAAAACCCGCGCGGTTCTTCCGTGGGGCGCGTTATTAACGAAGAAGCGATGGACAAAATGTACATTGACCATATTGTAAGCAGCGCACCCACCAAGCTGAACGGCTTAAAGGTGGTTATGGACTGCTCTAACGGCGCTAACAGCTTAATTGCGCCGGTAATTTTGCGTACCCTTGGCGCGCAGGTTATTACCATTTTTAACAAGCCTAACGGCATTAATATTAACAACGGCTGCGGCAGCACGCATTTGGAGGCCTTGCAGGAAAAAGTGCTGGAAGAGGGTGCTGACGTGGGCATTGCCAACGACGGCGACGCCGACCGCTGCCTTGCTGTGGACGAAAACGGCAAAGCGCTGGACGGCGACCAGATTATGCTCATCTGCGCTTTGGAGCTGATGAAAAAGAAAGAGCTGCACGACAATGTGCTGGTAACCACCGTTATGAGCAACGTAGGCCTGCATAAAGCGATGGCCGAGCACGGCGGGCGCTGCGTAAAAACCAATGTCGGCGACCGTTATGTGCTGGAAGAAATGCTGCGCGGCGGTTACAGCATCGGCGGCGAGCAGAGCGGGCATATTATTTTCAGCAAATACGCTAAAACCGGCGACGGCATTTTAACGGCGGTACAGCTTTTGGGCGCGATGGTTAAAAACAACAAACGCCTGTCCGAGCTGGGTGCGCTGATGACCAAATACCCGCAAATCCTTTTAAATGTGCGCGTGAAGGATAAATATGGCTGGGAGGACAACGCCGCTATTAAAGAAGTTATCAAAAAATATCAGGACGAGCTGGGCGACAACGGGCAAATCCTTGTGCGTGCATCCGGCACCGAGCCTTTAATCCGCATTATGGCGGAAGGCCCCGTGCAGGAGCGCCTGGAGAACATTGTGGGCGCGATTGGCGAAGTTGTTACGCGCGAGCTTGGCTGATTTAACATTGACCGCATTGTAAAAATATAGTAAAATAAAGTAACTGCAAAGGTGCCGCATGGGACAGCCAGGCCTGTGCGGCACAAAATGTATTTGCAGTTTCAAGCGCAAGTGCCGCCAAGCGGCAGACGAGGCGGAGGTTTATCGAATAGTCAGCGGGTGCCTCCCGGCCGGCTGCGGGCCGAAAGCAGAATGACAAAACCCCATGGCAACGCGGGGGACAAAACATCTGCGGCAGAACTGGCAAATAACCTTGAGGAGGATTTTAATATGTGTGGTATTGTTGGTTACGTTGGCAACGCTCAGGCAGCGCCTTTTTTGCTGGACGGAATGAGCAAGCTGGAATACCGCGGCTATGATTCCGCCGGTATTGCCGTTTACGAAAAGGACGGCATCCGTGTGGAAAAATGCGTTGGGCGCCTTGACGCGCTGCGCCACAAGCTGGAGGGCAAAATGCCTGTTGGCACTATGGGCATCGGCCATACGCGCTGGGCTACGCACGGCCGCCCGAGCGACCGCAACTCGCATCCGCATACGGATGAAAGCGGCAACTTTGTTGTTGTGCATAACGGCATTATCGAAAACTATTTAATGCTGAAAGAGCAGCTGATTGCCAAAGGGCAGAAGTTTGCTTCCGACACCGATACCGAAATTGTGGCGCATCTGTTTGCCGATTTTTACGAAGGCGACATGGAAGAAGCCGTTAAAAAAGTTTTAAGAACCATCGAAGGCTCTTACAGTTTGGTATTTATGTGCAAGGCCGAGCCGGATAAGCTCATCTGCACCAAAAAGGATAACCCGCTCATCATCGGCCTGGGCGAGGGCGAAAACTTTATCGCGTCCGATATTCCGGCGATTATTGCCAAAACGCGCCGCACCTACATTATGAGCGACGGCGAAATTGCCACCGTTACCCGCGAGGGCGTATGGGTGCAGGACATTAACGGCACGCCGATTACCAAAAAAGTTTTTGAAGTTAACTGGAATGCCGAAGCTGCCGAAAAAGGCGGGTTTGAGCATTTTATGCTGAAAGAAATTTACGAGCAGCCGAAAGCTATTAAAGACACCATGCGCGGCCGCCTTGCCGAAAACGGCACGGAAATTAATTTTGCCGAGCTGGGCTGGACTGCCGAGGACTTTACCGGCATCAGCAAAATCTTTATCGTAGCGTGCGGCACTGCTTACCACGCCGGCATCGTCGGCAAATACTATCTGGAAAACCTGGCGCGCATCCCCGTTGAGGTGGATATTGCCAGCGAATTCCGCTACCGCAACCCGCTGGTTGACGCTAACTGCTTAACCATCGTCATCAGCCAGAGCGGTGAAACCATTGATACCTTAGCAGCTTTGAAGGAAGCAAAACGCCTTGGCAGCCGCACTTTGGCGGTTACCAACGTGGTTGGCTCTTCCATCGCCCGTGAGGCGGACCAGGTTGTTTACACCTACGCCGGGCCGGAAATTGCCGTTGCCTCCACCAAGGCTTACACCACGCAGCTTTTGGTAATGCTTATGCTGGCCGTTTATGTGGGCCGCCTGCGCGGGACGCTTAGTGAAGCGAAAGCCGCAGAGCTGGCAGAAGGCCTGCACAAAGTGCCGGAACAGCTGCACGACATGCTGGAAAACGTAGACCAGATTAAAGTGTTTGCGCGCAACTACGGCAGCTGCCTTGATGCGTTCTTCTTGGGCCGCAGCCTTGACTACGCCGTTGCGCTGGAAGGCGCGCTGAAACTGAAGGAAATCAGCTACATTCACGCCGAAGCGTATGCCGCAGGCGAACTTAAGCATGGCACTTTGGCGCTGATTGTTGAAGGCGTGCCGGTAATTGTGCTGGCAACGCAGGAGGACGTTTACGACAAAACCGTAAGCAATTTGCAGGAAGTTAAAGCGCGCGAGGCGATGGTTATTGCCATTGCGCTGGAAGGCGACGACAGCATTGCCAAATACGCCGACCACGTTATTTACATTCCGCGTGCGGGCAAGGAACTGGCGCCGCTGCTGGCAGTTTTGCCTTTGCAGTTACTTGCGTACTATGCAGCGCTTACCCGCGGCTGCGACGTGGACAAACCGCGCAACCTTGCCAAATCTGTAACAGTAGAATAATATACCTTGCAAAGCCGGAGCTTCTTCCGGCTTTGTTTTACTATGGGGGTGGTTATATGCCGCAGCATATTAGGGTTGTTAGCTATAACCCAAAATGGCCGCTGGAATATGAACGCGAAAAACAAAAAATTACGGCAATTTTAAAAGGCAACTGCGTTAAGATATGGCATATCGGCAGCACAGCTGTGCCGGGGCTGGCTGCCAAGCCCGTTATTGATATTATGGCGGCGGTGCAAAGCCTTGAAGCGGTTGATGCTGTTGCCGGTGAGTTTGCCCAAACAGGCTATGAATATTTGGGCGAGTTTGGCATACCGGGCAGGCGCTATTTGCGCAAGGGCGGGGATGAACGGACGCACCAAATCCATATCTTCCGCATAAGCGACAGGGAAAATTTAAACCGTATCTTGCCTTTAGGGATTTTATGCGTAAACACACCCAAGAGCGCGAGGAATATGCCGCTTTAAAAAAGCTGCTGGCGGAAAAATACCCTTACGATATTGAAGGCTACTGTGAGGGCAAGGACGCTTTTGTAAAGAAAATAGAAAAACTGGCGCTGGCAGAATTTGCCGCAGCCAGCAGGTTTTAACAGAGGGGGCAGTAAAATGGATTGCAAAGTTATCGACATTGAAAAATGGGAACGCAGGGAGTTTTTTGAGCATTACATAAACGCCGTGCCCTGCACTTACAGCCTGACGGTTAAAATTGATGTTACGAATGTTAAATGCCAAAACTTAAAACTCTTTACGGCGCTGTTGTACTGTTTAACCAAAACTGTAAACAAATACGAGGAGTTCCGCACCGCCCTGCGCAACGACGGCGAGCTTGTGGTGTACAGCGCCATGCAGCCAAGCTATACCGTGTTCCATAAGGATAGCAAAACCTTCAGCAACCTGTGGACGGAGTTTACGGAGGATTATGCTGCATTTGTAAGGCGCTATGAGGCGGACGTGGAAAAATACGGCAAGGTAGAAGGTTTTGTGGCTAAACCCAATGTGCCGGAAAACAGCTTTACCGTTTCTGCACTGCCGTGGATTAGTTTTGAAGGCTTTAACCTTAACGTAAAAGGCTTTGATTACTTGCTGCCTATATTTACCGTTGGCAAATGTACGGAAGCCGGTGGGCGCTATACACTGCCGCTGGCGGTGCAGGTGCACCACGCCGTGTGCGACGGCTACTGCGCAAGCTGCTTTATTAACGATTTGCAGGCAGAGCTTGATAATTTGGCAGGCATAGAAAATAAATAATAACAGCAAAAAACTCCCGCCTTTAAAGGGCGGGGGTTAATTTTTTTATAAAAAGGGGTTGCCAAAAGATGAAAGTTAGCGTATACTAACTAAAGTAATGAATAAGCTAAAACTACCAAATAAAAAGCAAGGCAACTTGGAAACTTGCGCTAAACTTTGGCAGCAGCGGCTTAAAAAAGTTTTAAGGAGGAATCCGTAATGAAAAAATCTTTAGTTCTTGCTATGGCAATGGCGCTGGGCGTAACTGCCAGCGCTTATGCCGCCAACCCCTTTAGCGATGTACCGGCAGGGCACTGGGCTTACGACGCTGTTAACAAATTAGCGGCAGAAGGCGTGGTTGATGGTTACCCCGACGGCACTTACGGCGGCGATAAACTTATGACCCGCTACGAGATGGCGCAGATTGTAGCCAAAGCTATGGCGAAAGGCGCTAACGTAGACAAGCTGGCGGCAGAATTTGCCGACGAACTGGACAGCCTTGGCGTGCGCGTGGCAAACCTTGAAAAGAAGGCTGACAACGTAAAAATTACCGGCGAAATCCGCGCCTCCTATCGTGATGTGGACGGCGACGTGAAGGGCAACGAAGGCCTTCTGCGCAGCCGCCTGTGGGTAAACGGCCAGATTAACGAGGACTGGGCTTACACCGGCATGTTTGAAAATAATCAGGAGTTTACCAACAGCACCGGCGACGATGATATCGACTTTGCCCGCGCTTATGTAGAAGGCCGCATCGGCGGGCTGGACGTTGTGGCAGGCCGCTATAACGAAGTAACCTTCAGCGGCAATATCCTTGATGCGAACCTTGATATGGCAAAGGTTTCTTACGGCGATAAAATTAAAGTATCCGCGGCAGCGGGCAAGGCTTTTGACAGCGTAGATGTTGATGACACAACCCTGCTTGGCAGCGACGACAGAATTTACATTGGCACTTTGGAGGCCGCGCTGGGCGACGTTGACGCTTACGTTGCGTATTTTAAAACCAACACCGCCCGTGATAAAGAGATTTGGAATGTGGGCGCAAGCTACGGCTTTGGCGATTTTACGCTGAGCAGCGAATACATGCGCGGCGATAAGGAATACTACAACGCCGGCAAGGACGGCTGGTGGGCAGACCTGGCATGGAAGGGCGCTGAGGCGGATGTGCCGGGCAGCTACGGCATCCACGCGGGTTACTATGACCAGAGCCCGAGCGCTTACATTATGCCGACGACCGACGCCGAATACTTTACCGACGGCTACAAGGGTTGGAACGTGGGCGTAAGCTACACCTTTGCTAAAAACATTGTGGGCATGGTAAACTACTGGGATATGGAAGCGCAAACCAGTAATGACGATGCGCAGACCATCTTCAGCGAACTGTACTTTATGTTCTAAACAATAAAAAATTAATTAATCGCAAAAAGGGCGGCTTTAGGGCTGCCCTTTTTGCTTTGGGGGCAGATAAAAAGGATGAACTTTAATGGCTCATCCTTTTTGCTGTTATATAGTTTTGCTTTGGTAAATTTTATTTTGCCAGCGGAATGGAGAATTCCGTTAAGCCTTTGGGCTGCGGGCCGGTGTGGGGCTTTTCTTTGCCGTCCAGCCCTTTTTGGTGCAGCCAGTTTTCCATCAGGTTGGCAATTTCAATATTGTTTTTATCGGCAAAGGGCGCGTGGGTGTTGCCTTTAATGCCTAAATCGGGCAAGCTTATAAGGGTTGCGTCGCCGCCGCGTGCGTTAACTTCTTTAACAAAGGTTTCGGCGTAAGCTTTGGAGAGCCGCCATACATCTACATTAAAAATTTCGCTGGGCTCGGTGGCAATGTTATCGCCGTAGATGATTAAAATGGGTATTTTGGTGAGCTTGTTAAATTCAGCCTCCGGGACGATGATGGGCTGGAGCATCTCATAAGCCAGCGCGTTTTTGTAGGGTTGCGCGGGTGCAGTTACGCCCTGCGGCAGCACAACCTGCCCCGGCTCGTAGGCAACAACGGCTTTAATTTTATCACTTGCCATGGCGCTGAACCAGCCATACTGCCCGCTGTTGGAGTGTGTCAGTAAAACGGCGGGGCCTGTTTCTTCGGCAAGAGCAGCCATAGTTTGCCCCATAAAAATGCGGTGCTCATCGGTGCGCGGCTCTACGCCGGTGTTAAAGGTTTGCTGGCGGAAGAACTGGTCTACTGCGTCCGGCGTCAGCGGAAACTGCGAATTTTTATAAACGGTAGCGCTTTCTCCCGGCTGCCAGATGCCGTTGCGGAAGGCTTCCCAAACACCGCCTTCACTGGCGGAGGTGGGGTGCTTGCCGGCGTCATCACTTGCGGCGTGGGTGTAACCTGCCCTGCCGCGGCGCGGCTGGTCAATGATGTACACAGCCCAGTCATCGCGCGTTAAAAGCGCCTGGTAACCTTCGCGGCCATCCGGCGTGCTTTCCCAGCTGCGGCCCGATTGCCCCATGCCGTGCCACATAATTAAGGGGTAGGTGCGTGCGCCCTCGGGCACATAATACTGCGCGTAGCCGTGGTCGCCGTGAAAGGTGCCGCCGCCGGGCAGCTGTGTGACCGTGCCGCCAAACAGCAGGCTGCCCATGGTTTTCAGTTCAATGGTGCCTTCGCTTTGCGCCGCATAGGCGGATATGGGCATAACGGCAAGGGTTGCTGCGATGGTTAAGGCCTGTAATTTTTTGGTGAATTTCATTGTGCATCCTCCTTTTAATACGCTTGTGGTTTTTAATACTCTCGTGTTGCTTAACTTTGTTATCTGTATTATAATTTAAGCAAAGTTAGGGGGCAATGGCCGCATTTGCCAATCTGCGGCTTATGCCACAGTTTTTAAAAAGTGGGGTGCAACATGGCTGAAAAAACCGATTTGCGCATTACAAAAACCTTAAAAGCCATCCGCACGGCGTTTAAAGAGATGGTGCTGACGCTGAAGCCTGCGGAAATTACCGTTAAGGAGCTGACGGAGCGCGCCGCCGTAAACCGCAAAACCTTTTATTTGCATTACGACAGTATTGAAGCGCTGTATGAGGAATTTATCCGCAGCGTTGCCGATGGTTTTGGCCGTGAGCTTGCCAAAACCACCGTGCAGTTTGGCGCGGGCGCTTTTAATATGCCCAATATCAACAGGGTGTTTTTTACATATTATTCCGGCGACGCTTTGGCTGAAAGGCTTATTTGCAACCCGCATTACCGCAGCTATTTTAACAGGGTTGCTGCACTCACCTTGCAGCGTACGCTGGATGAATTTAACCCTTACAGGCATTTGCCGCAGGCAGAGCAGAACATAATTTTTACTTTTTTGTGCGAGGCTTCTGTGGATATGTTTTGCAAATGGGTGGAGGACGGCAAGCAAATTCCGCCGGAGCGGGTGATTGAAATGACTTCTGAACTTTTAATGCACGGGCAACTGGGTTTTGCCAAAATGGCAGCAAAGTAAGGGGGCGCAGCCTGCTCCCGCCGCTATCTCTTCAGAGAGATAGCTTTGTCTGGCGGGGCACGGTTGTTACCACTGCTTACTTACGTTAGTAGTTAGGGAACAAGGTAGATTATATATAATAATCTTTTAACTTATGCTGAACAAGGTTAGAACGTAGCACGCCAAAGAAAAGATAAAGAGAAAAAACAGGCAAAAAAGAGAAAAGAAAAGAAACTCTCAACCACATAAACGGTAAATTAACACAAAAATTAACCGGCCTTAAAAATTTTTGCACAAATTTTTTCGTCAGCAGTTAATTTTTTAAGGCAAAAGGCGTTTATATGGCTGAGAGGAGTTGTTAAAATGATTATCGTAAACCCAGTTCAAATCAGCTACAAGCGCCTGGCGGAGGTGGCGGCGCGCAGCCGCGGGCAGATAAACCGCATCTACCTGCACTGGACGGCGGGGCATTATGACGATGTGTACGACGATTACCACATCAACATCGGCGCGGGCGGCGAGCTGTACATTACCTGCGAGGAGCCATGTGCTGCGCTGCGGGGGCAAGCGCCATCCGCGGAAGCGAAACGGATTTTGGAAAAGAACCGCCGACGCAGCTGCAAATTGAAGCGATGGCCAAGGCTGTGGCGGTTTTAACCTACGCGCTGGGGCTGGAGATTAAACTTTTAACTGTTACAACGCATTGCGAGGCGGCGCTGTTTGACGGCTACGGCCCGCACAGCGGCGACCCGGACACGCGCTGGGATTTGTGGTATTTGCCCGACAGGCCTCTTTACGCCGGGCGGCAATGTCATCCGCGGCAAGGCCGAGTGGTACAGGCAGTACATTGGCAGGCGCGAATGGGCTTAACGGCGGCGGCTAAATGGTGTATAATAAGGGCAGACTATTTTGACGGAGGTTTTTATGAGCGAACCGAGTATAGAAGAAGTGCGCGACGCGCTGGACAGCTGGGAGTTTTTAAAGGGGCTGCCGCCCGATATTGACGGCTTTACGCTGCATCAGGACAGGGACATAGACGGGCTGGTGCTGAACATTGCGTCCTACCGCAACGACGCCATCCGCTGCCGCATGGATATTACCTACACCAGCGAAACATTTGATTATGTGCCGGTGAAAACCGTGGGGCTGCACCAGTACCGCGACATCCGCTTTTTTTTCAGGGATCGCGACCGTTTTGCCCTGCATGTTAAGGACCGCCTGCCGGAGCTGGTGCATGCGGTGGATATCCGCGCGCGGCATAATTTGGGCGTGATTATTGAGGAAACAGGCCTGCCCGCTTGGACTTACGGCGAAAAGCTGCCGCCGAAGATTGGGCGCTTTGAGCTGTACATCCGCCCCGAAAACGCGATTGAATATATTAACGGCAGCATAATTTTTTTGGATTACAGTGATTTTAGCACCGGCGACCAGATTGTGTTTTTGTATAACCGCTTCCGCGATGAATTTTTTGCCGAAACCAAGCACGCCTTAAAGCCAGATAACATTACAACCTTTGATTGTAAGAGCCTTGCCGATTTGGAAGTGCTTTTGGATGAGAAGCTGGAGCGTTTTTTGCTTGATTTTAAATAAATTTAAGTTTTGGGGTTGACATAATGATGTAAATACCCTATAATATCACATGTAGCTTTTATGGCCCGGTGGTTCAGTTGGTTAGAATGCCGCCCTGTCACGGCGGAGGTCGTGGGTTCGAGTCCCATCCGGGTCGCCATTGCCTCGGGGTCGCGAGTTCGAATCTCGTTTTCCGCTCCACATTACGGCGACATAGCCAAGCGGTAAGGCAGAGGTCTGCAAAACCTTTATCCCCGGTTCGATTCCGGGTGTCGCCTCCATAATTTTGCCGGAGTGGCGGAATTGGCAGACGCAAGGGACTTAAAATCCCTCGGGGAGTGATCCCCGTACCGGTTCAAGTCCGGTCTTCGGCACCATGGTTAAGTATAGCAGTGTTACAACAGTAGCACTGCTTTTTTGATTGCTAAAAATAGTGATATTATAGAGAATTTAGTATATAATAATATATGAAATTAGTATAAATATATCAAAAATGTATAATAATCAATCGGAAAATGTTATAAAATATATAAAAGGAGAAAACGATGCCTGAAATAAGCCTTTTTTATGGAATTAGAATAACAATGAATTGGGATGAACATAATCCACCGCATTTTCATGTAGAATATGCTGGTTTTAAAGCAGTAGTATCAATTTTAGAATGTGTTATTATGAGAGGTGCTATTCCTAACCGGCAGTTAAAAATGGTTTTAGCATGGACAGTAATTCATCAGGACGAGCTTATGCAAAACTGGGAACTGGCACGCATGAAGAAACCTTTAAATAGAATTAATCCACTTATTTGATTTATAGGGGGAGATATTATGAAACAGGAATTAGATAAGCGTCATTTTATGCCAGCGGCGTTGCAAGTATTGCCGACTGATGATTTTGGCATTTATGTTTACTGCAACGATGGTACAGTAAGATATTATAATGCTAAAGAACTTTTAAAACCTGATACGGTGTTTGAACCGTTAATGGATATAAATGAATTTAAAAATCGCCTTACCGTGATGAATGGAACTATTGCATGGGATATGACTGGTGAACGTGATGAATATAAATGTGTTGACCTTGACCCATGTATGTTTGAAGAATTGCCGATTGTAGATGACCCGCTTGAAAAAGCTGAAGAGAAAACTGCATAATATTTTAAATAACAAAACACCCGGGTTAGCAAAATAACTCGGGTGTTTGTGTATTTGATAGGTTTATAAGGATTGTTTGGCTGGTTTAAGCGGCACAATGGCCAGAGTTTTGCCAAGAGGCACAAGCAGCTTTAAAATGGTAGAAATTTGCGGGTTGTTAGTGCCTTTTTCAATTCTGGCAATAACCGGCTGTTTAACGCCGGAAATTTCTTCAAGCTGTTTTTGCGTTAATCCTTTTTCGTGGCGTGCTTTAATAATTTCGCCTATAAGGGCTACGCGCAAATCACTGGCAGCAATTTCTTCGGGTGTAAAAAATTCTTTTTCAAATTCATCCCAGCTTTGGCCAATAGCGGGGTTGTTTTTTATTAAATTATTATTCATTGCTAAGCCCCCTTTGTTTAATATCTTCTAATTCACGTTTGGCTTTTTTTATTTCTGCTTTAGGAGTTTTTTGTGTCTTTTTCATAAATGCATGTAGTAAAATAAAACTATTATTTATCCATGCTGCAAATAATATTCTATCACGTAATGGACGCAGTTCCCAAATTTCTCCATCAAGATGCTTTAAATATGGTTCACCAATGGTAGTGCCATAGATACTTAATGCTTTTACATAATCGCGTATTTTATTTGCTTTAATACGGCTATCTTTGTTATCATGCTTAATTAAATCGTTTAAATAATCGGCAACGGGCTGATTGCCTTTGCGGTTCTTATAAAAGTATATATTGTACACTCATACAGCTCCCTTCAAAATTATTATAACTTAAAAGTTATAATAATTCAATAACTTTTAAGTTATATTTAATAAGTTTGTCAGAACAAAAAAGACTTTGCCTTTCAGCAAAGTCTTTTAATGTTTCAGCGTTTACCCCCTCGGTTCGTAATCTAAAAAGCTTTTGCCGCCGCAGATGGGGCAGACGGGGTCTTTAAACAAAAAGTAGTAAATGGCGTAAAAAAACAGCCAGGTGCCGCCGGTAAAAAACGTCAGCAGCAGCAAAATAAAGTAGTTTACTTTTTTCTCGGGTTTAATCATGCGGTGGCAGTAGTTGCAGTATTTCACGGCTTCTCACCTCGTTGTTAAATTTATCCTTAAGTTTATCTTACACTAAAAGCGCGCAAAAATAAAGGCGGGGTAAAAATTTATCGCGCCGTGGCGCAGATTTTGCTGTTTACCTGTGCTTTACGTTGTGTTTACGGCAATTTTATTTGCGCTGGTTTTTGAAAATAATGTTTTAAAATATGTTTTTTAAGTTTTAAAAACGGCTTTCAGGCTTGATTTTGGGGCTTATTTTGTAATATAATAGATTAGTCGCATAAGAAGCTGGCGGCATTTTGATTTTTTGCATTACCCCGCTGCCGTGTGCAGCCAAAAAAGAGAGGAAGAAAGACTTTTATGATAAGAAATGATTTGCGCAACATTGCCATTATTGCCCACGTTGACCACGGCAAGACTACCCTTGTGGACGCTATGCTGAAGCAGAGCGGCGTTTTTAGGGCTAACGAGCGCGTTGAGGAGCGCGTTATGGACTCCAACGCTTTGGAGCGCGAGCGCGGCATTACGATTTTGGCCAAAAACACGGCTGTTATGCATAACGGCACAAAAATTAATATTTTGGATACCCCGGGCCATGCCGATTTTGGCGGCGAGGTTGAACGCGTTTTAACGATGGTTGACGGCGTTTTGCTTTTGGTTGACGCTTACGAAGGCCCGATGCCGCAGACGAAGTACGTTTTGCGCAAGGCTTTGGAGCGCAATTTGAAGCCGATTGTTGTTATTAACAAGATTGACCGTCCGGACCAGCGCGTTGATGAGGTTATCGACGAGGTTCTGGATTTGTTTATTGAGCTGGACGCTAACGACGAGCAGCTGGAGTTCCCGGTTGTGTTAACCTCTGCCCGCAACGGCATTGCCAAACTTTCGATGGATGAGGAGAGCGACAACCTTGAGCCGCTGTTCCGCGTAATTTTGGAGAACATCCCTGCGCCGGACGTTGACGTGGACGCCCCGCTGCAAATGCTTGTTAATACGCTTGATTACGACGATTATGTAGGCCGTATTGTGGTTGGCCGCGTGGTGCGCGGCACTATTCACAACGGTGAAAACATTACCTTAATGGATAAAGCAGGCCAGCGCAAGGCTAAAATTGGCCGCCTGTACACCTATCAGGGCTTAAAACGCGTGGAGGTGGACGAGGTTGCCGCCGGCGATATTGTGGCGCTGATTGGCCTTGCTGACGCTAACATTGGCGACACCATTGCCGACGCTGAAAACCCGGAACAGCTGGAGGGCATCAGCATCGACGAGCCGACGCTTTCCATGACTTTTTCCGTTAACACCAGCCCGTTTGCAGGCCGTGAGGGCGAGTTTGTAACCAGCCGCCATCTGCGCGACCGCCTGTTTAAAGAGGTTAAAACCAACGTGGCCATGCGCCTTGAAGAAACCGAAAGCCCGGATTCCTACATTGTTAAGGGCCGCGGCGAGCTGCATATTTCTATTTTAATTGAAACGATGCGCCGCGAGGGCTACGAATTGCAGGTTGGCAAGCCGAAGGTTATTATGCACCGCGACGAAAACGGCCAGCTGCTTGAGCCTATGGAAGCGCTGACGATTGACGTGCCGCAGGACTTTATGGGCGCCGTTATGGAAGGCCTGGGCCTGCGCAAGGCAGAGCTGCAAAACATGACGGAAATGGCAGGCTACCTGCGCATGGAATTTTTAATTCCGGCGCGCGGCCTTATCGGCTTCCGCAACCAGTTTTTAACCGACACCAAGGGCAACGGCGTTATGAACCACGTTTTTGCAGGCTATGCGCCTTATAAAGGCGATATTCCGGGCCGTACCCGCGGCAGCCTTGTTGCGTTTGAAGCAGGCGAAACCACCTCTTACGGCATCAGCAACGCGCAGGAGCGCGGCACCATGTTCATCGTGCCGGGCGAACAGGTTTACGAAGGCCAGATTATCGGCGAAAACAGCCGCGAGGACGATATGGACGTTAACCCGTGCAAAAAGAAACATGTCAGCAACATGCGTGCTTCCGGCAGCGACGACGCCATCCGCCTCATCCCGCCCAAAACCTTCTCGCTGGAGCAGGCTTTGGAGCATATTAACGACGACGAGCTTGTTGAAGTAACGCCGAAAAGCATCCGCATGCGCAAAAAAATTCTCGACAGGGTTGAACGCGGCAGAATGCGCGCACGCAACAAACAATAAATTTTCTGCCAAGGCAGGATTTTAAAAACTTTTGTGGAAGTATTTACATTACATTAGCTGATTATGAATTTGGACGGAGGCACAGGAGATGGACTTGAAAAACACTGCTTTAAAGTTTTGGCATACAGATAACGAAGATGTTAGCTACGGCGGGCCTTGCCTTGTAAAATCCGGGCACATGGATATTTTGGTGCGCACCCCGCGCCAGTTCAGTGATGTGCGCGAATACGCCGACGCGTTAATGTCCGGTTCCACGCTGATGATTTCGTTTGAAGCGGTGGACTGCGTTATGCGCAACCGTATTTTCGATTATTTGAACGGCGTAAGCTATATTATCGGCGCGCGCGTATCCAAGGTGCAGGACGATATGCTTTTGTATGCACCGGCATCCGTAGAAATTAACAAAGAAGCAGGCAAAAAAGCCTCCCGCTCCTGGCTTGGCAAATAACGTGCAAATTTAAAATGTAATAAAAACCCCGGTACGCTTTTGCGTATCGGGGTTTTGTGTGTTTAGGCGTATTAAATTTATTTTTTGCTCGTCTTTATCTTTAACCCCCAACTACTACGCTTCCATTATCATCTGCTTGCGGGGGCAAGGGCGGGGTAATGTGTTCGGTAAGCTGTTTTTGAAGCGTGTCGCACTGCTGCTGCACGGCGTTAAGCTCGTCGTTAAGGTCGTTAATTTGCTGCTGCTGCGCCACGATGAGCGAGAATAAGATGAGCAATAATATTAAAAAAAGCCAGGTACGTTTGTTTTGCATAACTGCCACCTCACTGTTATATATTGGTTTTATTCTTCATAGTGCCCGCGGCAGGAAAGTATTACAAGGTTGCCGTGCGCGTCGATAACGTAAACTAAGCGGTTGGCGTGGTCAATCCGCCTGCTGAAGCTCTCGCGGTAACGCAGGCGCTCCGGCTTGCCGGTGCCTTCTAACGGCCCATTGCGGTCAATATCGCGGATTAGTTCATTAATTTTTTTAAGTGTTTTCTTATCCTGTGTTTGCCAGTAAAGGTAATCTAACCAGCCATCGTCAGTCCATAATTTGTTCATGGTTAGTCCTCAATAAGCTCGTGCTTGCGCAGGTTACCAGCGGCAATCTGCGCGTAGCCGCGGTCAAGTTTGGCAAGGTATTCTGCGTTGCGGGCGGCTTTGGCAAGCTGGTTATAGTTATCGAGGCTGATGATAACAACGTTTTTTTCTTCTTTGCGGGTAACAATAACAACTTCATTATTGTCGGTAGCTTCGTCGCAATAGTTTTTTAAATTATTGCGGATGGTAGAATAATTAACGGCTAACATAACAGGCCTCCTTATCATTTATTGTCAAGAATATTGTACAATATTTTGTTTATTTTTGCAAGGATTTTATACTTGCCACAAAACGGCGGATTTATGGTATAATAAACTGACAAAGCATTAGCGCCCCGGTTGGAGCGCTTTTTAAATAGAATTTTTGATTGAAAAGAGGGATTATATGTTACCAAGCTTTAAGGATATGAAGGTGCCGGAAAATATTATTGCGGCGCTGAAAAACATGGGCATTAATAAACCCATGCCGGTGCAGGCGCAGGCTATTCCCGCGCTTTACGCCGGGCGTGATGTTATTGCGCGCGCGCAGACGGGCACGGGCAAAACTTTAGCCTTTTTGGTGCCGCTGGCGCAGCGGATTGATGTCACCAAGGCGTATGCACAGGCTTTGATTGTTACGCCGACGCGTGAGCTGGCGCAGCAGATTGCCACGGAGTTTAAGCGCTTAACCGGCAAGGAAAGCGCCATTAAGGTGCTGGCTGTTACCGGCGGGCGCGATTTTGATTTGCAAAAGCACAAACTGGAAAATGTGTGCCACGTTTTAATCGGCACGCCGGGGCGCTTGCTCGACCATATCCGCAAGGGCAATGTCAGCCTGGGCGGTGTGGATTATTTTGTGCTGGACGAAGTGGACGAGATGTTGAAGCAGGGCTTTATCGACGATGCGGCAGAGCTTTTAGGCATGACATCGCCGCAAAGGCAGGTTATGCTGTGCAGCGCCACGCTGAGCGAGGAGGTGCGCAAGCTGGGCCGCAAGATTACGGTGAACCCTGTTTTGATTGACATTAACCCGAACGAGGCGACGGTGGACACGATTAAGCAGATTTGCATTAAAACCACCGACGAATACCGTGACCGCGCCGTGGCTGCGCTTATTGACCGTTACAACCCGTATTTAATGATAGTTTTTTGCTTCAGCAAGGAGCGCGCCAACGCACTGGGCGACGTGCTGGGCGGCATGGGCTACAACGTGGACGTGTTGACTGGCGAGCTTTCGCAGGCGAAACGCAAAACGGTTATGAAAAAGTTCCGCGACGCGAAGCTGCAAATTTTGGTGGCGAGCGATATTGCGGCGCGCGGGCTGGATATTGAGGGTGTTACGCACGTTGTAAACTACGATATTCCGCACGATGTTGACTGGTATGTGCACCGCATTGGCCGCACAGGGCGTGCTGGCAACGACGGCATTGCCGTTACGCTGTACACGGCGGACGAGGTAAAATGGCTGCGCAATATCGAAATGAAACTGAACATCCGCATGGAAAAACAAAATTTGGAGGGCAAGGTTATTGCCCGCCGCGAACCTGCGCCTGCTCCGAAGAAAAAGCCTTCTGCGCCCAAGCGCGGCAAAAACGCCGTGGCGGATAAGCGCAAAGCGCCGAAAACAGGCAGCAACCGCAGGCAGAAACGCAAATAGGTGATGATATGTTAACGAAGGAAAAACGCAATAAAATTATAGCCGGGGCACTGGTGCTTTCGATGCTGGCGGGCGTGGCAGGCTGCGGCAACGACGAAGCCGAACAGCAGGAGGAAAACGGCCAGAGTAATAGCACGATGATGTACCCGTGGTGGATGTTCTGGCACTGGCCGATGTTTGGCGGCACTACAACTAATGTAAGGCAAACGCCTGCGCCGGGCACGCAGGCAGGTAGTGAAGGCAACGCACAAAGCAAGGTTACGGGCACGGAAGCTGCTAAAACCGGCGCTACAACCAGCAAGGTGCAGAGCCCCACAACCGGCAAAACCGGCATTAGCAGCGGCAGCGCGCGCAGCAGCGCAGTATCGTAAGGAGGGCGGCCATGCTGAAAAAACAATCGTGGATTGATAATTTGGACGAAAAAATTATTCCTTACATCGACGCGCCCGATTACGAAACTCGCTACCCAACCTTAAGCCCGCTGTACATCAGCGCCGGCGAAAAGGAGAAGGTGCAGTTTATTGCGCGCGAGGTGTACAATGTGATGGCAAAACTGGCGGAGGACGTGCGCAGCAAGGGCGACGTGATGCCGATTGACGTTATTAACATGACGCCGAAGCTGACGCCGTTTATTGCCGATGACGACAGTGATTACGTTACCAACATTGCCCGCCTTGATTTTGTGAAGGCGAAGGACGGCACCTACAAGGTTGTGGAAATTAACGCCGATACGCCCTGCGCGATGCCGGAGGCGTTTTATGGCAATGCCGTGGCGCAAAAGTATTTTGCGGGCGGTGAGGCGCCGGTGCACAACGCAGAACTGATTGAGCCTTTTGTGGAGCTTTTAAAAACCACGCTTAAGGGCCGCATTAATTTAACAGGCGTAAACATAACACTGGCCGCCAACGATGAATACGCCGAGGACTGGGCGAACATGCAGTACCTTAAAAACGCTTTGGCGGATTATGTGGCGGCGCATTTTGACGAGTATGAATTTGTTAACGTGCGTGCGGCAAGGCTGATTGACCTGGTGGTGAAGGACGACGGTGTTTACCACGACGACGGCGAAGGCGAATATAAAATTGACGTTTTGTACCGCCTGCACCCGCTGGAGCTTTTGATGGACGACGAAAGCAGCGACGGCTATCCCGTTGGCTTAAAGCTGATGGATTTGGCAAATATGCACAAGGTAATTTTGGTGAACCCTATAAAAGCCATTTTGATGCAGAACAAGGCGATGCTGGCGATTGCGCATTACCTTGCGGAAAACACCAATTATTTTGACGCTGCCGCAAGGCAGGTTGTGCGTACCAACATTGCCGAAACCAGCATGGACGCGCAGGCGTTCAGCGGGCGTAAGTTTCTTAAAAAGCCTATTTTTGGGCGCGAGGGCTGCAATATTTCCATCATTGAGCCGGACGGCACTTTTAGCTATGAGGCGGAAGAAGCCGACGACTGCGCCGATATTTACCAGGAATTTATCGACAGCGAGCTGGTAAACGTGGAAACCGACGCCGGGCGCTGGGAGGGCAAGCTGACCTATTCCTGCTTTGTCATCAACGGCAAACCGTCCGAGCTTTTTGTGCGCTTCAGCCCGTACGATATTACCGGCATTGAAGCACTGTTTGTGCCGGTAGTTGTAAAATAAAATAAAGCCGGTGGCAGCGCCGGCTTTTTTATATTCTGCCCTGGCAGAGAAATTGCTTTATACACGGATAAGTTGTATAATTATAATGTTGTAGAGTTTTTTATTGAGGAGACGATGAAATGAACGAAATTCGCGTGCGTTTTGCACCCAGCCCTACTGGTTATTTACATATCGGCGGCGCAAGGACGGCCCTGTTTAACTGGCTGTTTGCCCGCAAAAACGGCGGCAAACTGGTGCTGCGCATTGAAGATACCGATACTGAACGCTTGAAAGAGGACAGCGTAAGCCAGATTTTAACCAGCCTTAAATGGCTGGGCCTGAACTGGGACGAAGGCCCGGAAGTTGGCGGCGAAGTAGGCCCGTACTTCCAGAGCGAGCGCCTGCCGCTGTATAAGGAAGTTGCCCAGCGCCTGCTGGACGAGGGCAAGGCATACTATTGCTTCTGCACTCCGGCTGATTTGGAGGCGCAGCGCGAAAAACAGCGCGCGCTTAAACAGCCGTTCCGCTATGCGCGCACCTGCCGCGATATCCCTGTGGAAGAAGCTAAAGCGCGTGTGGCTGCGGGCGAACCGTATTCCGTGCGTTTAAAAATACCGACAGAGGGCAACTTAACCGTGCACGATTTAATTCACGGCGACGTTACCTTTGATTTAACTCAGTTTGACGATTTTGTAATTGTAAAAAGCAACGGCATGCCTACCTATAACTTTGCTGTTGTTGTAGATGACCATTTAATGCGTATCAGCCACGTGCTGCGCGCCGAAGAGCATTTAAGCAACACGCCGAAGCAGATTTTAATGTACGAGGCCTGCGGCTTTGAGGTGCCTAAATTCGGCCACATGCCGATGATACTTGCGCCGGACCGCAGCAAATTGAGCAAGCGCCATGGCGCGACCAGCGTTGAGGAGTTCCGCAGCCAGGGCTATTTGAACAAGGCCATTGTAAACTACCTTACGCTTTTAGGCTGGGGCCCCGGCGATGAGCGCGAAATTTTCAGCCTTGAAGAAACCGTTAAGCTGTTTGAACTGGAGCAGATGAGCAAAAAAGCCGCTGTTTACGACGTTAAAAAACTGACATGGATGAACGGCCAGTATTTAAGCAGCCTGCCGCTGGAAGAAATTTTGCCGGAGGCAGAACCATTCTTTGTAAAAGCAGGGCTTGTTACGGAAGAATGGCTGAAAGAAAACAAAGAATATTTTGCTAAATTAGTTGACGTTGTACGCGTGCGCGTAAAAACCTTGCAGGAGGTTGCCGACGCATCCGAATACTTCTTTAAAGATGTGGAAAGCTACGACGAAAAGGGCGTTGCCAAACACTTTAAACCGGAAGCAGTTGAGCTTTTAACTGCCTGCATTGAAGGCATTAAGGCGCTGCCCGAATTTACTTTGGAAACTACCGAAGCGCTGTACAACAAAATTGCCGAAGAACATGGTTTATCTTTGGGCAAAGCTATCCACCCGACGCGCCTTGCGCTGACCGGACGCACCGTAAGCCCCGGTTTGTTTGACGTTATGGTGCTTTTAGGACGTGAAAAATGCCTGGAGCGCATGGAAAAAGCAGTTGAGTTTATTAAAAATATGTAATAACGGAGGTATGGAAGGATGAAGATTACCGGACTGTTTTTGGCTTTGATGATGATGGCTTCCATAGCTTTTGCGGAGCAGCCCGCCACCGTGTACAGCCGTGTGCTGACAGGCAGCGTAACCGGCGTAATGCCCGAAACCGACGGGCTGGACAATGTTGACCTGCAAAAAAGCGCCAACAGCGTGCTGCGTAATGCCGCCGACAGCATTACCAAACAGCTTGGCAGCTGCAATCTTTCCTACACCGTAACGCTGAACCGCCCCACCGTTGTAGGCATTTTGCTGAAGGCCGAGGGCGCTTCGGGCGTGCTTTACAAGGGCATTAATATTGATTTAACTACCGGCCGTGAGCTGGCGCTGACGGATATTTTCCGCGAAGGCAATGGCAGGGCTGAGGTTACTGGTGCGTATTACCACGCATTGCTGGGCGAGAATGGGCTGATGCTGTGCAGTTCCGCCGGTAGTGCTTACGACAGGGTAGTGCCCTACAAGGATTTGCTGCCGTTTATCCGCGCCGCCGCGGCCAACCGCCTTTTGCCGATTACCAAATTAACCAACGCCGTTGAAGGGCGTGTGGTGCCGGTTAAGCCGGGCGCACTGCTTGCCATTAAGCTGGACGCCAACCGCAGCACCGGTTACAGCTGGGGGCTGACGAGCACCGACGCTGCCAATGTGTATGAGGTAGGCCGCTCCTACATTATGCCGATGAACATGGACAGCCAGGCAGGCGTAATGGGCAGCGAAATTATTTTTATTGCCGTGCAGAACCCCGGCGATTACAGCGTAACGCTGGAATATAAGCGCGGCTGGGAAATGATGGGCGTGCAGAGCTTCAGCTTTGATATTGCCGCCCGCTGACGGAGGGTTAAATGGATAAAAAAACCATTACCGTAACGATTTTTAACGAGCAGTATAACTTAACGAGCGGGCTGCCGAAGGAGGATACCGACGCGATTGCCGCGATGGTGGACGAAAAAATGCAGCAGCTTGCCGAAAAAACGCACGTGGTAAAAACCGAGCGCGTTGCCGTGTGGGCGGCGCTTGATTTTGCCGGTGAGCTTTACAAGCTGCACAGGGAATACGCCAAACTTTTGGCGGCAGCTAAAGAATAATGGTGAATGCAATGAAAACTGCAAAAACGATAGAACTGCTGGCCCCGGCGGGAAGCTGGGAGGCGCTGGAGGCAGCCGTTAACGCCGGAGCCGACGCTGTTTACATGGGCGGCAAGGCGTTTGGCGCGCGCCAGTATGCCAGCAATTTTGACAGAGAAGAACTGACCCGGGCTGTGTACTTTGCACACATGCACCGGGTAAGGCTGTATATAACGGTTAACACTTTGGTGGATGACGCCGAAATGGCTGACCTTGCCGATTACCTGCTGTTTTTAAACAATGTGGGTGTGGATGGCATTATTGTGCAGGATTTGGGCGTTATTAATTTGGCGCGCAAATTAGTGCCGCAGCTGCCGCTGCACGCCAGCACGCAGATGACGGTAACCAGCCTGGCAGGCGTGCGCCTGTGCAAGGCAAGCGGCATGGAACGCGCCGTGCTGGCACGCGAGCTGAACATTAAGGATATTAAAACCATCTGCCAGAGCACGGATACCGAAATTGAAGTGTTTATTCACGGGGCGCTGTGCGTTTGTTACAGCGGCCAGTGCCTGATGAGCAGCTTGATTGGCGGGCGCAGCGGCAACCGCGGGCGCTGTGCGCAGCCCTGCCGTTTGCCTTACAAGCTGACCGATAAAAACGGCAAGGATATGCTGGCGGGCACGGATGCAGGGCAGTACCTTTTAAGCCCGAAGGATTTAAACACTTTGGAAATTTTGCCGCAGCTGATTGAGGCAGGCGTAACCAGCTACAAAATTGAAGGGCGCATGAAACGCCCCGAATATGTAGCCGTGGTGGTAGATGCGTACCGCCGCGCTATCGACAGCTACCTGGCGGGCAATTACAACGTGCCGCCGCAGGATTTGGCAAATATAGAACAGATTTTTAACCGCGACTTTACCACTGCCTATATGGTTAGCCGCCCCGGCAGAACCATGATGAGCGACCGCCGCCCCAACAACCGCGGCGTAATGGTAGGGCGCGTGGTTAAATTGTTTAAAGGCGAAAACAAGGCCGCCGTAAAGCTTGATAAAGCTGTAAGCCTTGGCGACGGGTTGGAATTTTGGGTTAAAGTAGGCGGCCGCGTGGGCACTACTATTAACAAAATGACGCAGGATGGGCGCGAGGTAACAAGTGCGCAGCCCGGCACGCAGGTTGTTATCGACGTGCCTAACGGCGTGCGCATGAACGACCGCGTGTTCCGTACCTTCGACGCGGAGCTGATGGCTTATGCAGGCAGGTTCTACGGCGATAAGGCGAAACGCCGCATACCGGTGGACGCTGTGGTAACCGCCAAAATGGGGCAGCCCTTAACCGTGCTGCTGACGGATGACGAAGGCAACACCGGCTTTGGCGAAACTAATTTTATTACGGAAGCCGCCCGCAAGCATGCGCTTGACGAGGCCGCCGTGCGCAAGCAGGTGGACCGCCTCGGCACGACGGAATACGTTTTAAATAACCTTACGGTTGATTTGGACGACGGCGTAATGGTGCCGATGAGCGAAATCAACGAGGCGCGCCGCATGGCAGCCGAAGCGCTGGACGCAGCACGTCTTGAAGCCTTCGCGCCTAAGCGCACCGAAAAACACAAGGTAGATGTTCCTCTGGTGCGGCCGGAAAAGAAAGTGCCCAAAAAGCACGCGCTTTTAACCGTGCGCTGCGATACGGTGGGCAAGGCTAAGGCAGCCCTTGCCGCCGGTGCGGATTATATCATCTTCGGCGGCGATTTGTTCAGCACGAAGGTTATTACCGACGCCGACTACGAACAGGTGGCAGAACTTGCCAGTCAGTACGGTGCCAAATGGGCAGCAGGCACGCCGCGTATTATCAGCCAGGGGCAGGAGGCATTTTATGCTAAGCAGTTTGCCAAATGGCAGGCGCTGAACCCGGACGCTGTTTACATTAATAATGTTGGTTTATGGCAGCTGGCGAAGGAAAACTGCACCACGCCGCTGTGGGCGGATATGGCGCTGAACATTTACAACAGCCAGTGCCTTGATTTTTGGCAGAGCCTTGGCGCGAAGGGCGCTGTTTTAAGCGCGGAGCTGACCTTAAAACAGGTTGAGCATTTGTGTGCCGTAAGCAAAATGCCGCTGGAATGCCTTGTGCAGGGGCGCATTGAAATGATGGTTTCGGAATACTGCGCCGCCGGCAGCTTTTTGGGAGATTTGCACAAGGGCAAATGCAGCTTTAACTGCCGCGAGCCGCTGTTTTTAAACGACCGCAAGGCTGCGAGCTTCCCACTGGTTACGGACCAGAACTGCCGCATGCACGTTTTAAACGCGCACGACCTTTCGATGCTGGCTAACCTTAAAGCCGTGCAGGAGGCAGGCGTGGAGCGCCTTTTGATTGACGCGCGCTATTACACGGAGGACGAAACGGCCAAAACCGTGGCGCTTTACAAAGGCGTGCAGGAGGGCAGCCTGACGCAGGAGGATAACCTGCCGCACACCACGCGCGGGCACTACTTCCGCGGCGTTTTATAAGGAGAATTATGGCTAAGTTTGCAATACAAACATTAGAATTTGATAAAGTTAAGGAAATGCTGGCAGCCAAAACCGCCACCAGCCTTGGGCGCGAGCGCGTAATGAATATGCGCATTGAAAGCGATTTTGCCGCCGTAAAAAAATTGCAGGAAGAAACGGCAGAAGCCCTGCGCTTACTCGACGACGGCAAGCGTTTTCCCTTCGGCGGGGCGTATAACATTCTGCCGCAGGTTAAACGAGCGCGCATCGGCAGCGTGCTGGAGCCGGAGGAGCTGATGCAGGTAGGCACAACCTGCGAGGCCTTGCGCAGCGTAAAGCAGTTTTTGGCAGGCGAGGCGGAAGCAGCGCCGCAACTGGCGGAATATGCCAATGAGCTGGAAGCATTCCCGAAAATTGAACGCTTAATTACCGGCGCTATCAGCGAGAAGGGCGAAATATTGGACAGCGCCAGCACCAAGCTGGCAGGGCTGCGCACCGGCGTGCAGGTTGCCAAAAACCGCGTGCGCGAAAAGCTGGACAGCATTTTGCACGACCCTAACAACCAGAAGTATTTTCAGGATGCTTTGGTTACCATGCGCGGCGACCGCTATGTAATACCCATTAAGCAGGAATACCGTTTTAACTTCCCTGGCGTGGTGCACGACCAGTCGGGCAGCGGCGCAACACTGTTTATTGAGCCGATGGCGGTGGTAAACCTTAACAACGATATTAAGCGTTACCTGGCGCAGGAGCAGGAAGAAATTGAGCGTATCCTGCGCAGTATATCGGGCGCAGTCGGCGCGGAAGCCGATAAAATCATCCGCGCTATGGAGCAGTTTACGGAACTTGATTTTATCGCTGCGCGCGCATATTTAGCGCAGCAGCAAAAGGCCGTGCGCCCGGTGGTGAACCTTAGCGGCGGCATAGAAATTGCCAAAGGCCGCCACCCGCTTTTGGACCCGACCAAGGTTGTGCCGCTGGATATTGAAATTGGCGGCAGGTTTAACACGCTTTTAATAACCGGCCCTAACACCGGCGGCAAAACCGTCGCCATTAAGGCGGTGGGCCTGTTTATGCTGATGGTGCAGGCAGGGCTGTTTGTACCGGCGGCCAGCGCCAAAATGCCGGTGGTAAGCGCGGTTTACGCCGATATTGGCGACGAGCAGAGCATTGAGCAGAGCTTAAGTACCTTCTCCGGCCACATGACGAACATGGTGGATATTTTAAAGCAGGTTAAAGCGGGCGAGCTGGTTTTGATAGACGAATTGTGCGCAGGCACCGACCCGAACGAGGGCGCGGCGCTGGCCATGTCGATACTGGAACACCTGCACTGCCGCGGCGTGCTGACGATTGTTACCACGCATTACAGCGAGCTGAAAACCTTTGCTTACGGGCGCCCGGGCATGGAAAACGCCAGCGTGGAGTTTGACCCGGTAACGTTGCGCCCCACTTATCGCTTACTTATGGGCGTGCCGGGCAGCAGCAACGCGTTTAACATCAGCCGCAGGCTGGGCTTGAGCGAAGAGATTATAGAAAATGCGGGCAGCTTTTTAACGCAGGAGCATGTGCACATGGAAGACGTGCTGAAAGAGCTGGAAGGCGAGCGCCGCGAATACGAAAGCCAGAACCGCGAAATACGCAGCTTAAAGGCTGAAAGCGAGCGCATTAAAAACGAACTGGCGCAGCAGAAGAAAGAGCTGGAACACCGCAAAAACGAAATTTTGCGCAAGGCACGCGAGCAGGCGGACGAGCTTTACCGCAGCAGCCGCCGCGAAACGGAAGCCGTGTTGAAAGAGCTGCGCAAGATGAAAACAGATTTTGACGCGAAGCAGTTACAGCAGGCAGCGGAAGAGGCACGCAAAAAGCTGCAAAAAAGCTTTGCCAGCGAAACCCCTGTGCCGGAGGGCGAGCCCTTAACGGCGCAGACGGCTAAAGTTGGGCAAACGGTATTTTTAAAGAACTTAGGCAAGGATGGCACCATTACTGCCGTTAACGGCAACGAGGTTACGGTGCAGGTGGGTATTTTAAAAACCACTGTTAAGGCTAAGGACTGCATTGCCATGCGCGGCAAGGCCAAAAGCAACGCTGCGCAGGAAAGCTTCGGCAAAAAACGCAAGGGCTTTGCGCACCAGTTTTTTGTGCAAAAAAGTATCGGCGCGCGCACCGAGGTTGACGTGCGCGGCATGACGATGGACGAAGCCATTCCCGCTGTCGATAAGGCTATGGACGACGCGCTTCTGGCAGGGCTTACCAGCCTGCGCATCATTCACGGCAAAGGCACGGGCGCGCTTAAAGCCGGGCTTACGGCGTACCTATCCACGCACAGGGCAGTAAAATCGCTTGCCGAAGCGCCCTTAAACGAGGGCGGCAGCGGCGCTACGATTATTAATTTTTAGCAATAAAACCAAATTGGCACAATTATTTAGTGTATACAGATTGTGTTAATTATGGTACAATATTTATATAGGCATTTTTATTATGGGGGGAACCTGATGGCTATACTGGTAAAAAAATTCGGCGGCAGCTCCGTTGCCACGCCGGAGAAAATTCACGGCATTGTAGACAGGGTGCTGAAGGAAAAACAGCCGGAAGATAAGGTTGTTATCGTTGTATCGGCAATGGGCGACAGCACCGACGACCTTTTAACGCTGGCCGGGCGCGTCAACCCGGATATGCCCAAGCGCGAGCTGGATATGCTGCTCGCAACCGGCGAGCAGGTGACCATCGCCTTAATGGCGGGGGCGTTTTGCGCCAAGGGGCAGCCTGCGGTATCGTTTACCGGCGCACAGGCAGGCATTAAAACTAACGATAAATACAGCAAGGCCAGCATTATAGATGTGGAAGCCGGGCGTGTTAAACAGGCGCTTGACGAAGGCAAGGTTGTAATTGTGGCGGGATTTCAGGGCATTACCGAAGGCGGCGACATTACCACTTTGGGCCGCGGCGGCAGCGACACCACTGCCGTTGCTGTTGCAGCGGGGCTTAAAGCAGATATGTGCGACATTTACACTGACGTTGACGGTGTTTACACCGCCGACCCGCGCATTGTGCCTAACGCCAAAAAGCTTGACGAAATTACCTTTGCGGAAATGCTGGAGCTGGCAAGGCTCGGCGCAGGCGTAATGCAGCCGCGCGCAGTGGAATACGGCGAGCACAACGGCGTCGCCATCCATGTGCGTTCAACATTTCACGAGGTACCGGGAACTATTATCAGGGGGGAATATACAGTGCAGGAGAAAAAATTTGTTATCCGCGGCGTAGCGCACGACACCAATGTAGCAAAGCTGGCGGCACGCGGTGTGCCGGATGAACCGGGCGTAGCCTATAAAATTTTTGCGGCGCTGGCCGACGCCAACGTAGACGTTGACATGATTGTACAAAGCGCCAGCGTGCAGCAGAACAAAAACGATATACTCTTTACCGTAGCCAAAACCGATATGGCGGAAGCCCTGGGCGTTTTGGAAAAATTAAAGGCTGAAATGCCTTTCGACAAGGTAGACCTTGAAGTAAACGTAGCCAAGGTTTCCATCGTCGGCGCAGGCATGCTGGGCAGCCCGGGTATTGCAGCGGGCATGTTTGGCGCGCTGGCAGGCGCAGGCATTAACATCGGCGTAATCAGCACATCAGAAATCAGTATTTCGTGCCTTGTGCCGGCAGAGGACGTAACCAAAGCGGTTAACGCTATCCACGCGCATTTCTTCCCGCAGGAAGCGGAACACTGATTGATATAACTTAGGGGGTAATAACCATGCTGACAAGTATTGCGGCAAACCATGCCAAGGGTAAATCCGCAGAAGACAGTATTTTTGCAGCTAACGCAGCCTGCGTTGCCAAAGCTAAAGAGGTAGGCGCTGCCAACGTAACCAACGCTACCATCGGCGCCATTTTGGACGAGGACGAAAAGCTCGTCTGCCTGCCGACGGTTGATAAGGTTTTCCGCAGCCTTTCTACCGATGAGCTTATTGCTTACGCACCTATTTCCGGCCTGCCGGATTATCTGGAAGAAGTTATTAACGCAGCCTTCGGCGACAGCAAACCGGAAGGCTATATGGCGGCAGTTGCCACCAGCGGCGGCACCGGCGTTATCCACCATGCGGTGTGGAACTATATGGACGAAGGCGAAACTGCCCTTACCAGCGACTGGTACTGGGACCCGTACAGCGTTTTGTGCAACGACATGGGGCGCAAACTTGATACCTACACCATGCTGGACGAAAACAACAAATACAACCTGCCTGCCTTAAAAGCCAAGGTTGAAGAAATTTTAAGCAGGCAGAAAAGCCTGCTCCTTATCATCAACACTCCGGCGCATAACCCTACCGGTTACAGCCTGAGCGAGGACGATATGCAGGGCGTTATTGATATTTTAAAGGGCGCAACCGCTGGCACGGATAAAACCGTAACACTGCTTTTAGATATTGCCTACATCGACTACGCAGGCGAGCGCCAGGCAGTGCGCAAATTCTTTAAAAAGATTTCTAACCTGCCGTCTAACATTTTAACAATCGTTGCTTACAGCATGAGCAAGGGCTTTACCATGTATGGCCAGCGCACCGGCGCGATGATTGGCGTATCTTCCTCCAAAGAGGTTATTGATGAGTTTAAAGGCATCAACCAGTACACCAGCCGCGCAACCTGGTCTAACATTAACCGCCCGGCCATGAAAACCCTGGCCACGGTTTATAAAGACCCTGAGCTTCTGGCAGCAGTGCAGAAGGAACGCAACGATTATTACGAAATGATTAAGGCCCGCGCCGACCTGTTTATGAAGGAAGCAGATGAATGCGGTTTAAAATGCCTGCCTTATATCGCAGGTTTCTTCCTGTCCATTCCGGACAGCGACCCGGAAGCAGTTTGCAATAAATTGCACGAGAACAACATTTTTGCAGTGCCGCTTAAAGCAGGCGTGCGCATAGCTCTGTGCGCAGTACCGCTTAAAAAAATCGGCGGCATGGCTGCTAAAATTAAAGCTGCACAGGATGCAGTACATAAATAATTTAATGACTTGAATTTTTGCGAGGGGAATCTTGAAATAAGTAAGGAGAGATGTATTGTGATTAAAACAGACATGAAGTACAAAGCTTATATTCAGATTCTGGAGGAAGAGCTCAAACCCGCAATGGGCTGTACCGAGCCGATTTCTTTGGCCTACGCGGCGGCAGTTGCTGCAAAGTATATGGACGGCCTGCCGGACAAAGTATTGGTTGAAGCAAGCGGCAGCATTATTAAAAATGTAAAATCGGTAATCGTCCCCAACACCAACCACATGAAGGGCATTCCTGTGGCAGCGGCTATCGGCATTATTGCCGGCAACCCGGACAAAGAACTGGAAGTTTTAGCCGACGTTACCCCCGAACAGATTGCCCAAATGCAGGACTTTTTGCAGCATACCGAAATTACCACCAAACACATCGAGCTGGGCTGCACCTTTGACATTATCATTACCCTGTACCAGGGCGAGCATTATGTAAAAGTGCGCATCGCCAACGACCACACTAACGTAGTGCTGATTGAAAAAGACGGCGAAAAACTTAAATACATTCCCGTTACCGGCGAAACCAACGAAGGTCTTACCGACAGGACTTTGCTGAACCTGGCAGATATTTATGATTTTGCCAACACCGTTGATGTGGAAGATATTAAGCATGTTATCGACCCGCAGATTAAATGCAACATGGCTATCGCCGAAG
The DNA here is from genome assembly GCA_949288065.1 of uncultured Phascolarctobacterium sp. Taxonomy (GTDB): domain Bacteria; phylum Bacillota; class Negativicutes; order Acidaminococcales; family Acidaminococcaceae; genus Fusicatenibacter_A. Next base: position 60,091 of record CASEIL010000016.1, read on the forward strand.
AAGGTTTGCGCGGCAACTACGGCGCTAATATCGGCAGTGTGCTTTTGGCAATGGCTGGCGAGAACCCGGATGTACGCACCCGTGCGCGTGCTATGGCGGCAGCAGGCAGCGACGCCCGCATGAACGGCTGCGAAATGCCGGTTGTAATCTGCTCCGGCAGCGGCAACCAGGGCATGACTACCTCCGTGCCGGTAATTGTTTATGCTAAAGAGCTGGGCGTAACGGAAGAAAAGATGTACCGCGCTTTGGTATTGGCAACTTTGGTAACTGTTCACGAAAAAACTCCTATCGGCGTGCTTAGCGCCTTCTGCGGCGCAGTAAGCGCAGGCGCAGGTGCAGGTGCAGGCATTGCTTATCTGCACGGCGCAACGCTGGAAGAAATCGGCCACACCATTATCAACGCTGTTGGCGTAACCAGCGGCATGATTTGCGACGGCGCTAAAGCTTCCTGCGCAGGCAAAATTGCCAACTCCGTTGAAGCAGGCATTGTTGGCTACAACATGTGCAAAATGGGCAACAACTACCAGAGCGGCGACGGCATCGTTGGCAAAGACGTGGAAGAAACCCTTGCCAACGTGGGCACCCTTGCAAAACAGGGCATGGAAAAAACCAACGAAGTTATTATCGACATTATGATTAAAGAGTAAGGCTTTTGCGCCTTATAATTTAATTGCGGAAATGCAAAATCCCCGTACCATTTGGTGCGGGGATTTGTGTATATAAAGGAGTAGCAAACAAATTTAAAAATATAAACAAAAATATGTTCGCTATCTTTACGGATTTATATTTTTGTGTTATCATAAACAGGCAAATGTGCTGCCATAACGGTAGGCGGTTAGCCCTCCCTTTGGAGGACTATGTGAAAACCCTCCAAAAGTAAAACGGTATACACCGGAATACAGAAAGGAGGGGTAGTATGGACGTTATTGATTTTTTAACCGTATTTGGTTATACAATAACAGTTTTTGCCATTGGTTATACTATTGGCAAGGATATATCCAGAAAAAAGTAACAACCGCCGTAGCTTCGCAAACTTAGCGGTTGTTACCTTTTGATAATGACTTATAATTTGCGGCTAACCGTCTATCGGCAGCCATTTGCATTTCTATAACTATTATAACAAACCCAGCCAAAAAGTCAAATAAAGTAAAACACTCTCATACCGATTGTATGAGAGTTTATTTTTTATCTATTACGCAATATTCTGTTTTAGATTTTTTAACGCCTGCTTGTGGTTTTTACTAACCGCGGCAGGCGTTATTTTTTTAGCCTTGGCAGAGTATAAAGAATTAAATTTTGTTGTTTTGCTTTGTAAATAGAACCGTAACAGGCGGGGGCAAGCCCGGCAGGGAAAAAGTTTCCCAAGACCAGTAAAAGTAAGACACACGCAAACCTGAATGTCTTGCGAGGGGGTAAAGATATGATATAATTTTAATATAAATTAACCGGCATAAGGCCGGTTGAGGGAAAGAGGTTGTGTATATGAAACGGAAAAATTTGGAAAAGGCGATAGTATTGAGCTTAATATTAGGCAGTTTTAGTGTGCCTGTATGGGCAGGAGATGTTATATTAGAGCAGAAAAATTTACATTTTACAGGTGGATATTCAAAAGATTATGATGGGAATTTAACTATATTAAATACTGTTAATGGTCATAATTATAATTCTGATGATTTTAGAAGAAATGAAGGTACTGGCTCTGTAAGTGGAGAATTAGGTTCAGGCATAGTGTTGTGGAACACTGGTGCTGGTTTAAATGTTGCAAAAGATTTATTTATAAGCATTAGGCCTGATGATTGGCAAGGTGATAAAATTTCTGAAAGAAGACAAGGTATTCAAATGCAATATGGAGCAACAATGGGCGTAGGTGGCAATACTACGATCATTGTAGATAACTATTTTCATTCTGAATCTAATGATAATTTAGGATTGCGTGAAGAGGTTAAACCAAACACTCAACAAGGTATTAATATTTATGGTGATAATACGGACTTAAATTTAATAGGCAATTTGGATATTACAATGCTTAATGGTAACCGTTCAATGGGCATTTTAGCTTATGATAATGCTAATTTGAATGTTGGCGGTAATACTACAATAACAGTTAAGAATGCTCCATATTATGCTTATGGTATTTCTAATGTTGAAAATAACCAGAATTATTCTTTAAATAGTCCGGATAAAACGGCGAATTTACATTTTCAAGGTGATTTGACTATTGAAACAGAAGGTGGTAATAATTCTATTGGCATCAATTTAAAAGAAAGCAATAATAATTATAATGCAAAAGCGATTACTGTTGATGGACATCTTGATATTACAGCAAAAGGTGCAACTGCATATAATTATAAAACTGATTTACAAACTTTTCCTAATAGTGTTTCTAACTATGGTGTATATCTGTATCAGGTTACTGGTTCTACATTTAATACGGCTGATATAAAAACAATTTCTAAAGGTGAAGATGTAGAATCCATAGGTTCTTATGTTTATTGGCATTCTGATTCCGTTTTTAACGGCGATGTTAAGTATACTACGCAGGCAGATGATAATGCGGTTGCTATATCTGCGCTGGCAAGAGCTGGTAGCGATATTGATTATAAAAGAGGATTAGTTGCTGATGGCAAGATAGTATTGAATGCTGTTGGCAATACTTGGGGAGAAGGTTCTAAAATAAAAGTAAATTCTTCAGAAAATGTTGATTCTATTGTGCAGCTTAATGGCAATATTGTTGTTGGTAAAACAGATGCAGCAATGGTAAGGGGTGAAACTTATGATACTGTTGTAGATACCGATACAACAAAAAATATAATTACTGCTAATTTATTAAATGCAAATTCGCATTTTACTGGCACTAATGAATATGGCAATGAAGGTGGATATGATAAATCGCAAAGTGAAATTGATTTAACATTTAAAAATGGTGCCAAGTGGAATATGACTGACAGTACCAATGTTACTGACTTAGTATTAGCTGATAGCGCAGCTTTAAATATGAATTATAATGCTGGTGATACCTTCCGTACATTAAATGCTAAAACAATGAATGGTGAAGGCGGGATTGTAAATATGAATATTGACGCTAGCAAAAATACTGCTAGCGACCGTTTGTACATTGAAGATACGCATAACGGAATCCACTACATTACTTTAAACAATGTTGGCGCAGATACTGAAGGTGCCAAGGGAACTGTGCTTGTAAGCGTCGGTACAGAAAACGGTGAGTTTAAGGCTAATGATAGCGAAGGCGCGCTGTATTGGAACCGTTATGATCTTGTTCAGCAAGATAGCTTAGAAGAAGGATATACCAAAGATTGGGTTTTAAACGAAATTGAGCTTGTAGATGACAAGACTACTACTGCTGTCGGTGCTATTATGGGCGCAAATGCTTTGAATTATTATACTTGGCGTGCTGAAAATGATCAGCTTATGCGCCGTATGGGCGAACTTCGCAATAATGGCGAAGATGAACAGGGTGCTTGGTTCCGTGTACATGGAAATAAAATCAGCCGTGACGATAATGTAGCCTTTGAAAACCAGTATACTAGCTATGAGTTTGGCTATGACCAAGTAACAAAACAAACAGAAGATATAACCCGTTACACCGGCGCTGCCTTAAGCTATACGGACGGCGACAGCAGCTATGAATGTGGCAGCGGCGAAAACCACAGCAAAGCAATAGCGTTTTATAATACCGATATTTATAAGAGCGGACACTATCTGGATTTGGTATTTAAGTATGCCAATATGGATAATGATTTTAATGTTTATGATACCAACAACAATAAAATCAGTGGAGAATATAAAAATACCGGCATAAGCGTAAGCGCAGAATATGGACGCAAAAACGATATGCAAAACGGTTGGTATATTGAACCGCAGGCTCAGTTAACACTTGGGTATTTTGGCGGTGATGAATATGAAACCAGTAATGGTATTAAAGTAGAACAGGGCGGCATTACCAGTGTTCTTGGCCGCGTAGGGTTTAACATTGGCAAAGAACTTGGTGACAGTGGTGTTATTTATGCTAAAGCAAACCTGCTTCATGAATTTGGTGGGGACTATGATATTGATATGACTGACAGCCGCGGCATTAGCAGAAGTGAAAGAGAAAGCTTTAACGATACTTGGTTTGAATATGGTATTGGTACAGCACTTAAAACCGGCAAAAACAACCACCTGTATTTTGACTTTGTAAAAACGGCAGGCGGTGATTTTGAAAAAGACTGGCAGTGGAATGCCGGTATGCGCTGGACATTCTGAATTTTAAAACAAAAGGGAGCAACGCTCCCTTTTGTTTTAACCACTATTTATGTGGCTTTAGCTGGTAAAACATGATTAAAAATCATGTTTTACAGAGAACCACCCGCTATGCGGGTGCGCGTCGAATGTTATACAAAAACTCATC